>CAUTXF010000006.1:0-70126 GCA_963542215.1 uncultured Oribacterium sp. | reverse complement strand
AGGGATTGTTCTTTTGTGTCTTTTGGGGACTGTTCTGGGTCGTCAGATAGCTTTGGTCATTGGATAAACGCACTCTTACATTATTAATCACATCGGAATTCGGATTACTTAAACCGTTTAAGCCGTTGTAACCGATACGAACCTTCACTTCCATTTCCTGCCCCGGATAGCCTGTGGGCACATCCTGCACATCATGAATAAAGGTATTTAGATTGGTATTCACATAGCCGGCATAGCTTCTTTGACTAAAAAACGGAAGCATAAGGCTAAGACACAAAAAGAGTGAAAATAGAGTTTTCCCCATGTTTTTCTTTCTATCGATTGTCTTGGTGAACCCCTTCGACATATTCTTACTGCTGTTTCTTATCTCTTTCATCTTGCTTCTCCTTCTTGTTGCTTCGCTACTACGGTATAGGGCGGAACACCGTTTTCCCGTAAAATCTCTTCTTCGATTTTGCTTTCTTTCCGAATGACGGTTTCCACAATCCTTCCGTCCACCACTCTTAACTGTCGGTCAGCCCAGGACGCAATATGGGGATCATGGGTAACCATAATCAGAGTTTTTCTTTGCTTTTCTACAATGTTTCGCATCAAGGCCAAAACCTCTTCGGTGGTATGGGAATCCAGGTTTCCGGTAGGCTCGTCCGCAAATATAATTTCCGGATCAATCACTAAGGCCCTGGCAATACCCACTCTTTGCTGCTGTCCTCCGGACATCTGGTTGGGAGAACGATTGGCTTCCTTTCCAATGTTCATAAGCTCCAGATATTCCAAAGCCTTTTTGTTTCTTTCCTCTTTGGAAACTCCTCGAAACATCAGTGGCATAGCAACATTTTCCATAGCATTCAGAAAGGGAATCAGGTTGTAGCTTTGGAAAATGAAGCCTACATGCATCCTTCGAAAAGCCACCAGCTGTTTCTCATTCATTTTTTCAATGGACTCTCCGGTAATGGTGATGCTGCCCTTACTGGGCTTTTCCAGACCTGCCAGCATATTCAGGCAGGTCGACTTTCCGGAACCGGAGGTACCCACGATGGCAATGAATTCGCCCTGATAGATGTCAAAGTTCAATCCGTTTAAGGCATAGACCTCCGTATCACCTATCTTGAATATTTTATATAAATCCCTCACGGAAATAATGGGTTCCATTTTTTTCCTTTCTATGCGAAAGCCTACTTTCCCTAATACTAAGCTAGTATAGAGGATAGCCCCTTACTACGCAATGAGAATGTTTTCACAACGATAAAACCGCTTCTTCTGATAGGACAAAAGAAGCGGCATCACCGTTACAATATTTGTAAAAAACTTTATTTTAATGCATTTTTTTCTTTTTCTACGGAATTGAACTTGGGAACCAAAACTTCCTTGCCACCCATATATGGCTGTAAAGCCTTAGGAATGGTTACCGTTCCGTCTTCCTGTAAATGATTCTCCAGGAAAGCAATCAGCATTCTGGGGGGTGCCACGCAGGTATTGTTTAAGGTAAAGGCTAAATGATTCTTTCCATCTGCGCCCTTAACACGTATCTTTAAACGTCTTGCCTGTGCATCTCCCAAGTTGGAGCAGGAACCTACCTCAAAATACTTCTTCTGTCTGGGAGACCAAGCCTCCACGTCACAGGACTTAACCTTCAAATCTGCCAGATCTCCGGAACAACATTCCAGTGTTCTTACAGGGATATCCAGACTTCTGAAAAAGTCTACAGTGTTCTGCCAAAGCTTGTTGTACCAGTCCATAGCCTCTTCCGGCTCACAAACAACAATCATTTCCTGCTTTTCAAACTGATGGATACGATAAACACCTCTCTCCTCTATACCGTGAGATCCCTTTTCCTTTCTGAAGCAGGGAGAGTATGAGGTTAAGGTCAAAGGAAGGGACTCTACCGGTAAAATCTGATCGATAAAGCGTCCAATCATGGAGTGCTCGGAGGTACCGATTAAGTAAAGGTCTTCTCCCTCAATCTTATACATCATGGCATCCATTTCCGCGAAAGACATTACGCCGTCCACAACCTTGGAACGAATCATATAGGGAGGAATCACATAGGTGAAGCCCCTGTCAATCATAAAATCTCTGGCATAAGAAAGCACTGCGGAATGAAGTCTTGCCACATCTCCTACCAGATAATAGAAGCCGTTACCGGCTACTCTACCTGCTGCATCTAAATCCAAGCCGGAAAAGCTGTCCATAATATCCGCATGGTAAGGAATGGGGTAAGAGGGAACCACAGGTTCTCCAAAACGCTCATTTTCCACGTTACAGGAATCGTCCTTTCCGATAGGTACGGAGGGGTCAATGATGTTCGGAATAACCATCATTCTTTTCAAGATTTCTTCCTGTAAAGCCGGCTCCTTTTCCTCTAATTCTGCCAGTCTCTGGGAGAATGTAGCTACCTCTTCTTTGGCCTTTTCCGCCGCTTCCTTCTCTCCCTTCGCCATCAAAGCTCCGATTTGCTTGGAAACCTGATTCTTTTTACTACGAAGCTCATCCGCTTCCATCTGCACCTTTCTGGCTTCCACATCCAGAGAAATAACCTCATCCACAAGACTCAGCTTCTCATCTTGGAACTTCTTTCTTATATTCTCTTTAACAATTTCAGGATTTTCTCTCACAAATTTAATATCCAGCATTCTCTGACCCTCCTTTATTTTATTACCTTACTATAAACTGTCCCCTAGGCATTTTCAAGAACCTTATTAAAACTCTTTACCCGTTCTCCAATTTCATCTTTCTTTCCGAATACAGAGGAGCCTGCCACAATAAAGTTGGCTCCGGCTTCCAGAATCGGAGAAATATTGTCCAATTTTACTCCCCCGTCTACACCGATTTCCAAGGAAAGGGCTCTCTCCTCTGCCATTTTCCGAAGTCTTTTAATCTTCTCCAAGGTATAAGGAATAAAGCTCTGCCCTCCAAAGCCCGGATTTACGGACATAATCAAAATATAGGAACAAATGGGAAGAATTTCTTCTATTGTGGACAGGGATGTGGCAGGATTTAAAGCAACGCCTCCTTCCATACCAAGCTCTCGTATTGCCTGCAAAGAACGATCCAGATGCTTTACCGCCTCCACATGAACGGAAACTCTGTCTGCTCCCGCCTTTTTGTAATCGGCAAAGAAGCAATCCGGCTCCTCCACCATAAGGTGCACATCAAAAAAGGCTTTGGACTTATTCCGTAAGGCGGAAACGATCCCAGCTCCATAGGAAATATTGGGCACAAAATGTCCATCCATAATGTCAAAATGAAAGCTTTTCGCACCTGCAGCCTCAGCTAAAGCCACATCCTCCTGTAAGGCGGAAAAGTCTGCCGCCAATATAGACGGGGATAATCGATTTTTCACGGAAACCTCCTTAATAATTCTTTCTTTCCTCTACAATCTCCTGATATAAACTCTTGTAGCTTTCGTAACGCTCTATGGCAATCTCTCCCTTTTCCACCGCCTGCTTTACCCCACAGTCCTGCTTCTTCTCTCCCAAATGATAGCAGGTATTGTAGCGACAGGACTGCCGATACTCTTCAAACTCCGGATAAAAGTACCGCAGATTCTCCGGCGAAATATCCGGCGGAAATAAAGAGGTGAAACCGGGAGTGTCCAGGACATAGCTGTCTTCTCCCAAAGAGAAAAATTCCGCATGTCTTGTGGTGTTCTTTCCCCTTTTGATTTTTTCGGAAAGACTTCCTGTCTCCATCCTCCTGTCTTCCAGCAGTAGATTAATCATACTGGACTTTCCCACACCGGAGGGTCCTGAGAAAACCGTGGTTTTTCCCTTTAGGAGCCTTAGAATCTCCTCCCGGTCTTCTTTCGTATTGCTTTGGAAGAAATAAACCGGAATACCTGCTTTTTCATAAATTCTCTGCATCTTCTCCCGATAATCCGCTTCACAATCTGAAAGCAAATCTCTCTTATTAAAGAAAAGCATACAGGGAATCTCCCTTGCCTCCAGATGCAAAAGAAAACGGTCAATCAAAGGGAAGGAGGGCTCAGGCTCCTTTACCGCAAAGACCAGTGCCGCCTGGTCAATATTACTCACTAAGGGGCGAATCAATTCATTTTTTCGGGGGAGAATCCTTAGAATCTGACCCACCATCTCTTTTTCCGTGTCAGGAACCTCTTCCACTTCCACCATATCTCCTACCAGGGGCTTTTCTTTCTTATTTCGAAAAAGCCCCTTGGCATGACATTCAAAGACTCCCGACTTGGTATCCACATAATAAAATCCGCCAATGCCTTTAATTATCTTACCTGTCATCCTAAGCCTCCGGAGCGAAATCCAGATCATAGGCGGCCAGAACTCTATCCTTCTCCGCATCCACTACTTCCACGGTTCCCTTGGAAAGTCCGGCAATTCCCTTGATTCGACCAATGCTTAACTGCATTTCGCTTCCTATCACATAGGATCTTGCGGCTTGCAGGGTGGTGTACCGGCTTTCTCCGTTTACGTCTTGTCGAAGATAAACTACCACCAGGACTGTTCCTTCAACACCGGGACCGCCACTTCCCAAAACAACGGTTTGATTTATGCTGGATACCCAAGCCTTGCTGTTGTCATCGGAGGGGGCAAGCTTTGTACTGCTTTCTCCATCCGGACCGGAGCTTACGCTGAAGGGAATTGCCTGTCCTCTTTCCACATAGCTGTCCTTTGCTACAGACTGCTTCAGCACCACACCCTTTGCTACGCTTGTGCTGGGAATATAGGAAATTACTCCGGCTTCCAAACCGGCATCCTCCAAGGCGGAAATGGCTTCTTTCTCGGATAGATTAGTAAGATCCGGCACCACGGCCCAGTTATCCGGAATTCCGGTACTGACTACAAGCTCCAGCTCTCCCGGCTCTGATGTATCCGCCTTGTTGGTACTAATCAGATATCCCTTTTCCACCGTATCCGACATTTGCTCAAGCACCTTGTAGGGAATCTCCCTATCCTTTAACTCCTTCTCTACCGTGCTGAGCTCCATCTGCTGAAGCTTCGTTAAGTCCTCAGGATGCTCCTTATCATAAAATACCAGTACCTTACTTCCCTTGGAAACCGTCACGTACAATCGGCTTCTGACCCCATATTTTCCGCTTGGGTAGGAAATAATCTGTCCTTCCTCGTATTTCTCGGAAAATTCCTCCTTTTCCGGATAAATCTTAATGTCATAAGAGGAGAGATATTTTTCCGCCTCGGGGATGGTCTTTCCTACTATATCCGGCAATAAACTGTCTAAAGCGGAAATGGTGATAGCCACCTGGGTGCTTTCCTCCGTTTCCTTCTCCGTTGTACTTTCCGTCTTGGGAGAAAGATCCTTTACGGAACGAAGCATACCCACTAATTTAAAGCCTAAGAAAAGAAATACGCCCAGGATACAAACTACGGACAATATTGCCAAGGCTTTATACAGTCGGGAAATGCCTTTATCCATTTCCTGTCTGGCCTGACGGGAAACGGACTCGTCTCCCTCATCCTGTCTGTCGTTTAAAAAACCGGCTTCCGGGTCTTCCAAAGCAAGATTTAAATCATCCCGCAGCTCCTCCACACTTTGATAACGGGCAGAGGGCTTTTTCTGCATAGCCTTCCAAACCACATAATCTAAGGCAGGGGAAACCTCAGGCTCCAAATCCCTTACCCGGGGAATAGGATCTTCCATGTGGGAAAAAACCACTGCCATGGAATTCTCTCCCTCATAGGGAAGCTTTCCGGTAAGCATTTCATAAATGGTGCAACCCAGGGAATAAATATCGGAACGCTGATCGGAAACCCCTCGTCTTGCCTGCTCCGGTGAAATATAATGCACGGAACCCATCACCGCTGTATTGGCCGTTTCTTGGCTTGCGGCTCGGGCAATTCCGAAATCGGCAATTTTCACCACTCCCTCAGTGCTGACAATCATATTCTGAGGCTTTATGTCTCTGTGCACAATGCCCATCTTATGGGCAGTATCCATACCTTCCACAAGCTGAAGTGCAATGCCGATGGCTTCTCGCTCCGAGCATTTTCCCTTTCTATGGATATAGTTCTTTAAGGTAATTCCCTCTACCAATTCCATGACGATAAAGTGCGTATCCCCTTCATCCACAACATCATAGGCGGAGACAATATTCAAATGATTCAGCTTTGCGGCAGCCTTGGCTTCGTCCTGAAATTTTCGAACAAATTCCTGATCCTCTGCATAATCCTGCTTTAAGACCTTTATGGCTACGGTTCTTCCTAATTTTTGATCTCTGGCACGGTATACATAACTCATGCCTCCCTCTCCAATGAGGGCTTCTATACTATATCGATCCTGTAGCAGAGTTCCTTTTTCCCACTTCATTATCCCTGCTCCTTTCCGGGTTTCACCAAAATCAAGGCGATATTGTCTTTTCCCCCATTAATATTGGCTAAGGTAATCAAAGCCTCTCCCTTTTCTTCCAAACTGGAGTCATCCTTTAAAATCTGTACCATACTTTCCTGATCCACCATATTGCTAAGGCCGTCGGAGCAAAGGAAAAATAAATCTCCTTCCTCCCACTCCTCCTCGAAGAAGTCCACTTCCAGGTACTTTTCCACGCCAACCGCCCGGGTAATCATGTTCTTACTCTTTTGGTATTCCTCAGAGCCTCGAATCATTTTCCCTCTCTGAATCATCTCCTCCACATAGCTGTGGTCTCTGGTAACCTGGCGCAGACGATTTCTTTGAAAAAGATAGGCTCTACTGTCTCCAACGTTGGAAAAAACAATGCTGTTTCCCTCTACAAAGGCGGTAACCAAGGTACTTCCCATCCCCTGCAAATGGATATTGCTTTGGGAAAGACGAAGCAGCTCCAGATTCATCTTCTGTATTGCCTTCTCCAGGCTTCGTACCAAAGGCAGTTCTTCCTCCTGTTTCAAAAGCGTCGTTAGGCTTTCCACCAAATAGCGGGAGGCAAAGTCACCGGCTCTGTGTCCTCCCATTCCATCTGCCAAAAGAAAAAGATTGGGAAATTTCCCCAGGGCATCCCCTGTGGCGAAAAGATAATCCTGATTCATTTTTCGCATCTTTCCCTGATCCGTTTTTGCAAAAAACTCCATCTTAAGCCCCTTTTGTTCCATCCCTTCGTAATTGTCCGCAAGCTCCGGCAATATCAGCCCCCATCTCTCTTCTTACCGTACAGGTAATACCTCTTTTCTGTAAATACTCCTGAAAAGCATACACCCTCTTCCGGTCCGGCGGTGCAAAAGTCCTTTCTTTAATAGGATTCACCGGAATGAGATTCACATGACAGGGAAAATGTTCTCCCTTCTCCCCTTTTAATAAATCCGCTAAAGCCTTTCTGTCCTCTTCTCCGTCATTTACCCCCAGCACCAAGGCATACTCAAAGCTAACTCTTCTGCCGGTTTTCTTAAAATATTCCTTTACCGCCGGCATAATTTCTGATAAGGAATAGCGATTAGCAATGGGCATGATTTTTCTTCGCTGTTCATCCCTGGGGGCATGCAGGCTTAGAGCCAGTGTAATCCCATAATTTTCCTTGGCCAAATCATAGATTCTCGGTACCAGACCACAGGTGGACAGGGTAATGTTTCTGATGGAGAGATTTTTTCCCTTCTCGTCACTGATGATTCGTAAGAAACGGGTAACCTCCTCGTAGTTATCCAATGGCTCTCCGGAGCCCATCAGCACCACATGAGAAATTCTTTGTCCTGTCAGCTTTTCCATAGCATAAATCTGCCCAAGCATTTCTCCTGTGGTACAGTTTCTGGCAAGTCCATCCAAAGTGGACGCGCAGAAGGCACAGCCCATCCTGCAGCCCACCTGGGTGGAAATGCAGGCGGAGTTTCCATGCTGATACCGCATGAAAACAGATTCTATTTTATGCCCGTCAGATAAACGAAAAAGAAACTTCTCCGTATCATCCATTTTAGAGCAAAGGTGTAAATCCGCCTCAGGTAAGGCCACGGAATAGCCTTCTGCAAGCTTTTCCCGCATAGCCTTAGGAATATTCGTCATTTCCGTATACTCCTCCACAGCTTTTTCATGAAGCCAGGAAAAAAGCTGCTCCGCCCTATACGCAGGAAATCCCTCTTCCTTACACAGACTTTTCAGCTCTATAAGCTCTAAATCACGAATATTTTTCATGCCTTCCTTCTCTTGCAAGAATTACTCCTCCATCCTTTTCTGAAATTGCGTAAAATGACTTCTCCGAATTCTTCCGGTATAATGTGGGGTTCAATCTTCCGTCTTTCTCTGAAACAGAGCCAGATAAAAGCCGTCCGAGGGCTTCCCGGGCATAAACTTCTCTTCCTTTATCAGGGTGAAAGGGAAATTTTGTAGAATAAAGTCCCGGTTCTCTTCATTTTCCTTAAAGGAAAGACTGCAGGTGGAATATAAAAACTGTCCACCCTTTTTCACATAGGCTTGAACCGTACTTAGAATCTCCCTTTGCAGGCTTTGCAATTCCGCCAAAGCTTCCTTGCTAAAATGCAGACGAATATCCGGTTTTCTACCGATAACTCCAAGGCCGGAACAGGGTGCATCACAAAGCACCGCATCCAAAATTCCTTCCCCATCTTGTATAAAGCGCTCATCCCGAACTCTGGCATCCCAATGCTCGATCTCCATATTTTCTAAACCAAGACGTTTTTGGTTTTCCACAATATAACGAAGCTTATCCTTCTGGGCATCTCTGGCATAAACCTTACCGCTCCCCTTCAGTAAGGAGGCGATATGGCAGGCCTTTCCTCCCGGGGCACTGCAGCAGTCCAGTACCAGGTCTCCTTCTTTAAGCTTTAGGCTTTTTCCCACCGCTTGAGAAGAAAAGTCCTGTATGGTGACGGCACCGGAACGGAAACGTTCCTCCTCTACTATATTTCCGGATACCCGTTCTCCCTCTCCGGATTCATTTCGGATATAAAAGCCTCCGTCACTTTGTAAGAAGGCCTCTGCCATGGCAATCGTTTTTTCCCTGCCATAGTCTTTTAAAAAGACCTCCAAAATATCCGGAGGAAGGCATAGGGAAACTGCATCCTCCTTGGGAAGAGAAGCCAGCTTCTTTTTAATCTCTTCTTTCTCTCCTACAATCTTTCGTAAAACTGCATTGACAAAGGGAACCAGACCCTGAAGCTTTCTTTTTTTGATGCTTTTTACCGCCTCATCCACAATGGCATGGTCCGGAATCTTATCCATAAACAGGGCCTGATACACCGCAATCCGAAGACTCAAAAGAACTACAGGCTTTATCTTTTTCAGCTTTACACTGCTGTATAAGGAAATCACATAGTCCAGTTGCAGATACCGCTCCAAAATCCCGTGACTGCTTCTGGTTAAAAAAGCCTTCTCTCTGTTTCCCAATCCGGGATAGTCCGAAAAAAGCTTTCTTAAAGCAAGATGAATAAACTCTCCTTCATAAAAGACCTTTTCCAAAAGCTCCAAAAGTAACTCTCTTTCGCTCTTTTCCACTCTTGGCTTTAAGTTTTTCTTCCTCTTATCCATTTTGCCTCCGGTGGATATTCCTACATGGGCTCCGGTCTTGCTTTTCATTTTTTCAGCCTTAGTCATCTCTTCTGCCTCTTCCTCCATAGAGAATGAGTAAACGAAGAAGCTGCAATACGGAGGATGCCGCTGCCGCTACATAAGTAAGAGCCGCCGCAGTAAGGACTGCCCGAACTCCCTTAATTTCCTGGGGACTTAAAATCCCCTCCTCTTCCAAAATCCTCATGGCTCTTTGAGAAGCATTCCACTCCACCGGAAGAGTAATAATCTGAAAGGAAATTGCCACTGCGAAAACAATGATTCCCAACTGAATAAAGCCGCTTAGTCCGATCAGAAAGCCAATAAAAATAATGGGAATGGCCAGCTGTGAACAAATAGCACAAACCGGATTAATATTCCGGCTGATGACCAGGGGCATATAGCCTACCGCATCCTGAACAGCATGTCCGCACTCGTGGGCGGCAACACCAATGGCCGCAATGGAGGTGGAGTTCTCCGTGGCTTCCGACAGATTTACCGTTTTGTCCTTCGGGCTATAGAAATCGCTCAGATGTCCTCTTACGGAAAGCACCTGCACATAGCCGATACCGTTTTTCTGTAAAATAATCTCCGCCGCCTCTCTTCCGCTGATACCTCTTTGGGAACGAACCCGGTCATATTTGGCAAAGGTGGACTTCACCAAAGAGGAGGCCAGCAGAGAAAGCCCCATGCCGATATAGACAAAAATCATTGTGGGATCAAAAAAATAGTATGAAAAAGGCATCTTATCCTCCAAATCCTAGTAAGAAAGCAGGGGTATCCAAACGTTTTTTCCCTTCTACCTGAATTTCCAAAATTTCCAAATATCCTTCCCCTGTGGAAAGAAGAAGACGATTGTTCTCCTTATTGCGATACATCTTTCCTACGTCGTCTTTCTTCCGAAAGACCTCCTTTGCTTCCTCCGAAAGACTTTCCGGTAAATGAGCTAAGAGCATATCTTCTTTAATTTCTGAAAAGCTTTGAAAATTCTCCTCTTTCTGCTTGATAACTCTGGCTTTCCAGATCTTAAAGCTTTTCCCGTTGGGAAGAACACTGACTGCAGCAGGCCAGGGATTAAAGGCTCGAACCATGGCCTCGATTTCAACGGCGGGCTTATTCCAATTCACAAAGCCGTCCTGCTTTACAATCATACTGCAATGACTGGCTTTTTCCTCTTCCTGGGCCCTTCTGGGGCAATTCCCCTGCTCTAAAAGACTAAGGGTTTCCAAAATGCAATCCTGAGAAAGCAAGGAAAGAGCTTCGAAAAGACTTTCTCCTGTTTCTTCCCCCGTTAATGGAAGCTTTTTTTGAAGCAGGATGTCTCCGGTATCCAATCCTTCCGCCATCAACATGGTGGAAATACCGGTTTCCTTGTCTCTATGCAAAATAGCCTGCTGAATCGGAGAAGCTCCCCGATAAAGAGGCAGTAAAGAAGCATGGATATTCACACAGCCATAGCGGGGAAGCTCTAAAAGCTCCTTGGGAAGGATCTGTCCGAAGGCAGCCACCACAATACAATCCGGCTTTAAATCCTTTAAATATGCAAGGAGTTCTTCGTCTTTTCTCAGACGATGTACGGAACGAACAGGAAGCTCCAGTCTTTCTGCTGCCTGTTTTACCGGCGTCTTAAGGAGATTCCCCTTTCTGTCCTTTGCTTTATCCTCCTGACTGATTACCAAGAGAATCTCATGTCCGGCCTGATGGATGGCCTCTAACCCCTTCACCGCAAAGTCCGGGGTTCCCATAAACACGATTCTCAAATCATTTCCTCCTCTTCCAGTTCTTCATATTGAACATCCTCCAAATCTCCCTCTACCTTCTCTGTATAGAGAACCCCTTGGAGATGATCATACTCATGGCAGAAGGCTCTGGCCAAAAAGCCGGAAGCATCTAAGCTAAAGGGCTCCATGTTCTGATCCAGGGCCTCCAGATGGATATTCATGGGCCGGGTAACCTTTCCTTCCTTTCCCGGAACGGAAAGACAACCCTCTTCTCCGCACTGCTCTTCCTCTCCCACAACTTCGATTTTAGGATTAATGCACACATAGCGAACACCGTCTCCGATATCCACCACAAAAAGCTGCTTTAAAATCCCCACCTGAGGAGCCGCCAGTCCAACACCGTTGGCATCATACATGGTTTCAAACATGTCCTGAATCAGTTCCTTCGTTTTATCCGTCATTTCCTTAATTTCTTTACACTTCTTTTCCAAAATGGAGTCTCCGATTTTACGGATACTGCGAATTGCCATAAACTCTACCCTCTCTATAAAAGATCAAACTGGAGCTGAATCAAAGCGCGTTTATCTTCTTTTCTAAGCTCCTCTACAAATAGATTTCTTAATCGAATGATTATATCATGGGATTCTTGCTTAATATAGATGATTTTCCTAAAATTATCCTTTAGCTTATAAATGGTGGCAGGGAAGGGACCAAATAACTCCGCCTGCTCCTTCTCCAATTTCCCCTGGATTTTTTTGATGGTCTTCTCCAGCATCAGACTTAAAAACTCTTCCTCTTGATAGCTGCATTGGATAGCCAGCATTCTGGCAAAGGGAGGATATTCCAGTCTTTTCCGAAACTTCTTTTCCGACTGATAAAAAGCAAAGTAGTCCTGTTCCAAAGCCAGCTCCAGTACTTCCTCCTCGGGACGATAGCTTTGAATCAAAACTTCTCCGGGAAGCTTTCCCCGGCCTGCCCTACCTGCTGCCTGGGTAAGAATCTGGAAAGCATATTCCCTTGCCTGAAAATCCGACTGGAAGAACAGCTGCTCCGCCGCCATAATGCCCACCAGAGTGACCTTGGGAAAATCATGTCCTTTTACAATCATCTGGGTTCCCAAAAGAATATCCGCCTTCTCCTCCGCAAAATCCTGTAAAATTTCTTCGTATTTTCCCTTTTTCCCTGTGGTATCTCCGTCCATACGAAGAATTCTTGCTTTGGGGAAGACTGCATGGCAGATTTTTTCCAGCTTTTCCGTTCCGGTGCCAAAGGGGGAAATATAACTGCTGCCGCAGTTTGGACATTTCTTTTCCAGTTTTCTGCTATAGCCGCAGTAATGGCATTGCAGCATACCGTTTTTGTGAAGCGTCAGACTTACGTCGCAGTGGGGACAGTTTAAGCTCTTTCCGCACTTTCTACAGCTCACAAAGGGAGAATACCCCCTTCTGTTCATAAAGAGAATGCTTTGTTCCCCCCTTTCCAAACGCTTTAATACCGCTTCCTCCAGTGCTTTGGAAAAAATGGAACGGTTTCCCTCCTCCAATTCCTTTCGTAAGTCAATCAAAGTCAGCTTTGGCAGAAGGCTTCCCTCCACCGCTCTGTTTTTTAAAGTAAACAGTCTGACTTTTCCCTCCTCCGCCTCTCGGAAAATATTCACGGAAGGTGTTGCAGAGCCGAAAAGTACCGGACACTTGGCCAGCTCTCCCCTTTTTCTTGCCACATCCCGACTTTCGTATCGGGGAGCAGTTTCCGACTTGTAGGAACGTTCCTGCTCCTCATCAATAATGATAAGTCCCAAATTGGAAAATGGCGCAAAGAGGGCTGAACGAGGACCCAGTAAAAGCTTCACCTCTCCGGACCGGCACTTTTCCATGCTCTCCGCCCGTTCTCCCTGGCTCATTTTGGAATGTAATACCGCCACCTGTCCGGGGAAACGTCCCTCCACCCGCATTCTGCTTTGGTGGCTTAGGGAAATTTCCGGAATCAGATAAATCACTTCCTTCCCTTTGGCAAGGCAATCTTCGATTAAACGCAAATACAGCTCCGTTTTTCCGGATCCGGTAACACCGAAAAGCAGGGCAGACGGCGCTTCCTCCTCCTGAAAATATTCCTGCATTGCAAAAAGAACCTCCTCCTGCTCTGCATTGAGTTTTGGAGCAGGATAGGGGTTTCCATATTGTATCTTTCCCGGCTTTGTTCTGTTTTTCGTCTTCTTCTTTACCGGAAGCACGGTTTTTAAGCATTGATTTAAGGTCGTTCCGTATTCCTCCGCCATCCAAATGGCCAGATCCAAAAGCTGTTTTTCTACGGAGAACTCCTTTTCCAAAGGAGAAAGAATGTCTTTAATTTTCTCTTCAGGGAAGTCTGCCAGCTCTTCTATCCCGATTACATAGCCCTTTTTCTTTCCTCTTCCAAAGGGTAGCAAAACAGGATCCCCAACGGATAAAGATAAATCTTCAGGGATCCTATAGGTAAAACATTTATCGATAGATTCATGGGAAATATCTACGATTACTTTGGCAAACAATGCTTACTCCTTATTTCTTGAATCACCTTGGAAAGAGAAAGGGAGTTGGAAGCCTTAAATAAAAGCAGGTCTCCCGGCTTAATTTCCTTTTCCAACGCTATGGACAACTCCTCCAAACTAAAGCAGGCGCTTCCCGGAAGTAGCTTGTCTTGCATCGCTTTTCGAATCTCTTCTCCCTTCTTTCCTAAAGTATATAATGCATCAATAGGAAGAGACTTTAAAAGTTCTCCGATTTCCCGATGATATGCAATTTCATTGTCCCCCAGCTCATTCATATCTCCAAGAACGGCAATCTTTCTTTTTACCCCTTTCTCTGAAGCCAAGACCTTTAAGGAAGCCTTCATGGAATCCGGAGAGGCATTGTAGCTGTCATCAATAATTATAATGCCGTCTTCCGTGGAAAGTCTGCCGCCTCTTCCCTTCAAGCCCTGAAATTCCAATAAGCCCTGTAAGAGCTTTTGTTTATGTAATCCCAGAGAAAGACCTATCGCCATGGCTACGGAAGCATTGTCCTCCATATGTTCTCCGGGAACGGAAAGGGGAATCTCCTCCTTCTTTTCGTAGAAGAAAAGATTTAGCTTCTTCTCTCCCAAGAATCCCATGGCTCTAATCTTCTCTTCCGTAAGCGTTCCCAATATAGCATCCTTTTTCGGCAAATACAGGGAAACTTCCTTTTGATTTCCTTCCAGAATATGCATTTTCTCAAAGCAGGTATTTTCCTTGGTCTTCAGATTCTCCAAATGGGCGGAACCGATATTGGTAAATACTGCAATGTCGCAGGAAGCAATCTCCGCAATCCTGTGCATCTCCCCGGGGATGGAGATGCCTAACTCGATAACACTGATTTCTTTATTTTCCTTAGCCATGGAGAAGAGTGTAATAGGTAGTCCCAGCTGAGAATTGGCATTTCCCTTGGTTTCAAAAACAGACTTCTCCATGGAAAGTGCCTTGGCAATCATGGCTCTGGTAGTGGTCTTTCCTACGGAACCGGTTACACCGATAACCAAACCGGAATACAGGCTTCTGGCATAGCCCCCCAAGGCCTGTAAAGCGTCAATGGTGCTTTCCACCGAAATAAAACGTACCTCGGGATATTTTTTGGAAAGTTCCGAACAATCCTCCTCGGTAAAAATAAAGGATGCCCCATGCTCTATAGCCATGGGAATGAAGCGATGTCCATCCTGCTTTTCTCCCTTGATGGGAACAAAGAGTCCCTTACTACAATCCTCCCGAGAATCCAAAATAATCTTGTCTACAGAGGAAAATATCTCCGAAAAAGGAATCTGCATCTTATTTTCCCTCTCTTTCCGCCTCTTCCAAAATCACTTCTCTATCTACAAAACGAGTAAATGTTCCATTTACCTCATTATATTCTTCATGTCCTTTTCCGATCACCGCAATTAAGTCTCCCTCTTCAGCCTGTTCTAAGGCATAGCGAATGGCTTCTCTACGATCCTCAATCTTTACATAGTTCTTTGTCTTCTTGGACAATGTGCTTTCAATATCGGAAATAATATCCATAGTTTTCTCATAACGGGAATTATCTGCAGTAAGGATGGTAAAATCCGCCATCTCCCCTGCCACCTCTCCCATGCCGTAACGTCTTTCCTTAGCACGGTTTCCGCCACAGCCAAAGACTACAATCAGGCGTTTCGGCTTGTAGGCCTTCAGGGTTTCCAAAAGGTTCTTCATCCCCATGGCATTGTGGGCATAGTCCACCAAAACAGTGTAGCCCCCTCTTTGCAGAACCACCTCCATCCTTCCGTTTACCTGAATCTTTCGTAAGGCGGATTGCACCACTTCTTTTTTGATGCCCAGAAGGGAAACCAAAGAAATTGCCGCTAAGGCATTGTAAACATTGTATCTTCCCGGCAGATGGTTCCAAATCTCCCAATCCTCTTCTCCATGTCGAAAATGAAATCTACAGCCCAGAAAATCATGCCGATGTAAGTCTTCAATCTCCGTAGCCATAAAATCAGCCTGTTTTTTCAAGGCAAAGCTAAAACAGGGGCACTCTGCATTTTCCATGAATTCTTCAGAAAAATCTGCATCAAGATTCACCAGTCCCGTCTTAGACTGGGTAAAAATTCTGGACTTGTAATACTTGTACTCCGCAAAGTCTTTATGTTCATTTTCTCCGATATGATCCTCTTCGATATTGGTAAAAATACCATAATCAAAAAGAATACCGTCGGTTCTATGCATCTTAAAGCCCTGGGAGGAAGCCTCCATAACCACGGCATTACAGCCCTTTTCCTTCATTTTTCGGAATGTTTCCTGCAAAGTATAGGATTCCGGGGTGGTATTTCTGCTTTCTTCATGGATGCCCGCGTAATCGATTCCGGTGGTTCCGATGAGACCGCAATTGTAGCCCGCTTCCGTAAGAATTGCCCGCACCATACTGGCTGTTGTGGTTTTTCCCTTGGTGCCGGTGATACCAATCATCAGCATCTCCTTGGAGGGGTCGGAAAAATAAAAGGCTGACAGCTCCGCTAAAGCCTTTCTGCCATTTTCCACCTGTACAATGCATAGGTCTTCCCTATCCTGCATTTCCTTCGGTAAATCAGGAAGATTTTTCTCCACCACAAATACTCGAACACCCTTTTCCAAAAGCTCCGGAATTTTGTCATGGGAATCCATGGTACTTCCCTTCATGCAAAGAAATAAATCCCCTGCCTTAGCTCTTCGAGAATCATAGGAGAGGGAGGAAAATTCCTCCCTCTCTCCATCTCCCCGAAGGACCTTCGCTTCGCTTAAACAAGACAACCAGCCCTTCATCTATGCCTCCTTAGAAAATTCCTACAATCTTTTCATTTTCAAAGCCAATCTTTTTTGCTGCCGGCTCCTTTGGCAAACCCGGCATCGTCATAACATCGCCTGCTAAGCATACCACAAATCCTGCTCCGGCGGAGAGAGAAAGTTCACGAATTTCAATCCGGAAATTCTTCGGTCTTCCCAAAAGATTCGGCTTATCGGATAAGCTGTAGGGCGTCTTTGCCATACAAATCGGAAGATTGGAATAGCAGGATTCTTCCAGCTTCTTTAATTCCTCTTTAGCCTTATTCGAATACTCTACCCCGTCGGCACCGTAAATTTCCTTCGCCAGAAGTTCAATCTTCTGGGAAATCTTCTGCTCCGGAGTTTGCAAAGTATGGAAATTCACTTCACCGGCTTCCACAGTTTCCAGCACTGCCCTACCAAGCTCTTCTCCTCCCGCGCTTCCCTTTCCGTAAGCTTCCATGATGGCACAGCGAACGCCTCTCTTTGCACAGAAATCCTTCAAAAACGAAAGCTCTCCATCGGTATCTGTAGCAAAACGATTTACTGCCACAACTGCAGGAACACCGTATTTCTTTACATTTTCGATATGCTTCTCTAAGTTCTCTACCCCCTTTTCCAAGGCTTCACGATTCTCCTTGGAAATCTCTTCCCTTGGAAGTCCGCCGTAGTATTTTAAGGTACGAAGGGTGGTTACGATTACGGCACAAGAAGGCGTTAATCCGGCTGCCGCACACTTAATATCAAAGAACTTCTCCGCTCCCAGGTCGGCACCGAAGCCTGCTTCGGTAACCAGAAAATCTGCTAAAGCCAAGCCCATCTTGGTGGCTCTTATGGAGTTACAGCCATGAGCAATGTTAGCAAAGGGTCCACCATGGATAATGGCAAGGTTTCCTTCCAGACTTTGCACAAGATTAGGTTGCATAGCATCCTTTAAAAGAACCGCCATAGCTCCGGTACATTCCAAATCCTTTGCATAGACTCTCTCGCCCTTCTTGTTATAGGCTACTACGATTTTGTCTAAACGCTCCTGTAAATCCTTCATATCCTTGGCTAGACAAAGAATCGCCATGATTTCGGAAGCTACCGTAATCTGGAAATGATCCTCTCTCATAGCACCGTCCGCCTGATTGCCCAATCCAACGATAACATTTCTCAAAACTCTGTCATTCATATCCAAACAACGCTTCCAAAGAATCTTTTTGGGGTTGATTTCTAAAGCATTGCCCTGATGAATATGATTATCCAAAACTGCGGCCAGTAGGTTGTTGGCAGAAGTGATGGCATGGAAGTCTCCCGTAAAATGAAGGTTGATGTCCTCCATGGGAGCAACCTGAGCATATCCGCCTCCTGCTGCACCACCCTTTACACCAAAGCATGGTCCAAGGCTGGGCTCTCTTAATGCCACAATGCTCTTCTTTCCTAAACGGTTCAACGCATCATTTAAGCCGATAGATACCGTGGTCTTTCCCTCTCCTAAGGGCGTGGGATTGGTAGCCGTAACCAGAATCAATTTTCCTTTTTGTTTTCCTTCATGGGCAGCACAAAAATTTTGGGACAATTTTGCCTTATATTTTCCATAGAGCTCTAAATCCTCTTCGGAAATCCCATAATTTTTAGCCACTAAAGCAATTGGTTTCAGTGTTACCTCGTGAGCAATTTCTAAATCTGATTTCATTTACTCCATCCTTTCTGTTGACAGTAACTCCTCAAATTCTTCCATGTTCATTAAAACCTTTCTGGCCTTGGTGCCTTCCTCCTCTCCAACGACATGTTCCGCAGCCAACTGATCCATTATCCTTGCCGCCCGATTAAAACCGATGCGGAATTTTCTTTGTAAAAAGCCGATACTTGCCTTGTCCGTTTCAATCACCAGTGATCCGGCCTCCGCAAAAAGCTCGTCTCTATCGCTCTGACTTCCTCCCGTCTCTTCCGCGGCTTCCTTTTCCAAGCTCTTAGAGATGGAATGGTTATATTCCGCTTCTCCTTGAGACTTTAAAAATTCCGTGACCTTAGCCACCTCTTCATCCGATACAAAGGCTCCCTGTACTCGGATAGGCTTGGGTAAATTCTGAGGGAAGAAAAGCATATCTCCCTTTCCCAGAAGCTTTTCCGCTCCATTCATGTCGATAATGGTACGGGAATCCACTCCGCTACTTACGGAAAAGGCAATACGGGAAGGAACATTTGCCTTAATCAGTCCCGTTATGACATTAACGGAAGGTCTTTGGGTGGCAATAATCAAATGCATTCCGCAGGCTCTTGCCAGCTGAGTCAATCGGACAATAGCATCCTCCACTTCCGACGCCGATACCATCATCAAATCCGCAAGCTCATCAATAATGATTAAAATCTGGGGAAGAACGGAAAGCCCCTCCTTCTCTCTTTCTTCCTCGGTAAGACCACGTATTTTTTCGTTGTAGCCGGATAAGTCTCTTACACCGTAAGCGGCAAATTTCTTATAGCGACTTGTCATCTCCGCCACAGCCCAGTTCAATGCCGCAGCAGCCTTTTTCGGATCCGTAACCACCGGAATAAGCAAATGAGGAATGCCGTTATATACCTGAAGCTCCACCACCTTAGGATCCACCATGATCATCCTGACCTCTTCCGGACTATAGCGATAAAGTATGGACATAATCAAGGTATTGATGGAAACGGATTTTCCCGCTCCTGTAGCTCCTGCTACCAGCAGGTGGGGCATCTTGGCAATATCCGTTACCACCACCTTGCCTCCAATGTCTTTTCCCACGCCAAAGGCCAGTTTCATCTGGTTCTCCTGAAAGGCGGGAGAAGACAGAATATCTCCCAAATACACAACCTGGCTGTTTTTATTGGGAACTTCAATTCCCACCGCAGACTTTCCCGGAATAGGCGCTTCAATACGAATATCCGCCGCCGCCAGTCTCATCTTAATATCATTGCTTAAAGATACAATCTTGGCTAATTTTACCCCCTGCTCCGGTTGCAGCTCGTAGCGGGTAACGGATGGTCCTACAGAAACATTACTGATGCTTACGGTAATGCCGAAGCTCTTTAGGGTTTCCTTCAAGGTCTGGGCATTTTTCTCGATTTCGCTTCGCTTTTCCTCTTCCTGACTATGGGAACGCTTCAAGAGGGAGAGCGGGGGAAACACATAGGGTTTTGTAGCTTTTTCCGGAACGGAATCCATTGTTAACTCTTCCTCTTTCTTCTCCTGAATACGCTTTTGTAAGTTTTCATTATCGGAAGCAATTCTTCTGCCATCGGCGGTGTAGACAACTCTGGAGGAAGGGTCTCCCTGTAAAAGGCGCTTCTTCAGTTCCTCTTCGTCCAAGGGCTCTTCTTTCATAGACTGTTTTTTCATAGACTGTGACTTTGGAACTTCGTCTATCTCCGAAAAGTCCTCCGGGAAAGGCTCTTCCACTTCCGAAGAATCTGATAAGCCTTCCACCGTGAAGGAATCCTCTTTCCAGTCTGCCTTCTTACTGTTTATTAAATCCAGTTCTTCCTTAACACTTAGTAAGTCGGAACGGAGCGCTTCCTTCTCCTTATTTTCTTCTGCCTCTAAAAGAGAAACTTCCCTCTCTTCTTTAAAATCTTCCAAATGAAAGTCGGTGGTTTGAAAATCCGCCTCCCTCTCTTCCCGTCTCGATCTTCTTTCCTCCAAAGCTTCTCTCGCCGTTTGAGAAATTCTCTGTAAATCGCTTTTTGCCCTTCTTCCCGCCTTTTCCGCTGTCTGCACGGAAAATAAAGCAAAGAGACTCATCAGGGGCTTTTCGGTAATCATCACCAAGCATAGTAATATAGCGAAAAACAGCACAATCATAGCTCCAAGACTACCTAAAAATTGCTTTAAAAATAAAAGAAAGATTCCGGGTAATACTCCCCCTTCGGTCAATAAATCCGTTAAATCTTCAGGAATACTCTTTCCTAAAATAAGTACAGGAAGAAAAGCTCCCAGAAATATATACAAGAAGCAAATAAAAGGAATCTTCCTCATAATCATCGGATTGTTTCGATTTGCCATGGTGAAGGCAACAAGGAAAAATAAGACAAAGGGAAAAAGAACACTGAAGGACCCGAATAAAAATACAAGTCCCTGTGATAGTCCCTCTCCCACAATTCCGCAAAATCCTAAATTACTAAGTAGCAAAAGCAAAGAAACAAGGAAGGATAAAATCAAAATGGCTTCTTCTTTGAGTCCTGCATATGCATTTTGTTCTACATTCCTCTGTATAGCTTTTTTTCTGCTTGTGCCTTTACCTGTTTTGTTTTTCCTTTTTCTCGCCATAAACCCTCACAACTCCTATTTCTTTCCAATGCATTATATAACATTTTCAAGACAAAAAAAAGCCAAGGCATCCCTTGCAATATAGTCCCTGTAATCCCATGTGAAATAGCCCCTGTAATAAAAATACCTAATCCTTAAAAAAATCTAAGGAGTCAGCCATCAAGAAATTGGTCACTAATTAAAGAAAGGGTCACTAATTAAAGAAAGTGGTCACTAATTAAAGACATAATTGACTTTGTCTTAAATGCAAGATAAAATCTTAACATTACTGTGGAAGGGAGAACAGCATGATTCATGTAGCGATTGTCAGTCCGGAAAAATCTTTGGAGCCTATAGAAAAGGTCCTGCAAGACCCCTCCTTTGATTGCCAATTTTTCCCCTATATCTATAAGGACTTAAAGGATATTGACAGCATCTATGAAGACTGTAAAAAGAAATGTGATGTAATCTTCTTTTCCGGCGAACTGGGTTACCACTATATTCACCAGCGCTTTCCGGATAATCGTATTCCTTGTGCGTTTACCGCCTACGAAACCATTGATGTTCTTTCCATTCTGCTGCAATTTCAAATCGAACATCGAGATCAACCATTAAACCGGGTATTCTGTGACTTCTTAACTGAAACCAACCATTTTATGGACATCCCCAAATATTTAGCGGAAAAATCCTGCCCTATCTTTTACAAGGATCATCATTACGATTACAAGCATATTACCGAATATGCCAAAAACCTATGGAGCAAAGGAAAAATTGACTTGATTCTTTCTCGAAGCATCAATAATCTGGGGCAGCTGGATCAATTGCAGATTCCTTATATCGCCGTCTTCCCGAACGAAGAAATGATTCGAAGCTCTATTCAACACGCCTTGGACGAACTTCGTTTAGGCAGTATCGCAGAGCAAAATCTCCTCAGTATTTTTCTTCGCCTTCCCTTTACGGAGGATGTGGAAAAGGAAGAACAGGAATATCGGGAAGCCACTGTTTATAAGTTTTTAACGGAATATCGAAAAGAAAGTCATTTACATTTTGATATCGAAAAAGGCTTTAATCAATTTTCTATCCTTTTGAGCATTTCCATGGAAAAAGATCTGATGCCTATGCTACAGGAATTTCTTTCCGCCTGCAGGAAAAATCTGAACTTTCCTTTCCGTATGGGTATTGGCTTAAGCCATTCTAAGGAACGAAGTCGCTATTATGCGGAGCATGCCCTTTTGGAAAGTAATCGTTACGGAAGAAATGACGCCTTTTTTATGGAAGAGGAAGGAAAGCTGTTTGGCCCTCTTTCCCAGAAATTAAAATTGCTGGCTGATTACAGTAACCCGAAGGCAATACAATTTGCAAAAGAACAGGGTATTCATGAAAGCAATATCCTGAAGCTTATCAGCCTTTTTGAAAATGATCCTCTGCAGGCACTTAGTGCCCAATATATCGCAGAGCTTCTGGCCATCACCCCCCGCTCCGCCAGCAGAATTCTGGCAAAGCTTCTACAGCTAAAGTTGATTCGTCAGGGACAGCTGGAGGAAGGAGAATCCTTGAAAGAAAAAAAGAAAATGCGACACGGCAGACCCGCATTGCATTTTCATTTCGAAGAAGAGGCTTTCCGCAAAACCTTTTTTATGGAGTAAAGCTTATCTTCCTTCTCTTCCAAAGAAAAAGCATGCCACGGTGCCGGGGCCGGTATGGCAGGCAATGGTGCCGCCAATCACGAAGCTCTCAATCTTCGCCTTCGGATAGCGTTCCAGAATCTTCTCCTTTAAGCTTTCCACATCCTCAGGGCAGGCGGAATGACAGAGAAATACCTTCTCCTCTTCCATAAATCCTTTCTTTTCCATCTTGGACAGCAGGTTATTAAAGGCCTGCTTTTTTCCTCTTGCCTTTTCGATAGGTTTTAGGGTTCCCTCTTCCGTAATCATGATAATGGGACAGATATTCAGTAAACCACCGATAAAGCCGGCCGCCTTGGAGATTCTTCCTCCCTGGATAAAGAAGCGAAGATCTGAGGTGAAAAAATATCCCTGTAAATGATTTCTGTATTCCAGAATCTTCTCAACAAGCTCCTCCATGGAAAGTCCCTGGTCTCTCAAATCTGCTGCCTTATCCACCAAGAGTCCGTAGCCTACAGAGGCGGAAAGAGAGTCTATAATCTCAATCTTTCTCTCGGGAAATTCTTCCAGTAGAATATCTTTTGCAATTTGGCAGGAATTTCTGGTGCCGGATATTCCGCTGGATAAGCAGAAATGAACAATATCCTTTCCCGCCTCCAAGCTGGGGCGGAAAAGAGTCATATATTCTTCACTGTTTACCTGGGAAGTCTTACTCTTCTCCCCATTTAACATTCTTTCAAATAATTTCTCCTGAGAAAGGGAGGCATAAAAATCGTCTCTGTACTCCTCTTCATTTAAATAAAAACGAAAGTAGGCTAAAAGAATGTTTCTTTTTTCCGCCCATTCCTTAGAAATGTCCACTGTAGAACAACAAGATAAAACATAGCTTTCCATACCGTCTCCATTCTCTTTTTAGATGCTTTTCTTTGCTTATGCTTTGCTTATGCTTTGCTTATGCTTTGCTTATGCTTTGCTTATGCCCTTATGTTGTATTTAGGCATTTCCGTTTCGTTATTCTCCTAACACATTTCGAATTGCCACAGGAGTTCTGTAATTCCAACGGTAAATTCGAATTCCGGAACGTCTGGAGGCCGCATTGACCACCTGACCGTTACCAATATAGATTCCTACATGATTTACTACACCTCTCCTGTTGGCATAGAAAATCAAATCTCCGGGACGCATGTTTTCACTACTTACCTTGACCCCAGTTTTTGCCTGTTCTCTGGAAACTCTTGGCAAAGATACCCCGTATTTTCTCATAATCGTCTGGGTAAATCCTGAGCAATCCGCTCCGTGGGTCAATGAAGTCCCGCCCCAAACATAGGGGTTTCCTACAAACTGACAGGCAAAGTTTACCAAATCACTTCGCTTTTTAGCTGCAATATTGGCTCTATCCTGTGCCGGTCTATAGGAAATGGCCTCGATTAAACCGTAGTTTACGGTAACATTGTTATCTCTTGTGGAAACATAGGCTCCCTGATCCCCCTCCTGATCATCTCCGGAGTCTAAATCCAGCTGTACCCATCCGTCCAGCTGATTAACCACTGAATATCTTTGATCTTTTGTAACCTTGGTCCAGGCATTGGATTCCGTACTGGGATTTGCCCGGACGTTTAAGGCATCCGTATTGACCGTTGCCATAACCTGGGCATGGGCAAGAGCCAGCTGCTCTGCTTCCTTTCCTTGCGCCACCAGCTCCGACTTTACATAGCCGGTGATTTCTCCGGAACGGATTTTCAGCCAACCGTTTTCTTCCCCTAAAATATCTCCTCCCGCATAGCCCGGGAATTTTCCGATAATGTTGTCAATACCCTTGTCGGCAGGATCGGAACGGATATTGATATAGTCTTGGGCCTTTGATACACCAAGATGATCATACTGGTTTATAACCTTTTGCTTTAAATTGTAGCTTCGCGCCTCATCCAAGCCATATTCCAAACGCACATTTTCCGCACTGGAAGATATATAAGCCTCTTCCACCCCTTCGATGGTATCCGCAGAAATTTTCAGATAATCCTTTCCGCTTCTTCCCAACACAATATAGCGTTCACCCTTGGCACAGGAACCTAAGGTATTTCCGTCAATCTTCTCCGGAGTAGAACGAATACGAAGTTTCTCCGCCAAGATGGTAACTCTTGGCTCCATATATTCCTTGGCCTTTTCTTTGGCTTTCTCTCCCTCCAGCAAAAACTGCTTGGAAATATAGCCATCCAAACCGCCGGAACGGACCTTCACCCAGTTCTCCGTTCCCGCCGCCGGAGACTCTAAAATCTCCACTCCCGCTCCATTTTTTAAAATTCCGATAATGTTTTGAATATCATTTTCATTAGGCTGGGAACGGAAGTTAATAAAGCTGGAATCACACTGTACCAGTCCCAGATTGGTATATCGGGAAAGAGCAAGCTCCTCTTCCTCTTGCTTTCTTTCCTCCACCTTTTTGGCAAGCTCGGAGGAACTGGCTTTCTCATCCACTACATCCTCCAGGTTGGAAGCGGAAGTCTCTTTCGCTACCGGCTTCTCTTTGCTTTTTCCGCAGGCCGAAAGACTGCAAAAGCAAAGCAATATTAATATGACATATTTTTTCATCGGCAAAATCATATCCTTTCTTTCCCAACGGAAAGCATACTATAAACGCTCATATCCGGCTTTTTGCTTAAGTACTATCTAATCCTGTAAGCAGATAAAAGCTCCTTGCAATCCTCTTTTTCCCTGACTGTAACGGTGAGAAAAAAACAGTTCCGGATTCTCCATGGTGCAATACCCGCTAACGGAAATATGTTCTTCCCGTATTCCACTGTCCAGTGCTATCCTACGGTTTAAATCCCATAAATCCAGTTGAAATTTATCCTTTGAAATCCTTTGAATGGGAGAACCTGCCGCCTCCCCGCAATTCGGATAGTCCTCCAGAAAGGAAAGAGCTAAGTCTTCCGAAACAATGTATTGCTCCTTACAAATACTGGGGCCGATGGCAATAAGAATCTCCGCAGGATTTGAAGAGAAATGTTTTCTCATTTCCTCCACCACGTTTTGAAGAATCTTCCCCTTGGTTCCCCTCCAGCCGCTATGGCAGGCTCCTACCGCTTTATGAATAGGATCATAAAATAGAATCGGAACACAGTCTGCAGAAAAGCAGGAAAGTATAATTCCTTCCTCATCCGTGATTAAAGCATCTATTCCCTCATAATCTCTATCTTTTGTAATGCCCTTTCCCCTGTCCTTCGTGCCTACCTTCAGTACCTTGGTTTCATGACTTTGTTTACTAAGAACGAAGTCATCCGGGCTTTTTCCGAAAACCTCTCCGATTCTTCGGAAATTCTCCAGGACGTTTTCCTTGGCATCCTCCACGGAGAAGCTTAGGTTTAAAGAAGCCAGATGTTCCTTGGATACGCCACCTTTTCTGGTGGAGAAGCCATGCTGTAGCCCTGTTTCTCTCCGGAAAAGGGGAGATTCCACCATTGGGAGAATACCCGTGCTGATTGTATATTCCACCAAAGGAAAGGGATGTTCCTTAAGCTGATTCATTGATCCTCCTAAAACTTTATGCATTTTTCTCTTCTTCCAAAATCTTTCGAAGAGCAGATGCCTCGGGAAGGGGTAAAACCGCGCCATCCAAGCCTGCTTTCTTTGCACCCTCAATATTTTCCGTTAAATCATCTATAAAAAAGCAATCCTTTGCTTCCAAAGAAAAATGCTTTAAAAATCTTTCATAAATAATATCCTGAGGCTTCATGCAATGAAAGGCCGCAGAATAAAAAATTCCGTCAAAATATTCCGATCCGGGAAGCACTTCCCTCCAAATCGGAACCAGCCGCATGGACGCATTGGACAAAAGATAAAGCTTTCTTCCCTGCTCCTTCTCCTCCTTTAGGATTTCTGCCACTCCCGGGATTTTTTTCATATTGAACTTATCCCAGTTTTCAAAACAGCTCTTACAAAGCTCTGCCACCTGGGGTGAACTGCAACGTTTCATCCATGCTTTTAAGGCATCCTCCTCAGACATCAGCCCCGCATCCAATCGGATCCACTCTCCGGAATAAAACATCACATCTTTAATTTCTTTAATCCAATCTTCTCTATCTGTATATTCTTGAATCACCCAAACCGGATCATAGGTGACTAAAACATTTCCCATATCCAAAACAAGACTTTTGTGCATTATCTTTCTCCTTTATTTTAAATGCTTCTCTATTGTACCAAATCAGAGAAAAAAGAAAAGAAAGAAAAAACGAAAGAAAAATAGACACAAAAAAACCCGAGCAATGCTCGGGAGTGACGAATCCGGGAATCGAACCCGGGATTCAGCCGTGAGAGGGCTGCGTCTTAACCGCTTGACCAATTCGCCTCAGTCGATTCAAAACCGACTAGCGTATATTAGCAAATATTTTATCCCTCGTCAAGAACTTTTTCAAAATCTTTGAAAAAATTCGGATAAGAAATCTGAATACATTGGGAATCCTCAATTTGCATGGGCTTTTCCGCCCTGCAGAGAAGTCCTAAAACAGAAAAGCTCATGGCAATTCTGTGATCCAAAAAGCTGGGAATCTTCTTTCCTTCCAGAGTGAATACAGAGCCTTTTCCCGGAATAATCATGCCATCTTCCGTTTCCACTGCAGAAATGCCCAGGCACTGTAAGTTCTCTACACAGGCCTTGATTCTATTGGACTCCTTTACCTTAAGCTCCGCCGCATCATATATCCGGGTATTTCCCTCTGCAATCGTAGCCAGTACAGCCAGTAGGGGAAGCTCATCAATCAAACGAGGAATCAAGTCTCCTCCGATATCCACTGCCTTTAAAGATCCATAGCTAAGACAAATATCCCCCCGCTCTTCTCCATACACCGTAGAACAGTTTTCCAAGGAAATCTTCGCCCCCATCTTTTCCAATACGGTTAAAATTCCGCACCTGCTGGGATTCAGACCGATATTCTTTAGTCGTAAAGAAGAACCGGGAAGAAAAAATACGGAAGCCATAAAATAGGCCGCAGAGGAAATATCTCCCGGCACAAAATACTCTCCGGGGAGAGCCTTAAGCTCCTGCCCTCCCTCCAAAGAAATCTCCACTCTGCCATCTTCTAAGCTTCTTGTAGAACATTCCACACCCATAGCCCTCAAAAGACGTTCCGTATGGTCTCTGGAAAGACTCGGTTCAATCACGGAGGTCTTCCCCTTGGCATAAAGCCCTGCCAAAAGAACGGAAGACTTCACCTGGGCGGAAGCAACCGGACTTTCGTAGCAAATCCCATTCAGAGGAGAGCCGCTAATCTCCAAAGGAGCTGTACCCTTTTCTCCTTGCATCTTGATTTTTGCCCCCATCTTTTCCAGGGGAAGGCAAACCCGCTTCATAGGACGTTTTTCCAAACTTTCATCTCCCGTTAAGCAGGAGGAAAAGCTTTGCCCTGCTAAGATTCCCGCCATCAGTCGCATGGTGGTACCGGAATTTCCGCAGTATAAGGCTTCGCCCGGAGCCTTTAAACCGTGAAGACCAAGGCCTTGAATTCGGAGGCTGTCCTGCTCCTGTTCTATAGAAACGCCCATTTTTCGGAAAACGGAAATGGTGGATAAACAGTCTTCCCCCGGCAAAAAGCCTTTTACTTTCGTTTCTCCCTTGGCCAAGGCGGAAAACATTACCGCCCGGTGAGAAATGCTTTTGTCTCCGGGCACCGTTAAGCTGCCCTTTATTACTTTTCCCGCTCCCGCGATGCTTTTCATCATTCGATATAGCCTTTCATTTGCAGATAGTTTCTCATCAGCAATTCCATCTCATCATAGTTGATGCGAGAAGCATTAATCATCAAATCGTAATTGTCCGGTTTCATCCATTCTTCTCCGGTATAATAACGATGATATTCTTTTCTTTCCTTATCAATCTTCTTGATACGCTTCTTAGCCTCTTCCCGATCCACCTTACAATAGTCCATGGTTCTTTCAATACGTTTTTCCATATCTGCATAAACGAAGAAATCCACATGTTCCTTCCCGGCATCTCGAAGAACCACATTGGCACAACGGCCGGCAATAATACAGCATTCCTGCTCCGCCAGCTCCACCACCACCTGACTTTGAAAACGAAATAGATTCTCGGGGCTCACGATGTCCTCAGATAAACTGGGCTTTCCCAATCTGGGCTTTAAGGAATCCACGATCTTAAACAGCACATTGCTTCCGGCCTTCTCATCCGCCAGACGAAAATACTGCTCTCCAATAGCGGTTTTCTCTGAGGTGATTTTTAAAATCTCCTCATCATAAAAGGGAATCCCCAGGCTTTCCGCCAAACGCTTTCCCACAATTCTTCCTCCGGAACCGTACTGCCTGCCAATAGTTATTACAAAGTCTTTCTTTAACATAGTCTCTCCTCCCCTTCTTAGGATAAAAGAATACGATCGTTGTCCAATGCCTTTCCTGCCTTTGCCATAAAGAGCTCCAGCAGCTTATCTACGGAAAGTCCCTCTCTCTCCTGCCCGAATAAATCCAAAACGATATTTCCCGAATCCATCATCAAAGTTCGGTTTCCAAGTTCCAAAGCCTGATGCATATTATGGGTAATCATCAGGCAGGTGATTTTTCTCTCTTCCACAATATTTCGGGTCAGTTCCAATACCTTATCCGCGGTTTTCGGATCCAATGCCGCTGTATGCTCGTCCAAAAGCAACAGCTTCGGCGTTACCATGGTGGCCATTAAAAGAGTAAGAGCCTGTCTTTGTCCGCCGGAAAGAAGTCCCACAGGATGATTCATCCGATCCTCCAAGCCCATTTCCAACAGGCTTAACTGTTCCCGAAAGAATTCTCTGTCCTTCTTTTTCACTCTGGAAAATAAAGAACTGTGGGAAGCCCGAAGATAGGAAACAGAAAGATTTTCCTCAATGCTCATGTGAGGCGCGGTACCCATCAGAGGATCCTGAAAAAGTCTTCCGATAAATTTACTCCGCTTATGCTCCTGTAAAAAGGTAATATCTTCTCCCTCTAAAACCACCGAGCCGCTGTCCAATAAAAAGCTCCCGGAAATTGCATTAAAGAGGGTGGATTTTCCTGCTCCGTTACTTCCTACTATAGTAGCAAAATCTCCGGAAGACAAATGCAAATTTAAATCCTGCAAGGCTTTTTTTTCATGAATGCTTCCCGCATTAAAGGTCTTGTAAATATGGGATAAACTAAGCATGCTTCTCCCCTTCCTTCTTTCGTCTTTCTATGGCATCTCTCCGTAGTTTCTTGTACTGCAAAAGCTCCTTTACCTTAGTAGAAGAAATTGCCAAAGCCACAATGCAGGCACTGACCAGCTTGAAGGCTTCTGTCGGTACCTTTAAGCGTAAAGCCAGTGCAATAATGCTTCTATAAAGTAGAGAACCGAATACCACACCCAAAAGGCGCAAAATCAGCTTTTTCTTCCCGAAAATGCTTTCCCCAATAACTAAAGATGCTAATGCCACCGTTACCATGCCGGTACCCAAATTAATATCCGCCGTTTTGTTATACTGGGCGATTAAAGAGCCGGAAAGACCGGTTAAAGCATTGGACAGACAAAGTCCTACCGTAATCGTAAAGGTCGGATTAATGGAGGAAGCTCGGACCATAGCAGGGCTGTCTCCCGTTGCCCGAATCGATAGACCCAGTCCGGTTTTAAAGAACCATTTTAAGAAAAAGCAAAGAAGAAGAACAATAATACTAAGGAGAATCACCACTCCCCACTCATTTAGAAAGGCATTGTCTCCTGCAAAGAGCGTAAAAATTGTGTCTGTACCAAAGATGGACAGGTTGGAAGAAAAACCCATCACCGCCAAATTCACGGTATAAAGGCCCGTATTCACAATGATTCCCGCCAAAATACTTTCAATCCCCAGAGTGGTTTGCAAAAAGGCCGTGACAAAGCCGGAAAGAGAACCGGATAACATAGCCATGAAAATTCCCAAAATCGGATGTCCGGAAATTGTAAAAACTGCAGACACTGCCGTGCCTAAAGTATAGGATCCGTCGGTAGAAAGGTCTGCGATATTTAAAATACTATAAGAAATAAATAGTGCCATGGCAGCCAGGGCATAAATAAGCCCCAGTTCCACAGCTGTTTTCATAATTCCTACTGTTAAAAATCCACTCATCTTGTATCCTATGATTTAAATTCTTTTTCCGTCTTAATCTCCACAATCTTGGTGCAGAACGGCTTGAAGGCTTCTTTAATCTTATCTAAGGAATAGCCTAATTTTTCGGCAGTTTCCGTATTGACTGTTGCAATACCGTTATCAAAGGTCTGAACCGGAAGGGTTGCAGTGTCCTTACCCTGACGAAGCACCTCATCCACCATATCCGCTGTAGCCTTTCCAAGCTGTACGTAATCTACTCCGTATCCGGCAAAGGCTCCATTTAACGCAAAGGAATCCGCCCCGCCGTAGTGAGGAATCTTCGCCTTAATCAGCTTCTCATAGAAGGAAAGCTCCGCCTTCTGAATCGTATTGTCCGTTGGGGTGAAGATCGCATCCACCTTCTCCGCAATCAGAGCATCCACAGCCTGACTCACCTCATCGGTGGTGGTTCCGGTCTTTTCTACTACTTCTACACCCTTATCAGCCAGATACTTCTTCGCTGCAGCAATAGGCTGCTGAGAGGAGTCTTCACTCTTGGAGTACAGAAGACCGATTTTCTTTGCCTCAGGATTCTGGGCAAAAATCAAATCCATAATGGCATCCGTATTTAAAAAATCAGAGGTTCCGGTGATATTTCCTCCCGGTTTTTCCATGGAATCCACAAGCTTTGCGGAAACCGGATCGGAGGCTGCGGAGAAAACGATGGGGATATTTTTTCCTTCGGTCTGAGACTGTACTACCTGAATCGCCGGTGTAGCGATGGGAACAATCACGTCCACATCATCCGCAATCAGCTGGGCAGTCATCTGATTTAATACGGAGGCATCTCCCTGTCCGTTCAAACGATATTCCTTATACTCATACTTTGCTCCGGAGCTTTCGGATAAGCTATCCAGCTCCTCACAAAGGCTGTCCTCAATCTGGTTTAAGGAGGGGTGGTCCATAAACTTTAAAATCCCCACCTTGTAGGTCTTTCCGTCTCCGGCATCTGCCTTGCTATCCGCTGCCTTGCTATCCGCTGCCTTGCTATCCGCTTCCTTGCTTTCCTCTTTCGCTGCAGTAGAGGCTTCTGTACCCTTTTGCTCTGTACCCTTTACACTCTCTGCCTGCTGCTTAGCGCCACAAGCCCCTAAAACTATGGCCATAGACAAGACCAATGCTACTCCAAATCTCTTTTTCATAATGTCCTCCTTAAAAACTGTAAGTCTAAACTCTAGCACAAAAGACCTTCTCTTTCAAGAATTCCCCCATGGGAATGCCCCGGCAGAGCGAAAAGAACCATACTTATTTTTCATATCTCCTATGCTTCGGCCCATCTTCTCTTAAAACATAAAGAGTCAGACTTTTACTGTACAAAATTCAAGAGTCAGAACTACGCATTTAAAAGACTCAGATAGCGCTCCATAGGAATCCCCTTTTCAGAAAGATGATCCTCCTCATAAGCATCGATAAAGGCTCCGATTTTTTCCACCGCCCACATTCCTGCGGCAAAAAAATCATTTTCCTGCATAAAACGTCCCAGAAGAAGAGCGGAGAACAAATCTCCGGTTCCCACAAAATGCTTGTCTCTCATTCTGTAAGGAATCCGGCAAAACTCCCCCTTCTTCTCATCATAAAGGAAAACACAATTTTGTCCGTCAATCTTCATACTGGTAATACAAACCGATTTCGCTCCTGCCTCTCTTAGAGACTTCACCAAGTCCTTAGCCTCCTCTAAGCTAAAGTCCGACTGCTCCGGATTTTTCCTTGCCAGCAGCAATGCTTCGGTACTGTTGGGAACAATATAGTCTGAAAGCCCCATAAGCTTTCTTCTACTTTCCACCGCCTCCGGTGAAATCCCGTAATAGAGCTTTCCATTGTCCGCCATAATAGGATCAAAGAAAATTACGCAGCCCTTCTCTCTTTCTTCCTGACAAAGCTCCGCCAAAAATTCTCCCTGCTTTTCCCCGGTAATAAAGCCGATAGCCATAGCATCAAAGGAAAATCCAAGTTCTCTCCAGACCGCAACGCTACCCTTCATATATTCCGTAGTATCTAAAATTTCCGCCTTACCAAAGTCCAACACATTGGAAACCAAAGCGGTAGGCAAGGAAAACAGCTGATATTTCATTGCCGTTAAGGTAGGAATCATCCCCTGCAAAGCCACCTTCCCATAGCCCGGAAAATCATTACACAAAAATATATTTTTCCCGCTTTCTCTTTTCACATCAGCCATTGCTTTCTCCTTTTTATACTATTTGAAATATATTTTTTAGCGCTTTATTTTAGCATATATTTTCTAAAAAAATAAGTATCCTCCCCCGCGTTAATGAAAAGCGGAGTAGAATACTTTTTTCTTATTTTTCGAAAGATAATATGCCTGTTTCCTTCATACCGGTCAGAAGAAAGAATACTTCAGATTCGCCGGTACTTGGCTAGCGAGAGCGTTACCGGAATAAAATCTGTAGGAATCCATTAACCAACGCGATTGATGCAGTATAGGTCTTTCATAGGGGGTAGTCTGAGCCCGTCAGTACTTACTGAAAGCGAGCAAAGCGAAGCTTGAAGTTAGTACTGATACGTGGCGAAGCTAGCGAGAGCGTGCCCCGAGGAAAGACCTATACTGCATCGAAGCGTAGCAGTTTATTGTTTTACAATCCTTTATTACAATGGTCAATCTTAGTCGAAGAGTATTCCGAATTCAGACTTTGGTATGATGGAAACAAAATTATCTGCATTGCTCATAATTTTCGCTGACCTTCTCCCAGTCTAAAACCTCGAAGAAATTTTTCAGATAGTCGCCTCTTAGATTCTTATAACGAAGGTAGTAGGCATGCTCCCAAACATCAATTCCCAAGATGGGGGTATGCTGTCCTTCTTCCATAAAAGGATTGTTCTGATTTGCAGACTTTGTAGCATAAAGCTTCCCCTCCTTATCCACAGATAAGAAGGCCCAACCTGAACCAAACTGTCCAAGAGCCAAATTCTGCAAAGTCTCCACCAGCTTCTCCAAGGAGCCAAAGTCCCTGTTGATTGCCTCTGCCAGGGCAGGGCTTGGTTTTGTTCCCTTTTTAGGACTCATAACGGAAAAATACAAATTATGGTTATAGAAACCGCCACCATTATTCTGTAAAGCGTTCCTTAAGGCCTCATCACTCACGGAAGAGAGAGAAGAAAGAATCTCTTCTACAGATTTTCCGCTAAGTCCCGCCTTTGCCACCGCATCATTAAAGTTCTTGGTATAGGTGGCATGATGCTTTCCATAGTGAGTTTCCATAGTCATCGTGTCGATATGGGGCTCCAGAGCATCAAAGGCATAGTCTAATTTTACTTGTTCAAACATAGTTTTCCTCCTTATTTGTTCTACTGTCTTCAGTACTTCCTTCTGCTTTTCTCAAGCTTTTCTTAAAATTGAGAAGCATTATTATTTTATACTCTTAGTATAACAGACAAAGAAAAAGAAAAGTATAAAAGTTATATTAAACTAACCTATTACGAATTAGTCTGTGATAGGGTTCACTCCGGGCTTATCCATTTTCTCTACTTCCAAAGCCTCAATATAGTAAATTAACTGGGAAACATCCTTGGAAATGGAATACTTTCCCTGCCGTAAAACGCCCTTTACCCGAATCCAGGACTTTTCCGATTCCAATCCGGAAAGATCCAAATCGGTTTTAAATTCAAAATTCACATAACCGCCGGTACAATAAGGACAGGAGGGGCCGTTTCTTCCCACCAGGGTATAGCCTCCGAAGTTCATATACATCCCTTCAATGCTGACCGTCTTACCTTCATAATCCTGAAAATTCTTGTACCAGTCATTAATCTGGGTGGCATAGAGCTTATCTCCCACCACAATATCCGGCTTTTCCAAAGAATACTTTCCTCTGTCTTCCTTAGGATTATAGGGGTAGTCGTCTATGGGATAGGCTCTTCCCTGCTCATCCGTTTCCTTCACGCTTTCCGCAGCATTGGAGCTTCCTGCAATTTTACTTTCTGAGGAGGGATTTGTATTTTCCGCCGCCACCGATGCAGCATCCTTAGACTCTAAGGCATCCAAAGCAGCCGCCATAGACATTGCTTCCTCTTCGGATACGGAAGAAGTACTTTCCGTACTCTCCACCTTTCCCGGGGTCTTCCGCACGGTATCCTTTTCCTTACAGGCTACCAAAAATCCTGCGCAAAGGGCAAGAAGAAGACAAGCCCTTCTCAAAGGGATGATCCCATTTGCTCTTCTGCTTTTTCCGAAAATGCGAAAAGGCCCTAAGGCCTTCTCTTCTTTTGTATTCATTTTTCTGCTTAATTTCATTTTCTTATCCTTTATCCCTTTCTATTCCGGATTGCTTCAATCGCACAAAATAGGAAGAATAACACAATATCTATCACCACAATGGAAGCTCCCGTAGGAATCCTATAAAGGAAGGATAAAGTCATTCCTACAAAGAATCCTAAGAGAGAAAGTATAGATGCCAGAATAATGGTACCTAAGAAGTTTTTACATACCCGCATTGCCGTAATAGAAGGAAACACGATCAAGCTGGAAATCAATAGGGTTCCCATCATTCGCATGCCCAGCACAATGGTGATAGAGGTCAGTAAGGCCAAAACCATGTTGTAGAAACGGGTATTGGTTCCGCTGGCTTTTGCAAAATTTTCATCAAAGGTCACCGCGAAGATGCGGGGATAGAAGAAAATGTAAAGGAACAGCACCACCACGGATAAAATTACGGAAAGCCGCATGTCCGAGGGACTGATGGCCAGGATGGAGCCGAACATATAGTTACAAACATCTGTATTCATACCGGTGGTCAAAGAAATCGTCATTACTCCCACCGCCAAAGCTCCGCTACAAAGTAAAGCGGTAGCCGCATCTCCCTTAATTTTGGAATTTTCTTCCAGTTGCAAAAGGAAAAATGCCGCAATCACACAGACCGGAATAGACACGGACATGGGGGCTAATTGCAGAGCATAGGCAATTGCCAAGGCTGCAAAGCCCACGTGGGACAAGCCATCCCCAATCATGGAATATCTTTTTAAAACCAAACTGGTTCCCAAAAGTGTAGAACACAGGGAAACCAGAGAACCTACGATAATCGCTCGAATCATAAAATCGTAGGAAAACATCGACCCTAAAACCTTAAACATTTAGCCCTCCAAATCCTTCACAAAACTTTTTCCAAGCTCAGACTCTTTATATTTTTCCGTTTCTCCGAAAAATAACTGCTTATGGGCCAAATGGAGAATATGCTTTGCTCTTTGTACTACTTCTTTCACATCATGGGAAACCATGATAATCGTAATCTTTAACTCCCGATTCAATCTGTCGATTAAATCATAGAGCTCAATCTGAGCCTTGGGGTCAAGTCCAGCAACAGGCTCATCCAAAATCAGAAGCTTGGAGCCGGCGCAAAGGGCTCTCGCCAAAAGAACCCTTTGCTGTTGTCCGCCGGAAAGCTCCCGATAGCAGGACTTTCTCAAATTCTCAATATTTAAAAACCGAAGAGCATCCCCTACCCGCTTCTTATCTTCCTTACGATAAAAAGGGAAAAAAGAAAGCTTGTTTAAACAACCGGACTCCACCACCTCATAGACGCTGGCAGGAAAGTCCTTTTGTGCCTCGGTCTGTTGAGGAAGATATCCGATATCCTGCCTTTTCAGGCCGTCCCCCAGAATGATTTCTCCTTCATTGGGCTTTTTCAACCCTAATATGCCCTTTAAAAGGGTACTTTTTCCGGCTCCGTTTTCCCCCACGATACAAAGATAATCTCCCTTTTCCACGGAAAAATGAATGTCCTTTAAAACCACCTTCCCTTCATAGGAAAAGCTAATCTTGTTTAGGGAAAAATAACTCATTAATTCAGTGCCTCCTTCAACGCTTCTACATTCGGCTTCATTAAATCCACATAGGTCTTTCCTGCTTTGAAATCCTCATCCGTCACATTGTGTACCGCATTCAAAAGCATTTTCTTGGCTCCTGTGTCCTTACAAATGGCATTCACCATATCCTCATTACTCATTTCAATATGGAATACCACCGGAATGTGGTCTTCTTTCACTTTATCCTGCAAGAAGGCAATGGTCTGTGCCGCAGGCTGGGTATCTGTAGAGCAACCCGGGAAAGCGGCAAAATATGTTAAGCCGTATTCCTTACAGAAATACGCGAAGGGGAAACGATCGGCCACGATAATTTCCTTTCTCTTTCCGGAATCTACCACTTCTCTAAAGCTCTTATCCAGCTCTTCCAGTTCCTTCACATAGGCCTCAGTATTCTTCTCAAAAACATCCTTTTTGGAAGAATCCAAGGAAGCAATCTTCTCATCCAGCTTCTTTACAATCTGAATGGCATTTACAGGAGAGGTCCAAACATGCTCATCCATCTCCACTTCCTCTTCCTCGTGGCTGTCACTCTTTGCCTCGGAAGCCTTATCCTCATGGTCGGCAGCTTCTTCCTTATGATCTCCGGACTCGCCTTCATGGTCGTGGTCATGCTCCTCTTCTTCCTGCATGCCCTCAACCGTCTCCTCTTCCATGAGATTTACCGCATCCATCATTTTGAACACGGAGGAGTCTTCCTTGTTCATGGACTTTAACATACCGTCAACCCAGGCATCACTGTCTCCACCTACATAAAGGAATAAATCTGCATTTTGAATGGTAATAATATCCTGTGGGCTTGGCTCATAACTGTGGGTCTCTGCTCCCGGCTTTACCAGCATGGTAACATCCGCCTCTCCCTTGGTAACAGCTCTTGCAAAATCATAAGCAGGAAAATTGGTCGCTACAATCTTTAGCTTTTCTCCGCCTGCCTTGCTCTCCTCCTTGCTGCTTTCTGCTGCTGCCTGTGTGGTGGCTGCTGTAGTCTCAGTCTTTCCTGCATTACTTGCTCCACAGGCAAAAAGATTTGCTGCAAGTAAGGAAAATGTGGTGGCAATCGCCAGTTTTCTTAGTCCCATAGGGGCTCCTTTCTAGATAAATAACTTTAAGGCCTCTTTTCCTCTTCCCGGGCACAGTTTTCACACAAACCGTAGAAAACCGTCCTTTTCGGATTCCAATGAAAGCCATGATGCACAAGAAGATGCTCCATCATAAAGTCCAGTTCATGACAATGCAGATGAATCAGGGCTCCACAACGGCTACATTTGCAATGGAAAAAAAGATGTTCCTTGGAAGATTCCTTCCGTTCCCCCACATATTCAAAGCAGGCGGGACTGTTTTGGTCAATCAGGTATTTGTTTACCAGACCTTCCTCGCAAAGTCTTTCCAACTGCCTGTAAATGGTGGTGGTTCCGATGGGCTTTCCCTCTTCACGGAAATGAATCACTAAATCCGCTACCGTGAAATGTTCCCCCTCTAAAGTGGATAGATATTTCTGCAATTCCTCTTTATGCTGGGTTTTGTACTTCCCTTTTTCCATATCCACTCCCCTACAAAATCTATCTCAACTCTGCTCCCCCTATCCCTGACAATAGAGAAGCTTTCCGATTAGGATTTCCTTTTCAGTCCTCTTCATACTAAAATCAAATCCTAAAAGTATTGAATACAAAATCCATGAAAACGGAAATCATTTTCATATTTTACTATTATTATCCTCTCTGTCAATGAAATACAGAAAAATTTCATAAAAGCTGAAGAAAATAATGTTAATATCAAAAAACAGCCTTCATGCAGTATAGGTCTGGGCTCGGGGCACGCTCTCGCTAACCTCGCCTCGTAGGGGATACTAAGCGAAAAACTGCGCTTCCCTTGTTTTTCGCTTAGTACCCGCGGGCTCAGATTTCCCCTATCCCGGACCTATACGCATGAAGGCTATGGATTAGTTTGACTTTCCCATTCCCTTCAAGCTTTTATGAATAATTTTCTTCTTAAATACCTCTACCGAAGGCTTCTATTGTCACGCCCTCTTTTACAAGCGTCTTCCTTAACTTTTCTACAAAGAGAAGGGCTTTCTCTCCGTCTCCATGGACGCAGATAGAATCCGCCTGTATAGGGATTTCCTTTCCTGTGATGGCTCTGACCTTCTTCTCCAGTACCATGGAAAGTACCCGCTCAATGGCTTCCTCTTCGTCGGTAATCATGGCTCCCGGCTTTCTTCGATTCACCAAGGAACCGTCTTCCTCGTAAGCTCTATCCATAAAGACCTCCGCTTTTACGGGAAGGCCCATCTTTTCCGCCAATTGGTAGAGCTTACCGGAGGCCTGAGCCAGGATTATCAAAGAAGAATCATATTCCTTTACCGCATCGCAAATAGCCTTAGCCAGTTCTTCATCCTTTGCGGCCATGTTATAAAGCGCTCCATGGGGTTTTACGTGCTGAAGCTTTAAGCCGTCCTTATGTAAAAATGCTTCCAGGGCTCCCATCTGATAGAGCAGCATGGTCTTTAATTCCTTGGGTGTGCAGTCCATATTTCTTCTGCCAAAGCCCTGCAAGTCGGGAAAGCCCGGATGCACCCCCAGGGCAACTCCTGCATTCTTACAAAGTTCCACAGTCTTCTCCATCACCAAAGGATCCCCTGCATGGTAGCCGCAGGCAATATTGGCAGAGCTGAGTAAGGGAATCAAGCTATCATCCATTCCCAGGGTATAACGGCCGAAGCTCTCTCCCACATCCGCATTTAAATCAACCTTCATGCTTATTTTCCTCCTAAGGTAAAGCGCTCAATAAAGCCGGTATCTACCTTTCCTTCCACAAATGCCTCAGACTGCATGATTTTGTACTGGAAGTCCAGGTTGGTTTCCACCCCCAGCACCAGCATCTCTTCCAGGGCTCCCTTCATTTTCCGGATTGCCTCCTGCCGGTCTCTTCCGTGAACCAAAACCTTGGCAATCATGGAATCATATTCCATGGGAATCTTGTAACCGGTATAAATAGCCGTATCCACTCTTACCCCGTTGCCACCGGGTAAATGCAGAGCCGTAATGGTTCCGGGACTAGGCATAAAATTCTTCTCCGGAATTTCCGCATTGATTCTGCATTCTATGGCATGTCCTCTAAGGAGTACCTCTTCCTGCGTCATGCTAAGAGGCTCCCCGGCACAAACCCGAATCTGCTCTATCACAAGATCCGTATCCGTTACCAGCTCCGTTACCCCGTGCTCCACCTGAATACGGGTGTTCATTTCCATAAAATAGAACTTGCCTTCCTGATCCACGATAAATTCTATGGTGCCGGCTCCTACGTAAGACACCGCCTTGGCCGCATTCACCGCAGCCTCCATCATGGCTTTACGGCTTTCCGCTGTCACAATGGGGGAGGGGGATTCCTCCACCAGCTTTTGGTGATTTCGCTGGATGGAACAATCTCTTTCTCCGAGAGCAATCACATTCCCGAAGCTGTCTCCCATAATCTGCACTTCCACATGACGGGGCTCCAAAATCAGCTTTTCCAGATACATGGCATCATCGGAAAAGGCATTGGCGGATTCCCTTTGGGCGGTGAGGAATTCATTTTCAAAATCTCCCTCGGAATAGCATTCCCGCATACCCTTTCCGCCGCCGCCGGAGCTGGCCTTAATCATTACCGGAAAGCCCATGGCCTTGGCTTCCTCTAAGGCCTCCTTCACATCATAAAGAGCATTTAAAGAACCGGGTACCACCGGCACCCCAGCTTCCCGCATCTTGGTTCTGGCCTGGGATTTATTCCCCATGCCGTCTATCACCTCCGGACTCGGTCCGATAAAGCAAATGTCGTTTTCCCTACATTTTTCGGCAAACTGAGCATTTTCCGACAGAAAACCATAGCCCGGATGAATGGCATCACAGCCGGTATTCTTGGCCACGGTAATCAGGGTGTCCATATTTAAATAGGAATTCCGGGAAGAACCCTCTCCAATACAGACCCTTTCCTCCGCCAGTCTTCCGTGAAGGCTGTCCTGGTCTTCTTTGGAATATACCGCCACGGAGGGGATACCCATGCCCCGAAGAGCCCGAATTACCCGAACGGCAATCTCTCCCCGGTTGGCTACTAAGACTCGCTTAAACACTTCCGCCTCCTTTACAGCTTACGCACACGGAACAAAGGCTGTCCATACTCCACCTTCTGCTCATTGGAAACCAGCACCGCCTCGATTTCACAGTCAAAATCCGCGGTGATTTCGTTCATCATCTTCATAGCTTCCAGAATACAAACCGTATCCCCCGCCTTTACCTTATCTCCCACCGTAACAAAGGCGGGAATATCCGGTCCAGATGCGGAATAAAAGGTTCCCACGATAGGACTGGTAATATGCACCTCATTCTCTTCTTCCGTATTCTCCTGCTTTTCCGCAGCCGGACTCTCATAAACCACCTGAGAAGCTCCTCCCTGAGCAAGCACGGGAGGATGGTCTAATTTACTCATAACAATCTTAAAATCTCCATCTTTAATGGACATGGTATTTAAGGAGGAATTCTCCAAAATTCTTACCAAACCCTCTACCTTTTCTAAATCCATTCTTTCTCCTCTCCTACTTCTCAAATAACTTGGATAAGCGTTTTGCCGCCAAACGACAATCTAAGACTTCCTTACAGGGCTTATGAATCAGCTTTCGCATCTCCTGTAGCTCCTTTTCCTCTTCCCGGAGCAACCTTTGTGCCTCCTGTACCGTAATCTTTTCAAAATGAATCTTATCATCCATTCTTCTTTGTACAAGCTTTGGTAAATCTACCGTTGCTACCGTAGCTATTTTTCCATAGCCTCCGGTGGTTTGCCGGTCTGCCAGAAGGACAATGGGTTTTCCATGGGAAGGAACCTGAATAGAGCCTAAGGCAATTCCGTCGGAAATAATGTCGGAGCCCTTCTTACTTTCAATATATGCCCCGTCCAAGCGAAGTCCCATACGGTCAAACTCACTTCCCACTGTATATTCACTTTCATAGAAGCTCTTAATTCCTCTTTTGGAAAATACCTCTTCCTCCGGTCCGGGAACTACCCGAATCTTCACTTTGCTTTCTTCATACTCCTTTAAGGTTAGGGTTCTGGAAAGAAAGCTGGGAAGATAAATTCTTCGATTAATTCTGGTATCCAGATAATCCCCATCCTCTAATTTTCTTCCCTTAAAGCCGCCAATCTGACTTTTTAAATTGGTAGACCGGGAGCCCATAATCACCGGAACCTTTAAGTAGTTGGAAAAGGCAATATAGCAGGTCCGTCCGGTTCTTGCAGATCCAACTTTCAATACATCCCCCTTAGCCACATAAATGGCAGTATACATGGGAATTGCTTCATCATTTAACTCCGGTCGAAAGTCTCCTCCTGTAATGGAGATAATCATAGGGGCGGTAAACTCTAAGGTAGGACCAATCAGGGTACATTCCAGCACTGCCTCATTTTCCGGATTATCCAAAAGCAGGTTTGCGATACGAAAGGCTCTTCGGTCCATGACACCGTTCACATTAAAACCCTGAGACTGATAGCCTGTACGGCCTAAGTCCTGAACCGTAGTAAGAAGGCCTCCCTTAATTACTCGAAATCCCATTTTAGCCCTCCTTATGCCACTGTACGCTATAATTTCCTGATGCTACCGCCTCGGAAATCCTTGCATATTCAGAATCCGTAATCGGATAAAAATGGATATATTCTCCGGCCTGTACCAAGATAGGGTCCTGCTTTTCCGGGTCGTACATCTTCACCGGCGTTCTTCCGATCAACTGCCAGCCTCCCGGAGAATCCACAGGATAAACACCGGTCTGAGATCCTCCGATTCCTACAGAACCTGCCGGAATCTTCACTCTGGGGTTTTCCAGTCTGGGAGTATGGAGCTTTTCCTCCAGCCCGCCAAGATAAGTAAATCCCGGTAAAAAGCCCAGCATATACACTAGGTAATCCTTCTCACTATGGAGGCGTATCAGTTCCTCTCCGCTGATTCCGGCGTGCTCCGCCACATAGGAAAAGTCCGGTCCCAGCTCTCCTCCGTATAAGACAGGAATCTCCCAAACCTTCTTCTCCATGCTTTCCACCTTGGTATCCATCTTCACAATAGCGGAAACCCTCTTGTAAATTTCCTCATAGCGAATCACCAAGGGGTTATACTGCACCAGCAGGGAGGCGTAGGCGGGAATCATATCCACAATCCCTTCGATTTGTTGCATTTTCAATAACTTTACGGTAGCGCTGATTCTGCGATTTACATCCTCTCCGATTCTTTGCTCAAACTGAATCAGTAAAGCAGAGTCTCCTGCAGTAAGCACTCGTATCTTTTCCATAGTTTTCCTTTCTCCGAAAACAATCTCTGTTTAGAAAACTTGTTCTTTAAAAAACTATATGCTCTAAGCTTTCATGCATAGATTTTATGCGGTAAAAAGAGCGGATAACTTTGTCAAGGAAGTTAATCCCACATAAGCAGATAATACTACCACAATAATCCCCAGGAAAAGCAGAATTTTCGGATGCTTATAATTTTCTCCCATAATCTTCTTATTCTGAGAAGCTACAAGGCAAATGCCTAAGCTTACCGGTAAGATTAAACCGTTCAGAGAGCCTGCCAAAACCAGAAGCTTTGCCGGACTTCCAAGCCCTGCCATTACCAAGGTGGAAAGGAGGATAAATCCAATGATAAAAAGATTTTCTCTCTTAGCCACTGCAGGAAACAATGTCTTTAAGAAGCTGACAGAGGTGTATGCCGCACCAACGATAGAGGTAATAGCCGCACAACAGAGCACCAAGCCGGAAATTCTCTGTCCTATTACGCCGGCCCCCTGAAGAAAGGCATCTGCTGCAGGGTTTTTCGCATCCAAGCTGGCACCCTTTGCCACAACACCCAATACGGCAAAGAATAAAAGGACACGAACCAAGGTGGCAACAAACATTCCCATAACTGCGGAATAATTAATATCCTTCAATTTATCTTCTCCGGTAACGCCCGCATCAATCAAACGGTGTGCCCCTGCAAAGGTAATATATCCTCCAACCGTACCCCCCAAAAGAGTAAGGATGGCAGGAAATAAACTTACGATGCTGGCTTCCGGAAGAATACTGTTTTTAAGGCCGGAAGCAATGGGAGGCTTTACCATAAAGATTACTAGCAGGATAACAAGAATCATGACTGCCCCAAGAATCTTTACCAAGCGATCCATAATTCCCTTGGCATTCTTGGATAAGAAAACCAGAATAGCCAGACCTCCTGCAAGAAAATAACCAAGCTGTGTAGGAATTCCCAGAACCGTTTGTAATCCTAAGGCTCCTCCGCCTACATTTCCGATATTAAAAACCAAACCGCCCAAAACAATCAAGAAGGAAACAAAATATCCCAATCCCGGAAGGATACGGTTGCCCACATCCTGTCCCCGCATGCCGCTGATGCAAAGCACACGCCAGATATTCAGCTGAGCAATCGCCGCCAAAATAACCGAAGCTAAAATAACAAAGGCAAAGCTGGCTTTAAAATCACCGGTAAACTTTGCCGTCTGGGTTAAAAATCCCGGTCCAATGGCTGAAGTTGCCATCAGAAAGGCTGCTCCAAGCAGTGCTCCGCTTTTCTTCTTCGTTCCGCTCATAATAAGTTCCTCCTTCATTTTATTGGACAGTTGAACTGTTGCGTTGTTTATTTAAGACTTATTTATCAGTGTCTTTAAATCAAGTCTTATACACAGTATAGTCATTTTTTCTCGAGCGTCAAGATTTTTTTCCGGATTTTCCCGGATAAGAATAGAACGAAAACAGAATAAACATGGAACAACACAGAACAGAAGCGGAAATCCGCAGTATTTTCTTAAGAATTTTTCCAAGCTTTGAATTTTCTAATTTATTTTATAAACAGGCCGATATATAAGCTGGGTCTAAGAGCTACTCTTAGCCATTTGCATGAGAAAGGAGCAAATATGCAAAAGTTTTTTATACAAACTAAGGCATTTTCAAAAAGGATTTTGAAGGCTTTAGAAAATTACGGAAGAAAAAGCTTAGGAGTTCTCACCCTATGTTCTCTTCTGGCAAGCTCTCCGGTTTTTGCCGGAATCCCTTTAAAACAGGGAGATGGTGCAGTGAATGATGCCCAGGTCAATGCGGCTATTGAAGTTTATAACAGAATTCCTGCATCCATTCGTTTACAGTATGAATTGAATCATAACAGTATTACTTTTTTTAACAGTAAACAAAGACGAGACAATGTCATCGGAATGTATACCGCTTTAGACGGAATGGAAGCAAACATTATGCTATCCGACCAGGACTTACTGGGAGCCTACGCTCTTGCCCATGAAATCGGACATTATTTCGATGATGTAGTATATAAAGACGAAGAAATTCTTTTACAAGAAAAGCGTTATGGAAATCAGGTCTTCCGCTATGTTACCAGAGGAAAACGCTCTCGTTCAGAGGAAGCGGATTTCGTAGCAATCTATCAGCAGGAAGCCAATCAAAACGGTTTGGTAACCCAATATGAAAAATCCGACAGTACAGAGTACTTTGCCGGAAGCTTTAAGGCTTATGTAGATACACCCGAGCAGCTACAGGTTGTAGCTCCCAGCACCTATGCTTTTATTGATCAGTTGGTAACGGAATTTAACGCTAGCCACCCGGTACCGGAGGAAGCGGTAACTGCTTAATATAAAAAGGACTGCAAAAAAATCAAAAAAATTTTCTAAACAATATAGGTCTGAAACGGGGCACGCTCTCGCTAGCTTCGCCACGTATCGGATACTAAGCGAAAAACTGCGTTTCTCTTGTTTTTCGCAAGTATCGGGCTCAAACTACCCCGAATTCAGACCTATATTGCCGAAAATCTTTATTATTTTGATTTTTTTGCAGTCCTTTTTTCTTATTCGTTAATCTAACCAGCGCATCTGCCACTCAATGGCAATTTCGCGAACTTCTTCTTTACCGGCTAAGGCATTCACCCAATCCTTAGGAATCTGGGATAAGCCGTAGTAAGCTGCTGCCAGAGTAGAAACCACTACAGGAAGGTTCTTACTTCCCTTTAGGGAAAGTGCAGATTCCACTGCTTCCTGATAGCTCTTGCTGTTAAGCAGTACCCAGGTAGCTAAAAGAAGGGTAGATTCGCAGCTTTCCTTTCCGGACAGTTCCTCCGCATTCTTTCCTTCCAGGCTCTTTAAATCCAAGAAGGGCTTTAGTATGTCAAAGGAAGCAACCAGTGCATCATAGTCCTTTACATCCTCTCTATGCTGCTCCTTGGCTTCTTCGTTCAGGCGCTTCTCTTCTTCGTTCTCCGCCTCTTCCTCTTCGTAGAACAAAGCCACATAGTTGGCCGCAGCCTGCAGCTGCTCTTCCAGGCTTTCTCCCCCTAAGTGAAGAACCAGATTACGAAGCATGGTGGCATAGAGCTCTCCCATCAGCATCGCCTTAGGGTTATTGTTCGTTAATCGTACCGCATCATGGAGCATTGCCCTGTCCATGTCACTAAACTGATGCAAACGTCTGCAAAGCATCATGGCAAAGGGTAGCATTCTGGAAAGGAAGGAATCATCCTCTGCATCCACACCGCTGTCCTTAGGTCCCTTACCGGTGGCAAAACGCATAATGCTGGCATCCATGGTTTCCACGGCATCCTGCTCCTGTCCTTCCAATGCATACATGCCCTTAGACTTCCAGTCGTAGAACTTTTCCTGCATATCCGGGAAGGAAAGCTTTCTTTCCGTATTAAGGCTGTGAAACTCTGCCAAAAGAACGGATCCCATGGCAGGACGATAGCTAAAGGCCTGCTCTCCATAAGGAGCTTCTCCAAGAGCATTCTTCTCCTTGGCGATTCCTAAGCTTCCACCGATTAAAGCGGAGTACAGCATGGTTTCGGAAAGTCCCTGAGTCATAGCTCTCTTTTCTTCATTTTCCTTCGCTCTCTCTTCTCCCCGCATCTTGGCATCCAGAAGCCACTTCACCATGTCCAGACTTAAGAAGAAGGACTGGGACCAGGGGTTAATAATCAGTCCGTCCATCTTTCCGGATTCGGAAATGTGGATGGCCGCCTTCAGCACATCCTGCACCGGCATGGCGATAGCCGCTGTTTCTGCTGGATTCTTCTCGATTTGTTCTCCGGAGGTAAATACCGCAATGGCGTCTCTTCCATCCTGTGTTGTTAAATGATTCAGAAGAACCTGCCCATCTGCGATTTCTCCCTCTTTTTTCTCGGTGGATACGATAGCCACCAAAAGCTGAGCATTAAGCTCCATGGCCTGCAAAAAGCCCTGTAATACTCGCTCAATGCCGGCACGCTTCTTGTCTTCCGGCATAGCCTCTCCTTCAGGAAGCTTCTTCTGCTCCTCATGGTAAGCCGCAACCGCCTGAAAAATTCCGGCACTTCCCTTTAAACGCTCTTCCACGTTCTGGGTACGCATCTTATTTTGCAAAGCCACGATGGCTTCTTTCAGAAGAATAAAGCTGTTGCTGAAGGGATTGATTACCACACCGTCGGAATGGGGATGGTTCGCCGCAATCTGTAACAGCTCCGCCACAGGAAGTAAAACTGCGGAGGATTGCTGTCCTTCGTTCCCTGCCTTCTGCTCTTCCACATTGGTGAAAGCTGCGGCATAGCTTTTTCCTTCCTCAGTTTTTAAAAACTTCAGGTTAATCTGTTGCTGACCGTCCTTTTCTCCGGCAGGATCCGCCGCAAGAAGAAGTCCTCCTCCGTTGTTAATTAACTCTTCGATACTGGCAAAAATTTTATTTAAATTCTCTTGGTTTCGCTCATCGGAAAAACGAAGAATACTTTCCTCAAGTCCCTTGGCTAATTCGAGTTTTTCAGAAAACTCCTTCTGTCCCATCTCTTTCATCTAATCCTCCTAAGTCTCGCAAAAAAGGAAATATGCCCTTTTTTGTACTTCAGACAGTATAGCAAAGAATGGGGGATAGAGAAACATTTTGATGAAGAAAATCTTCTCTTTTTAGTCATCCTGCTCTACATCGGCTTTTCTGATGGAACCGTCTACAGCACCGATTTCGTAATCGTACTCCATGTTTCCTACCTTAAAGTCAATCTCATACACACCGTCATCATCGTACTCAACAGAAAGCTCTCTAACCTGTCCTGCAGAAACCCCGGCATGGCCGAAGGCAATAGCTTTTGCCTTGTCTGCATTGATTCTGCCGCCCTGCTGAAGCTGCGCTTTAGTCTGCGCTTGGGTTTGAGACTGAGTCTGTGACTGAGTTTGAGGCTGAGGCTGAGGCTGAGTCTGTGACTGAGTCTGAGACTGTGTCTGTGCTACCGCAGCCTGTGTTTCTGTAGGCTGAACCTGAACTGCCTGACTGGAGCCCTGCTGAGGAGCTGCTACAAAGTAGTCATCATCTCCCTCATTAATATCCTCAATGGCATCTGCAATATTTTCCCAAAGGCTGTCATCGGAATCATACTCAATAATGTCACGGATATCGATGTTCTTATCAGCAACCAGCTTTGCAATCTCGGAAATCTTCATCTTTGCCAGCTCTTTGGCATTTAAGGAGCTGTCCTTCTTGGCAAGGTTCAATACGAACACAGCCTTTCCTAAGGAAATGTTATTTTCCTTGGCAAATGAGGATGCATTGTTATTCTGACTGGAAATCACCTGATGAAAGACTGCTGCATTCATGTCCTCTGTGGACAAAGCAATCTCCATTTCTTCTACCACCAGCTTACAAAGAGTTTCCGCCTTCTTCTGATCCTTATTCTGAACGGTCACCAATACGCCCTTGGTGTCCTTCGTCATATACCCCTGCTGAACCATGGAGCCTACAATGGCGTTTAAAGCCACCTGTAAATCCACGTTCTGTAAATCCATACCGGAAAGGACCTTCTCTCCATCGGCATTGGTTGCGTAGCCCTTTAACACACGATTCTTTTGGTTGGTAAGAAGCTCAATCCCCGGGTTCACATCCAGATCCACCAAGCTATCCACCATTAAGTTTCCTCTGTAATAGAAAATTCCGCCAACTAACAAGACCAAGGTGACACAGGCTGCCACCAACTGCATTACTGTTTTTAATCCTAGACTTGTACGCTTACTTTCGATTCTTCTTACCAGCACTTTTTCCATCTTTGCACCCTCTTCCTTGGAATCCAGTTCTGCGGTAATCCTAGTAAATAAGTCATTAGGGATAAGATTTTGAACAGCCTCTTGAAGCTCTTTTTCCATATTTTCCTGCTTCATCTTACTCATCCTTTCCTAAGTGCTCCTGCAGCTTCTTAATGCTCCTTTGGTATTTGGATAAAACCGTATTTAAGTTTTTTCCTAAATACTCCGCAATTTCCCGATTTTTCCAGCCTGCCACGGCATGAAGAAAAAGAATCTGTCGTTCCTCTTCCTCCAATATTTCCATAGCAGATTGCAAAAGCATTCTGTGGTCAGCATTTTCCACGAAGGAAAAGGAATATTTGGCGTCCACCGCCTCTTCCACTTCATGAATACTTTCTTTGTTTTTCTCTTTTCGGAAATGCATCAGGGTGAAATTCCTGGCGATTCGAAATATCCATGCCATCGCCTTATTTCCCCCATGATAGGAAGCTGCATTTTCTGCAATGCTTACATAGGTTTCCTGCAAAACATCCTCTGTGTCATACTTATTTTTCGTTAATGAAAGAACGTAGGCATACAATGCATTGATGCTTTTCTCATATATGATTTTTAGCGCTTCCCGATTTCCCTTTGCCAAAGAAAATATCAGTTCATCCGCTATTTCTTCCTGCTTGGGAAATTCCGCAATCAGCATACTCACATTGATCATGTTTTTCGTCCTTTCATAAGTACAATGCATAGAGAGGGCATTTTATTGCAAAGAAAATCAATTTTGTATATTTTTAATAGCTGTACTGGGTAAAAGCACATCTTCTTTAGCGAATTTGATGGCTACTTTCTCATTAATCCGATTATATAAGGTCCAGTAAGATGGGGTATCCACCCAAATACGGATACTAAACTCTAAATAGTCTCTTCCCACCGCGGTAAGCCCTACGAAGGGCTCCGGGTATTTTCGGATCAGCTCATCGTCCTGAATACAAGCCTCCAAATATCCCTTAATCTTTTCTACATCCTCATCCCGACCAAGCTGGTAAATCAAATCCACCCTCCGGAAACGCTCCGCACTATAATTGATGATATTGGCATTCATCAGGCTACCGTTGGGGATGGAAATTCGCTTGTTATCCGGAGAAAGAATAACAGTATAGAAGATACTCACCTCCTGTACCGTGCCTTCATCCGTACCGCTTTTGATATAATTTCCCACCTTAAAGGGGCGGAACAACAAAAGCATAATGCCTCCCGCAAGGTTAGATAGGGAGCCCTGTAAAGCTAAGCCTACAGCCACACCGGCAGAGGCCAAAAGCGTGATAACGGAAGCAATGGGAACCCCCAGAATGCTGACACAACTGATTCCTAAAATCAGATACAGGCAAAGTACGATTGCTCGAAAGAAAAAATTCCGAACGGTAGGATCGATCTTAGCTGAAATAGGGGTTTTCGGAAGAATATGTCCCAGCTTTTTGATGACAAATCGACCAATCAAAAACAATGCCAACGCCAATAAAAATTTCCCCAGAAAACGGGTAAGCCCCAGAGCTAAGCCGTTTCCAAAATTTTGGAAGCTCCAGACCCGAATTCCATTTTCAATACTTTCTACCTGATTCATATTTTCTCCCGTCCCTACAACTGTAGATGGATAAAACTTTTTCCTAAAAATCATACCGGATCACTATCCCCGGCTCTTCTTCGGCTGTAAAAATATTTATAAAAATACCGGCTTCCAAGGTTAGATTCTTGGGTCTAACTTTTGGAGCCGGTATAAAACTGCTATAGCTTGCTGAAAAGAAATATTATTCTACGATTTCTCCGTCCTCTACCAGAATATCATTTCTGTGAAGGAAAATGAAGATAACACGGCAAAGAGGGATAATAGATGCAAAAATTCCGAAAACTGTGGAGTCGGAAACACTGCTCATCTTGCCATATACTGCTTTAAAATTGTAAAAAGATACAATAACGATTACAACTAAACAAACAAGGCCAACGAGTCCCCAAAGAAATTTGCCAATAAACATAGAAAGAAACGGAAGTAATGCCATGATTCCCGCACTGGCAATAGTGGGAACCTGTGTCCCAAAGATTTCCAAATCTCCTGCAAAATAAGCATAGAGTCCACGATTTACGTAGGGGATAAAGGCTAAAATTGCCTTATCTTCCTGACCGTTATTCTTTGCCAAAGTGTAAAGCGCATAAGCCTCTAAACCATAGCAAACTAACCAAAGTAAAATAAATGGAATTAAGAATGCTCCTACGATTGCCATTATGAAACCAAATGTCATAGTTGTCCTCCTTCATGCTGTAGGGCATCTTGCATCCATACAAATCCTGCCCTTGTTAAATTATCACTCCTAGTATACAAAAATAATATAATTTCGCAAGGCTTTCTTACTTATTTCTAAAAAAAATATCGTTTATCCTTCTATAAGAAATCGTTAGAAATTCACAGGTTCCTTGATTTCTCCGGTTCTGGCAATCTTTTCCAAATGTAAAACCGGCCCTATACCATGATATTCTTCCCGTTCCTCCAGCTTCACCTTCGCCGTGAGCTTTGCCCAGTCTCTGGTTGAAAAGGGAGCAATTAACTTCTTGTCTCCCTTACAGATAAAGCCCAGGAAGGTCATATCCTCCGCACAACAGGTCATCGCCATACGTCCCGGAACAAATTCATTCTCCGGCATATTTTTCCGTTTTAAAATCATAGCGGAAAACGTGATTTCTTTATTCAGATAGCGCTCAGGGTTCTCCATGCAGTCCAAGAACCAGGTACCATAATCTTCATCTGCTAAAGTAATGACATCCTGTCCAAGATCATAGGGCAGGTCTTCCGGAAGAGCGGTCTGGGGGATTTCTCCATTCTTATCCTCCAGTAAAATCATGGCATTCTGCCCCATTGCCCGAATCTTTCTACGATAATCCACCAATTCTTCATTGGACAGATTATCACAGCGATTCACGATACAGAGCTCCGCGTGACGAAGCATCTGCCCCAGGAAAGAACGCATATTGGAAAGATACAGCTTCAGACTGGAACCGTCTAAAATCGTAATTACCTGATATAAAAACCAGTCCTTCGGCATGGACACATGATACTTCGGCTCACGATTTTGCTGTTTTGCCAGTACCTCTTCACTCATGGGACCGCCGTATAAATCATCCTGGTTCCACATCCCGTTCCACTCGATCAAGACTCTCTCCGCCTTATACTGTCTTGCCAGAGACTGCAATTTATCTTCCTGAAAATCAGTAATATTTTCCATATACACCGGCGTTGTATGATGCGCTGCCAGCTTAATAGGGTCATATTCCACTTCCCCATCCTCACAAAGAAGAAGGAGGGTATTGCCCTCGGTCTGAAAATATTCCTGCTCCATGGTAAATTGAATGAAGCTGCTTTTTCCCGATTCTAAAAAACCGTTAATCAAAAAGACCGGAATGCCTTCTCCCTCCGCTTCCCATTGTTCTCCCATTCTACTCTCCTTCCGTTCTATGCCTTCTTCTCCGAAAAAGAAAACAAACGTATTTTTTTCGAAGAATCCTCTTCTAAATATTAGTCATTAAACAGAGCCTTAATCTTGTCCTTTTGCAGCTCAGTTCCGATAACCACAAACTTTCCGATATTTTCAGGGTCGGCCTCACGGATTTCCACCTGTTCCGGCACCATATCAAAGTTTACCCAAGTGCCGTCTGTGCAAGCCAGCATCCCCTTTGCACGGACAATACCGCCGTAAGCACAGCCTTCAGCCATTTCCTCTAAAATCTCTGCCAAATGATTTCTATCTACCTTCTTAAATACTTCCAAACCGATACTGTCAAAAATCTCATCCGCATCATGGTCATGGCCGCAACCGCAGCCTTCATGATGATGGTGATGATGTTCTTCTTCATGGTCATGGCAGCCGCAACCACAGGACTCTCCGTGCTCATGATGTTCATGATGATGCTCGTGCTCCTCTTCATGGTCGTGACAGCCGCAACCGCAGGACTCTCCGTGCTCATGATGTTCATGATGATGCTCGTGATCATGATGCTGCTCATGGTGATGAGCAGCCTTAGCCTTTACTTCTGCCAGAAGCTCCTCTTCCAGATTCTCTTCCTTCCCGATAATTTCCAGGAGCTTTTCTCCGCTTAATTCCGCCAGGGCCGTAGTAATCAGGTTCGCATGAGGATTGATGCCACGAACAATATTTACGGCCTCCTGAGCCTTCTCTCCGGAAGCAATATCCATTCTGGACAGTACAACGGAAGTGGCAAAACGAATCTGGTCATCAAAAAACTCACCGAAATTCTTATTGTAAAGCTTTGCTTTTGTAGCGTCCACTACGGTTACGGCTCCATCCAGCTTTACATCCAGATTCTCGGAAACGGTCTTTACAGCCGATAAAATATCGGAAAGCTTTCCAACTCCGGAAGGCTCAATCAGAATACGATCAGGATGGTACTGTTCAATAACTTCCTTTAAGGAGCTTTCAAAGTCTCCCACTAAAGAACAACAAATGCAGCCCTGGTTCATTTCCCTGATTTCGATTCCCGCATTCTTTAAGAAGCCGCTGTCCACACCAATCTCACCGAACTCATTCTCGATAAGAACAACATTTTCCCCCTTTAAAGCATCGGAAAGTAATTTCTGTATAAATGTAGTTTTTCCGGCTCCTAAAAAACCTGAAATAATATCAATCTTTGTCATAAAATCCTCCTTTGGGATGAATACATTTTTCTATGGATACAAGCGCTATTTTACGATAATCTTCCACCTTGTCAATATAAGCGCGGTATAAAGTTAGCTATACTTAACTTTCTTTAGAAAGATTAAATCATTTTTCCAAAAAATTATCCTCCAAAACCTGCCACAACTCTTCTCCGTCCTTCACAAGGTACTTTGCCCCATGCTCCTCAAGCTCCTTTTTATCTCGAAAGCCATAAAGACAGCCAATGCTTGGCATACCCGCATTTTTCGCCGCATCCAAGTCCGTCTTGGTATCTCCCACCATGACAGCCTCCTCCGAAGAAATCTCCAGTTCCTTGCAAACCGTAAGAAGCATATCCGGATTCGGTTTTAAAGGAATCTTTCCATTATCTCCCAGTACCAGAGTAAAGCTGTCAGAAGCAAATACCTTGTCCAAAATAATGGACGCCTCTTCCTTGGGTTTATTGGTAATGCAAACTCTGGAAATCCCCTTTTCCTCCAAGCGTTTCAGGCAGGCAGGAATACCGGGGTAGGGTTCCGCCTTATAGGTACAATTATCCGGAAAAATGGAGCGATAATATTCATATGCTTCTTCATAAAGCTCCATGACCTCATCCCCCTTAAGGTCCAAGTCCATGGCCTTCTCCTCATCCTTTGCTTCCCATTTTTCCGCCTTCTCATACCAAATCTGCGCATTCTTTTCCAGGCTTCTTTCCACAAATTTCTTGGTCCCCACACCCACAAACTTCTTGGTTTCTTCCAGACTGACACCCTCCAAAGAAAAATGCTCCATGGTCAAATCCATATTTCTTTTTAGGCTGGCTAAGGTATTGACCAAAGTTCCATCCAAATCAAAAAGCACTGCCTTTATTTTCTTTCCCATTTTCAACTCCTCTATATACTTTTTAAAAGCTTTTAGTGTATATTCACTATGCATGCAAAGGAAATCTGCTATTTGGATTTCTATATCTCAGCTAGTTGGATTTCTATATCTCAGCTAGTAGAATTTCAATATCTCAGCATTCCTTTGAAAAAAGAATCTTGAAAATCCAATGTTTTCTCCTCCACCAGTATAAAGAGGAAGAAAGGGAATGTCTATCATGGCTTATTATTACGCGGTAAAAATCGGGAAAAATCCGGGAATATACAGTAGCTGGGCAGAATGTGAAAAACAGGTAAAGGGCTATCCCAATGCCCAATTTAAAAAATGGAAAACAAGGGAAGAGGCGGAAGCTTATATAAACGGTAGCGGCAATGCAAAGCCCTACGGCTCCGGCATGAGCTCTATTAGCTTTGCATCAAAAACGCCATCTTCCCGGAAAGAAAAAGAGAATGCAACCCTTCTCCCTGTAAAAGACGGTTCTCTTTCGGCCATAGAAGAGCTTTTTCAGAGCACTAAGACAGACTGCATTGCCTATGTGGACGGAAGCTTTGAAAAAGACAATGGAGTCTACGGATACGGCGTGGTTTTTATTGAAAAGAATGGAACTATAGAAGAACACTTTGATTCAGGCCGGGAAGAAAGCTATCAAAGCATGAGAAATGTTTCCGGAGAAATCCTGGGAGCCTTAAAAGCAGCTTCCTTGGCTGTGGAAAAAGGCTACTCCTCCATCGCCATATTCCACGATTACCAAGGCATCGCCTCCTGGGCAACGGGAGAATGGAAATGCAACAAAGAAAAAACCATAGAATATAGAGAAAAAATGCTGGAATTCCAAAAGAAGCTGATAATTTCATTCCATAAAGTTCAAGCCCATAGTGGAGACTACTTTAACGAAAGAGCCGACCTCTTAGCCAAGCTGGCGGCAGGAATAAGTATTTGACTTTTATAATACGTTTGCCAAGTATAGCTTTGATATAAGGCGAACGCTATAAGGTATACAAAAGATGCTGACTTCGAATGTTGGCTTATCATTTTTACCAGCTTTTCTGCATTAATAGTCTGAAACAGGGGTAATCTGAGGCCGTCTGTACTTGCTAAAAGCAAACGAAGTGTAGCTTTTCGCTTAGTACAGCTACGTGCCGAAGTTAGCGAGAGCGTGCCCCTGTTTTAGAGCTATAATGCAGAAAAGCGAAAACACAAAAAGTGCCTTCGCTTCTACTATTTCTATACCCTCTTATATATAATTTTCAAACGTACTATAAAAGGAAAATATTATTCTCCTCGCAAAGCTTTCGCATCTCCTCCGGCCAGATGGATGCCTGTACTTCTCCCACATGAGCGCGGTCCAAAAGTAACATACAAAGTCTGCTCTGTCCGATTCCGCCTCCGATGGTCTGGGGGAGCTTTCCTTCCAAAAGCATCTTATGGTAAGGGAGCTTTGCCCTGTCTTCATTATGGGAAAGCTTGAGCTGTCTCTCTAAAGCCTTCTCATCCACGCGGATTCCCATGGAGGAAATCTCCAGAGCGCAATTTAAGGTTTCAAACCAGAAGAGGATGTCTCCGTTTAAGCTCCAATCATCATAGTCCGGAGCTCTACCGTCATGGGGTTCCCCGTTACTGAGCTTATCTCCGATTCTTTGAATAAATACACAGCCGTGCTCTTTGGTGATGGCATTTTCTCTTTCCTTCGGGCTAAGATTCGGATATCTTTTGAGAAGTTCCTCAGAGTCAATAAAGTAAATCTCCTCCGGCAGCTTCTTCACCGCATTCGGATACTTATACCAGACCTCATGCTCCATATGCTTGATAATACGAAAAATGTCTCTTACCGTGTTCTGTAGTACTTCTTCCGTTCTTTCGTCTTTTCCGATGACTCTTTCCCAGTCCCACTGGTCTACATAGCAGCTATGCAGATTATCCAATTCTTCATCTCGGCGAATGGCATTCATATTGGTGTAGAGGCCTTCTCCCACTTGGAAATTATAACGCTTTAAAGCAATCCTCTTCCACTTTGCCAGAGATTGGACAACCTCCACCACTTCCTCTTTTTTCCATGGCACATCAAAGGACACCGGTCTTTCCACACCGTTTAAGTTATCATTTAATCCGGAACTCTTCTCCACAAAAAGCGGAGCGGAAATTCTGGATAAATTCATCTCCTTTCCAAACTCCTTTTGGAAAGTATCTCTGATATATTTAATTGCCTCTTGGGTTTCCCGAACACTGAGCCTTGCGGAATAGTCCTTTGGAATTACGAGTGCCATGCTTCTTCCTCCTTTAAGTCACATAATATTAAGTGCCTATCATACTCTTCTTTTTTTCATTCGTAAAGACAAAAAAACATCTAAAAGGCTTTCATAAAAATGTCTAGAAAGCCTCCTCCAGATAGTATTTTGCTTCCTTACTTTTCCCCAACTCCAAAAAATATCCGTAAAGAAAATTTCTTTGGGCCTTGCTAAGGGGACAAAGAGCTGTAGCCATCAGTTTTTTCTTACTGGGATTATGCAAAAGCACATAGCCTCTTCCGCTTAAAAAATCTCCGGCATTGAATAGGCTTTGTTTTGAAAATTCCTCATAAAGCCCTAATTTCATTATAATTCTTTCCGCTTCCATACAATGCTTTCCCCAGTCTGTAGGGAAGAAATCCCCCATGGGAGAAAGCCAGCCCAGTAACTCTTTATCCATATCGTCCTCCATCCTTAAGAACATAAGTCAAGAATTTTACCCTATAGCTGTTTCTATATAGAAAAACTGTGAAAAAGAAAGGCTCTATTCTGCCCTTTCTTCTTCACAGTCCGGTCTATAATTTATCTTTTATGTCCACACTCCGGACAGAATTTACCTACATTGCCGGTATGTCCGCACTCCGGACAATCCCATTTATCCGCTCTAGCCTCTCCACATTCAGAGCAGAACTTCCCGGTATTATGGGTATGTCCGCATTTTGCGCAGGTCCAATCCTCCGCTGTGCCTGCTTCTGCAGCCGGTACGGCACCGTTTGCAGTTTCTTGCATAGGAACATTTATCTGTCCAAAGATGCTTCCCTGAGCTCCTGCATTGGCCTGATTAGCGGTATTTTGTCCAGCCTGTGGATTCCCCTGATTTGCCCCCATGGAGAAAAGCTCGGAAGCATTGAAACCGCCGGTCTGGTTTGCCATATTCATTCCCGCAAAAGCCATCATAGGCCCTGTAGCGGTATTACCTGCAGCCAGCTTCATGGCATCTCCCTGAGCCTTGGAAAGATAAGCCGCCGCCATTCTGGGATCCCGGAAAACAGCATCTCTCTGCATTTCCTGAATCATCTTCTCATCTTCTTCCGGTGCCTTGATGGAGCTGATACCGAAGCTGGTAATCTTAATACCGTAATGTCCTCCCCAGGTACTGGAAAGAATATCATTTAAGGCATGAGCAATATCATCCGTATGGCTTAGAATGCTGTGATAACGAATACCCTGTTCGGAAATACGGGAAAAAGCAGGCTGTAAATTGGTTAAAAGCTCAGACTTTAACTGAGACTCTACCTCTTCCTTCTTATAATCCCCCTCTACATTGCCCGCAAGATTCCTATAGAAGAGTACAGGGTCCGTAATCTTATAAGCATATTCTCCGTGACAGCGAAGGGAAATCAATATGTCCAGATTAATGTTGGGATCCACCGCTCTAAAAGGAATGGGGTTTACGGTACCGTATTTATTGCCCACAATATCCTTAAGATTAATGAAATAAATGCGTTGATCCTTTGCCGTGTCTCCGCCGAAGCTCAAACGCTTCATAAAGGTCTTAAAGCTTTCTACTACGCTTTCACCCAGTGAGCCGTAGAAAATACTGGGTTCCGTGGAGGAATCGAAAACAAACTCTCCTGCCTCTGCAGACAGCTCCACGATGGCGCCCTGCTCCACAATCAGCATACACTGTCCTTCGTTTACGGCAATGACAGCACCGTTGGAAATAATATTGTCTGAAGCTCGAGTATTGGAACTGTTTTGTCCAATTCTCTTATGCCCCTTGGTCATGAGGGTATCATTGTCTAAGGAAGAACAATAGAAATACTCTCTCCACTGATCTGCTAAAACGGAAATTCCCGCTTCTTTACCTGCTTTTATCAATCCCATAGACTCACTCCTTTATGGTAAGCAAATTCATTTTTGTCCCTCTAAGACTACCATATTTTCCTCTAAAGGGAAAGAAAATCCCTTTCCAATCTTGACAAAGTTTTAGCGTAACAGGTAAAATGCAGGAGTAAATAAATTGCTTGAAAAAGCATTCAGGAGAAAGAGGGATAGGAAATGAAGCACATTATTACCTTAAGCACCAGAGATTTAGAGAAGAGCGTTGAGCACGGCGGATGTGGAGAGTGTCAAACATCTTGTCAATCTGCTTGTAAGACCAGCTGCGGTATCGCAAATCAAAACTGCGAGAACGAAAACAACTAAGGATTTCTCAGAAGAAGGAGCTGTGTGCAGACACAGTTCTTTTTTTTCGCTATAGATTTTAACCATTGGTATTTAGAAGGAAGGGTAAATGATTCACCAGTATTTGATGAACGGACGACACATTGTTTTGGATGTATACAGCGGAAGCATCCATGTTACAGATCCTATGGCTTATGCTGCCATCGGCTATTTGGAAAAAGGTCTTTCCAGAGAGGAAGTGCTCCAAAAGCTTAAAGTGGAATTTCCGGAGAATACAGAGCAGGACTTTCAGGACTGCTTTTCGGATATAGACGAATTGATTGAGAGCAAAAAACTTTTTACCAAGGACAACTATGCCCCTTTAGCGGGAAAGTTAAAGTCCCACAGTGGAAATGTGATTAAGGCTCTTTGCCTATTGGTAGCCCACAGCTGTAACTTAGCTTGCTCCTACTGCTTTGCCTCCCAAGGGCATTATCACGGAGAGTCAGGGCTTATGAGCTTTGAAACCGGAAAAAGAGCCCTGGATTTCCTCATTGAAAATTCCGGCACCCGCCGAAATTTAGAGGTGGACTTCTTTGGTGGAGAGCCTTTGGTGAACTTCCAGGTTTGTAAGGACCTGGTGGCCTATGCCCGCTCCATCGAGAAGGAAAAGGGAAAGAATTTCCGTTTTACCCTGACCACCAACGGTGTAGGACTCACGGAAGAAATCATGGATTGGGCAAATGAAGAATGTCATAATGTGGTTTTAAGTCTGGATGGACGAAAGGAAGTCAATGACCGTTTTCGTGTAGACCGAAAGGGAAAGGGAAGCTACGATCAAATCGTCCCCAAGTTCCAGCGTTTTGTGGAAAAACGTGGGGACAAGGAGTACTACATGAGAGGAACCTTCTCCCATTTTAATACGGATTTTACGGAAGATATTGCCCACATGGCTGATGAGCTGGGCTTTAAAGAGCTGTCTATGGAGCCGGTAGTTTTAAAGCCGGGAGAGCCCTCCGCCCTAACCGAGGAAGATTTGCCCATCCTCTATGAGCAGTATGAAAAGCTGGCACTGGACCTGCTTCGCAGAAAAAAAGCGGGAGATCCTGTAACCTTCTACCATTACATGGTGGATTTGGACAGAGGCCCCTGCATTTATAAGAGAATCTCCGGTTGCGGTTCCGGAACCGAGTATATGGCGGTTTCCGCCCAGGGGGAGCTATACCCCTGCCACCAGTTCGTATCCGATAAGGAATATAAGCTGGGTGATATTTGGAACGGTATCACCAAGGAAGAAGCTAGAGAAGAATTCCGAAACACCAATGTCTATACCAGAGAGGACTGCGGAAAATGCTGGGCAAAGCTCTATTGCGCCGGAGGCTGTGCCGCAAATGCCTACCACTCCACCGGAGATATTGCCGGTACCTATGAGTATGGCTGTAAGCTTTTCCGAAAGAGAATGGAATGCGCTATTATGATGAAGGTGGAGGAATCCTTGATGGAGCAAGGGTAAGATACACCATCCAACAAAATTCTTCAGGACAAATAGATTCTTTCATACATTTTTTCGAGAGAAGAGTACGGACATTTTCTTTTGACAGCCTATACGGCTAATCGAGAAATGTCCGTACCCTCCTCTCTCTTTTCAACATAAATTGAATATCTAAAATACTCAGACTTATTCTCTCTTGTGAATTAGCTTAGTATTGAAAGCTGTTGCAAAAGACTTAAATGCATTTCTATTGTACTTGATTTTACGGTCTTCCATTAGCTTCAAGCATTCTACTTCTGACATATTTACAATACAACTAAGTTTAAAACGCGCTCTAGAAGTTCCAACGTACATAAGCTGTTCGCCTTCATCAGAAAATGTATCTTTATCAATATCAATAACAATAATGACATCGGACTCAAGGCCTTTAAACTTCCTACAGGTAGTAAACCTAACATACCCTCTCTTATAATTATACTTCGAGTCTATACAGCAATCCGCGATGATACTGCTCTCTTCAGTTTTGCAGGTTAAAACTGTGATGCTGTGAAATCCATCATCTATATATTTATCAATTTCAGAATTTAAGAGAGCAATCATATCCTCTTTTGTAGAACAGAAACCTAATTCCGGCAAATCTCCCCTTACAGCATCTGGGTACAATTTTGGCATCTTATCTGATCCCAGAAGTCTTAGAGAGGTAAAAGCAATGTTTTCAGTGTTTCTACAATTTCTATATAAAGTAAGTTTACAATCTGCTTCCTCAATATACTTAGGGGCATTTTTAGAATGAACCATCTGATTTTTGTCATAAAACAAATAAAAGGTTCCATTTCCCTCTTCATTATCTATGATATTTTCTCTAAGAAGATCGATTATTTCAACTTCGTCAATTTCTTCCTTACCAAAATCCTGACCCTCATCTATGATTACATGTTGATAAGGAAACAATCCCTCAGAAAACATTTCTATTAGCTTTTCCTGTAAAGCCTTATAGTCCACTTTTTTACAGAATTTCTGAGATAATCCTGCAACAGTATAAAAAGATACATGTGGATAATGATATGTCGTTCTAAGATGTTCATTAAGAAATGCATTGTAGCAAAGGAACAAAACTTTCTCTCCATTTTCTGAATGGCGTCGCGCCTTTTCAACAGCCATTACTGTTTTTCCAGTTCCAGCAAATCCATTTATAATAGCATGATTTTGCTCGTCTAAGTAGTTTAATAACGCTGCTTGCTCTCTAAGCATTCTCTTAAATACACTCTTATTTCTTTCCAGCTCAACCTGCTGCAGTGAAATAAGGTTAAACGACGGCGCAAGTACTCTTTCTAAAATTTTTTGTACACTTTTTTCAGAAAGATTAGTTATGCTTTTATCCTGTCCCTCAAACTCAAAAATCGTGTCAATACATTCCTGTATATTCCCAAAAGAATCTGCTGTAAGCGTGATTCTAATGTCACCTTCACCTGGTAATGTTACATCCATTAAATATGATTTTGGAATATCTGGAAACCAAACAGCATGAAGCTTTTTACAACTATTACATTCATATTCAAGGCCATGATCTATCATATAGTCTTTTAAATACCACTTGTTTCTTTTGGCTTGTATGTAAGGGCCATCATACTTCATTCTTTTACCACTTCCATATTGCCAGTAGCCATTTTCGTACTTAACTTGTCCTGCCTTAGCTTCTAAGCAAATTAGTCCCTTCTTTGGGTGAAAAACAACAAAGTCTGTTTCACTCTCTAAAACTCGACCATCTTTGATTGTTACTATTTCAAATGAATGAAATACATAATATTCTTCAGGTAGCTGATTTAATTCATCAAACATTATTCCTTCATGACTCCTAGCATCAAATTCCCTAGGAATATCTGGTATCATTGTTGCCATCGTAATTCACCTACCTTCTCTAATAGTTCGGCTACGTCAAATCCTTCTTTGGTACAGTACACATGCCAGCCCGTTTTCTTTGCCAACAAATAATCGTCATAAGCATCATTCAGGAAAAGAATTACATGTTTCTGATCCCATATTAAATTCGCTGTAAAGCTCTCGCCTGTTTCTTCTATCTTTACAGTTTTACTATAATATGGTTTCGCAATTGATTCTGGACTACTTTCTCTAACAGCTGTTATAAGTTTGATTTCATCGTCATCAAAACAGTCATCTAATAAATCACTCCAAATATCATCCGCAGTTTCAGTTCCTGGATTCCTACCATCATTACCAAGAAGTAATTTCATTTTTTTCTTTGAAGAAGGTATCTGGCTATTCCATTGCCAACGTTCATTCTGATAAAACTCGGTAACATCCTCTATCTCAAATAAAAGACGCTTGATAACATCCATTGCAAGCTTTCTGACAAGCTTATTATGATACATCTGATTATAATAATTTCTAAGGCAGTTGTAACATGATGTATTTTCATCACAGCATTCTTTGCTAACCTTATCTAAACCGGCTTTAAGTGAACTAATTATGGCTTCCTTGCTAAGCAATCTCTTAACATGACCTGCTCCACCTGGAACATTATCATAAAGTAAAATATCATAACTCTGCATGTCCAAATTTAATTCCAATACGCCATCAATATCTGTTCTTTCGATACCTAGTGCAATACTAACTCCTTCAAGAAATGCATATAAGAATGATAATGCTTGAGGAAAACTTACTTTATCAACTGAATCTAGTGTCGGAATTGTAAATCTTATAACATCAGTCTCAAACTTATGACCTAAGCGAATATAATCAAGCTTGTCTTTAGCACAGTCATATTGCTTGAAGTTCTTATGTTTTTTTAATATTTGTGGAGTTTTGGGTCCATGTTTTACGATATCGCTATAACCACATTCAGGACACATATAAAATCCTGATTTATTCATAACAAGAAGCTCATCATCACTACTAGTTTCTACTCCCATAGTATTTCCGATAACTAAGCGCTTCTCATCAGTTTTTCCGCCACCAACATAGGTTACTTCACCTGCATAAGACCTCCTTGGCTTAAGACGTGTACTTTCCTTTGTTTCACCACTCTTAAATCCATAACTCGGCTCAATATAATATTCCGCTGCCTCAGTTCCAATGTCCTGGCCGCAATATTTACATTTCGCATCGTCATTCATGCTTAAAAAAATATTAGTTTTTTTACAAGTCGGACAAGTAACAAACCAATTCTTTGTAAACTGAGAATTCTTCTTAAGCGTAATATACTTGGATGTATATTTATTCTTGTCAACAATTACTTCAGAATCAGGTGCATATTCAGAAATTGCAACCTTAAGATCTCTGCTCATTGCATATTTGTTTATTGGCACACCATTCTCATATACCTGAAGATCTACGACATCCACAGGGAAACCATATTTCGGAATAACACAATACTTTGATAATGATTCCAGAACATTTTGCTTTTTAAGGTTTTCTATCTGCTTCTTATAGTAATCGGAATCAGAACCACGATCTTCCTTTACTGCTAGTGCTTTAGCGTTCTCATATTCCTTAATCATCTCTATAATAGATTCTACAAAATGAGCCATTTTCTCATCTTCACCGCCCATTTCATCTATCCATTTAAAGTTTCGATATTCATCATATTGTGCTTCCGGAATAATCTTTTTATTAATATAGTTATTCAAGTCTTCTGGGTTTGAAAGCATATATTGTTTAAACGCCTCTGTACCACCATTAATAACCAAAGCCTCTAAGCTCTTGAACATTTCAGGATGTAGTCTAAAGAAATATCCCAAGCTTGTAGCCATTAAATGCCTTACAATAATCTTTTTATTCAGAACATTGAAGCATGGCGGATTGATCACGCCTGAAATCATCTTTTCTGGTTCTGAGAAATATGTATAATCGTGTGAGCCAGTTCCACAATATGTAAGGATATATGCAGCACTATCTTTTCTTCTACCAGCACGACCGGCTCTCTGCACATAATTAGCCGGCGTAGGTGGCACATTACGCATAAATACTGTTTCAAGTCCACCAATATCAATACCCATTTCAAATGTAGTCGAACAGCTTAAGATATTAATTTTCTTATTTTTGAAGTCGATTTGATATTCTTTCGCCTGCTTTCTTTCTAGCTGCGCAGTATGCTCCTGAATCACAATACTTTCTATCTTCTTTTCCTTATACTGAATACGATAGAAATTAGTAGCTAACACTTCATCTGGATTCACTTCTGATAAAGAACCCGTACATTTATCTTGTGTACATTTACCTCTTAGATTGTAAGCAGTAAGTCTACCACATTTGCTGCACTGATAAAATTTCGATGTTTTATAATTCTTAATTACATATCTGCTTGCATCAATCTGATATGCATCTTTCTTTTCATGCTTATGTAGTATTTTTTCACTTCCGGTAGCTTCACTTGCCTGAACCAATAAGTCGAATATAATTGCAAGCGTTTTTTTCGCATCCTCAGAACTGCATCCAAATACATTCTGGACATATCGCACAACCATATTCTCCTCACCCTTAACCGGTAAGAAGCTTCTCACTCCCTGAGTAGTTTTAGGGCAGTTGAACATTACATAGTTATTGAATCGTCTGTACTCTAAAATATCCTTCCTTTCCTCTGGTGTAAGAGTAGACTTAACATAGTTAATTGCAGGAGTAACTTTAAATACTCCTAATACAACCTGCATAAGAATGTTAAGTTCCTCTTTATTCATTTTGCAACTATATTGAGCAAATGCCTCTTCTATTTCCTCATCAGAAAATTCATTCAATATTTTGTGAATATCCAAATCAAAATAATAAAGTCCTAAACCTTCACCATCATAAGCGCCATCAACTCGTAATAAATCAACCAGAATAGCGGCCCATGCATTTTTATGCGAGCCCATATCATTTTGAAATAAATCTTTTGTTTTAATATACTCAGTTAAATAAGATGCTAATTCATCAACTCCCATATCCTTATAATCATTCTGAACTATCATCTCCCAAATCAAACGCTTTCTAAGCATTCTGACATGATTTGCATCAAAGAATACTGCTGCAAAACTTGCCTGCTGTCTACTATCGGAAAAGGCTAAGTACTGCTTAACTTTTTCTTCTTTAGGTGCTCCTATTAGTTTACTAATAGGCTTTAAGGAAATTTTCTTAACTTGCTTTGTTTCCTGAACACCTTCATCTATAGCTTCATAAAGTATCTGCGCTATTAATGCTGTACCTTCATCCTTACCCATGTTAAGAGCCTTAACAACACCTGATTTTCCTTTGTTTCCACAACATGGGCATTGTGCAATATTATTATAAATAGAATCTTCATCGTTTGCTTTTTTCTGCATTACTCGGTATGCAACAAATCGATGTTCATCTCCACATTTACATTTTTTTGCATTAAGATTTCCTGCTAAGTGAATTTCTCCACACTTATCACAAACACTATATTCTTCAAGTATTTCTTTATCTACTTCTTCCTCATTTACAGCATTCTCCAAAAGGAAATAATCAATTTTAACATACTGATCATTTCCATAATTCTCATAAATATCAATTTCTTTATTTTGAAGCAGATAATCCATTTGATCATCTTCTCTGCGCTGAATTTTCCCTATGATATATGGAGCATAACAATAGCGACAATTACCAACTTCAAAAGCCTTCATCCCATCAATTTCATTTGTTTTGGTCAGACTAAGCTTTGGTTCTTTTCCAAATGTGATATAGGCGCCAGATAACGGACGTACAAATGAATGGTATTTCAGGTCAAATAATCCAATACCATCTTTCTCAGCAGCATTAATAATGTCAATCAAAGCAATTAATTCTTCTTTTGACATATATTCATAAAACTCATTATACAAAATCGTAAAGTCTTTACTTCCTGATTTTAATAATGTACTTAATGCATGTACATTCTCGTCTCTAACAAGTAGTTCAAATAGTACTTCCCCTACATTTGATGCAGTGGTGCTATAATATTTTCCAACAACCTTTTTTACTTCATCTAAGGATTCCATATTATCCTTAATAGTTTGATAATCACTACCTTCTACTCTATATATAGCTGACTCTTGCAAAGGAATTCTTTTTGAGAAAATAATGTCACCGATCTCATATTCTGCAGATGTTAAACTAGTTGCAAACTTAATAATATCTGCTTCTGATTTACCCTGCTTTCCCAAGGTTGCACTGGTAAGAATAAATTGAGGACGTTTAGGTGCCAATCCTGTAAGTCGTCTAAGTAAAAGTGAAAGTTCTATACCAAGTGAACCATTATAGGTATGTGCCTCATCTAACACCACATACTTCCAATTCTGTAATCTCTGTGCTTCAAAAATTGCATAATCATTAGGACGAATAAGCAAATACTCTAACATAGAATAGTTAGTAAACAACAAATGAGGTGGATTCTCACGAATCTCCTCTCTGGATACAAGCTCATTATTTGGGATTACTACATCATTTTCCTCGCCTAATTTTTTTCTAGTATTAGCTGTTGCTTTTTCCGGAGTATCACCGGTAAAGAAACCAAAGGTAATCTCCGGACAGTGCATCAAAATCTTTCTAATACGATCAATCTGGTCATTAACAAGTGCATTCATCGGATAAAGGAAAATTGCTCTAACTCCAACCTCCTTATTTCCTTTTTCAACATCAAAGAGCAAATCATTTAAAATTGGATACAAGAAACTTTCTGTTTTACCTGAACCTGTACCCGTTGTAATAATTGCACTATGACCTTTCCCAATGATACGAATTGATTCTTCTTGATGAGAATACAAAGGTCTCTTAAAATTAATATCATCTAACCTCTTAAATGATTTACATACCACCCCTTCTTCAATTAAAGATTCTATATTTTTTCCTCTCTGAAATGGAAAACTTAAATCTACATAAGGGCCTTTGAATAGTTTTTCCTTCTCAAGCTGCTCTACAAATAATTTTTGCAGATGGCTCTTGCCAAATTCAAATGATGATTTCAAATACTCTTTATATTTACCATCTATGTATTGTGATTTTTCAATAGGATTCAGTTTCTTCACTGTTCATCTTCTCCCTTCATACTAATTGTATATAAGAAAATATCCGGTGCTGTTGGATGTTCCATTGAATTCAAAATACCTCTATGCTCTGGGTCAAAAAGCAAGCCGTCTCCCTGATTGGTCATATAGATATCCACCGTACCATCAATAACATCGCTACATATTTCTACTTCAACAGGATTGATATTGTATAGGAAAAAATCTCCTTTGTAGGATTTGCTGTATATTTGTCCTTCAAAAATCCCTTCCTCCACATTTATTATATTCGTTAATTTTAAAAAGTATTTATTAAATAACCGTTGTTTTTCAATAAATTTACCATGTATATTCTGATCAAAATATAACTCTACTATCTTAAATGATCTGCCAACAAAATCTTTTCGCGCATAAAATGTTATGCGTTCCTCACACAATAAAGTATTTTTTCTAAGTTGGAGAAGCTTTGTCTCTACATGAAATTGTATAACATATTCCTGAAAAGACTTAAAATTAGTAAGTGTGCTGGTTTGGCCACTTTCTAATAATTTGCTTTTCAGTATCTTCTTCCCTACCGAATTAAATAACTCATAAAACACCTTATCTTTGCCATGATATACCGGTGTAATTGTCACCTTTGGGGGATTATCGAAAAAAAATATCTCTGTTTTATCTTTATCAATAGTGCACTTATTGTAACAATATACTATATATTTGACTTTTCCATTTGTTGTAAAGACCAATCTAAGGTACCTATTTTCATTTTTATAAGATGTCAAAAAGAAAACTGGAAATTGCTTATAATAACCCTTATCAATCAGCTTTATATCATCTTCGGCTAATGTTCCCGATTCAGTATAAAGAAGTAAGCCATCACACTCTGAATCATACAAAGTCAAAATACTCCTATTATTTATATCATTTATCCATAAGTCATCGAACTGTGAGCACCAGTCACATCCTGATAACTTATAAAAACCAAAGTCAAAAGGTAAATAATAACTATACCTTTCTCCTGCATAATCAAAGCGTATGAAATTTGGATTAAAACTCTCAGCTATAACTTCTGTATCGATACTATGCGGTAACAATTTCGATGACACCTGAATTCTATAAATAGAATCCTCTATCATTTCCTTCGAATACATCAAATCAGTGTCATATGCCACATCAGCTTGTAAAATTTTAATCTTACTGTCTGCTATTAGCTGATTTACTTCAATTGCATAAATTCCTGATTCCCTCAACCCTAACTCCACAATATATTTTGTTAAGCCGGATTTTTCAGTAGCTTTATACTGCATTTCTCTTAGTTTATATGGTTTACTGTTGATATCTATTTCGAATTTTGTAGATGTGTTTTCTGCTTCAAAAACAACAAAACAAGTATCATGATATACAGGTATTATTTTATCCGCATTTTCTTTTTGAACACCACAGTTAGGATATAATTGTCCAAAAACACCTGGCTTTGCCATTGATGAGAAATTGAAAACATCATGACCAATTTCAATAACATCTCCTGGTCTAACAAGCTTATATCCTATACAGTAATGCTCTTTGGTAAGGAAGTTATCTATTGTGACTTCACCCTTTTTACAAGCGATATATACAGTTCCTTCAAAATCAGTATTATTGTTTATTTCATGACCTTCATTATTAAAAACTATACAATTTCGGTACAGCTTTTCCCTGCTATCATATATAGCTTCATTTCCGACTACTAATCTATATGTAAGCTTACCTAATGGTTTTATAATTTCAATTATCTCGGTATTAACCTGATATCCACCAATAATTTCACGAATATCACAATTGTTATTTCTATATAATTCTTCACCATCATTAAGCACTACAACAGCAATATCTCTATAGTCATATTGAGACTTAACTTTATGTGCAGGAGGATTCAAGTATACAGAATTGTTGAGCATTACGAACTTTGGCTCCCAGCGTGATCTTAATTCAGAGTCATTTTTCTTTCGCTCATAGCCACCTCTAGCACTTTCTTTTAAGGTTTTCTCCCAACCTTCATATCCAGTTTTTAAGTAAGGATTAAAAATCTTCACTTCCTTGTCCCAAAATCGTTGATCTATAAGCTTAACAATGATAATACTCAACTTAATAACAGCATCTAATCCATCTTCGCGACTGATTAATTGTTTTGTTGCCGCTATTAACTTGTAGGTCTTCTGTGTGACATTAATAGAAATATCATCTCCATCTGAAAGAACATTATTTCTCAAACCATCAAATACGAACTGAAATTCCTCGTATGGTTCCTCTGGAAGATCATATTCAAAATTCAACTTATAGATATCAAAAACAAATTCAAAGAATGCAGATAGATATGCCTGTGGCACAATTGCATTTTCAAGTGCAACATTAATGATTCTGGTTCTTTTGCCAGAGTCAGATTGCTTTTTATATTTGCTTAAAATAGAGCGAATTTTACCTTCTACCTTTTGTTCAGAAAATTTTTTATAAAGCACTTTATATGTCTCGCGAACACTATCATAATAATTGCCATTATATTCAAGCATAGCAATAAGAACTAATGAAACAACAATGATTTCTGGGTTTCTGCAGTATCCGGCACATGACTTAATGGCTTCCATAAGATTATTCTCAGCTCTACTATGAATTTCACCCATTGCCGATTCATTATCTAAAATATCAATTAGTTCTACACCAATGTTCTTCTTTTCTTTAACAAGCCTGCACAAATGCGTAAGTTTATAGGTTAATGAGGAACTATCACCTGCATTCTTTAAAAAATCTTCACAGGCAGTTATCATCATTTCCTTTTCCGAATCTTTAATCCTATGCTCTTCTATAACAGAGTCCACCAACTTGATTAATTTTATCTGATTATCGTCATATGCAAGATTTCTATTTTTATCAACCCAAGATTGAAGTTGCAATACTTCCTTTTCAATTAGTACTCCATCAAAATTTATGCTTTTAATAATCACAACAAGCTCATTTATATTTTTCAATCTTCGATCCTCCCTAGCATTCTTATTCGAATGTCATTTCTATAATGTACTGCATTTATAAATGCTTATTTAATAATATCTCTTACTCAATTTCATATATGATAATCTACAGATGTGTAATGGAGGATTTGTATCATTTTTTCTGTTCCTAAACATAATAGAGTTAGTTTTCTCAATATCCTAATTGAATTCAACTTCTATAACTAATTGAATTCAACTTCTATAACTCTTTCTTTTAACCTAAAAAACCTCTTACCTTTATAACATAAATCGCATATCATAATAGTCTCTGATACTTAAGAATCATAATATTCTGATATGTAATGACCTCCTGTCAAGTGTAAAGCATAGAAAATCACC
>CAUTXF010000005.1:0-82846 GCA_963542215.1 uncultured Oribacterium sp. | reverse complement strand
CAGCAAAAGAGACCTGGATTCCCGGGCTTCATACTTTGAATGTTCCTTTGTCTTGTGAATATAAAAGTGCAACAGAACTAAGAAATTCTGATGAGTTGGGACTAAAGTATGCAGATTCTTTAAAGGCATTGCTGGATCTTGAGACAAAATATACTCCCTCAAGAAATGATTTGTCGAAGCTGAATGCAGTGGATTATTCTACAGAAATTGGTGGAGGTCTTGCTATTGAGCGAATTGCGGTTGTACAACAGGGAAACTGGATCGGACCAGAATTAAAAGGAATTGATGAGAAAATCGCAAATAAGATGGGGATGCTTCCTATTCCAACAAAGGGCGTGAAAGAAGACTGTGTTTCTGTCGGAATTTCTATTCACTGGTGTGTGAATAAGCAGTCTGATGAAAAAGTAAAAGTAGCAGCAAAGGATTTCTTAAATTGGCTGTTCCAGTCAGATGAGGGAAAACAACTGGTTGTAAATGAGTTGGGATTTGTTCCGGCATTTAAGAATTATGAAGGAATAGAGATTTCCGATCCTCTTTCGCAAGAAGTAAAGAGATATATTGATGCCGGCAAAACAACTTCATGGGTAATGGGCGGCTTTCCTTCCGGATTCGAGCCTAAAGCGGCAGCAGATTTTCAAGGTTACTTTAGCGGAGAATATAGCTTTGATGATATGATTTCTCACTTAAAAGCTGATTTTAAGGAATTAAAGCAAGCACAATAAAAAACAGATTCAGTATCAGAAAGACAGGCACTCATATCTTGAGTGCCTGATGGTATAAATATGGAAAAATACAGACCTAAATTTCATTTTACTGCAGAAAAATATATTATTAATGATCCGAATGGGCTGGTATATTATGAGGGAGAGTATCATCTTTTTCATCAATACAATATACTGGAAGAAATCTACTGGGGGCATGCGGTGAGTGAAGATCTTATTCATTGGAAGAGACTTGAAAATGCCATTGCGCCGGATGAACATGGACAAATTTGGTCGGGAAGTGCAGTGGTAGATGAAGAAAATCATAGACTAGCTGCTTTCTTTACTTACTGTGAACGAGAAACAGAGAGGCAAAGCCAGGGCTTAGCTTTCAGCTATGATAAAGGAAGAAGCTGGGAAAAATATGAGAAGAACCCGGTTCTCACAGAGGAAAGAAAAGATTTTCGAGATCCTAAAGTTTTTCGATATGAAGACAAGTGGATAATGGTTGTTACAGGAGGGGATTGTGTCCTTTTTTATGAGTCAACAAATTTGATTCACTGGAGGCAACTGTCTTTGTTTAGGGGCTCTACGACAGATCATGTAGGAACATGGGAGTGCCCGGATCTTTTTCCATTAAAAGCAGAAAATGCAGGAGCCTGTAAATGGGTTCTTGTAATTAGTATAAATGACGGATCTCCTGCAGGTGGTACCGGGATGAAATATTTTATCGGAGAGTTTGATGGAACAAGTTTTAGACCGGATGAGGAAGGAAAAGAAGGAAACTGGTTAGATTATGGGAAAGATTTCTATGCGGGTGTAAGCTGGAATAACATTTCGAATGGAAGAAGAATTATGATTGCTTGGGCGGATAATTGGCAGTATCGAGATGCATTACCGACTTATCCCTTTAAGGGACAGATGTCTTCCATTAGAGAATTATATCTGAAAAAAATCGGAAATAGCTTCCATTTGCGGCAGCAGCCCATAGAAGAGATGCATGTACTTAGAAAAAACAGCAGGGAAATGCATAAAATGAATATGGGCGCAGGAGAGGAATGGACACTTAAAGATCATGTGGAAGCGTTAGAACTGGAGCTTTCCTATCCGATAAACAGAATCCATTCCGCTATATTCGGGATAAGAGTGGTAACTGGACAAGGGAAACAATTGGAAATTACATTCTCAAAGAAAGAACAATCCTGTACTGTGGATAGAAGAAATGCAGGTATAAATCCACATGAAAAATTTCCGGGAAAGTATAAGTCAAAACTTGATTTTAGCAAAGAATTCCTCACACTAAGACTATTACTGGATGTGTCACAATCAGAACTCTTTGTCAATGAGGGGGAGCTTGTTTTTTCCAATCTTATCTTCCCTGAAGATCTTTATCAGATTAAACTTTTCACCGAGGGTGGAGACCTGGAGATTGAAAAATGTGTTATCTATGACTTGGATGGAGATGTAATTAGCTAGCTTTTTTATAACGAATATTAGTTAGGTCAAAAAGGTGTGAAGGTACACAATGATGATAAAAGAGATTGCTGAGATAGCAGGCGTCAGTATGACTACAGTATATAATGTTCTGCATGGCAATGTGAAGAAAGTGTCAAAAGAGAATACGAAGAAGATTCAGAAGTTATTGGATGAATACCATTATGTCCCTAAAATGGGGCTTCGTGCTTTGAAGAATCACAGCTCAAAAATTATAGGAGTTGTGATTCATTCTTCATGCTACTATGAAAATTCAGCTATCTCAGATACATTTTATAGTCATCTCATTGGTGCGATGGAGGAAGCACTTCGTAAAGCCGGATATTATATGATGTTATATGCGGCAGAAAGTTTAGAAGAGATTTTTCATATGGCACTGGCGTGGAATGTAGACGGACTTATCGCAATCACTTTTATGTACAGAGATTACATAAAGCTGAAAACGCTGGTAAATAAACCGATTGTTGCCATTGATTTGATTGAAAAAGAGAATTCGGATTATGTAAATGTAGGCTTACAAGATAAAAAAGGCGGTTACATTATGACGAAATATCTTCTTGAAAAAGGCTATGAGTCAGTATATGTTTGTGCCAGAAAAAATATAGGAGTTGATCGCGAGCGTTGGTTGGGCTACAGAGAGGCTTGGAAAGAAGCCGGAAAAGAGTTTCTTCAAAATGATTTTCTTTTTCTTTATGAAACGGAGCAGAAAAGAAGTGAAAATTATAAAATGATGGGTAAGTTTATCGGCAAGAAAACAGCGTTATTTTTTCTTGCTGACGTATTTGCGGTTGAAGCAATGCATTATTTTCATGAGTCAGGAATCAAGATACCTGAGGATCTTGGAATTGCAGGTTTCGATGGCAATGTTTTAGGGAAATATTGTAATCCCAGACTGACAACCGTCTACCAGGATGTAGCGGAAAAAGGAAGGATGGCGGTAAAACTAATGATAGATCTTCTGGAAAAACGATTGATTAATGGTCTTGATGTAAGCCGTCCGGTAACACTTATTCCCGGACGGTCGGTATAAGCCTAAAGCTTGACTTTTCCTTCATTAGGCAATAAACTGTCGGTTGAAAAGCGAAGATGGCGCCCAGTACAAAGGGAGAAAAGATAGCCTAGAGAGAGGGACCTTGGCTGAAAGTCCTTTCTATCTTCCCGATGGAATTTTCCCGCCGGAGCTGTTTTTGTGAAGGAGAGTAGCAAAAACCGTGGAATACGTTACATTCAAAATGAGGGTTCGGTTCTTGGTTTAGAAGAAAGAATCGAAAAACAGGGTGGTACCGCGAGCAATCGTCCCTGTCTGTTTGAGAACAGACAGGGGCTTTTTTATTTCTAAAAAAGATAAACTCTAAAATAGTTCTCAAAAGAAAGCGGATTTCCTTTGTAAAAGGAAGTAAAAAAGTTCAAAGTGGAAAGGGAAGAGTGTATGGATCATCAAGTATTGCAAGAGATTGTAAAACGGGCAGAGGAACAGATTGCAGGTTCCAAGGACTTAACAGCCTTAAACGACATCAGAGTACAGTTCTTAGGGAAGAAGGGAGAACTGACCGAGGCGAAGAAGCTTTTAAAGGATCTTAGTCCGGAGGAAAGACCAAAGTTCGGACAGCTGGTTAACGAAATGTTCCAAAAGGTGGAGCAGAGCATTAAGAGCCATGGAGAAGCTTTGGAAAGAAGTCTTCGGGAAGCAAAGATGCGGGAGGAGACCATTGATATTACTCTTCCCGCCAAGAAGATTCGTTATGGACATCCCCACCCCAATACTTTAGCTCTGGAAGAGGTAGAGAAGATCTTTATCGGCATGGGCTATGAAGTGGTAGAGGGACCTGAGGTGGAGTATGACAGCTACAACTTTGAGAAGCTGAATATTCCGAAAGGGCATCCGGCAAGGGATGAACAGGATACCTTCTACATCAATTCCAACATTTTACTTCGTACCCAGACCTCCTCTGTGCAGGCAAGATACATGGAGACCCATAAGCCGCCAATTCGCATGATTTGCCCCGGAAGAGTATTCCGTTCCGATGCGGTGGATGCCACCCACTCCCCCTCCTTCCATCAAATTGAGGGATTGGTCATTGATAAAAATATTCATTTTTCCGACTTAAAGGGAACGCTGGATTTGTTTGCCAAGGAGCTTTTTGGACAGGATACCAAGACCAAGCTCCGTCCCCATCACTTCCCCTTTACAGAGCCTTCCGCAGAAGTGGATGTGTCCTGCTTTAAATGTAAGGGAAAGGGTTGCCGTTTCTGTAAGGGAGAGGGCTGGATTGAGATTTTGGGCTGCGGTATGGTGCATCCCAAGGTTTTGGAGAGCTGCGGCATTGATTCCAAGGAATATAGCGGTTTCGCCTTCGGTGTGGGCTTAGAAAGAATTGCCTTACTAAAGTATGAAATTGATGATATGCGTCTTTTGTATGAAAATGACCTGCGTTTTCTGGAGCAGTTTTAAGAGTTAGGGGGAAAATATGAATACATCCATGAATTGGCTGAGAGCCTATGTTCCGGGACTTTCCGTAAGCGGACAGGAATTCCGGGATGCCATGACATTGGCGGGAAATAAGGTAGAAACCATGGAAGATTTGGGGGAGAATCTGGAAAAGATTGTTACCGGAAAGATCCTATCTTTGGAGAAGCACCCGGATGCGGACAAGCTCTCCATTTGTCAGGTAGATATCGGAAATGAACAGATTCAGATTGTTACCGGTGCACAGAATATGAAGCAGGGAGACGTGGTTCCTGTGGTTTTGGACGGAGGTAAGGTTAAAGTTGCCCATGACGGCAGTAAGCCTAAGGATGGCGTGGAAATCCGTGCCGGAAAGCTAAGGGGCGTTCCCTCTAACGGTATGATGTGCTCCATTGAAGAGCTTGGAGGAGAGAAGAATCTGTTCCCGGAAGCACCGGAGAGCGGTTTATACATTTTCCCGGAAGGAACTCCGGTGGGAGTGGATGCGATAGAGCTTTTAGGCCTTCGCGATGTTTTACACGAGTATGAGATTACCTCTAACCGTGTGGATTGCTTCTCTGTACTTGGTTTGGCAAGGGAAGCGGCAGCAACTTTTAAGCAGGCCCTTCAGTATCCAAAGATTGAAAAGCTTGGCAATCAGGAGGATGTTTCTTCTTATTTGTCCGTGGAGTTAAAGTCTCCGGAGCTTTGCAAACGCTATACTGCAAGACTGATTAAAAATGTGCATTTTGCGCCTTCACCCCTTTGGATGCAGATTCGTCTTCGTACCGCAGGAATTCGTCCTATTAATAACTTCGTGGATATCACAAACTATGTGATGCTGGAGCTGGGACAGCCCATGCATGCCTTTGACTACGACACCATCAAGGGACATAAGATTATTGTGGAAAGAGCCAAGGAAGGGGAAAGCTTCACCACCCTGGACGGCGTAGAGCATGAGCTTAGCGACAGTATCCTTTGCATTAAGGATGGAGAAAGAAGCATTGCCTTAGGAGGAATCATGGGAGGAGAGAATTCCATGATTACCGATCAGGTGAAAAATGTGGTATTGGAGGCGGCTTGCTTTGACGGCACCAATATCCGTCTTTCCGGAAGAAAGCTGGGACTTCGTACCGATGCTTCCGCTTACTTTGAAAAGGGCTTGGATCCAAACCTTTGCGAAATGGCTATGGATAGAGCTTGTACCCTCATTGAAGAGCTGGGAGCCGGAGAGGTAGTGGGAGGAATGTTGGACTGCTACCCTGTAAAGCGGGAGGATACAAAGCTCACAGTTTCCGTATTCGATATCAACAATCTTTTGGGACTTTCTCTTTCCGGAGAGGAAATGAAGAAGATTTTGACTGCCTTGAAGATTTCCGTAGAGGTAAAGAACGGCGCAAATGGGGAGGAGCTTTCCCTTGTTATTCCAAGCTTTAGACAGGATTTGGAGAGAATGGCGGATATTGCGGAGGAAGTTGCCCGTTTTTACGGCTATGACAAGATTCCCAGCACTCTGCCAAAGGCAGTTACTGTTGGAGGCAAGGCCAAAGATTTACAGTTAAATCAGAAGCTTCGTCATTTGGCAGAGGCTTTGGGTTATTCCGAGAGCTATTTCTATTCCTTTGAGTCCAAGAAGGTTTATGAGAAGCTTTTATTCCCTAAGGACGCTATGGAGTGGCAGCAGATTACCATTGCCAATCCTTTGGGAGAGGACTTCTCCGTAATGAGAACCAGCTCTGTACCGGGAATGTTACAGGCATTAAGCCTAAATGAGCATCACAAGAATAAGAATGCCAAGCTTTTCGAAATGGCTAAAATTTATATTCCCAAGGCTCTTCCCTTGACAGAGCTTCCGGAGGAGAGAATGACCTTAACCCTTGGATTTGCAGGAGAGGGTGACTTCTTCAGCTTAAAGGGAGAGGTAGAGGAGCTGCTTCGTCAATCCGGCTTACAGGGTAATTTCCACTATGATAAAGATTGCGAAAAGGCATTTTACCATCCGGGAAGAAAGGCAAATATTTCTTACGAAGGAAAGCTTTTAGGCTCCTTGGGAGAAATTCATCCGGAGGTATTGCAGAACTTTGATATGAAAGAAAAGGCCTATGTGGCCATTCTGGACTTAGAGGCTCTTTATCCTCTCTCCGGAGACTTTAGAAAGTATAAGCCGGTGGCAAAGTTCCCGGCGGTTACCCGTGACTTCTCTCTTTTAGTACCGGTAAATGTGATGGCCGGTGACTTGGAGGATGCTATCCGAAAGGGAGCGGGAGAGCTTTTGGAGAAGATCGAGCTTTTCGATATCTATGTGGGAGCACAGGTACAGGAGGGCTACAAGTCCATGTCCTATAAGGTCAGCATCAGAGCCAAGGACCACACCCTTACAGAGCAGGAGATTGTAGGATGTACCAATAGTCTTTTGAAGGCTTTGGAGGAGAAGGGGGCAAGACTGAGGGATGCTTAAGCCATAGCCTTGTAGTTTGAAAATAGAAATTGATATAGCAAAAAAGCCGAGGGGGATTTCTCGGTAGACACGCTTTCGCTAACTTCGCTTTCGTAGCGGTACTAAGCTCGAACTTCGTTTCACTCGTTCTTGCTAAGTACCGACGAGCTCAGATTGTCTACCTCAAAATCCCCCATCGGCTTTTTGCTTTACTAAATGTCTACCAAAACTACTGCGGTATGGCTTATGGCACAAGTCTAAAGGGGATTCTTTGGTATACATGCTTTCGCTAACTTCGCTTTCGTAGCGGTACTAAGCTCGAACTTCGTTTTACTCGTTCTTGCTAAGTACCGACGAGCTCAGATTGTCTACTTCAAACTCCCCCATCGGCTTTTTGCTTTACTAAATCTATACCAAAACTACTGCGGTATGGCTTATAGCAGAAATACTAAGGTGGGTTTCTTCGGGAATCACGCTTTCGCTAACTTCGCTTCCGTAGCGGTACTAAGCTCGAACTTCGCTTCGCTCGTTTTCGCCAAGTACCGACGAGCTCAGATTGTCTAGCTCTCTTGAAAAGCTTGGGAACTCGTGCTAAAAATATTCTGTTGAGTCTTATTGGAAGGAGTGCTTATGGATATTTACGGAAAAAAGAGATATGAGTTACTGGCGGAAACGGTTATTAAGGGCTTAAAGTCTCGAAATATGACAGGCTATTATGCCAAGGACAAGGAAGAGGCTTTGAAGCTGGCTTTGGATCTGATTCCCAAGGGCAGCAGCATTTCCATGGGTGGTTGTATGAGTGCTATGGAAATCGGCTTGGTATCTGCCTTAAAGGAAGGGGAATATAATTTCATAGATAGAAGTCAAATGGAGCCCAGAGCGGCACTGCTTGCGGCCTATGATGCGGATATATTCTTAGCCAGTGCAAATGCTATGACAGATGATGGCGTGCTTGTGAATATTGACGGGAATTCCAATCGAGTGTCCTGTATTGCTCAGGGACCGAAGAAGGTGGTTTTTATTGTGGGCATACAGAAGATTTGTCCGGACCTGGACAGTGCCATGAAGAGAGCCAGAAATGTGGCTGCTCCCACCAATACCCAGAGGTTTGATATTAAGACACCCTGTAAGGTAACGGGAAAGTGCTCAGATTGTAAATCTCCGGATACCATCTGCTGTCAGATTTTGATTACTCGCTATTCTCGCCATGAAGACAGGATTCATGTGATTTTGGTGAATGAGGAATTGGGATTTTAGACTTCAGCGAAATTTTGTTGAAGTGTTGTTAAGAATGTTTTTCATCTAGCTGCATTATAATACTTTACTTTTACGATCTCATAATATGGAAGCGAAAGCGTAAAGGTAAAGTAGAATAATTCATTATAAGCAAAATTTATTATAAAAAAGCTACTATAGGAGTTCTGAACTGCCACAAAAGTTAGAGTTCCTACAGTGGCTATTTTTTTATCTTTAAAGTTTATGGGAGGATATTATAGCTACAATTCACTATATCATAACATTAATATTGTATTATAACATAAATAAAGTTATAATACGTTTTAGTAGTTATGGAGGAATGAAATGGAGTATATAGAGCGGATACTTGATATAAAAACAGAATATAAGGATTGGGAAGATAGAAAAAAAATACCATTTTTTCTAACAGATCGCTATTCTTTTAAAAAGGCAAAGTTGGATGAAACAAATTGTCTCTTCATGTATATAAAGGGAAAAATGGAAGATATAGTTTCAGTGAAAAAGCATGTACAGAAACTTGCTGAAATAGTGAATATTCCTGTGGTTTTAGTGCTTGATGAATGTCTACCCAGACAAAGGGAAAGTCTAATAAAGGCAAGAATTCCCTTTGTAATGGAAGGGACGCAGATATTTCTTCCTTTTATGGGAGTGGCATTGCAAGAAAAATTTAGCAAAAGAATATTAGCTCCTAGAAAAATCAGTCCTGCGGCACAGGTCTTATTTTTATATTTTCTATACAGTGGACAAGAGGAACTTAGTTTCAGCGAGTTGTCAAATCACCTGTCCTATTCATTGATGACTATCAGTAGAGCTACAAAACAGCTGGAAGATGCCGGAATTATTAAAAGCCATAAAAGAGGTGTTAGCAAGTTTGTTACTTCGGAATTTCATGGAAAAGAATTATTTACAGTTGCAGAAAAATTTTTAATATCTCCGGTAAAGAAAAAGTTGTATATTGAAAGAAAAGATTTGAAGGATGAATTCTTAAAGGCCGGAATTTTCGCATTATCAGAATATTCCATGCTAAGTCCTTCCAAAATAGAGACTTATGCTACTATGCAATTTTATGGTAATAGCTATGAATTCATGACGGATATAGACAAAGAAATTCAGCTGGAAGTATGGCATTATGATCCGAAGCTGTTTGGAATGAAGGGGAAGATAGATGCTCTTTCCTTGTATTTAAGTTTAAAGGATAATGCGGATGAACGCATACAGATTTCTCTTACTGAAATGATGGAAGAATTTTGGAGGAAGAAATATGATAAGAGGCTTACATAGTTTCAGAGAATGGTTTCAAGACTATGAATCCAACTATATTATTATTGGCGGTACCGCTTGTGACTTACTGATGTCAAACTTTGATATGGAATTTAGAGCAACCAAAGATCTTGATCTTGTTTTGATTCTTGAAGTCCTGACTGTGGAGTTTGGTCGGAAATTTTGGGATTATATTTTGGAAGCGGGATACGAACATAGAAACAAAAGTAGTGGAAATAGTCAATTTTATAGATTTTCTAAACCTAAAAACGATTCTTATCCGGCTATGATTGAAATATTTTCCAGAAGAACGGATAAAATGGTATTACCGGAGGACGCAGTACTAACACCGATTCCGCTAGAAGAGGAGTTATCGAGTCTATCAGCAATTCTCTTAGATGAAGATTACTACCAATTTCTTAGAAATGGGCCGGTAATATTGGATGGAGTTAGTATTCTGAATACTCCTTACTTGATTCCATTTAAAATGAAGGCATGGCTGGATTTAACAGAAAGAAGAAAATTTGGCGAAAAAATTGATAGTAGAGATATCCGTAAACACAGAAATGATGTATATCGCATGTCTGAACTTTTAGGAGAAGAAATAATGATTCCCACGAAGGGAATCATTAAAAAAGATATCTCTGAATTTTTATTAAAGATGGAAACTGAAGAACTGGATACAAAACAGTTAGGTCTGCGACAGAGTAAAGAAGAAATCATTAGGCGTTTAACGAACTGCTACTTAAGAAATGATAGAGATTCGTAGATTCCCTATCTGTTCTCTATACTCTGATATTCGCCTTTTTGAATTCCTTTTCCAATTCCCTTCTCTGGGCTTTTTTCTTCATATCTTCCCGCTTATCATAAAGCTTTTTACCACGGCAGAGTCCCATGTTCAGCTTTACAAGACTTCCTTTAAAATAAAGGGAAAGGGGCATTAAAGTATAGCCCTGTTCCTTGATTTTTCCCAGAAGTCTATGGATTTCCTGCTTGTGCAGCAGAAGCTTTCTGTCTCTTAGGGCATCCTTATTGAAAATGTTGCCTCGCTCATAGGGGTTGATATGCATGCCTACCACAAAGCATTCCCCGTTTCGAATCTGACAAAAGGCCTCTTTAATGGAAGCCTGCCCCAAGCGAAGAGACTTTACCTCGGTTCCGAAAAGCTGAATTCCACATTCAAAGCTTTCCTCCACAAAGTAGTCGTGAAAGGCTTTTTTATTGTTGGCGATTTGCTTAATGCTTTCCTTAGTCAAGACTATTGCCTCCTTCTGCATCTTCCGGATAGTAGGGAAGAAAATCAATACTTCTGCTGAGGGTGTCCACAGCATAAACGGAAATCCACATGGAGTCTCCCATATGGAAGGTCTTTCCGCTTGCCTCGCCTCTAAGACTGATTTCCTCCTCATTGAAAATGTAGTAATCCTCTGTCATAAAGCGAAGAGGAATCATGCCTTCAATGCTATTCTCTAATGTAACATAAATACCGTACTGGGTTAAACCGGAAATTCTTCCCGGGAAGACTTCTCCCAAGAAGTTCTTCATGTACTGACATTTTTTCAGTTTCATGCAGTCCCGTTCCGCTTCCTCTGCTCGTCTTTCTCGAAGGGAACTTTGAAGAGCCACTTCAGGGAGAATCCGCTCATAATGCTTGCGCCGTTTCTCATTTTCCTGATAGGCGATATTCTCCTTGATGATGCGATGAATCTGCAGGTCCGGATAACGACGGATGGGAGAGGTAAAATGACTGTAATACTTACTGGCCAGTCCAAAATGTCCCTCCGGCTCCGTACTGTACTTGGCTTGTTTTAGGGAGCGAAGAATCATGCTGCTAAGCATGGCTTCCTCCGGCTTTCCCTTTAATTTGGAAAGTACCTCCTGCAAGGCCTTCGGTCTAAGGCTGTCCGGATCCTTTGCCTTTAAAATGTAGGAAAAGGAGGAGAGAACATGGGAGAGATTCTGCCATTTTTCCCAATCCGGCTTCTCGTGAATACGATATAAAAAGGGGATATCCCGCCAGTAATATTCCTCTGCCACGGTTTCGTTTGCAATGAGCATGAATTCCTCAATAATCTTATGGGATTCTTCCCTTTCCTCTGCACAGATTTTGGAAATATTTCCATTTTCATCAAAATATACCTTGGATTCGGGAAAATCGAAGTCCAAAGCTCCTCTGGCCATTCTGGATTTTCGAAGAAGCCTTGCCAGTTCCCGCATTTTCGTAAGAAGCTCCCGGAAGGGCTGATAAGAAAGCTTTTCCTCCGGATCCTCCCATTCCTTATCCTCTAAAAGCGCCGTAACCTTGTGGTAGGACATCCTTTTATCGGAGCAAATGACGGAGGGGGTAATTTCGTGGGAGAGGGGGCGACCTTCCCGGTCAAAGTCCATGATACAGCTGAGACATAGCCTGTCCACACCCTCATGGAGGGAACAAATGCCGTTGCTTAAAGCCTTCGGCAGCATGGGAATTACCCGGTCTGTCAGGTAAACAGAGGTGCCCCGATCCAAAGCTTCCAAATCCAGAGCGCTTCCTTCCTTCACATAGTCGCTCACATCCGCAATATGCACGTAAAGGCGGTATTCTTCCTTCTCCGGAAAATATTCCAAAGAAATGGCATCATCCAAATCCTTGGCATCTTCTCCGTCAATGGTGATGGTAGTAAGCTTTCGAAAATCCTTTCGTCCCGGCTCCTCCGCCTTTTCAGGGGATACGGCATTGGGAAGCTGATTGGCCTCTAAAACTACATCCTCGGAGAATTCCTCCGGCAGAGAGAAAGAGCGAATCACGGAAAGCACATCCATTCCCGGATCATCTTTATGCCCTAAGACTTCCTTTACAGCTCCTACGGGACAGGAGAGAAGAGAACTGATTCTTTTCCGGGGAATTCGACCTCTCGGAGCTTTATTCTCCTTGGAAGGACCATAGGAGAGGATTTCCAAAACCACCTTATCTCCGGGCACTGCTCCCTTCTCCCTTCCCGGGGAAATCAAAATGCAATCCGGAAGCTTGGGATTATCCGGGGAAAGATAGAGTCCTTCCCGCTTCTCCTTTACAAGCCCCAGTACTTCCTTGTTGGCCCGTTCCAAAACCTTGCTGACTTTTCCTTCCACCTTACTGCCGTTTTCCGCTCTTCTCGTAAGGATGACTTTTACTAAATCGCCGTCCATGGCATTACCGCTTTCCCCTTTGGGAATATAGACCTCTTCTTCCTTTTCACTTAGAGAAACAAAGCCGAAGCCTCGTCTGCTGGCATGAAAAGTACCCTTTTGGGAGAAGCTTTCCGCCCTGCTGTATTTCCCTTGCAGGGAAATGCCGATAACGCCCTCCTCCTGCATTTCCATAAGAAGCTCTTGAAAGGCAGCCTTTTCTTCTTTGGGTACGCCAAGAAAGAAGCAAAGTTCCTTTTCCTTCATGGGGTGGTAGCTTGGATCCTTGATAAGATCCAAGATGATTTTCTTTAATTTTTCCCTTTGCTCTTCCCGCATTTTACTCCTTTTGTTCTTTAATTCCTTTTATGGTTTACAAATATTTTCTGTGAAATTTCCGAGGAACTGTTTGAACTCGCATTTTCACGCCAATTTTTTTAAAAATTCGCTGGTTGTCTTATCTTTGGATATGAGAAAAAGCCTGCATAAAATGCAGGCTTACCATACAGAGGAAATAATCTTACCAAATAATGTCCAGCACCAATGCCACAGCAAAAAAGGCAAAAGCCGCAAACTTGGTAAACTTCTCTAAGTTCCCTTCAACGGAACGACCTCTATTCTTCTGCCAATAGCTGTCTGTGGTACCGGAGAGAGCACCTAAGCCCTGACTCTTTCCCTCCTGCATCAGAATAATGGCAGACAATGCTAAGCCCAGCAATACAAATACAATAACCAAAAAAATCTTCATGGAAAACCATTCCTTTCAAATTTACATACCGACTGAGTATAGCATGATAGGGACAGGAGAGGCAAGTATTTTTTATGGAAAAACAGTGCTAAAAACAGTAGCAAAAGTATGCCTATATCTAAGTATCTTTGCCATGGTATTTTGCATTACCTGCTGCCAGGAGCATGCTGAAAAGTGATAGTTAAGGCTTGGCAATAAACTTGCAAATGGGATTTCCCCTGGAAGAGAACTTTTCCTCATATTCGGTCATAACATTTCCTTCGTTCAGTACAGGATCATGGTGTAAATCTCTGGTACTCGCTAAAATCTGCCAGTGACATTCCTCCAAGCTTTCCAAGGAATAGGTAAAAAGATCCTGATTGTCTGTTTTCATTTCCACCAAGGCATCCTTTGCCAGAATTTTTTTGTAAATATTTAAAAAGACAGGACTGCTGAGTCTGCGGTTTGCCTGCCTTTTTTTAGGCCAGGGATCAGAGAAATTCAGGTAGATTTTACCGATTTCCTCAGGCGCAAAGACATCGGCCAAAAGCCTGGCATCTATACTGATGTAGAAAAGATTGTTGAGGGTAAGCTCCGGTTCCTGCTTTTCTCTTCTTTGGATGGCTTTTAGTAAAACGCTGTCGTAGCGCTCAATACCGATATAGTTAATCTCCGGGTTTCTTTTGGACATTTCAAAGATAAACTGTCCTTTGCCCATACCGATTTCGATGTGCAAAGGATTGGAATTTCCAAAGAGCTTTTCAGAAAAATCTCCCTTGTACTGTTCCGGATTTGATAAAACATAGTGAGAATTTGCTACAAAATCTTCGGAACCGGGGATATGACGTAAACGCATAGGTACTCCTTTATAGATGGTTTTGGATTAGGGAGGGAAAGCAATATCGAAATGTTAGAGCAAACATGAAAACAGGATTTTCAATTTTTAAAGAAAAAAGCTAGCTTGATTAAACTTTCAGCATCACCTGGAAAGAATGCTTGCATTCTTTCCGTATTGCGTAGGACAAGGCGGTGCAGGCGGAAATGCTAGCATTCCCGCCTGCGTCACCTTTGTCCTACACAAAAATGTGCGGAGCACATTTGGTGATGCTTAGTAAAGAAGCAAATGAATACCGTACATTATTCAAAACTCGTTATCTATTTGCTTAAGAGTTTCTTGAACTTCCAAAAACTCTTAAATTATTCCTCTTGCCCTTTTCTTCCTTTTCCTTGATTTTTACTGTTTTTTTATACCTTACCGGCTCTCCTCCTAATCAAAATTAAGATTTTCTTTATAGGATAGGAACAGTGCCTATGGTATCATAGAATAGCGTTTTCATCTATAGAAATAAGAGGTACAAAAATATATGCAAGATCATATACGGAATTCAAAATTATTCCATAGAGGACTTTCTCTTGTCTTAGTAGCCGGTCTATTGGGGCTTACTGCTTGTGAGAAGAAGCTTGGCGCTGAGGAGCAGGCTGCTTCTTCTTCTGATATTGTCCTGACAACGGAAGCGGAGTCGGAAGGCGTGATGGCTATTGCGGCTCTCGGCTTAAATGCCAATGTGCTTCCGTCTATTGAAGGAGTTACCATTGACGGACAGGCGGAGGACTTGGCACCGGTCAATCTTACCGTAGGTGTAATTAATTCTGTTGTTAAGGATTTGCAACAAAGATTGATGAACCTTGGCTATATGGAAGAAGATGAACCGACCACCTATTACGGAGATGCCACCTCCAAGGCAGTGCAGTATTTCCAAAGACAGACAGGACGGAAAATGGACGGTATTACCGGTGTGGACACCTGGGATGCTCTGATGTCGGAATCCGCTCCCCATTATGCGGCAAAGCTTGGCTTCCAGGGAGACGATATTACCAAGATTCAGTACCGTTTGTATAACCTGGGATATCTTACGGAAAGCGGCCAGATTAACGGAACCTTTGATCAGGATACGGAAACTGCAGTAAAGAAATTGCAGGAAGTCAATAAACTGACGATCGATGGAACAGTGGGCCAGACCACATACAATCTTCTATATTCCGATGAAGTAAAGGCCAATATTATTGCCCTTGGAGAACAGAGTGAGATTGTAAAAAAATACCAGAATCGTCTGATTGCGTTGGGATATCTTTCCGGAGAGGCGGATGGAAATTTTGGACTTAGTACGCAAAATGCCATTCGTGCCTTCCAGTCCAGAAATGACCAGGTAGTAGACGGCTACCTTGGCCCGGATACCAGAAGTCTTATGGACTCTGAAAATGCCAAGCCCTTCGGTATGCGTCTTGGCGAACAAAGTGATGATGTAAAGAATATGCAAAATCTTTTGGTAAAATACGGCTATCTTTCTCAGGATAAAGCCTCCGGCTATTTTGGAGAGCTTACCAAGGATGCGGTCATTGCCTTCCAGTCCGTGAATGGTTTAGGAACAGACGGAACAGCAGGAGCAAAAACCTTGCAGCTTCTTCAGTCCGGCACAGCCAAGTCTAAGCCGAAGCCAAAAGCAAAGGCAAAGACACCAAGCCGTGGTAACAGAGGCGGTGCAGCCGGAGGAAATTCCGCTCCGGCGGGTAGCGGAGATAGCGGCTCCGGCGGAAGTATTTCTTCCGGTGTTGGCGGAGCAACAGTTTCCGGCTCTGCAGGATCTTTGATTTCCATTGCCTCCTCCAAAATCGGTTCCCCCTATGTATGGGGAGCCAAAGGACCAAATTCCTTTGACTGTTCCGGTTTTGTATACTGGTGTTTGAATCAGGCCGGCGTGGGAACTTCCTATATGACCTCCTCCGGTTGGAGAAATCCGGGGCGTTTCAAGAAGGTAAGTATGGGAGAATTACAGGCAGGAGATATCGTAGTGGTAAGCGGCCACGTAGGAATTTATGCCGGAGGCGGCTCCGTTATCGACGCATCATCCTCCAACGGCCGAGTGGTGCACAGAAGCCTATCCGGCTGGTGGGCCAATAACTTCATAACCGCATGGAGAATCTTCAGCTAACAGCGGTATGGGACTATAAAAACCAATAAAAGCAGCGATAGATGCAGTACAGGTCTGTAATAGGGGCAATCTGAGCCCGTCAGTACTTACTGAAAGCGAGCAAAGCGAAGCTTGAAGTTAGTACTGCTACGGAGGCGAAGTTAGCGGGAGCGTGCCCCAATTACAGACCTGTACTGCATCATCGCGAATCACTTGAATTTTACAGTCCTTCACTGCGAAGGGCGAGCATAGCGAGAGCGTGCCCCCATTACAGACCTGTACTGCATCGGAGCGTATTTTCTTAATTGCTTACAGAATTCCAATAGAAAGACTGGACGAAACGGCATTTTTCCCTTATCTTTAGAGGATAAGAAAAGAGCTGGTAAAAGGATAGTCAGTACATTCCTTTTTTATACAATATCTATCCGAAGGGAGAGACTTATGGGAAAGAAAACAACGTTGGTAATCATGGCTGCGGGATTGGGCTCCCGTTATGGTGCGGGCATTAAGCAGTTGGCCAAAATTGGTCCCCATGGAGAGATTATCATGGATTATTCCGTGCATGATGCCTTGGAGGCAGGCTTTGAAAAGCTGGTTTTTGTGATTCGAAAGGATATTGAGGCGGACTTCCGGGAAATCATTGGGAAGAGAATCGAAAAGATTGCGGATGTAGAGTATGTTTTTCAGGAAATCACGGCACTGCCTGAAGGATTTTCTGTGCCGGAGGGGCGCACAAAGCCCTGGGGAACAGCCCATGCATTAATGCAGTGCAGAAAGCAGGTACAGGGACCCTTTGGCGTGATTAACGCGGATGATTTCTACGGAAAAGAGGGCTTTCGTCTAATCAATGATTTCTTACAGGCAGACAGAGCGGATTCCGGTATGATGGAAATGTGCATGGCAGGCTATCATCTGGTAAATACCCTTTCCAAGTACGGCTCTGTAAATCGTGGAATTTGTCAGGTGAGTGCAGAAGGCTATCTTCAGTCCATTTCCGAAACCTACAATATTGAACGCAAGGAAGACGGCGTTTTACGAGGAGAAAATCAACAGAAGAAAGTTGTGGAGTTGCAGGAGGATGCCATTGCTTCCATGAACATGTTTGGGCTTCCGGAGCATTTTCTGGATGTACTGATTGAAAAATTCCCTTCTTGGTTGGAGAAATACGGCAAGGAAGCGAAGTCTGAGTATCTGTTGCCCAGAGAGGTGGATTGCTTGATGAAGGAAGGAAAGGCCAGAGTAAAGGTTTTAGAGGATCATGACCGTTGGTTCGGCGTGACCTATCAGGAAGACCGTGCATTGGCAGAAGAAGCTTTACGGGAATGTATTGCAAAGGGCTTATATCCGGAACAATTATATCGCTAAGGGAGTATATTCGGAGCAGTTGTATCGCAAAAAGGATACATCCCCAAGTTATATTGCTAAAGGAATGTATCCGGAGCAGTGATACCGTTAAGTTAAGATAGGGAGTAGGCTTTGGCGGATCGGGAAAGAGAATCAAGAAAAAGGAAATTAAAGCAAAGGGTCATCATCGGAAGTAAGGCGGAAGAAGGTCTTGAAGAAGAACGGCAGGAAGAAGAGAGAAGGGCAGAAGACAATCCGTTTTCTTTAACGGCGAAAAACTTTTGGCTTCCTTTTTTGTTGATTCTTTTCTTTCTTTTTGCGGTAGGCTTTTTCTTTTATGGAAGAAGACGTTTTGGACAAAAAGAACTTCTATGGAAGGACAGCCTGGAAGAAAGTAAGGGCGTAGAGGAGGAATACAGCTATTTTCCTTACCGGGATGGCGTAATCAAACTCAGTAAGGACGGGGCGAAGTATGTTTCTTCCCAAGGAAAGGTGCTTTGGGATCAGGCCTTTGAAATGGGACGAGCTCTGGTTTCGGTTTCCGGAGACTATGCGGTAATCGGTGAGCAGGGCGGTACCAAGCTGTATATTTTTTCTGCCCAGGGACTTAGCGGGCAGGGGGAAGCGCCCAGTACCATAGAAAAATTACGGATTTCCGAAAAAGGTGTGGTTTATGCGCTTTTGTCGGAGGATCAGGGAACCTATATTACGGTATTTTCCAAGGAGGGCAAAAATCTGGACATTGGCATCAAGTCGGTGATGTCGGGGGACGGTTATCCCATGGATTTGTCCGTATCTCCGGATGGGACGGAGCTCTGTGTAGCATTTGCCCATTTGGAACAGACCACTGTGAAATCCAGAGTGGTTTACTATAATTTTTCTTCTTTAGGGAAAAATGCCGGTGCTGACCGAGTGGTAGGGGGCTTTACCGATGATTTTTCCGGCGGCATTGTGGGAAGAGTACATTTTTTTACTGATGAGGAATCCTTTGCGGCGTATGATGGGGGCTTGGCTTTCTTCTCCACGAAAGTCAGAACCAGTCCGGAGCTGAAGAAGAAGGTGGAAATTCCGGAAACGATTCGGATGATTTCCTATGATAAAAATTACCTTGCAGTTCTTACGGATCAAAGAGGCGAGCCTCAGGAGAATGCAGGAAAGTCCGGTGGCAAAGAGGATACAAAGGGCGGCAATACTAAAGAACCGAAGACAAAGAAACAAAGTCCTGTAGCAAGTGGAAGTACTCTTACAGAAAGCAAAGAGAATACCGGTAAAGAAAAGCAAAAGACGAAAAGTTCTTCCGGAAGGAAAAAGCAAAAGCAGGAAAAACCCTATAGACTTTTGATTTTCCGAAAGACCGGAGAGAAAATTTTGGATAAACCCATAGACTTTATGGGCAACAACATGGAATTAAGTCAGGACAAGGTGATTCTCTATCAAGAGAAATATTTTAAAGTTTATGATTTTCACGGCAGACTGCGTTATAATGGGGAGACCGAAGAAGGTTTGCAATATATTCGTTCTTTGTCAAAAATTCAGTTCGGGGGAACGGATTTATTCTTGGCCTATCGAAACAGGGAAGAGGCTATTCGGGTAAAATAGAAAAAGCTTCAGCCATGTGCTTTTAGAAGCATTAAGAAGAGTAAGGTGTGTAGATCTGGCTACAGAGGAGGGATAAGATGAATCAATATTGCGTAGGCATTGATGTAGGGGGAACTTCCGTAAAATGCGGTATCTTTACCTATAACGGCGTACTGTTGGACAAATGGGAGGTGCTCACCAGAAAGGCGGAGCAGGGAAAGTTTATCCTTCCGGATGTGGCTGAGGAGTTAAAGAAGCATTTGGCGGAAAAGACCATTGCCTATGAGGATGTGGCAGGAATCGGAATCGGTGTTCCCGGACCTGTAGAGCCGGATGGACATGTGCCTGTTGCGGTAAATTTAGGCTGGAAAGACATTTACCCGGCAAAAATCATGCGAGAGCTGATGGGCGGAAAGATTCCCTGTGCAGTAGGAAATGATGCCAATGTAGCGGCCCTTGGGGAGCTGTGGCAGGGAGGAGGAAGAGGTTTCTCCGACATGCTGATGGTAACTTTGGGTACCGGCGTAGGTGGCGGTTTGATTCTGAATGGCAAAATTGTTACCGGAGCGCATGGTGCAGGAGCGGAAATCGGACACATCCATGTGCGGGATGTGGAGGGAGAACGTTGTGCCTGCGGCGGCATGGGTTGTCTGGAGCAGGTGGCTTCCGCTACCGGAATTGTGAAGGAGGCAGAGCGTTTTCTTCGGATGTTCAGAGATCCGTCTTCTCTCCGTATCTATGGAAAAGCCCTTACCGCAAAGATTGTTTGTGAAGCGGCTAAAGAAGGAGACATTCTGGCCAGCACAAGTTTAGAATGCAGTATGCGTTATCTGGGAATTGTTTTGGCACAGGTTTCCATGATTGCGGACCCGGAGGTTTTCGTTATCGGTGGAGGCGTTTCTCGAGCAGGAAACTTCCTTTTAGAGATTATTAAGAGACATTATGAGGAGCACACACCGATTTTAAACAAAAAGGCGGAGCTGATGCTGGCTAAGCTTGGAAATGATGAGGGAATCTACGGCTGTGCAAAGCTGATGCTGGATAAGGAATAACTTAGGCTAAGGGTAGAAAGGGATAGAATGAACCAAAAGGTCTTAAAGACATTGGAGTTTTACAAAATCATAGACCGTTTAGTAGAGGAGGCAGACTCTTCTTTGGGTAAGGAGAAGTTGAAGGCCTTAGAGCCTTCTTCTTCCTTTTTAGAGGTGGAGCAGAGTCTTTCGGAAACAGAGGCGGCACAAGACCGCATTCGCTTAGGGGGAGGAATTTCCTTTCGGGGAATCAAAGAAGTCCGCCCCTATTTTTCCCGTCTAGCCCTGTCAACGGCTCTTTCCATTCCGGAGCTATATGATATTATCCTGATTTTAGAAAAGACCAAAAAAGCAAAGGAGCAGGGAGAAGAGCGGGAAGATGCGTTACAGGAGTATTTTCAGGCTCTGGCTCCCTTGGATGAAGTCCGAAGAGAGCTGCAACGTTGTATTCTTTCCGAAGAGGAACTGGCGGATGACGCCAGTCCGGAGCTTTCCCACCTTCGCAGGAAGGAAAAGGGCTTAGAGGAAAAAATCAACCAGGAATTAAACCGAATCTTGCAGCATAACCGTTCTATGTTGCAGGACCCGGTGATCACCCTTCGAAACGGAAGACACGTGTTCCCGGTTAAGGCGGAGTATAAGAATGCCTTCCGGGGAATAGTTCATGATGAAAGTAGCTCAGGGGCTACTCTTTTTATGGAGCCCTTCTCCATTGTTCAGCTGGAAAATGATATGCGGGAACTTTTGTCTTTAGAGAAAAAGGAAGTGGAGAAGATTCTTTTACAGCTTTCCCTTTCTTTAGCGCCCTTTACTGAGGAACTGGGGGAAAATGTAAAGATTTTAAGTCATTTGGACTTTGTTTTTGCCAAGGCTAAGCTGGCCAATAAGATGGACGGGGTAAAGCCCATCTTGAATCAGGAACGGAAGACGGTGCTTTTGGATGCCCGCCACCCCCTGATTCCCAAAGACAAAGTGGTGCCCATCAGCATTCGCCTGGGAGATGACTTCAGTCTTTTGGTGATTACCGGCCCAAATACCGGTGGTAAGACGGTTTGCTTAAAGACCTTGGGATTGTTCCAGCTCATGGGGCAGGCGGGACTCTTTATTCCGGCTTTCCAGGGCTCCAGCATTACGGTGTATCGGGAGATTTATGCAGATATCGGGGATGAGCAAAGCATTGAGCAAAGCCTTTCCACCTTCTCCTCCCACATGACCAATACGGTGCGGATATTACAGGGGGCAAAGGAAGACTGCCTCTGCCTTTTTGATGAGCTGGGAGCAGGAACAGATCCTACAGAGGGGGCGGCACTTGCTTTGGCCATTCTGGACCACCTTTTCCAAAAGGGAATACGAACCCTGGCTACCACCCACTATGCGGAGGTAAAACTTTACGCCCTGTCTACTGATGGAGTGGAAAATGCCGCCTGCGCCTTTGATGTGGAAAGTCTCAGGCCTACCTATCATCTCTTGATCGGTGTACCAGGAAAGTCCAATGCCTTTGCCATTGCGGAGAAGCTTGGTCTTCGAAAGGACATCATTGCTTCTGCGAAGAACCGTTTGGGAGAGGAAGACCTGCATTTTGAAGATGTAATTGCGGATTTGGAAAATACCAAACGCCTTGCCCAGAGAGAAAAGGAAGAAATCGAGCGCTACAAGGCGGAGGTGGAGAGTTTAAAGCAGCGTGCCAGAGAATCCACCAAAGGCATCGAAAAAGGAAGAGAGAAAATCCTGCAAAGAGCCAGAGAAGAGGCTGCTCAGATTTTACGGGAGGCTAAGGAAACCGCTGATGCGGTGGTAAAGGAACTACGTCGGCAGGAGGCAGGAAAGAGCAGTGCCTTAGAGGGAGAAAAGACCAGAACCAAGCTTCACCAAAAGATGCGGGAAAATGATGAGGCTCTGTCCTCCACCATGGTAAAGGGGCCTTCCCAAACCATTTCCTTAAAGAAATTGGCCATCGGAGACAAGGTAAGGGTTTTAAGCATGCACGATATGGTGGCAACGGTTACCACTCTTCCGGATAAAAATGGAATGTTCACCGTTACTGCCGGTATGCTTCGCACCAAGGTTTCCGCCAAGGATGTGGAATTTATCCAGCATAAGGAAAAGGAAAAGCCGGAAAAGAATCAGGGAAAAGTTGCCTCCATCGGAAGAGGAAAGGTGCTTGGCATCTCTCCGGAAATTAACTTAATCGGAAAAATGACGGCGGATGCGTTGCCGGAGTTAAATAAATATTTGGATGATGCCTTTTTGGCAAGACTGCCTCAGGTACGAATCGTTCATGGAAGAGGTACCGGAGCCCTTCGAAAGATGGTGCAGGAATGCTTGAAAAAGAATAAGCATATCGAGTCCTTCCGTTTAGGAGAGTATGGGGAAGGCTCTGACGGTGTCAGCATTGCTTTCTTTAAGAAATAAAAAGCCGGTGAAAGAAGAAAAAGTAGGAGCTGCTTAAGTTCCTATAAAGATTGAAGAAAAGAGTAGGTCTAGAAAATTTTAGAATATTGAATATTGGAAGATAGTAGAAAGGAGGAAGCATGGCGGAAAAACAAAAAATCTTGATTGTGGATGATGACAGCTCCATTGCAGAGCTGATTTCTCTATATTTGGAAAAAGAGTGCTACGATACCCGAATCTGTGAAGACGGGGAAGAAGCCTTGAAAAGTTTGGAAAAAGAGCCGGTGGCACTGATTATTTTGGACCTGATGCTTCCGGGAATTGATGGCTATGAGGTTTGCAGAAGGATACGCACAAGCTCCAATGTGCCCATTATCATGCTTTCCGCAAAGGGAGAGACCTTTGATAAGGTGCTGGGCTTAGAGCTTGGAGCGGACGACTATATGCTAAAGCCCTTTGATACCAAGGAGCTGGTAGCCAGAGTGAAGGCGGTTTTGCGAAGAAGCCAGCATGTCTTTTCGCCACCATTGGAGGAAGATAAGGAAAAGGAAGGGGGAGAAGACCTTTTACGAAAGGGCAAATACATCGCCTACGAAGACTTGGTAATCAACCTAAGCAATTATGCGGTGCATTATAAAGGAAAGGCTATTGATATGCCCCCAAAAGAACTGGAGCTTTTGTATTTCTTGGCCAGCTCTCCCAACCAGGTTTTTACCAGAGAGCAGCTCTTGGATCATATTTGGGGCTATGAGTTTGCCGGGGATTCCCGGACAGTGGATGTGCATATCAAGAGGCTTCGGGAGAAGCTTCCCCAGGTGGAGGAATGGGAGATTTCCACGGTTTGGGGCATCGGCTACAAGTTTAGATTAGGATAAAGACCGTAAGACATAGCTTAGGATGGGATGGATATTGCAGGAATAAGTTTAGGTCGGATAGATAGAATAAGGCAGGAGGGAATTTGGGAAAACGATTATTTATCAAATTTATCATCACCTACCTGTTGTTTTTTCTCTTTGGCTTTCTTTTCCTTTATTTTTACGGAGAAAAGGCTATCGGACAGAATCTATACCAAAGAGAGGGACAGGAGCTTTACAGTGAGGCTACCAGGCTTGCCAACTACTATTCCAAAGAGGAAAACGGAGCCCTTTCTCTGGATAGACTTAGTAAGGAGATGGAAGGTAACATTCATAGAACTAACGTGGAATGGACCTTGGTGGATAAGGACGGGAAAATTCTGCAGCATAAGGGGAAGGACAATCTGAGCGGAAAGACTGTGAGCGATTTTGATCCTACGGAAAACGGTGGAAAAATTGCTTTCCGAGGCAATCTTCACGGTTTACTGCCTGAGGAACATATCTTGGCCCAGGCTCCCATTCAGAGAAATTACCAAAATCTTGCCTACCTGATTTTACATAAATCTGTAGCGGGAATAGAGCAGGAAAAAGCAATGCTGCTCAGCATTTTCTATAGAGGCTTTCTGGCTGTGGCAGTACTGTCTCTTTCCATTTTTTTCGTTTTTTACTTTTGGGTTTATCGACCGCTGGGAAAAATTACGGCAGGGGCGGTACACTATGCGGCAGGAGAATATTTGTATCGGATTTCCGTCGGTGGAGGGGATGAAATGTCCTACCTTGCGGATACTCTGAATTTCATGGCGGAGGAAATTCAAAAATCCGATGACTACCAAAGGCAGTTTATTGCCAATGTTTCCCACGACTTCCGCTCCCCACTAACCTCCATAAAGGGCTATTTGGAGGCTATGTTGGATGGAACTATCCCCAAGGAGGCGGAGGAAAAATATTTGCTTCGACTGATTTCCGAGACGGAGCGCCTGAGTAAACTGACCCAGTCCATGCTGAGCTTAAACAAGCTGGATCAGGGAAGCTCTTTAAACCGAAGCAACTTTGATCTAAACCGGATGATTCGAGAAGTTTGTGCCAGTTTTGAAATGCAGTGCCAGAAGAAAAAGCTCGGATTTTCTCTGGTGTTTGCAGAGAAAAAACAGATGGTCAATGGGGATTATCCGAAGATTCAGCAGGTCTTTTACAATCTTTTGGACAATGCGGTAAAATTCTCCAAGGAGGATTCGGAGATTCAGATTCGGACGGAGCAAAAAGGCACGAAGGTGCTGGTGGGCATTAAGGATCAGGGCATCGGGATTCCCAAGAAGGATTTGGGGAAGATTTGGGAGCGTTTTTATAAGACGGACATTTCCAGAGGAAAGGATAAAGCCGGTACCGGCTTGGGACTGGCCATTGTAAAAAGTATTATCACTGCCCACGGGGAAAACATTGACTGTGTTTCCACGGAAGGAGTGGGTACGGAATTCAGCTTTTCACTTCCCGCAGTGGAACGGGTAGAAGAGTAAGATAGTAGGGATTTGGAGCATTTTCCCAAGAAGGGGAAAATCCCATGAAAGACCATTCAAAAAGCTCAGTAGAGAAATGATGTAAGCAGCAGGCATAAAGGGGCTTAGAGGAACGCAAGATGGAAGAACATTTTATTCGAGAGAAAATCGTAGGTCCTAAGGGAAAATGGAAAAAAAGCTTGAAGAAGGCGGTGCTAATTCTGCTTTCCGGCGGACTTTTTGGTGCAGCGGCAGCCTTTTCCTTCTTTTTTCTGGGAAAACGCCTTTCCCAAGGGGAGGCCGAGCAAGCAAAGGAAAGCATTGCCCTGGTGGAAGAAAGTACGGAAGCGGCATCGGAAAGCACGGCGGAAACCGAAGCGATTGAAGATGTAGTACAGTCAGAGTTGCAAAAGTTTGATTTCTCCGTATCCAGCTATGACAGCCTGATGTCCAATGCCAAAACGCTGATTTCCGAAGGGGAAAAATCCTTGGTAGAGGTCAGTATTCATACTCCCGGAGAAGATTCTCTCAGTGAAGCAAACCAGCATTGTACCGGGGTAATTTTAAAAAAGACCAAAGAAGAGGCGGTGATTCTCTTTTTGGGAGAGGCCAAGGCAGGGGCAGGCTACGAGGTCACCTTTAACCGGGAAAAAAAGCTTCCCGCCACTCTTCGGGGGAAAAGCGGCAGGGATCGATGGGTGGTTCTTACCGTAGAGCTTTCTTCTCTAACGGATAAGGAGTGGGAGAAAATTCAGGAAATGCCCAGAGGGAATTCCAGACTTCTGCAAAAGGGAGACACGGTACTGCTTTTAGGCTCCCCCTTGGGACAGGCCTATTCCTCAGCTTTAAGCACCATTGGCGTTTTGTCCTATGACAAGGCTTCGGAGGATAGGGTTTGGGAAGAAATCAAGATGCAGTTCTCCGGAGAAGAAAACAGCACAGCCTTTGTTTTAAACACAAAGGGGGAATGGGTAGGCTTCTACACGGAGGCAGAGGATAGAAAAGCAGGAAGACAGATTATCGGAATATCTGATGCTTTAGAAAGTCTGGAACGACTCAGTAATGGAGGAATTCTTCCCTATTTCGGCGTAAAGATTCAAAATAGTTCCAAGACCATGAAGGAGCTGGGAATTCCGGAAGGAGTTTATGTCACGGAGGTGGTGGAAGACAGTCCCGCCTACTCTGTTGGAATTCTCCCCGGGGATATTATCATAAAATTGAACGGAAAGAGCGTTGACACCGGCAAGGCTTTTCAGGATACTTTGCAGGAACAGGCGGAAGGAGCGGTTGTTCCCGTGGAACTTCTCCGTTATAATGGTAAAGAGTATGTAGAGTTAGTGCTTTCTTGCCCTATACAGGCAAGGTAGGAAGGAAAAAATATGGAACGAGTTCCTAACCCCAATCGCTTTATTGAGAATTTCCGAGATGGGCTTCGGGTGAATAATGTGTATCTTGTGAAAACCAAGAATGCAGCGGTGACAAAAAACGGAAAGGAATACTTGAATGTTTGCTTGCAAGACAGAACCGGCACCATTGATGCCAAGGTATGGGAACCCAATTCTCCGGGGATATCGGACTTTTCTCCCATGGACTATGTGTACGTGGAGGGAAATGTCAGCATTTACAACGGGGTAAATCAGCTCAGTATTCAGCGTCTGTCGGTGGCTTCTGAAGGAACTTATGCGGCGGAGGATTTTTTACCGGTGAGTAAGCGGGATCGGGAGGAAATGGGAAAGGAACTGTACGCCTTAATCAAGACCGTACAGAATCCATATTTACAAAAGCTTTTACAAAAGCTTTTTGTGGAGGATAAGGATTTTTACAAATGCTTTTCCTTCCATTCCGCTGCAAAATCCGTGCATCACGGCTATGTGGGGGGACTTTTGGAGCATACCCTGTCTGTTGCCAAGCTTTGCGATTTTTACGCAAGACACTATGGGGATATCAATAGAGACATTTTGTTAAGCGCGGCTCTTTGCCATGATATCGGAAAAACCAAGGAGCTTACGCCCTTTCCGAAAAATGATTATTCCGACGAGGGACAGCTTTTAGGTCACATCTTAATCGGCTACACCATGCTTTCGGAAAAGATGCAGGAGATTCCCGATTTTCCGGAGAATGTGAAGACAGAGTTTTTACACTGTATCCTGTCCCATCATGGGGAATTGGAATACGGTTCTCCTAAGAAGCCGGCTACCATGGAGGCTTTGCTCCTTTCCTTTGCGGACAATACGGATGCCAAGCTGGAAACCATGCGGGAGTTTATCGAGCAGGGAGAAAAGTCCGGAAAGGCCAAGGAAGCCAACGGTTGGGTAGGCTTTAACAAGCTTTTGGACAGTAATGTAAAGAAGACTTCCAACTAAAAATTCTGTAGAGTAAATTCTATAGCCTATAGCCATCAAGAGTTTTCTGACATTTCTCAGTTGGATTTATAGAGTATGTAAAAGAGGATTTTGTGATTCAATTATTTTTAGGAGATAAGGTGCTTCCTTTCGAAGCGGACATTCGGGAGCTTTGTAAGGCATTTTACCCCGGGGAGGATTTCCAGATTCATAGCAGTCAGGGGATTCGTCTGATGGAAACTACCCAGGAGGAGAAGAATGCCTTTAAGCGGGCGAAGGAAGCGGGACAGCCCACAGAGGTAAACAAAAAGAGCTTAAAGCATAAGCCGGAAGAAAAGAAAAACCGCATTTTAACAGAGGAGGGGATTCTCGACCCTTCTCTGTTCCTCTTTTCTCTGGAAATCACCGGAGAAGAGCTTGCCTTTACCGGAGAGCGGGGAAAGGATAAGTCCATTTTAAAGGCATATCTTTATGATATTTTGGAAAAGCAAAGCGGAAGGAGTCTGCCCTGGGGAGACTTAACCGGCATTCGTCCGGTAGGGCTTTGCCGGAAAATGCGGGAAGAAAAGGGACAGAGTCCCGAAATTTTGTTCCCTGCTCTAAAAGAAGAATATCGCTTGGAGGGGGAGAAGGCGGAGCTTTTATATAAGATTTCCTTGCAGGAGGAAGGTATTTTACAAAGGGCGGAAAAGGCCTATGGAAAAAGTATTTCCGAAGGCTACAGTCTTTATATCAATATTCCCTTTTGTCCTACCCGTTGTGCCTACTGCTCCTTTCTTTCCATGCCTATGGGAAGCTTTTCCGAAAGGATGCCGAAATACCTTTCTCTTTTAGAGGAGGAAATGCTTTTTGTGCTACGGGAAATGGGAGAGAAAAGAGGAAAGCAGCTGCAAAGCATTTATATCGGTGGCGGAACCCCAACAGCCCTAGGGGAAAAGGATCTGGAAATCCTGCTTTCCTTAGTAGATAAGCATTGTTTTTCCAAGGGAAAGGGCGCCATAGAATATACGGTGGAGGCAGGAAGACCGGATTCTATTAATCGGGAAAAATTAAGGCTATTACAGGATTTTTCTGTAGATAGAATCTCCATTAACCCCCAAAGCTTCCATCAGGAAAGTTTAGATATTATCGGAAGAAAACATTCCGTGGAAGAAGTAAAGGAAAAGTATGCCTTGGCAAGGGAATTAGGCTTTGACAATATTAACATGGACTTAATCTTGGGCTTGCCGGGAGAGCATTTGCAGCAGGTGGAGGAAAGCCTTTCCGAAATTCTGCGCCTGGCACCGGATAGCCTTACCGTACATTCCTTGGCGGTAAAGCGTGCCGCCAGACTAAAGGCGGAGGAAAATCATTTTCGGGAAATCTATCAGGCAGGCGGAGAGGCGGAAAGCTTTACCCTGGATAGAGAGTTTTCCATTCCTTACCTCCCTTCTTTAAAAAAGCGACGGGAGAGAAGAGAAATCGAGTGGATGATGCTTTGCAGTATGGATACGGCGGAGCAATTGGATTTACAGCCCTACTATCTTTATCGCCAGAAAAATATGGCGGGAAATCTGGAAAATATCGGCTTTGCCAAGGAAGGGAAGGAGTGCCTTTACAACATTTTCATGATGGAAGAAAAGCACAGCGTTTTAGGAATCGGGGCAGGCGCCTCCAGTAAGATTCTGTTCCCAAAGGGCAGAATCGAAAGAACGGACAACGGAAAGGATATGCATTCTTATCTGGAGCGTTTTCCGGAGTATCTGGAAAAGAAACGAAGAATCTTGGAAGAGGAGGAGCTTCGGTAAAAGGGGCTGTAAAAAAATCAAAACAGTTTTCTAAGCAATATAGGTCTAAATTTGGGGTACGCTCTCGCTTTTACAGCCCCTTTTATGGGCAAAGAGTAGTAATCCGGAGTAAAGAAACTTTGAATATGGTCGAAATAGTAAGGGAAAGTGTGTATAAAATGCACTAATTTCTAGAAAATCGCTAGGAATTAGTCTATACTACTCTTGTCCAAAGCTTTTAAGGAATGGGGGAAGAATTCCCGGAAAGGATGCAAAATGAATATTCAAGAGAGAAAAGTAGGGGTTATCGGTTGCGGATTCGTAGGAGCAAGCTCTGCCTTTGCCTTAATGCAAAGCGGACTATTTTCCGAAATGGTTTTAAACGATGCGGACAGAGCGAAGGCGGAGGGAGAAGCACTGGATATCAGTCACGGACTTCCCTTTGCAAAGCCTATGAAGATTTATGCCGGAGACTATGATGATCTTATGGATTGCTCCATTCTTGTCATTACGGCAGGAGCAGGACAGAAGCCGGGAGAAACCCGTTTGGATCTGGTGAAGAAGAATGTAGGAATTTTTAAGAGCATTATTCCGGAGATTGCCAAGAGAAATTATGAAGGAATCCTTCTGATTGTAGCCAATCCTGTGGATATTTTAACTTATGCGGCGGTAAAGCTTAGCGGCTTCCCGGAGAATCGGGTATTCGGTTCCGGAACCGTATTGGACACCGCAAGACTGAAATATCTTCTGGGAGAACACCTTTCCATTGATAACCGTTCCGTGCATGCCTTCATTATCGGAGAGCATGGAGACAGCGAGATTGCCGCTTGGAGCAGTGCCAATGTATCCGGTATTCCTTTGAACGATTTCTGTGAGCTTCGGGGACATATCGAGCATGATGAGTCCATGAGTCGTATTGCGGAAAATGTAAAGAACAGCGCCTATGAAATTATCGAAAAGAAGAAGGCTACCTACTACGGTATTGCCATGTCCGTTCGCAGAATCTGTGAAGCCATTATTCGAGATGAGAAATCTATCCTGCCGGTTTCCAGCATGCAACACGGAGAGTACGGCATTCACGATGTATCTCTTTCTGTTCCGGCTATTGTGGGAAGAGGGGGCGTGGAAAGGGTGGTACCCATTGAATTAAGCCCGGAGGAGAAAGAAGCATTACAGGCTTCTGCCAATACCTTAAAGAAGGTTATTGCGGATGCTCTGTAAAAAAGTCTTAGTTGAACTGGAGAATTTTGAGGTGTTTTCTCTGTGAAGAGATATTTACCCTATTCGATATAGCCTAAAGAGGATGCCTAAGCCGGGCATCCTCTTTTCTTGCACTTTTTTTCAACTTCCTTTATACTTTAGCAGAAAAGGAAGGAGATAGTATGGGATTAGAATTCATTCATAAGTTACCCTCTGCCTCAGAGGTAAAGGAACAGTACCCCTTGTCTTCTGAGCTGATTGCTCAGAAAGCAAAAAGAGACGAGGAGATTAAGGCGATTTTTACAGGAGAAAGTCACAAGTTTTTGCTGGTGATCGGTCCCTGTTCCGCAGACCATGAGGATCCTGTACTGGAGTATTGCCACAAGCTTAAAGAAATTTCCAAAGAAGTGGAGGACAAAATTTTAATTGTTCCCCGCATCTATACTAATAAACCGAGAACCACAGGAGAAGGCTACAAGGGCATGCTTCATCAGCCGGATCCGGAAAAGCGTGCTAATCTGATCGAAGGGATTTTTGCCATTCGAAAGCTCCATATGCGCGTTTTGGAGGAAACAGGCTTCAGTACCGCAGATGAGATGCTTTACCCGGATAACCTGTCCTATCTGTCCGATATGATGTCTTACATTGCGGTGGGAGCCCGTTCCGTAGAAAACCAGCAGCATCGCTTGGTGGCTTCCGGGGTGGATGTTCCCTGCGGCATGAAGAATCCGACCTCAGGAGACTTAGGGGTAATGTTAAACTCCATCTATGCAGGACAGCATGGCCATGAATTCATTTTCCGGGAATGGGAAGTAAAGTCCTCCGGAAATCCCTATACCCATGCCATTATGCGAGGCTTACAGAATAAGCATGGGGAAATGGTGCAAAACTACCACTATGAAGACTTAAAGCTTTTACATTCACTTTATGAGGAGCGGAATCTGGTGAATCCTGCGGCGGTAGTGGATACCAACCACTGTAATTCCGGAAAGAAGCATAGAGAGCAGCTTCGTATTGCTCAGGAAATCATGCATTCCAGAAAGTATTCTCAGGAGCTGGCCAACTTTGTGAAGGGTCTGATGGTGGAGTCCTATCTGATTGAGGGCGCTTGTAAGGTGGAGGAACATATCTTCGGAAAGTCCATTACTGACCCCTGTATCGGCTGGGAGGATACGGTTCGTCTGATTTCCAATGTCTACGAATACGAGCAGCAAACTAAATATTAATACAGTACGGCAAGAGCAGTTTGATTTTTGAGGGAAGAAAAGGAAGGAAGCAGTATGGGAGTTTATGAAGAATTACAAGAGAGAGGATTGATTGCCCAGGTTACAAATGAAGAAGAAATCCGCAAAATGGTGAATGAGGGGAAGGCAATCTTTTATATTGGCTTCGACCCCACTGCGGATTCTCTTCATGTAGGGCACTTTATGGCGCTGTGCCTGATGAAGCGTTTGCAGGCAGCAGGCAATAAGCCTATCGCCTTGGTTGGAGGCGGAACCGGTATGATCGGAGATCCTTCCGGTCGTTCCGATATGCGTCAAATGATGACCACCGAAATGATTGACCATAACTGTGCCTGCTTTAAGAAGCAGATGAGCCGTTTCATTGACTTCTCCGAGGGGAAGGCATTGATGGTAAACAATGCGGACTGGCTTAGAGATATGAACTTTATGGAGTTTTTGCGAGAGGTAGGTCCTCATTTTTCCGTAAATGAAATGTTGAGAGCCAGATGCTATGTGAACCGTCTTTCTCAGGGACTTTCCTTCTTTGAGTTTTCCTATATGCTGATGCAGGGCTACGATTTCTATCGTCTCTACGAGGACTACGGCTGTAACATGGAGTTCGGCGGAGATGACCAGTGGTCCAATATGCTGGCAGGAACAGAGCTGATTCGTAAGAAGCTGGGAAAGGATGCCCATGCCATGACCATCACCCTGCTTACCAATAAGGAAGGAAAGAAGATGGGAAAGACCGCCAGCGGTGCGGTTTGGCTGGATGCGGCTAAGACCAGTCCCTACGACTTCTACCAGTATTGGAGAAATGTGGATGATGCGGATGTAGGAAAATGTCTTCGTCTCCTGACCTTCATTCCTATGGAAGAAATCAAGAAGATGGATGCCTGGGAAGGGGCAGAGTTGAACAAAGCTAAGGAAATACTGGCTTACCATTTGACAGAGCTGGTACATGGTGCGGAGGAAGCTAAGAAGGCGGAGGAAGCAGCCAAGTCCTTGTTTGCAGGTGGCGGAAATTCAGCAAATACCCCAAAGTGTGTGCTTAAGAAGGCAGAGTATCCTGAGGGAATCGACATCTTGAACCTTTTGGTTGTTAGCGGTTTGGCACCTTCCAAGGGAGAAGCCAGAAGAAATGTGCAGCAGGGTGGCGTAAGCTTTGCCGGAGAGAAGATTACGGATATCGGAAGACAGTTATCCCTTTCCGAACTGGAGAATGAGCCCTTGCTCCAGAAGGGAAAGAAGAGCTTTATGAAGATTGTGTTGGAGTAATAGCATGTATAAAAAATAGGATAAGCGTTCATGCAGTATAGCTCTGAAAGTAGAGCACGCTCTCGCTAACCAAGCTAGTGGTGAAGTACTGTAAACAATTAAAAGAGCACGCTCTGATGCAGTACCGGTCTGTAATTGGGCACGCTCCCGCTAACTTCGCCTTCGTAACAGTACTAACTTCAAGCTTCGCAATACTCGCTTTCAGTAAGTACTGACGGGCTCAGATTGCCCCTATTACAGACCGGTACTGCATCTATCGCTTCTCTAATGGATTGTTTATAGCTCTTCATTGGAGTGGCTTTTTGTATGTTCCGCGGGCTCAGATTGCCCTCTTTTCAGACCCACACTGCATGAAAAGTCGGCTTTATTATTTTTATATTTGCTTATTACTCTAAGTTAAAAAGATATAATAAAATGAAAAAAATGAGGGACATGGTTCCCTCATTTTTTCTTCTTAGTAGAAACATTTTCATTAAGTGACTTTTCTTGGAGATTTAGGTCAATAAAGATTTAATATTTTAGAAAGCTTAATTATATTGCTATTTTTTGGTGTAAGTGCTAAAAACTATTACAACAGACAATATCATACGGGTGAAAGAAGCAGCTAACAATTTACTTCATTGAGATGACATTGGAAGTTTGGATTATATTTTGGAAGGCAGGATATCTCCAATGTATTTCTACAATCAAGTCATTCGAAAGGGGTGATTCTTATGATTAGTTTCCTTTTGCAGTATCCTTATAGTAGAGTACTTATTTTAGCTTTGGTAATCGGACTGATTTACTTTATTTCTTCAAAGAGAATGTCTAGCTACGGGCATCACTGGGGATTGTTTGGCTATATGGCATTGCTTGTGCTGATTTATCTTATTCCTCATAGCATAAGCCATAGGGATTTATCCATCCGACAGATCCTTCAGAATATTGAGTTGAATCCGTTCTTGTTTTTGAGATACAACATGCTATCCAATCTTATAATTGTAGTATCATTTCTTCCCTTACCGGGAGTTCTCTTTCCCGCAGTGAAGGAGAAAAAGAAGACACTTCTCTATGCGGTATTGATTGGATTTGGTATTGAATGTATTCAGCTTCTTTTGAATATCCTATTCCATTCTCCGATTTTTGTGGTGGATGTTAATGATCTCGTCTTATATATTTTGGCGATTTTTATTGGATATTCTTTGTTCCTTTTTTTACAGAACAGAAACATATCCATACGTCTTGGAGCTCAAAACGCTTAAGGTATAATAGACGATTCAAGAATTAGAATTTCTTGAATTAGTGAAGGATATTTCAAAACTCTAAGTTCTTACAAAAGATTTACAAAACTCTGTATCTTTTTCCCCAAAGATTGTCATGATAACGAAAAACGGATATACTGATAAAGCCGGTGAGATACCGGCTTTATTTTTCATTGTGAGGGGTGTTTTCTCTATGTTAAAAAGAGTTTCATTGTTAATGATGTGCCTACTGGGCATTTTATTATTTTCCTTCTCGGCTTTCGCGAAGGAGCAGTTACAGCTTCATGTGGAATATGTGGAAGGAAAGGTAAACGATCCTGTCAGTAAGTCTGCCAGAGTGGCTTACATTGTCCATGAGAATCCGGTATTTTCCGTATCCGGTAGTGGTGAGGCAGAGGTTGTTGCCTATAAGAATACCTACTTGCAGGATGAAGACAAGGGTGTTCGCAATCGCTTATGGAAGAAGACAGTAAAGGATGGAGAGCAGTTTAGCTTTATACCTGATGAAGATTTTCGGAATGCGGAAGAAGAGGGAACGCTGTATGGACTTTCCGATTGCTATGTGTTGCGGATTCAGGAAAAGGGTAGTTCAGACTATCAGGAAGTTTTCGTAGGTGTTGTAGAAGAGAATACCTTTAAGGACTTCCAGACTAAGGCGAAGGAAAAGGAAGCTCGCCTAGAACAGAAGATGAAGGACTTAGGTCCGGCGGCTAAGAAGACCGCATAATAAAAGAAGGAAGAGAGGAAGCATATCCAATATGTATTCCTCTTTTTTAATAGTAAAATATATGTGAATCAGGAGTAGGATATCATAGCAAAGTAATCAAGAAACATCTCCGAAGTCAGGTTAGAAGTCTATTTAATTTTTATAGAACAATATGGTATGATTCAAGCTATAAAACGCTCAAAACAAGAGGAAATTCTTATGAAAAAAGTATTGCTTTTAATGAATGCCCAGAGTGGACAGGGGAAGGGAAAGGAGCTTTGCTATCGGGTGGTAGAAGGTCTTTCTTTATTAGGCTGTATCGTAACGGTCTTTCCTATTCTTCCCAAGCATAAGAACTTACGAACGGAAGAGCTGATAAAAAAACTGGGGAAAGATTTCGACCTGATAGTTTGCGCAGGAGGAGACGGAACACTGCATTATCTTATGAACGCCATTCTGAAAGAAAAGCTGGATATTCCCATGGGCTATGTTCCCTGCGGCTCCACCAATGATTTCGCCCATTCTTTAGGGATTCCCAAGGATTTGCAGGAGAATCTTCGAGCCATGGTGGAAGGAGAGCGTTTTTCTTATGATGTGGGGAAGCTTCAGGGGAGATTTTTTAACTATATTGCAGCCTTTGGAGCTTTTACCAAGGTAAGCTACGGGACAGACCAGGAATTAAAAAACAATTTGGGGCATTTGGCATATTTGCTGGAATCCCTTCGTACCTTACCGGAAAATATGAGCCAGAGCATTCCCTTGAAAATCTTTGCTGAAAATTTTTCCGAAGAGGGAGAATATATTTTCGGAGCCGTTTCCAACGCCTATTCCGTAGCAGGCTTTTCAGGACTACCGGGACAGAACTTGCAGGAGAAAATGAATATAGATTTGGCTGACGGAGAATTTGAGGTTTTACTGATTCGTTCTCCGAAAAATATTGGAGAGCTGGGAGAGATTGTAGGAACCCTCCTTCGGGGAGATATCCCGGAAGATCATCCCTATGTGAGTTTTTTCAAAACCCGGTATCTGGAGTTTCATGGGGAAAAGCCGGTGGATTGGACTTTGGACGGAGAGTTCGGGGGTGCCTATAAGACAGGAAATATCGAAATACATAAAAAGGCAGCAGGGATTATGCTTCCTAAAATAAAGAAGGAATAGATTCAGTTCAGGATACCAAAGAATCCCCAAAATCAGGCAGAAATGAAATCATACCGCTTGATTTTAGGGATTCTTTTATCGTTAGAATTATCTTTTATACGGAAATATTAATATCCTTATTGTCTTTTCCTTCTTCCTGATTAATGTACTCCTGCACAATAGCCGGATCATAGGGCTTAGGATGATGCCATCCCGGAACTTTACTTTTAATATATCCCATGATTTTATCCATTTCTGAAAACTTTAACTCCTCTATGGTATAAAGAACGGACATTCTTTCCGGGCCATTCCTGGTCTTTGCATAGGCCTTGTATTTTTCGTTATAACTATGGACTTTCTCGAAGGAGCTACCTCCCTGTTCCTTTAAATATCTTTCTCTAATTTGCTGTTTCACTAAATCTTCAATATCTTTACTTAAAGGTACAATATGCTTCGGCTCCACATCGGGGTTCCAACCACATAACCATCTGTCTCCACCTGTGGCTTCTGCATTCCGATAGGATCGTTCTAAGTCGGAAATAGATTGATTCCCCTCGCTATCTGAAGAGCCTTGTTTAGAAGTGGCTTTTTCATAATCCTGTTTTTTAAGGGCATAATTCGCCATTTCAGTTACTGTCATAGTTTTACCTCTTAATCCATCTCCCTTTCTTAAAAAAATTTATGCGGTTTAAGCATGCAAATGCATTCATAGTATTATCGGTAAAATAAATAAATAAATAAATAGAGTGCGTTCCATTGCAGAGTTTATCGCGCAAATTCCTCCAATGCCGCAGGTATAGTGGATTGCAGGTACCGCAAGATAAATCGAATACATTCCTGCTTATTAAAGGGGGACTTTTTCTGAAGATAGAGGAGCAGGATTTGTGCAATACTGGCAATATAGCTGTCCACCAGCATATCCAAAAACTTCTGCTCGATGCCTAAGGGATTGGAAGTTTCCGTTATTTTTCCCCCATTCCTCTTCAAGACATCCTCCATCCCCTTTTTCATGGCCCAGGAGATTACTTTACGGAAGTCCTTATTTAAGAAACGAACCAGAGCATCCCTGCCCATGGATTCATAGACACAGTTTACAAAATGACGGTTCTTCTCAATGGAATCAAAAACCAGGGCAAGGGAATTTTCATAGTCCTCCTGATTCTGAATTTCAAAAATCAATCTTTGACTTTCTTGTGTTACCATCCATTCCAAAAGTCCGTGAATATCCGGAAAATAGTAATAAAAGGTCTTTCTATTGATGCCGACCTTTTCAATCAGCTCCCGAACGGTAATCTTTTCCAGGGGCTTTTTTTGTAAATAAAATTCCAAGGCTTCCGCCAACTGTCTTTGGGTTCTTTCCCTACACTCTTGTTTTTTCATTTTTATACCACATTTGTCCTATATTGACCGTTTTTTTTCCTTTGCCAAAGGCTTAGGATAGCTACCGTTGCTCATGACTTTGCTTTTAGTATAGCAAAAAAAGGAGAAAAACAAAGAAATAAGCATTGAAATAGTATGAGTAAAACAGTATGGGGAAAGGTTTTGAAAGCAGAAGAGCTTTAAAGACAAAAGTAGCATTGGAATCGTATAGAACAAGGAGGGTACAAGCATGAAAAATCAGAGAATTTACAATAGAGCAATAGCAAGCAATCAAAACGGTAATCAGAAGAATACTCGAAATGGTAAGCAAAGGAGCAGTGAAAGGAATAAGCAGTGGAAAAGAGCGGTTTGTATTGCTCTTTGTTTCAGTCAGGTACTTGCTCTGTCCATCTCCGCTTTGGCAGAGGTACAAAAGCCCCGCTATCACGAGAACTACTATGCCTTATTAAGTCCCACCGGAGAATTTAAGCAGGGCTCTTTGGTAAGAGAGTATGAAACCAAGGGCTATTCCAGTCTTACAGATTACGGAACTTATGAAAATGTAAAAAACCTCAGTAACAGTGTGGCAGTACAGTCCAATGGTAATCAACATACTTTGGATTTGTCTCAAGGGAATGTAGATTCTCTCTTTTTGGAGGGGGAAACAGCTGAACCCTACAGTCTCTTGCCTTGGACTATTACGATTCGCTATGAGTTAAACGGCTTAGAGGTACAACCGGAAACCCTTGCCGGAGAGAAGGGCTTGGTGAAAATTCATGTGCAGTTTAAAAAGAATCCCAACGCTCAGGATTATGCGGCAAAAAACTATGTGATGATGGCCAGAAGCAGCTTTAACGCAGAGGACATTTTATCCCTAAAGGCGGAGAAGGCTCAGGTGGTATCCTTGGGAGAGAAGAAGGAAGTGATTTTCGTCCTCCTTCCCGGAGAGGAAGACGACTTTACCATTGAGGTGGGAAGCAACTCCTTTAGTTTTTCCGGTTTACAATTTCAGATGGCTCCCCTTCGTTCCTCTCAGGTGGACAAAATCACGGACTTACGAGAGGCAAAGGAAGAGTCGGAGAACTCTTACCATGCCCTAAAGGACGCCGGAAACAGCCTTTTGGATTCCTTGGATGCCTCTCAGAAATCCTTGGAAACGATGCGGAAAAACATTAATAACAGCGAGGCTCTTCTAAGGAAAACTCAGGAAGAAGGAAGAGATTATCAAAACAGTCGAGATCAAATCTATCAGGATATGGAGACGGTAAATAGCAGCATCAGCCCTCTTACGGAAAATGTGGAGGATTTCAACGGACTGAGTCGGGATGCCAAAAACAATATCAGCGAAAGCCAAAGCAACATGAATCGTTTGCAAAATTCCATGCTGGAACTGGAGGATTCTTTGGTGGCTCTTCGGGGAGATGTACCCAGTCAGACGGAGATTGATAAGGCGCAGCAAAGTCTTAGTCAGGTAGAAACATTACTTTCCGCAAAAAAGCAGGGCTCCGTACAGAACAGCTTGGCGAACTTATCGGCTAAGCTGGAGGGATCTCCCTTAAAGGATCAGATTATGGCACTGGTCACAGAATATATTTCTTTGCAGGCACAAGCGGACAGCACAGAAGCGGAGATGCAGAAGCTTGCCATGGAAAAGCTAAATCCTGCCTTAAAGGAATTTTCCTCCAATGCCCATTCCGGATTAAGCAACTCTAAAGAGAGTCTTTCCGTTTTGGAAGATAATATCGAAGATGTGAAAAGATTGCAGGAGACCTTGAAAAGCTATGCGGAGAAGGGAGAGGAAACCGGAAGAAACTTAAACACTCTTCTGGAAAACAGTCAGAAAACCATGGAGGATCTACAGAAAAGTCTAGAAGAGCAGGATGCTTACCTTCGAGGAAAAAGAGAGGAGGCCTATTCTTCCATTGAAAATAACTTAAATGCTACCGATAAAATGCTGAAAAACGGAGAAGCTGTACTGGACTCCACCGGAGCCATTCGCGATGCCAAAGGAGAGCTGGAAGCCCTTGTGGAGAAGAAATGGGAGGAAAATGTAGGAGAAAAGTCCACAGTTTTGGAAATTGATCCCAACAGACCCGTTGAGTCCTTGATGCCTTCTGAAAATGATAATATTGTGGATGTGGCTGTGACCTTACGTACCGAAGAAATTAAAGAAGTAAAGGAAGAAACGGTAAAGACTAAAGAAACGAAAGCCCTTAGTCTCTGGGATAGACTGGGACAAGTGGCACAAAAAGTGTGGAAAGGAATCAGTTCTATTTTCAAAGGAGGGAAGTAAATGCGTATAAGCGAAAAATGTGCAGATTTTATCGTAAAGTATAGAGAAAAAATCAGTCGTGTTTTCTGGGGACTCTTGTGTATTTCCTTGATTCTTAGCCTCTTTGTACAGGTGAACTATGACTTAAGTAAGTATCTCCCGAATTCCTCCCTGACACAGCAGGGAATTCAGAAAATGGAGGATAGCTTCGGTTATCCCGGAACGGCAAGAATCATGCTGAAGGATGTTTCCATGGGAGAAGCGCTCTCTTATAAGGAGCAGATTGAGCATATTTCCGGTGTAGACCGGGTAAGCTTTTCCACAGGCTCTAAAAGTGCCTATGCTCCCGAATTCATGGAAGAAAAGGAGAAGGAAAAGGACCTGGATTATAAGGATGGAAATGCCTTGTTTCATGTGGTTTTTGTAAAGAGAGACAGTGATACGGAAACCAAGAAGGCTCTTACGGAAATCGAAAGCCTTTTGGGAGACAAGGCGGTGTATGCCGGCCTTGCCGTACAAAGTAAGACGGTGGAGGAACAGGTTAGTAGCCAAATGGGCATAATTTTAGCTCTGGGAATTGGCTTCATTTTTCTGATTTTGTTTGTAATGACCAATTCCTACGGAGAGCCCTTTCTCTTTCTCATTACCATACTCCTGGCAGTGGGATTAAATCGAGGAACCAATGTCTTCCTGGGACAGGTATCTTTTGTTACCAACAATGTAGCGGCGATTTTACAGATTGCAGTGTCCATGGACTACGCCATCTTCCTGCTCCATGCCTTTGAGACAGGCTTAGAAAAGGGGATGGATAAGGAAAAAGCCTTATCCTATGCAGTAGGCAAGTCCTTAAGTACGATTTTAGCTTCTTCTCTAACCACTGTGGGAGGTTTTTTGGCCCTATGTGCCATGAGCTTCGGCATCGGTAAGGATATGGGAATTGTGCTGGCAAAGGGTGTGGTATTCAGCCTTTTAACGGTTATTTTCTTTATGCCCGCTCTTCTGCTGAAAATGTGGAACTTTGTGGAAAAGACAAGACATAAGCCCTTCGTGCCCTCCTTTAAGCCCTTGGCAAAGTTTGCTTATAAACTTAGTCCTCTTGTGCTGATACTGACTATTCTTTTGGTCTATCCCTTAAATATTATGCAGGGGATGAATGACTTCCGTTTTAGTAACGGTGCGGTGGTCAAAGGAGAAGGCACGGAAATTTCCAAGATGGAGGAGGAAATCAATGCCGTTTTCGGAGAGGAAAATCTTTTGGTTGCCATTTACCCGGAGGGAAGAAACGATAGAGAGAAGGCCTTGGGAAATCTTTTATCTTCCCTTCCCTATGTGGAAAATGTGCAGTCCTTAAGTGCGTTATTACCGGAGGGAGTACCGGAATTCATGGTTCCCAAGTCTTCCTTGGATTTAGTCAGAAAAGACGGTTACAGCAGAATGGTCATCACCTTAAACCTTCCCGGAGAAAGTCAGGAATCCTATAAGGCGGTAGACACCATTCGCCAGATTTTAAAGGTTTATACCGGAGAAGATAGCTATCTGGTGGGAGATACCACCGCTACCATGGATATGGAAAATATTCTTCGGGCAGACAATGCCAAGGTAAATACCCTATCTATGATAATCATCTTTCTGGTGGTAATGCTTTCCTTTAAGTCGGTACTTTTTGCTATAGTGGCCATGATTCCTATCGAACTGGCCATTATGAGCAATATGTCCTTCTCCTTCCTGGAAGGGACCAATATGATTTTTATTGGCTATGTTATCGTGTCCAGTATTCAGTTGGGAGCAACGGTGGACTACGCCATTTTGACCTTGGATCATTTCAAGGAAGAAAGAGTGAAAAAGAGTAGAAAGGAAGCCATTATTGCTTCCATTGAAAAAAGCCTATCCTCCCTCTTTGTTTCCGGCACTATTTTGGCGGTAGTCGGCTATGTGATATCTTTTATCTCCTCCGTCCCTGCCATCGGACAGCTGGGAAAATTGATTGGAAGAGGCGCTGTATGCTCTCTCTTCTTCGTAATCTTCCTCATGCCCTCCCTTTTGGGTATTTTGGATAGAGTTTTGATTTTCGCAGAAGAGAGAAAGAAGGCGGTGAAGAACAAAGTTACCCGCTCTGCTACAGCATAGACCTGCAAAAGGGCAATTCGGCTCATCGAGCTTACTTCGCTTTAGGGTAGTGGAGGACTATAAGCTATAAAATTCACGCTTTGATGCAGCATTTCCCTGTAAGTGGGGCACGCTCTCGCTAGCTTCGCCACGTAACGGATACTAAGCGAAAAACTTCGATTCTCTTGTTTTTCGCAAGTACCGACGGGCTCAGACTACCCCTCATTTAGACCTATATTGCCGAAAATCTATTTCTTATTTTGATTTTTTTACAACCCCAAGTACCGACGGGCTCAGATTGCCCCTTTTACAGGGATATGCTGCATCAGTCGCTTCAACTGTTATTTTTTACAGTACTTCACTTCCTCACTTTCGACAAGTAATGACGGGCTAAGATTGCCCTACCTACAGATCTATGCTGCATTAGGTGGCTTATTACAGCCCTTCAATTTGTCGCGGAGGATTTGTAAAGGGTATGAGACTTTTGTTATAGAGAAAATAAAATGAATTTTGTATAATACTGTTGCAAAATTAGGGGGAAGTTATATTTACACAGGAGTTTCGTTATGACAAGAGAGGAAAGAGCAGAAAAGTGGTTTTCCAATATACCCGGTGCAGAATCCATCAGCAAGGAAAGAAAAATAGAAATATGTGATAAGCTGGCAAAGAAAATGATGGCTATTATTTTGGGTTTGTTGAGCTTAGAGTTTATTTTGCTATTTATGCTAGGAGGAGACATCCTCACTAAGGGAGCAGACTTTTTTAATCATATTTCTGAAGGAGGACGTACAGGAAATCACTATACAGGTCTTGCTCTTGCAGCAATCATTGTGTTCTTACCAGTTTTCATTATCCCTTTGACGGCTGCTTTTACCTATAAAAATAGCTGTTTTCAATCTGAATTGGCTAAGCTTGTGCCAAGTAGGAAAAATAGGGATAACAAAGAGTTGGCTTCGGTAAGCTTTCAGGAGGGAAGTAAAGGAGATATTCTCCATTTTGATACTTTGAATTTCAAATTAGCGATTATTCAAGTGCTGATGTATGATTTGCATTTGCTGAAGCCGGAATTTGAACTCTATGATTTTGCCGACCATTATGAAGGAGAAAAGATTGATACGGATAGCGATATCATTATTGAACCTGCGATGAATTTCTTTAAGGAAATGGAAATTCCAAAGAACCTTGCACCTTACGTGGAAAGGCTCTACATGGACGGCGGGAATGATGTGTACATGAACATTATTCCCCAGTGGGATGGAGAAGACGACAGTTTTGACCTAAATGAAATCACTTTGGAAGAGCTACAGCAATTTCCAAATCTCAAAAAAGCAACTCTTATGAGCAGTAATTTTGATAAGGTGAAAGAAGTCTTTGATGCTGCAAACATTGCAGTAGAACTGCTTTAACAATGAAAACAAATGATAGTTTTAGCAAAGTTGGAGATAAGTAAAGTATGGGAGCGTTCTAAGCTCTAAGGCAGTGAAGGACTATAAGAATCCCAAAGCTGAAGTGATTGATGAGACATAGACTGGTAAGTGGGGTAATCTGATTCGCTATACTTCCTAAAGTCTAGGGCAGTGAAGAACTGTAGGAATCCATAAGTTGAAGCGATTGATGCAGTACGGACCTGTAAAAGAGGCAACTGACTCTGTTGGAACGTTTCGGAAGCGAGGAAATGAAGGACTGTGAAAAGGGACAAGTTGAAGCGATTGATGCAGCATAGACCTGTAAAAGGGGCAATCTGAGCCCGTCAGTACTTACTGAAAGCGAGCGAAGCGATGCTTGAAGTTAGTACTGCTACGAAGGCGAAGTTAGCGGGAGCGTGCCCCACTTACAGGTCTATGCTGCATCAGAGCGAGCATCTTTATTTTTCATAGCCCTTCACTACCAAGGGCGAAGTTAGCGGGAGCGTGCCCCGCTTACAGGTCCATACTGTATCAGAGCGTAGCTCTTCATTGCTTATAGCCCTTCACTACGAAGCTTCCACCTTGATTCGTTTGGAAAAACCCTCTATAATACGCCTTGTGCTTTAAGCGAGCTTAAGAATAGAGAGGGTATTGGTATGTGGCTAATAGCGGGATTAGGGAATCCGGAGAAAAAATATGTGGGGACAAGACACAATGCAGGTTTTGCGGTAATAGACGTATTGTGTAAGGAACTGGGCAATCTGTCTTTGGAAAGCACCAAATTCCGTGGTGCCTATACCAAGACCAGAATCGGCAGTGAAGAGGTCCTGCTTTTAAAGCCCCTAACCTATATGAACCTTTCCGGAGAATCCATAGTGCCCCTGGCCCAGTATTTTAAGATTCCCAAGGAGCAGATTTTGGTGCTTTCCGATGAGATTTCCTTAGCCCCGGGAGACATTCGTATCCGAAAAAAGGGCTCTGCCGGAGGACATAACGGGCTGAAAAACATTATTGCCCACCTGCACAGTGAAGAGTTTCCCAGAATCCGTTTAGGAGTGGGAGCCAAGGGAGAGAAGGAAGATCTTGCCCACCATGTGCTTTCCCCATTTTCCAAGGCGGAACAGGCGGAGATGGAAGAGGCCTACGAGAGGGCGGCCAAGGCCTGTATTGCCATCGTGGAAAAGGGGATTGACCAGGCTATGAATGCGTTCAACCAAAAGAAAAAGGGAAAGGAAGAGGCTGATGCATAATCTGGAAAAAATGCCGGAGGACGGCATTCTTCTACCGAAAAATCCGGCGAGTAAAACCCGGATTTTTTTTGAACTTACGGAGGCTTTGGAGAAGAAGGAGCCCTTGTTTGTGGAGGGAATCTCCGATTCCCTAAAGTCCCTTTTGGCTCTTTGTTTTAAGGGAAAATGGATTCTTTACCTTTGTAAGACGGAGGAGCGGGCGAAGGAAATCCTTCAGGACGGGAAAATCTTTGCGGAGAACTGCGTTTTATTTCCGGCGAAGGACTATCTCTTTTATAAGGCGGATACCAGAGGAAACTATATCAGTAGAGAGCGAAGCGAGTGTCTTAGGCAGCTGGTGGAGGAAGAAGAGGGGATGGTGGTGACCACCCTTCCGGCCATGCTGGAAAAGTTAGAGGGAAAAAATGCTTTCCGTCAGGCGGTGTTTACGGTGCAGCTGGGACAGACACTTTCCTTGGAAGGCCTGCAAGACAATCTTCATTCCCTCGGATATCAAAGGGTGGATCAGGTAGAGAGCAGGGGGGAGTATTCCCTTAGGGGAGGAATCCTGGATGTCTTTTCCAATCAAATGGAGGAGCCCCTTAGAATAGAATTTTTTGATGATGAGGTGGATAGCCTTCGGTATTTTTCTTTGGAAAGCCAGCGTTCTTTGGAACAGGTGGAGGAAGCCAACATTTATCCGGTTTCCGAGCAGGGAAAGCCCTCTTCTTTAAAGGCTTTTTCTCTTTTAGACTATCTCCCTAAGGATTGCCTGGTGATTGTGGATGAGCCTGCGCGCGTTTTGGAAGAGGGAAAGAGGGTAGAGGAGGAATTTATCGCCTACTTTTCCCAAAGGGCTGAAGCGGAAAAAGAGGAAGCAGAGAGTCAGGGACGAAAGAAAGGAAAATTTGAAAAGCTTGAGGAAGAGAAGGACCAAATGCCATTAGACCTTTTCTCTGTTAGAACTCTTATGGAGGAATGTGCCTCCCGCCCTATTTTCTTCTTTTCCGGACTTGGAGGTCTTTCCGAATGGAGCGAGGTCTTTGAAAATCCGTTAAAATCCATTTCCGTGGAATGTAGAGAAATCCCCTTCTACGGCAAGCAGTTTGCCCAGTTTAAAGGGGATATGGAAAAGTATAAGAAGGAGAAGGTGCGAATTTCCCTGTATTCTCCTTCCCAAAGTAGGGCCTCCCGTTTGGCGGAAGAACTAAGACAGGAGGGGCTTTCCGCTTATTGTCCGGATACTATGTCAGAGGACAGGGAAGAAGAGGAAAATCCGGGAAGCATAAGGGTCTTGCCCCGGTATCTTCGAAAGGGCTTTTATTTGCCTCAGGAAAAAATCCTGGTTATGACGGAGCAGGACCTATATGGGCAAAGTCTTGCAGGGAGAAAGCGCCGTAAGAAAAAGCAGGTGGAAAGCCTCCATATCGGTTCTTTGACGGAGCTCCATAAGGGAGACTATGTGGTGCATGAAAGCCACGGTATCGGCATTTACGAGGGCATTGAGCGAATCATAACGGACGGGGTCAGCAAGGACTATTTAAAGATTCTCTACGGAGACGGGGGAAATCTGTATTTGCCGGTGAATAAATTGGACGGTATTGAGAAATATGCCGGAAAGGAGGCGAAGGCTCCCAAATTAAATCGTTTAAACGGTTCTGAATGGCAGAAAACCAAGTCCAAGGTGAAGGGGGCGGTGCGGGAAATCGCAAAGGAGCTTTTGGCTCTCTATGCCAAGCGGCAACAGGAACGGGGCTATCCCTTTGGAAAGGACACGGTTTGGCAGAGAGAATTTGAGGAGGCCTTCCCCTACGAGGAAACCGGAGATCAGCTTCTGGCTATTGAAGCCACCAAGGAAGACATGGAAAGTGAGAAAATCATGGACCGTCTGGTTTGCGGGGATGTGGGCTACGGAAAGACGGAAATAGCCCTTCGGGCAGCCTTTAAGGCGGTGCAGGATTCTAAGCAGGTGGCTTATCTTTGCCCCACCACCATTTTGGCCCAGCAAATCTACAATGGCTTTGTGGAGAGAATGAAGGGCTTTCCGGTGGAAGTGGGAATTCTTTCCCGTTTTCAAAGCCCAAAGGAAGTCCATAAGACCCTGGAACAGCTTGCCGGCGGTAGAATAGATATCGTAGTAGGAACCCACAGATTACTTTCCAAGGATGTGCATTTTAAAAATCTGGGGCTCTTGGTGGTGGATGAGGAACAGCGCTTCGGGGTACAGCATAAGGAGCGCATCAAGTCCTTAAAGGAAAATGTGGATGTGCTTACCCTTTCCGCAACCCCTATTCCCAGAACTCTCCACATGTCTTTGGTGGGTATTCGAGACCTTTCCATACTGGAGGAAGCTCCCATGGACAGACTTCCCATCCAAACCTATGTAATGGAAGAGGAGGAAGGCACCATTCGGGAGGCCATTTCCAGAGAGCTTCGGCGAAACGGTCAGGTTTACTATGTGCATAATCGGGTGAAAAGCATAGAGGATACGGCGCTTCGCCTGCAAAAACTGCTTCCGGAGGCGCGTATTGCTTATGCTCACGGTCAAATGGGAGAGAAGGAACTGGAAGAAATCATGCTTTCCTTTATTGCCGGAGAAATAGATGTACTGGTATCCACCACCATTATCGAAACCGGACTGGATATTCCCAATGCTAATACCCTGATTATTCAAGATGCGGATAAGATGGGGCTTTCCCAGCTTTACCAGATTCGAGGCAGGGTAGGAAGATCCAACAGAACCTCCTATGCATTTTTACTTTATAAAAAAGGAAAAAGCCTTACGGAAGAGTCGGAAAAGCGCTTAAAGGCTATTCGGGAATTTACGGAGCTGGGCTCCGGAATTCGTATTGCTTTAAGAGACCTGGAAATCCGCGGGGCGGGAAATGTATTGGGAGCAGAGCAGCACGGCCACATGGAGGCGGTGGGATATGAGCTTTATACCAAGCTGCTTCGCCATGCGGTGCTTTTGGAAAAGGGAGAAAGGCAGGAAGAGGAGGACTTTGAAACCCAGCTGGATGTGGATTTGGACGCCTTTATTCCGGAAAGCTATATGGAAAATGAGGAACAGAAGCTGGAGGCTTATCAAAAGATTGCCCTTTTAAGCAGTGAAGAAGAGAAGATGGATTTGGAGGATGAGCTGACAGACCGTTACGGTGACCTGCCCTATCAGGTGGAAAATCTCTTCCAGGTGGCAAGCCTTCGAAATTTGCTTCATAAAATAGGGGTAACGGAGTGCAAGATTAAGAGGGGAGAAATTCACTTTTTATTCTTTCCTAAGGCGAAAATCAATACCGCTGCCATTCCTGCCTTGATTTCCCAGTCTCAGGGTGAGATTCGATTTGTAAATGGAGAGAGTCCCAAGCTTTTATATAAAAAGAAGAATTTGCGTGATTTGCCCAAGATACAGGAAAGTATGGAAAAAGCAAAGGAAATAGCAGAAGCCCTGCTTCTACCACTTTCCCCTTAAAAAGAAAGAAAAACTATCAAATTTTTTACAAAAACAGAGAAAAAACATAGGAAATCCATGGAAATACAAGGCTTTCATTGACAGGAGAAAAGGAGAAAGTTATAATGCACTCGTATGTGGGGAGTTGTGCCCCAAGTAACAAGACTACGCCGAAAAATCGGCGATTATGGAGGATGAAAGATGAATAAAGTAGATTTGGTTTCCGCAGTAGCAAAGCAGGCAGAGTTATCTAAGAAGGATGCGGGATTAGCAGTTGAGGCTGTTTTTGATGCCATTTCTGAGGCTTTAGAGAAGGGGGATAAGGTTCAGCTTATTGGTTTCGGAACTTTCGATGTTTCTGAGAGAGCTGCAAGAGAGGGACGTAACCCAAGAACCGGAGAGACTATGAAGATTGCTGCTTCCAAGGCTCCAAGATTCAAGGCAGGTAAGGCTTTAAAGGATCGCGTGAACTAATTTCATGCGACTGGATAAGTATTTGAAGGTATCTCGTCTCATAAAAAGACGCACAATTGCTAATGAAGCCTGCGATACCGGTCGAATATCTGTTAACGGGAAAGTGCAGAAGGCTTCCTACGACGTGAAGGTAGGAGATGTCATCAGCATTCGTTTCGGAGAAAAAGCAGTAGAAGCCAAGGTATTGTCGGTGCAAGAGACTGTGCGAAAGGATGAGGCGGCAGAGCTATTTCAATATCTATGAGAAAGCAAGAGAAACAGAAAAGAAAAGTGTTTAAACATGGGGTTACTGTCCTGGGATTGTTCATGGTGGTAGCCCTTCTTGCTATTGTTATTTTTGTTCGAGGCAGAGAGCTTACGGAGAAAAATAAAAATTATCTTGCTATGGAAGAGAGTTTGGCTGAGGAGTACAGTAAGGAAGAGCAACGAGCTAAAGCTCTGGAAGAGAAAAAAGTCTATGTGAAGACCAAAGAGTATATCATGGAAGAGGCAAGAGAGATATTTGGATTGCAGATGCCGGATGAGATTATTGTAAGGCCGAAAGAGTAAAGACTGAAAGAGGAAAACCGTATGTCATAGACTTTATCTATGTCATAGGGTTAGGATTAGAGAAAAGCGAAAGAGGAAGATTCTTCTTTCGTTTTTCCTTTGTATACAGGGATAAAATGAGAAAAGGAATCGATACCGAGCTATTTTTACAAGTGAAAAAACAGCAGTGGATACGGGAAGGGGAGCAGATTTTGCTGGCTCTTTCCGGCGGTGCGGATTCCATGTATCTTTTGTATTTTTTAAAGGAATTACAGAACCATCTTTCTTTTTCGCTTAGAGCCATGCATGTGCAACATGGCATCAGAGGGGATGAAGCTGTAGAAGATGCCACATTTTCAAGGCAGCAGGCGGAGCTATATCGAGTGCCTTTTTTGGAATATACTTGTTCCGTACCGGATTATGCCGAGGAAAATAAACTGGGACTGGAAGAGGCGGCAAGAGCCCTTCGATACAAAGCCTTAAAAGAAGAAGCTCTTTGTTGGCAGGCGGAAAGCGGCCGAAAAACAAAGATTGCCTTAGCGCATCACATGGATGATCAGGCGGAAACGATATTGTTTCATTTGATTCGAGGGGCGGGATTTTCCGGAATTAGCGGCATGAAGGCGGAAGAGCTTCTCTCAGAGACCGGGATTACCCTTCTTCGCCCCCTCCTGTCTTTACGGAAAGAGGAGATTCTGAAGCGGCTGGAGGAATTGGGGATTCCCTATCGGGAGGACAGCACAAATCGGGACAAAAGCTATGCCAGAAATTATCTCCGTTTGGACATCTTACCCGCTTTGGAGAAGATTAATGCCGGAGCGGTTAAGCATTTGCTGGAGGCGGCGGAGCTTTTTTCGGAAACGGAAGCCTATTTTCAAGAAAAGGCGACAGAATGGATAGAACGATACGGAGAACGGAAGGAAAGCTCTACGGGAAAATGCATTTCGCTGTCTATTCCTCAATTAAAAAAGGAAAATGCCCTTTTTCGCAGAGAAATCTATAAGGAAGCCATTTTCTTGTTAAGGGGCAATACCACAGAATTTGGGAAGCTACATTACCATGGAATTGACCGCTTGTTGAAAAGGGGAAACGGGGGCAGACTTTCTCTCCCGAAAGGGGTGAAGGCGGAAGTGGAACAAAAACGACTGCTTTTAGAAAAGTTTTAAAATCTGTAATCCGGAATATTGTAGGAAAATAGTAAATGAGGGACTCAATATGGAAAAAGAAGAAAAAATCCGAGTACTGTTTTCGGAAGAGGAAATTGAAAAGAGGGTAAGTGAACTGGCTGAGGAGATTGGAAGAGACTATGCCGGGAAGGATCTGCATTTAGTCTGTATTTTAAAGGGGGCGGCTCCCTTTATGTGTGAGCTGGCGAAAAAATTAAACAATCCCGGAGTTTCCATGGATTTTATGGCAGTCAGCAGCTATGGTTCTCAAACCCAAAGTTCCGGAGTAGTAAAGATTGTAAAGGATTTGGATGAGCCCTTGGAAGGAAAGAACGTTCTATTGGTGGAGGACATTATCGACACGGGAAGAACCTTACACCATTTGGAGCATTTGCTTCGGGAAAGGCGTCCCGCTTCTTTGGAAATCTGTACTCTCTTGGATAAGCCTGAGAGAAGAGAGGTAGAAGTAGATGTAAAATACAAGGGATTCTGTGTTCCGGATGTTTTCGTTGTGGGCTACGGCATTGACTATGCCCAGAAGTATAGAGCATTAAACTATATCGGAGAAGTGATTCTTTAAGTTTCAAAAGTTTTGATAAGAATTCGGGAATGGCGGTATCGCTTTTTTCAGGATTGGGGAAGTAAAGGAGGATTTCCGAAATGGAGGAAAGAGGAATCAATCGAGAGGCCTTATATAGCATAGGAAAGGGGTTTTATCGGGAGCCGGAGGAGAGCCCGGCCTTTTCGGATGTGACCATTCGTTTTCGTACCCTAAGGGAGGATGTAGACAGGGTTTTGCTTTATCTTCCGGATGAACAGCAGATTTATGCGATGAAGCTGGAAAGCAGCGACCACTATTTTGATTACTATGAAATAGAAATCAAGCTGAAGGATAAACCCTTACATTATTATTTCCGCATTGAAAAGGGAAAAGAGATTATCCATTACAACCGTTTAGGGGTGACGGAAGATTTGGACATACAATATGCTTTTTCCATTTTTCCGGATTTTTTTGTTCCGAACTGGATCAAAGGTGCCACCATGTACCAGATTTTTGTGGACCGTTTCCGAAACAGTGACGGAAAGAACAATGTAGAAGACAGGGAATATATTTATCTGGGACGCCCTGTAGTGTCGGTTTCGGATTGGGATGCCCCTGTAGAGTCCTTTGATGTACATCGCTTTTATGGCGGTGATTTGGAAGGGGTTTGGGAGAAGCTGGATTATCTGGAGCATTTGGGGGTAGAGGTTCTTTATTTCAATCCGCTCTTTGTGTCTCCCTCCAATCATAAATATGATACCCAGGATTACGATCATATTGATCCCCATTTGGGAAGAATTGTGAATGACGGAGGTAAGGTTCTAGCTAAGGGAGTAACGGACAATAGAGAAGCCTCCAAGTACAGCATTCGCAGTACGGATAAAGAGAATCTGGAGGCCAGTGATACTCTGTTCTTACTTTTTGTGGAGGCCTGCCACAAGAGAGGGATGCGAGTGATTATCGACGGCGTTTTTAATCACTGCGGTTCCTTCCATCGCTATATGAATGCTTCCTATTTCTACAAAACCGGGGAGGGTTCACCCTATCCCCAGGGGGCTTATGAAAGCTATTACAGCCCCTATCTGGATTACTTTCATTTTTCTAAGGAAGAAGAGAAGGATTGGCCGGAAAATGACAGCTATGAAAAGTGGTGGGGAAACGATACCCTGCCAAAATTGAACTACGAAAATGCTCCCAAACTGGAGGCGGAAATCTTAGGGATTGCCAAAAAATGGGTTAGTCCTCCCTTTTCCTGTGACGGCTGGCGTCTGGATGTGGCGGCAGATTTAGGGCACAGTGAAGCCTATAACCACAGATTCTGGAAGAAGTTCCGAAGAGCGGTGAAGGAGGCCAATGAAGAGGCGGTAATTTTAGCAGAGCATTACGGAAATCCCAGTGCCTGGCTGAAAGGGCAGGAGTGGGACAGCATTATGAACTACGATGCCTTTATGGAGCCGGTCAGCTGGTTTCTTACCGGTATGGAAAAGCATTCCGACCGGGCTGAGCCGGAGAAATTCGGAGATGGAGAGCTTTTCTTTAATACCATGCGTTATAACATGGCGAAGCTTCCGGAAAATGCCTTGGATGCTGCTATGAATCAGCTGTCCAACCATGATCATTCCCGTTTCTTAACCAGAACCAACAGAAGAGCCGGAAGAATGAAGGATGGCTTTGATGATGCGGGAATCGGCATTGACTTCGGTCTTTTCCGTCTGGCCAGTATGCTATTGTTTACCTGGCCCGGAGCCCCAACCCTGTTCTATGGGGATGAAGTAGGCGTATACGGATGGACAGAGCCGGATTGTCGTAGACCTTACCCTTGGGGAAAGGAAGATTTGGAGCTTTTAGAATATCATCGGTATTTGATTTCCCACAGAAAGGCTTCACCTGCCTTGAAAAGTGGAAACCTTATGCTTCTGAAAAGCGGAAGAAACTGGGTATCCTATCTTCGATGCAGTGAAAATCAAATCGCTCTGATTATTATTTATTGCGGAGATGAGGACTGTACTTTGGATATCCCCCTTTGGAGAGCATCCGTTACGGATAAGATGGAGATTAGAAGAGTGCTGAAAACCGATGGAAGAGGCTATAATGCAGGCCAAACCAAGCGCTACACGGAAAATGGCATCCTTTCCAGTAGGTTAAGAGCAAAGACAGGAAAGATTTACCTTATAGACTTTTAGACTTTACAAGGATTAGAAAACGAGATATCGCACGCGTAGTGTGCGATACTCGTTAAGAATAAAAAAAGAGCTACAGAAGAGATTTCGTTCTTTACTGTATACCGGGTCTACCTTAGGGGCACGCTCCCGCTAACTTCGCCCTGCAGGGGTACTAAACGAAAAACTTCATAATACTCGTTTTTCGTAAGTACCCGCGGGCTCAGATTACCCCTAACGGTAGACCGGCTATACAGTTACAGAACTGAATTACAATCTTTTCTGTAGCTCTTTTTGTTTTATTAATCTTATTCGGATACTACAAAAGTCGAGAGCTTATCCTCTACGAACTTTACGCGCTCTTCCGGTACGGAAAGCTTATGAACCTTTCCTACCCCAAGATACAGAATTCCTAAAATGGATTTTGCGTCTACGCAACGGTTTCCGTCGCATAAATCCATATCAAAATTGAATTCTCCTGTAAGCTCTACAAATTCGTTTACACTGTCCGCATTGGGAATCATAATGTGTAATACAGCCATTTTTACCTCCTTGATTAAATACTCCTATATTCCGTCTTTTTTTCTTTGCGATTAAAATCATATAGTATTACGACAAACTACTGAAAAAAATAATAGTAATGCATTATGGATTTTATCACGCGGTATTATGGAGAACAAGAAAGATATTCTAAAATTTCCGATATAATTCCTAAAAAAACTATTTTTGCTTTTCCATAGGTTTTCTCAAGATGAATCCTTCAAGATTCAAAAAAGGCCTTCCCATTCAACTATTTTTTCTGCCGCTTTCGCTTTTCAAACATCAGGTCACGTTTCGCCTTTTGTTCTCGGCTAAGATCCTTTGTGTGCTTTAACATTCTTTTTCTTCTTCTGGCTCTGTAGAATTCTTCCCTTCTTTGGAAAAAATAGAGAAAGAGAAGAGAAAGAAGCACCAGAGTGAATATAGCAAAAAGAATCTGAAGCACTCGTAGGATAGGCTTTTGCAGGATGATTTTTCCTGCCTTCTTATCGAAGACAATGGGTGCGTGGTTTATTTTTTCCATGGCTGTGGATTCTTCCGCCTTGCTTTCATTTTCCTGATTTTCCATGGCTACGGAGATCTGCTTGGGAATATTCTCCGCCTTCTTTAAAGAAGTGTTGGGAAGATCCTTGTTGTCTTCCTCTCTTTTAGAATCCTCCAGGTACACATAGGCCGTGCCTACTGTTCTTCCATCGTACTGATAGAGAATCTTGGCTACTTTCCCACTGGCTTTTTCCTCCTCACTGATATCGTAGGATAGGGTAGAAGCAATATCCGTTATGGGAATATTTTTGGGAAGACAAATCTGCTCATCTCTTCCTACGGTAAAATGCAAAGCCTCCACCAAGGGAAGTCCATCCACCGTCCAAGGATTTTCCAACTGGGCAAAGCGCCTATCATTGCTTTCCGCAGGATAAGAGTTGAAATTGGCAAAGCCGAAATCGAAGAGCTTTTTGCTGTCCCGATACTGGGAATTATGACCGTTTAAGATAACACAAATTAGGGTAGTATCCCCTCTTTTGCAGGCTGTCACCAAGGTATTTCCGGCAAGAAGGGTATATCCGGTCTTTCCGGCAAATACACCGCTGTAATACTCCTTATTGCTTTTCTTCATCATCTTATGGTGAGCATAGATGGTGTTTTCCGGGGCATTGGGGTCCGGATACTTAATCAAGGGGCCATGAGTGTATACCTGAGTGGCATCAATCTGACAAAATGTCGGATTACTTATGGCGTACTGCATGATTTTTGCCATATCCAGGGCGCTGGTGTAGTGTTCCGGATTGTTTAGTCCGGATGGATTGGTAAAATGAGAATTTGTACAGCCGATTTCCGTAGCCTTTTGGTTCATCAGTTCCGCAAACTTTTCGTTGGAGCCGGCCACATGCTCTGCCAGTGCATTGGCGCAGTCGTTGGCGGAATGGAGCAGAAGGGAGTAAAGACAGTCTCGAACACTTAACTTATCTCCCGGAGATGCGGCAATGACGGTGGAATTGTTTTCCAGATTTCCTCTGGTGGCTTCCTGGGAAAAGGTGACCTTTTCTTCCAGATTTTCCACATGTTCTAACACGACGATGGCCGTTAAGACCTTGGTAATGGAGGCGGGAAAGTAGTGAGTGTTCTCATTTTTAGCATAGAGAATCGTGGAGGACTTGGCATCCATCAGCAAAGCACCATCCGCTTCAATTTGGTCTACACAAGTGGGCCAGGTATCCGCCAAAGCTTGTTTCGAAAATACAAAAGAAAAAAGCATGGAAAAAAGCAGAACAAAATATAGGCTGTTTCTACTGTATCGACTCAGTTTATTTTTCAGAGATTGCTTTATCATTTTCAATTTACAATTCCTCTTTTACTAAAGGGAAGGAAAGGGAAACCTTATACAAATCCCCGTCAATTTCAATCTTCATTTTACCGTTCATCAGCTTGGTCAGACTTTTCGCAATGGACAAGCCAAGACCTGAGCCCTCTGTGCTTCGGCTTACGTCTCCACGCACAAAACGTTCCGTTAACTCTTCCGGGGAAACGTTTAAGGGGGCTTCTGAAATATTTTTCATGGTAAAGGTGGCCTCTTCTTCTCCCTTTAGCAAATCCACATAGACCCGACTTCCCTGCAAAGCATATTTACAACAGTTATTAAGAAGATTTTCCAATACCCGGAAAAGCTGTCGACCATCCGCCAGAATCAGAATATCCTCCTGAGGGAGGGTAGTGAGCACCTGTAAGGAGCGGGCAGCCAATTTGTCTTCGAACTCGCCCAGACTTTGCTGCAAAATCTCCGTGTAGTGAATCGGGATAAGCTCTAAAGAGATATTTCCGGAACTGGCTTTGCTGGCTTCCACCAAATCCTCCGTTAGATTCTTTAAACGTGCGGACTTTTGCTCCAAAACGGCGATATATTCCTGAACTCTGGGACTTTCAATATTTTCCCGCTTTAAAAGATCCACATAGCTGATAATGCTGGTAAGAGGGGTCTTTAAATCATGGGAAACATTGGTAATTAAGTCGGTTTTTAAACGCTCCGCCTTGACCTGCTCCGTTACTGCTGCCTTCAATCCTCTACTGATGGAGTAGGAGTAGTAGTCGATGGAAATTAAAAGGAAAAGCAGTAGTAAGCTAAAGCCCAGATGTAAGAGGCTTTTATGATGGAAAAAGCAGTAAAGATTATAGCCGAAGAGCCCAATGCCCAGGAAGTTCGGAAGGACGAAGAGCAGTACACTGTATAATCTGGAACGGGTAAAGCCGCTGGCGGAAAGTGTACTCTCCAGAAGACTCCAAATTCGTCTGCTATAGGAAGAGGAAATTAGAATTCCCTTCCGCATCTGCCGCACCAGGGAAAGAAGCAGAGGCAGAAAAACAGTGTAGCGCAGGGCGAAAAGTCCCATCCTATGAAAGAAGAGGGGCTCCGGCAATTTTCCCAATACCAGAATCAAGCTGTCGAAAAAATATCGGTTGAAGACTTCTGCAAAAAAGAACCAAAAGACAGATATAGCCAAAATGCCTTCTAAGGGCATCCGGTCAATGGCATAAAGAATCATTTGCCGATTTTCTCCCCGACCGGTATGTAATAATAGAGAAGCAAAGCTAAGCACAAAGGCTATAAGACTTCCGAAGAAAAGCACTACGCCCAGAATACTCAGGTTTCTTCGAATGCTGTATTCCTCCATCATGGTTTTATATTGGTCATGAACAGGAAAGGAGGTATCCACCCCTGCCGCAAAGACATAAGAACCGTCCTTATAGGGGTCTCTGGCTTCCAGAAGAGGAACCAGATTGGAGGGAATCGTTTTTAAGTTGCTTTTGATTTCTAAAGAAGAGGAGTCTGTGAAAACATACTTTCCCAACTTTTGAATCTTCTCCGCAGTACTCCCATCTTCATTATTGTAATAGGTGGAATTATTTCCATTGCTGTAAGCTACGTAAAAATGGAAGTTGGATCCCTGATCAAAATATCGGGAGCGAATAGCATAGTACTTCGCCAGATAGCTTAGCGCTTCCTTTGCCAGTCTTCCCAAGCTCATAAAACCGTCGGCAGGGCTGGCGGGCTGGTAATCCGGAAGATAGGCACGGTAAATCACCTTGATCTGGTGTTCTTTTTCGTCCTGTTCCTTGGTAACAGTGGCGGGACCGTCCTCCATGATTTCATTTTTCTCGTTTAAATAGTAGCCCATGGAACGGGCATACTTAATCAAATAGTCCAGACTGTAGGAACGGGTAGCACCGTTACTTTCACTCTGGGCTATGGTATGGTTTAGATCCAGGGTTCCTCTGGTTTCAAAAAGATCCCGAAGATCAATATAATCAAAGATATCATTGATGCTTTCCGAAACAGCACTGTCAAAGCTGGAGGAAGAAAGATAGTTCTTCTCCTGCAAAAAGGCAATGGTATCACTTCCCTTGGGGGCAAAATGCAGCAACACCAGACTGATGGAAAAGAGAAATAAAATGAAAAAATGGAGCAAAAAGGGGAGAAGACGTTTCATGCTTAGTCCTCGCTCTTTCCCTGCTTTTCAATTTTATAACCCACACCCCAAACCACCTTCAAATACTTAGGCTTTCTGGAGTTGATTTCGATTTTTTCCCGAATATGACGGATATGCACTGCTACAGTGTTGTCCGCCCCGATGGCTTCCTCGTTCCAAATGGAGGTATAAATTTCGTCAATGGAAAATACTTTACCGGCATTTCGAACCAGAAGAAGGAGAATATTGTACTCAATAGGCGTAAGCTTTACCAGCTCGCCGTCTACGGATACCTCTTTGGTGTCATCATTAATCACCAGACCGCCGCAACTGTAAATGGCTTCTCCCTTAGACTGTTCATTCATATTGCCGAGTTGGGTGTAGCGGCGAAGCTGGGACTTTACTCTGGCCACCATCTCCAAGGGGTTAAAGGGCTTGGTGATATAATCATCCGCACCGATATTTAAGCCGAGAATCTTATCGGTGTCCTCTCCCTTGGCACTGAGGATAATGATGGGAATGGAGCTTTTTTCTCGAATCTTCAAAGTGGTACGGATACCGTCCAGTCCGGGCATCATCACGTCCAGAATGATAAGATCCACATTTTCCTTCTCCAAAATCTTTAAAACATCATATCCGTCAAATGCCTTAATCACCTGATATCCTTCTCCGGTAAGATAGATGGAAATGGCTTCTACAATCTGTTTATCATCATCGCAAACTAAAATCTTTTGCATAAAAATCTCCTTTACTCAAAAGTTATTTCCTACAGAGTATAGCAAAGCTTTTAAGAAAGAGAAAGGACAAGCCAAAGTCTTTAGAAAAAAATAAAAAAAAAGAATGTTGCTCTTCCAACATTCTTCAGAACTGCGCCCTCAGGGACTCGAACCCTGGACAAATAGATTAAGAGTCTACTGCTCTACCAGCTGAGCTAAGGGCGCTTGTTTTCGCCGTTTTCGCGGCACCCGTACAATATACAAAACTTCCGAAAACTTGTCAAGAACTTTTCTAAAAAAATTTTTTTTAAGAAAAAGAAAGGCAAAAGAAGAATAAAAGAAGGGGAAAAGAATAGCTGTACTACCGGCTTCTTGGAAGGCAATTCTTCCGGTAAAAGGCCTCCATCAAAGCGCTGTCTTTGTTACTGCTAAAAAGCACTACTTCTCCTTTTTGTATGTCTTCCTTCAAAAGCCCCCTCTCCTCCAAACGGTGCCGGGTTTCCTTGGCTGTACCCTCCGCTCCGTCAAAGAATTGAACAGGATAGGGCAGAGCTTTTTGAATCTGTTCCTTTACAAAAGGAAAATGAGTACAACCCAGCACAATAGAAGAAATGGCTTCTTTTTGATAGGGAAGTAAAAGCTGATGAAGATAGTCCTCCATTTCCGGACTGTCCCCCTTTCCTGCTTCTAAGAGACGAACGATGCCCGGGGACGGTAGGAAAAGAAATTGGGAAGGATCTCCAAAACGGGAAATCAGCTGGTGTAGACGCTCGCCTTGAATAGTGTGCTCTGTAGCCATAATCAGAATCTTTTTTTTTGTTTTATCCGATTTAGATTCATCTTGTAATGCTTCTACTGCAGGCTTTACCGCAGGCTCCATACCGATAATGATATCCTCCGGAAACAGCTCCCGAAGATAGGGGGCAGCTGCGGATGTGGCGGTATTACAGGCGATAACAGTGGCTTTTACCCCTTTTTCCTGTAGAAAACGATAGGCGGAGAGGGACAGAGAGCGTACTTCTTCCTCTGATTTTTCACCATAGGGAGCATGCTTTTGATCTCCGTAGAAAATAAAGTCTTCCCCCGGAAGCTCCTGCTTGAGCTTCCTTAAGACACTTAGTCCCCCAAGACCGGAATCAAAAATACCGATTGCCTTGTCCTTTTCCATTTTCGCCTTCTCCTCCTTTCCCCGGTATATTCTTTATCTTTTTTATCTTTTTTATCTTCTGATAAACTATTTCTTCAGAAGCAATGGCGTATAAACGCCCGGGACATCTTATTTATTAAGACTATTTTGAAGTGTAGCATAGCTTCTTTGGGATTGCAATTTTAGCCTGAAAAACCTATACTGCAAAGGATAGAAAAACAGTGGGAGAATGCATCCCATAAAGCAGGAGGTTTTCATGAAAAGTGCGGATAAGGTGAGTGTATCGGAGCTGATTAAAAAGGAAAATTTAAAGAATCTCACTCCGGAAATAGATACGGATCAGATTTACATGACGATTCCGGATGTAAACCGTCCTGCCTTACAGCTTGCAGGATTTTTTGCCCAGTTTGATTCCGAGCGTGTGCAGATTATCGGAAATGTGGAAACGGCGTATTTGATGCGGATGGAAAGACCGGAGAGAAGGGCAAGATATAATGAGATTACCAAGTATCCTATCCCCTGTATTATTTATGCCAGAGACATTGAACCGGATTCCTGTATGATTTCCGCCTGCCAGGAGGCCGGCATTCCCCTTTTATCCAGCCCGAGACCTACTACGGAGCTGGAGGGAGAAATTATCCGTTGGTTAAAGGTAAAGATGGCTCCCATGATTACCGTCCATGGCGTATTGGTGGATGTGTACGGAGAGGGTGTCCTCATCATGGGGGACAGCGGAATCGGTAAGTCGGAGGCCGCATTGGAGCTGATTAAAAGAGGACACCGTCTGGTCAGCGACGATGTGGTGGAATTAAGAAAGGTTTCCGATGAGTCCCTAGTGGGAACGGCACCGGACATTACCAAGCATTTTATTGAACTTCGAGGAATCGGCATTATCGATGTAAAGCAGATGTTCGGTGTGGAATCGGTGAAGGACACCCAAACGTTGAATATGGTCATTAATTTGGCGGAGTGGTCCAAGGAAAAGGATTACGATCGCCTTGGATTAAAAGACAACTATATGGAATTTTTAGGCAATAATATTATCAGCTATGATATTCCCATTCGTCCGGGAAGAAATGTGGCTATCATTGTAGAATGTGCCGCCATTAACAACAGAGCCAAGAAGATGGGATACAATGCGGCACAGGTGCTGTATGAGCGAGTGACCGCCAACATGAAGAAACAGGAAGCGGAAGATTTTTAGGGAAAGAGAATGGAATGGAGCATAGAACGGAACAGAGCTTAAAGGACTATACCAGCTTTAAAGCAGGCGGGAAGGCAAAGGACTTTTATATTCCTTCTACTATAGAAGAAGTGCAGGAACTGGTACAGAAACTCTACAAAGAGGGGCGTTCCTATTTGATTTTGGGAAATGGCTCTAACCTCTTGGTTTCTGATGAAGGGGTGGATGAGGCAGTGATTTTGCTGAAGGACAACTTATCCGCTTGCAGTATTAAAGAGCAGGAGGACGGCCGGGGGCTTTTGGAAGCGGAGGCCGGATGTACCTTAAAGAAAATGGCGGAGGTCGCCATGGAAGCCGGCTACACCGGCTTTGAGCCGCTGTCCGGAATTCCCGGAACCCTTGGAGGGGCAGTGAAAATGAATGCCGGGGCCTATGGAGGAGAAATCAAGGATTTCTTTTATCAGGGACTCCTTTTAAATGAGAAGGGAGAGCTTCAAAAGAAAGAGCTTTCCGAAATGGATTTTTCCTATAGACATTCCTGTCTTTCGGAAAATGATATTTGTCTAAAAGCAAGCTTTCTTTTGGAAAAAGGAAATCCTGCGGAAATCCGAGAAAAAATGCAGGATTATCAAAGACGGAGAGAGGAAAAACAGCCTTTGGATATGCCTTCAGCAGGCTCCACCTTTAAGAGACCGGAGGGGGACTATGCTTCCCGCCTTATTGAAGTCAGCGGCTTAAGGGGCTTTACAATGGGAAGAGCGGCGGTGTCCGATAAACATTGCGGTTTTGTGGTGAATCTGGGAGGAGCCGACGCCAAAGAGATTTACCGACTGATCAGGGAAGTGATTCGAATTGTAGAAGAAAAGCAGGGAGTGCGTTTAGAAACAGAGGTAAAGCTGTGGGGGAAATTTTAATTGTAACCGGTATGAGCGGGGCGGGCAAAACCGTTTGTCTGAAGCATTTGGAGGACTTCGGTTTTAACTGTATTGACAACCTGCCCATAGGGCTTATGAATTCTTTTTTGGAGCTCTTGCTCTCCAGTAGGGAAAATGAACAAAGGACAGCTTTAGGGATTGACAGCAGAAACGGAAAAGAGCTTTCGGAATTGGAAAAGATCATTGAAAGCTGGCGAGAAGAAAAGAAGGTACCCTTTCGCATTCTTTTCTTGGATGCCAGTGATGAAGTGCTGATTCAACGCTATAAGGAAAGCAGAAGAAGTCATCCTCTGTCCAAGGAGGGCAGGATTCAGGACGGCATCACAAAGGAAAGAGAGAAGATGGCCTTTCTTCGAAAGAAGGCGGATTTAATCATTGATACCTCCAGACTCTTAACAAAAAATCTTCGGCAGCAGCTTAAAGAGATTGTACAGGAGGAGAAGAAGTATCAAAATCTTCAGCTTTCCATTCTTTCCTTCGGTTTTAAATACGGAATGCCGGAGGACTTAGACTTACTATTTGATCTTCGTTTTCTGCCAAATCCCTATTATGATCCCAATTTACGGACCCATACCGGAGAGGAAAAGGCGGTACAGGACTTTGTGTTTCAGGATGGAAATGCACAAATTTTTTTAGACAAATTAGTGGATTTATTTCATTTTCTTCTTCCTCTTTATGTGGCGGAGGGGAAGAACCAGCTGGTACTGGGGCTGGCTTGCACCGGAGGGAAGCATCGCTCCGTGACTATGGCAGAAAAATTGTATCAATCCCTAAAGGATACTGCAGATTATGGGATAGCACTGGAACATAGAGATATAAGGAAATGATATAAATAGGAAAAAATTTAAAAATTCCATAAAAAACAGAAAATTTATGGAAAAATAACATAGAAATTTGCCAAGAGACAAGAAAGATGACAGTAGAAAAACAAGCAAAAAAAGCCTCTTTTTCCCAGAAAGTCAAGGAGGAGCTAAGGAGAATTGACTTTACAGCTTTGGAAAAAACCTTTAATATGAAAGCAGATGATGAGAAGGGGAGAAGGGAAAAACTAAGACAGATTTTTCTTTCCAACGCTTCTTTAACTAATCCCCAAAAAGAATATCATTTGGAATTTGTTTTTTCTAAAGCAGAGGACGGCAGGGAAGTAGAAGAGATTCTGCGACATTATTCTCTACATCCAAAGCAGGGAAAAAGAGGCAAAAATCATATGGTATATCTTAAGGATGCTTCGGAGATCGCAGATGTTTTAAAACTCTTAGGGGCAGTGGATGCCTTGATGGAATTGGAGAATGCCCGCATTTTAAAGGAGGTCAGCGAAAATGTGAACCGGCGCGTAAACTTTGAAGCCGCAAACATTAATCGCACAGTAAAAGCCAGCTTAAAGCAGCAGGAAGAAATTCAATTCATTGAGGAGGTCTTAGGACTGGATCAACTGGAGAAGGCTCTTAAAGAGGTGGCAAAACGTCGTTTGCAATATCCGGATGCTTCTTTGGAAGAACTCGCACAGGGATTGGAACCCCCTATCGGAAAGAGCGGGGTTAATCATCGCCTGCGTAAATTGGCCAGAATTGCAAAAGAACTTCGGGAGGAACAATCCGCTTCGCATAAGAAATAGGATTAAAAAAATAAAATATGCAAAAGAGGAGCTTTCCTCGCAAAGGTACATTGGTTAGGCCTGCATTTTCAAGACAATTTAGACAGACAGCTTTGGAACTGAGGATGGAGTGACAACACTCTGCGTTTAGGGAGCTCAAATGCACCAGGGAGGCACAGACCATGAAAGACAGTAATGTAACCGTTAACTTAACAAACAAAACAGATGATCATCCGGTGGCGATGCTCGTACAAATTGCCAGTCGCTTTCAATCCAGCATCTATATGTCTGAGGGAAGCAGAAGGGTAAATGCAAAATCCATTATGGGGATGATGGCACTCGGCATTAATAACGGCGCAGAGCTATATGTATCTGCAGAGGGAGAAGATGAAGAGGATGCGATTTCAGCAATCAGCGGATATCTTCTTGGAGAAGCGATTTAAACAGAGGAGCTCGGAAACGGGCTCCTTTTTATATACAGAAAGACTAGGCAATCCGGAAAATACCCTGTACAGTATAGAGGGTAGGATAAAGGGTTTAGAACGAAGGTCTTGCAGATAGAAGGACAGAACATGGCATTTACACACTTACATGTACATAGCAGCTATAGTTTGTTGGACGGATCCGGAAAGATTCCGGAGATGATTGCCAGGGTGAAGGAGCTGGGAATGGACTCCATTGCCCTTACAGACCATGGGGTAATGTACGGTGTGATAGACTTCTATAAAGAGGCAAAGAAACAGGGAATTCACCCGATTCTTGGCTCGGAAATTTATTTAAGTCGTTCCATGGAGGAACGCTTTATCCAAAAGGGGGAGGCCAGATATTATCATTTGGTGCTTCTTGCGGAAAATGATATGGGATACCATAACCTGATGAAGTTGGTGTCCTTAGGTTTCACGGAAGGATATTACTATAAGCCCAGAGTAGACTACGCGGTTTTGGAAAAATACCATGAGGGGATCATTGCCCTGTCCGCCTGTCTTGCGGGAGAAGTGTCTCGAAATCTTAGGCTTTCTCAGTATGAGGAGGCAAAGCAGGCGGCACTTCGCTATGAAGGTATTTTCGGAAAGGGAAATTTCTTTTTGGAAATGCAGGACCACGGCTATGCGGAGCAGAAGTTGGTAAATCAGGGCATGCTTCGTTTGCATGAAGAAACCGGAATTCCATTGGTTGTCACTAACGATATTCACTATACCTATAAGGAGGATGCCAAGGCTCATGACATCCTGCTTTGCTTACAGACCGGAAAAAAACTGATGGACGAGGATAGAATGCGCTATCCCGGCGGACAGTTCTATATCAAAAGCGAAGAGGAGATGGAGGAGTTATTTCCTTATGCGAAGGAAGCTTTAGAAAATACTGCAAAAATTGCCAAGCGCTGTCAGGTGAATATTACTTTCGGGGAATATCATTTGCCGAAATATCCTGTGCCGGAGGGGCATACCGCCTACAGCTATTTGGAGGAGCTCTGCCTTAAGGGCTTGGAGAAACGCTATGGGGAGAGCTGGCAGGAAAATAAGGACAGGCTCTATTATGAGTTAAATACCATTTCCGATATGGGCTTTGTGGACTATTTTTTGGTGGTTTGGGATTATATTCATTTTGCCAAAACTCACGGCATTGCGGTGGGGCCGGGAAGAGGCTCTGCAGCAGGCTCCATTGTAGCCTATGCCATAGGGATTACGGATGTGGATCCGATAGAACATCAGCTGCTTTTTGAGCGTTTTTTAAATCCGGAACGTGTTACCATGCCGGATATCGACGTGGACTTTGAGTACGAAAGACGACAGGAAGTCATCGACTATGTAGGAAAAAAGTACGGAAAAGAGCAGGTCAGCCAGATTATTACCTTCGGAACTCTGGCGGCAAGAGGAGTCATCCGAGATGTGGGCAGGGTACTGGACATTCCCTATGCCAAATGCGACCAGCTGGCAAAGCTTGTACCAAACGAATTAAATATGACCTTGGAAAAGGCGCTGAGTGTCAGCAAAGAGTTAAAAAACCTCTACGATACGGAGGAGGAAACCAAGCAAATGATAGACATGTGTCTTCGTTTGGAGGGGCTTCCCCGGCACAGCTCCATGCATGCGGCAGGAGTGGTGATTGCCGGAAGTCCGGTTTCCGATTATGTGCCCCTGTCCAGAGGCTCCGACGGTTCCATTACCACCCAGTTTACCATGACTACCATTGAGGAGCTGGGGCTATTAAAGATGGACTTTTTAGGCCTTAGAACCCTGACGGTGATTCAGGATGCCCTTCATTTTATAGAGGAAAATCACGGAATAAAGCTGGACTTGGACAAGCTTCCCTATGATGATGCCAAGGTTTACGCTATGCTGTCCAAGGGGGACTGTGCAGGAGTCTTCCAGTTGGAATCTGCAGGCATGGTTAATTTTATGAAGCGATTACAGCCCTCCTGTTTGGATGATATTATTGCAGGAGTGGCTCTGTATCGACCGGGTCCCATGGACTTTATTCCGGATTACATTGCCGGAAAGAAGAATCCCGCTACGGTGCATTACGATTGTAAGGAAATGGAATCCATCCTGCAAAATACCTATGGGGTAATCGTATATCAGGAGCAGGTTATGCAGATTGTGCGAGACCTGGCCGGCTTTACCATGGGAGGATCAGATCTCTTACGAAGAGCCATGTCCAAGAAGAAGACCTCCGTCATGGAGGAGGCAAGGCAGAGCTTCGTCTACGGTAATGAAAAAGAAGGCATTGCAGGCTGCATTTCCAAGGGGATTTCCGAAGAGGTGGCCAATCGGATTTATGACAAGATGATTGACTTTGCCAAGTATGCTTTTAACAAGTCCCATGCGGTAAGCTATGCCCTCCTTTCCTATCAAACCGCCTACCTAAAATATTACTATGCTCCGGAATTCTACGCCGCCACCATGAGCTCCTTTATGGATAACACGGTGAAAACCGCTGAGTATATCGAGGTAGCCAGAGAACAGGGGATAGAGATACTGCCGCCGGATATTCAACTGGCGGAGGTGGGATTTTCCGTGAAGGATGGAAAGATTCGATACGGCCTTTCCGCGGTAAAGGGCGTAGGAAGATCCGCCGCGGAACAGATTATTCTGGAACGAAAGAACGGCCCCTTTAGAAACTTTGAAGATCTGGTACAGCGACTAAGTCAAAGAGGTATTAACAGAAGGGCCATGGAGTCCTTTATCCATGCAGGAGCCTTTGACAATCTGGAAGGAAACAGAAGGGAAAAGCTGGTGATGCTTCCGGAGGTTTTGGAGGATTTGCAGAAGGGGAAGAAAGATCAGATTGCAGGACAGATGAGCCTTTTGGATCTTTTGGGAGAAGAGGCGGAGGAAAGACAGGAATTTGAGCTGATTTTTCCTGATTTAGAAGAATTTCCCAAGGCAGAGCTTTTACGAAATGAAAAGGATGCTTTAGGCGTTTATCTCTCCGGACATCCTCTGGACAGTGACAGAGCCCTTTTGAAACAGGTCTGCACCAGAAGAGCCAGAGATTTTTCTTTAGAGGTAATGGAAGAGGAGAATCGGCTTTCCGATATGGAGCAATGTACCGTGGGAGGAATGATTACCGGCATTAACAGGCGGATTACCAAGAAAAATGACATGATGGCCTTTGTGACATTGGAAGACAATACAGGCTCCATGGAAGTGGTGGTTTTCCCTAAGACCTACGAACTTACAGAGGAGCTGATTCAGGAGGATCGAAAAGTCTTTGTCTACGGCAGAGTACAGATGAATGATGAAGCCAACGGGAAATTGATTGCGGAAAAAATTATAGCTTTTGAAAATTTGCCGAAAGAAATTTGGTTACAATTTTCCGACAAAGAGGCCTATCTGGAGAAGGAAAAGGAAGTTTTGGAATGTCTGTCTCAAGAGGGGGGCGACAGTACCGTGGCCATTTATCTACGGAAGGAGAAGGCCATTAAGCGCTTAGGGAAGCTTTATGCTGTACAATCTTCCCAAGAATTGCTGGAAAATCTTGCAAAAATTGTAGGTCCGGAAAATGTGAAAGAACAGCTAAAATCCTTGAAAAATGCGTAAGGATAGAGTAATATAATGTACTTGTTCAGAAATAAATACATGGCGAGATACACTGCATAACGGATATTGATAAGAATGGTATATCACAAGAAGAGACTCGGGCAAGTTGCATGACCGGGATATATGCCGGGTACATACAATGTGCAGTGTGTGGAAAAACCGGTATAGAGAAACAGCAAAGAGTAAAGAATAGAAAATAAACAAAGTAAGGTAGTAGATTGGAGGCAGTTATGGCAGGGAAAGCAGTAAAAACAATTGGTGTTTTAACTTCCGGAGGAGATGCTCCCGGAATGAATGCGGCTATTCGTTCCGTGGTAAGAACCGCGATTCACAATGGTCTAAAGGTTAAGGGGGTTATGCGTGGCTATGCAGGACTCTTAGAAGAAGAAATCAAAGAATTGGACAGTCACTCTGTTTCCGATATAGTAAGCCGTGGAGGTACTGTACTGTATACCGCTAGATGTAAGGAGTTTACCACAACCGAAGGCCAGAAGAGAGGTGCGGAAATCTGTAAGAAGCACGGTATTGACGGCATCGTGGTCATCGGTGGAGACGGTTCCTTTATGGGTGCCGGAAAACTGTCCGCTTTAGGGATTAATACCATCGGTGTTCCGGGAACCATTGACTTGGATATTGCCTGCACGGATTATACTATCGGATTTGATACCTCTATCAATACTGCGATGCAGGCTATTGATAAGATTCGAGATACTTCTACCTCCCACGAGCGTTGCTCCATTATCGAAGTAATGGGAAGACATGCAGGCTATATCGCTCTTTGGTGCGGTGTGGCAAATGGTGCGGAAGAAATTCTTTTGCCGGAGAAGTATGATGGAGACGAGCAGGCCATCATTAACCGTATTATCGAAAGCAGAAAAAGAGGAAAGAAGCATTACATTATTATCAATGCTGAAGGAATTGGACATTCCTCCTCCATGGCTATGCGCATCGAGGCGGCAACCGGTATTGAAACCAGAGCCACTATTTTAGGACACATGCAAAGAGGCGGATCTCCCACCTGTAAAGACCGTTATTATGCCTCCATTATGGGAGCGAAAGCGGTAGAACTGCTTTTGGCAGGGAAGTCCAACCGCCTTGTGGCCTACAAGAAGGGCGAATTTGTGGATTATGACATCCAGGAGGCTTTACGTATGAAGAAGGATATTTCCGAAGAACAGTATCGTATCGCTCAGCTTCTGGTAAGATAAGAAGAAAAAATTATTTTCGTTTGTTTATGTTCTAGTTCTATGGAATAGCAAATAGAGGGAAGAAGTCGGAAGAGATTCTGCATTCTTTCCCTCTTTTTTATTTTATGCTATGATGGGGCAGGTTTAAAAATCCGAAAGGAGTAAGGAAATGGACGAAAAGGATATGAATCAGGAAGCGTTAAAAAGAGAAGAAGAGAAGGTGCTCTGCGGGGCCAATTCCTATAGAGAACAGTATTTTTTCAATCCCCGCTTTTCCCTCCTGCCCAAAGAGGTACAGGAAAGCCTGCAAAAAATAACAGTGACGTATACGGAGGAAATCGGCGGCGTGTTTCTGATGCAATTCGGAGAAGAAGGAAGGCTGGAGCTTATCAGTATTGCGGAGGAGACAGACTACCTTTATGACCCGATAGGGGCAGAGTTAAAGAAAAAGCAGATTCAAAAGGACTACAAGGAACTCTTTTCCAAGTTGGAAGAGTATTATGCGGGACTTCAGAATCTGGAGAAGAAGTAAGAAAGAAGGACAGTATCAAATATTTTGTAGAAAAAGATAAAATAGAAGAAATCGTGAAAAGCCATGGGATTTCCGACTTTTCCTATGAGGAGGCCTTGAAAAAGAGGGAAGAAGAGGGAAGAGACAGTCTCTTTCAGCCCATTTCCTTAAAGGATTGCAGGCTCCCCGGTAATATTCTGATGGCCCCTATGGCGGGAGTGACAGACCTTCCCTACCGCATTCTTTGTAAAGAAATGGGATTAAGTCTATCCTTTACGGAAATGGTGTCAGCAAAAGCCATTTACTATGGGAATCAGAATACGGATTCCCTGCTTTATCATAAGGGAGAGCCGGGACTGGTTTCGGCACAGCTTTTTGGTTCTGATCCTGCCTTGATGGCGGAAATGGCCTGCCGAATTGAAGAGGACTTTGACTGTATAGATGTCAATATGGGCTGTCCCGTGCCTAAGGTGGTACGAAACCAGGAGGGCTCCGCTTTAATGACGAATCTTCCTTTGGCGGAACAGGTTTTAAGTACCATGGCAAAAGCCTTGAAGAAGCCTCTTACAGTAAAGTTTCGCATCGGCTTTACGGATGATGCCATCAATGTGGTAGAATTTGCGAAAATGGCAGAGGCTTCCGGCGTGGCTTCCGTTACCATTCACGGTAGAAGCAGAGAGCAATATTACAGGGGAAAGGCCAATTGGCAATATATACAGAAAGCCAAGGAGGCGGTGAAGATTCCCGTTTTTGGAAACGGAGACATTTTCCAAGAAGAAGATGCTCTGGCCATGCTCCTTTCCACCGGGGTAGACGGTATAGCGCTGGCCCGTGGCATACAAGGAAATCCCTTTTTGATTCGAGCATGTAGGAGTCTTCTTTCCGAAGGGAAGAGGCTTCCGCCGGTGAGCATTTCGGAAAGAAAGGAAATGATGCTTAGGCACCTAAGGCTGATGGTGGACATTAAGGGAGAGCACCTTGCCCTCTTGGAAATGCGGAAGCACCTTTCCTGGTATATGGAAGGTTTGGAAAATGCTGCCCGCTGGCGACAGAGAGTGAATACGGAAAATGACTTGGAGAAGGTGTTCCAAATGGTTAGGGAACTATAGCGGAATAAGGAAAGTTAGAAGAAGACTTCATTAAAGAAGGTAGATGAGTTTTCCATAGTACCATTAAAATGAGAGGCAATCTGAGCCCGTTGGCACTTGCGAAAAACAAATGAAATGAAGTTTTTCGCTTAGTGTCCCTACCCGTTGGGCGAACTTAGCGGGAGCGTGCCTCGAATTTTAATGGTACTATGGAAAACTGTTTTATTATTAAAGAATCTCTATTTCTATTTAGTAAATAACCATTGGAATCTGCTTCTCCAAAGTCCTCTGTAAGGAGGGGGAAAAGGGGGCGTTTGACACCAGACAGGACAGGGGCTGAAAGTCTGCCAGCTTAAAGAAGCCAACAGCATTTTCCTTTGTGTTATCACAAAGCAGGATGGTTTTTTCCGCATTTTCCATCATGCTTTTTTTCACTAAACCTTGGGAATCATCTCCTTCGAAAATGCCCTTTTCTTGAATAGCTTTGCAGGAAAGGATGGCAAGCTCTGCATGGAAGTTCTTGATAAATTGGGAGGTGAATTCCCCCACAATAGAAAGACTCTTGTGCTTCAGAACACCCGGACACAAAAAGCAGGTCAGGTTTTGCGCATGGGATAATTCATTGGCAATATTGATGCCATTGGTGATGATGGTAAGGTGCTGCTTCGTCTTTAAAATAGGAGCCAGCTGACAAACGGTGGAAGAGGAGTCCAAGAAGATTACCATTCCATCTTTAATCAGAGGCTCCATTTTTCTTGCAATGATTTGTTTTTTATCCAGATTTTCTATTTGCCGCATACTGATAGGGCTTTCTTTCGCAGACTTTACCACCAAAGAAACATAGCCGTGGGAACGCTTCAGTATGCCATCTTCTTCCAGAGCCATCAGGTCTCTTCGAATCGTAGAACGGGAAGCATAAAGCTTCTTACAAAGGTAATTGATACTGGCAAAGCCGTTATGTTGGTTTAGGCTTTCTACAATTTCTCTTTTTCTTTCATTAATCCCCATGTATTTCTCCTTATTTATCATGAACAAAAATGTTCATTCTTGGACAGTATAGCACAGAAATAGGAAATATTTCCAACAAAATGTTCAAAGATACAATTATTTTATGAAATATGCTATATTCTGGATATTAAAAAATGACTTGAAAAATCATTTATAAGGAGTAGCGGAGAAGGGTTTACTCCTAAGCATTTCTAAGATATAGGGCTATTATTTGGAGATAGGATTATGAAAAAGGTTCTGGCGTTTGATATGGGGGCTACCTCCATCAGAGGTATTTTAGGCTATATAGAAGATGGTAAGTTTTGCACCAAAGAAGTCATGCGAATGGCCCATAAGATTCAAAAAAGGGACGGAAGACTTTACTGGGATTGGGAAAGTCTTGCCGGAAAGATTGAGGAGACCATCTTGGAAAATCCGGATGTAGCCTGTATAGGGATTGACACTTGGGGCGTGGATTTTGGCCTCATTGACAAGGAGGGGAATCTGCTGCAAGCCCCCCATTGCTACAGAGATGAAAAGTTTTCTGAGGGCAGAGAAGAGGCCAAGGCCCTAATGGAGGAATTTGAGCTTTTCCAAAACAGCGGAAACCAGATTATGACCATTAATACAGTCTATCAGCTGCTGGCCTTAAAGAAGTTTGAGCCGGAGGTTTATGAGAAGGCTGATAAGCTCTTAATGATTCCGGATCTGCTTTTCTACCTTTTAACAGGAGAAAAGATTGGAGAGGAAAGCATTTGGTCTACAACAGGTTTGTACGATTTATCGAAAAAGACCGTTTCCGATCATTTATTTTCTAAGCTTCAATTAAAGAAGGAGCTGGTTCCTCAAATTGTTCGAGCAGGAGAATGGAAGGGAAATACCAAGAATGCAAGGCTGGAGAGGCTTAGAAACTTATCCATAGATGTGATTCCGGTTTGCGGACACGATACAGCCAGTGCCCTTTTGATGACGGAAAGAGATGGGGAGAATCAGTCTTTGTTCCTAAGTTGCGGTACCTGGTCCTTAATCGGAACTTCTGTAGAGAAGGCATTGGTTAGTAAAGAAGCCTATGAGAAGAATCTTACCAATGAGCTTAGTTATCAGTCGGAAACCCTTTTCTTTAAAAATATTACAGGACTTTATCTGTTAGAAAAGTACAAGGAGGAGTTGGAAGGAAGACTGGGAAGAAAGATTGCTTTTTCTGAGATTACAGCCTTTGTACAAAAAGATACTGAGCCGGAATGTCTGCTGGACATGGATGCAGAGGTTTTTGGAAGAGAAGGCATAGAGGTAAAGCAAGAAATAGATGCTTATATTCTAGCCAAGGGTGGACAGCCTCCTAAGGATGACTTTTCCTACTTTACTCTGATTTATGCCAGCATGGTGGAAAAATACAGAGAAGTGAAAGAGGATATAGAGCGCATTTTAGGCAAGACTTTCTCCAAACTTCAGATGATTGGAGGAGGGGCAAGGTCAGAGTACCTGGCGGAAAAGATAGCCAAGAACTTAAAGCTAAAGGTCAAGGCAGGCCCTTATGAAAGTTCCGCCCTGGGAAATATTCTCCTACTTTTACAAAAAGAAGGGGAGGTTGGAAGTTTGGAAGAGGGAAGAAGGCTGATTTACGAGGCAACGGAAATTCGGGAGTATTCTTTCTGACAAGATAATCTAAGGTAATAGAGTGTTTTAAATATAAAGGAGGCAATATGAATCATCCAAGAATCGGCATTAGACCCACCATTGACGGAAGATGGGGTGGCGTAAGAGAGTCTTTAGAAGAACAAACCATGAACATGGCCAAGAGAGCTGCACAGCTTATTTCAGAGAATCTTCGTTATCCTGACGGAGAGCCTGTGGAAGTAGTGATTTCTCCAACAACCATCGGTGGCGGCGGAGAAGCGGCAATCTGCGAGGAGTATTTTTCCAAGGAAAATGTAGTGGGAACCCTGACGGTTACTCCCTGCTGGTGCTACGGAACAGAGACCATGGATTTAAATCCCAATACCATTAAGGCGGTTTGGGGCTTTAACGGAACAGAAAGACCGGGAGCCGTATATCTGGCAGCAGTTATGGCGGCTTATGCACAAAGAGGTCTTCCTGCCTTCTCCATCTATGGAACCGAAGTGCAGGACAAGGACGAAACCAGCATTACCGAAGATGTGCAGAAGAAGATTCTGGATTTTGCCAGAGCTGCGGTTGCAGTAGGAATTATGAAGAACAAGTCCTATGTAAACATCGGTGCGGTATCCATGGGTATCGCAGGTAGTGTGGTAAATGTAGACTTCCTTCAAAAGTATTTGGGAATGAGAACAGAATGGGTAGATATGACAGAGGTTCTTCGCAGAATCAATCTGGAAATCTATGACCATGAAGAATATGAGAAGGCATTGGCTTGGGTAAAGGAATACTGTAAGGAAGGTATGGACATCAATGCCGGAAAGAATTTCCCCGAAGTTATCACAAAGTCCAGATATATTCCGGATGACAAGCAGTGGGAGTTCTGTGTAAAGCATGTGCTGATTGTCAGAGATATTCTCTACGGAAATCCAAAGTTAAGTGCCCTCGGCTGGCATGAAGAAGCCCTTGGAAGAAATGCTATTGCAGGCGGATTCCAGGGACAGAGAATGTGGACAGACTGGCTTCCCAATGCAGACTTTACCGAGGCGATTATGGCTTCAGGATTTAACTGGAACGGAAAGAAGATGCCCACTCCCTTTGCCACAGAGAACGATACCTTAAACGGTGTGGCAATGATGTTTGGATGGCTTTCCACAGGAAAGGCTCCCATCTTCTCCGATGTAAGAACCTACTGGTCTCCTGAGGCGGTAAAGAGAGTCAGCGGTAAGGAACTTAGCGGCTATGCAAAGAACGGAATTATCCACCTGATTAACTCCGGGGCAAGCTGCTTGGATGCCAGTGCTGGGGCAAAGGACGCAAACGGAAAGGGTACCATGAAGGAATGGTGGAATCTTACCGAAGAAGATATTAAGGCTTGCTGTGAAGCTACCGATTGGTGCAGAGCGGACTACGAGTACTTTAGAGGCGGCGGATTCTCCTCTCACTTTAAGACAGCGGCAGAGATGCCTGTAACCATGATTCGCGTGAACATGGTAGAGGGAGTTGGCCCGACCTTACAGGTGATCGAAGGTCATACCTGTGTACTGGAGGATGAAGTTCATAAGATTTTGGATGAGAGAACCAGTAAGACCTGGCCAACCACCTGGTTTGCCCCAAAGATTGGGGTTGGAGCGGCAGATTCCGTATACAACGTAATGGCAAAGTGGGGCGCAAACCACGGTGCAACAGTAGAAGGACATGTGGGAGACAGACTCCTTACCTTAGCTTCCATGCTGAGAATTCCTGTAGCCTTCCACAATGTGGAAGAGGGAAGAATCTTTAGACCTCACTCCTTCAACGGCTTCGGTACAGCGGATTTAGAGGGACAGGACTACAGAGCCTGTGCTTACTACGGACCTTTGTATAAGTAGGAAAATGCTGAAGGCTCCCCTTATAGGGGAGCCGGAGCTTAAAAATCATAGAAGTTTTATTCTGTTCGAAAGAAACTGAAGGATAAAACTTTTTAGAGAATCGGTAAGAAAAGAGGAAGACGTATGTTAATGGAAAAGGAAAGACTGCTTCTTATTGAATACGGAAAGAAATTGGTAGAAGCGGGACTTACCAAGGGAACAGGGGGGAACCTTAGTATTTTTGACAGAGCTACGGGAAATGTAGCCATCACTCCCTCCGGAATCGATTTTTTCGAAATCCAGCCTGAGGACATTGTGATCATTGACCTGGACGGAAATACGGTAGAGGGAAATAGAGTTCCTTCCTCCGAGTGGGCTATGCACATCATGCCTTATAAGTATAGGGATGATATTGATGCGGTAATTCATGCCCACACCATGTATGCAACAGTGCTGGCTTGCTTAAGAGAGGATTTACCGGCAACCCACTACATGATTGCCGTGGCAGGAGAGACGGTAAGAGTAGCCAAGTATGCGACCTATGGTAGCAAGGAGCTTGCGGAAAATGCCTTTGAGGCCATGAAAGACAGAAAGGCGGTTATCCTTGCCAATCACGGAATTCTGGCAGGCGCTAAAGACTTACTCAACGCTTTTAATATCATCGAAGAGATTGAGTACTGCTCGGAAGTATATACCAAAGCTAAGGCGATTGGAGAACCTGTGATTCTACCCCATGAGGAAATGACCCTCATGGCAGAAAAATTTAAGACCTACGGGCAGAGAGTGAGCATGAAAAAAGATTAAGGAGGAGATTTTATGGAAGCTTTGTTATCAATGAAAAATATCAAAAAATCTTTCTCCGGAGTTGCAGCACTTAAGAATGCCGAGTTGGAATTAAATAAGGGAGAGGTAGTAGCTTTGATGGGGGAAAACGGAGCAGGAAAATCCACCCTCATGAAGATATTGACAGGCATCTATTCCAAGGACGAGGGAAGCATTCACTTTGAAGGAAAAGAAGTGGAATATAAATCCGTTTCCGAGTCGGAAGCAGCAGGAATCGCTATTGTCCATCAGGAATTGAATATGATGAATGATTTGACGGTAGCACAGAATCTTTTCATCGGTCAGGAACGAATGAGCGGCTTCTTTATCGATGATAAGAAGATGGAAAGAGATGCGGAAGAGCTTTTTAAAAAGCTGAATGTACAGATTAAGCCAAGTGCTAAAATCGGAGAGCTTACCGTAGGAAAGCAGCAGATGGTAGAAATTGCCAAGGCCATCTCCACTAATGCCAAGGTTATCGTTTTTGATGAGCCTACAGCGGCATTAAGTACTTCCGAAATTGAAGAATTGTTCAAGGTTATTAGAGATTTACGGGAAAAGGGAACAGGAATCATTTACATCTCCCATAGAATGGATGAAATTAATGTCATTTCCGATAGAGTAACGGTAATGCGTGACGGAGAGTATGTGGGAAGCCTAGTAACCAAGGAATGCACCAAGGACGATATCATCAAAATGATGGTGGGAAGAACTGTATTCATGGATCCTAAAACAGAGTCTGCAGTAAAGGATGGTGCTGAAGTTGTTCTAAAGTGCGAGAACTTAAGTCGTGGAAAAGCTGTACAGAATGTTTCCTTTGAATTAAGAAAAGGAGAAATTCTTGGTTTTTCAGGATTGATGGGTGCTGGAAGAACAGAAGTGGCAAGACTACTCTTCGGAGCGGATAAGCGGGATTCCGGAAAAATATTCATTCATGGCAAGGAAGTGGATATTCAATCCACAGAGGATGCGGTAAAGGCGGGAATCGGTTACTTATCCGAGGATAGAAAGCGATTCGGACTTTTGGTAGATAAGTCCGTAGAAGAAAACACCTGTCTGGCTTCTCTGGAAAAGTTCCAAAAAGGCTTCTTCATTGATGAAAAGAAGTGTAAGGAACGAAGCGAAAAGTACGTGGAAGAATTGAGAACCAAGACGCCGAGTGTTAGCCAAATCATCAAAAAATTATCCGGCGGAAATCAGCAAAAGGTGGTTATTGCCAAGTGGCTGTTAAAGGATTCGGAGATTTTAATTTTTGATGAGCCTACCAGAGGAATCGACGTGGGAGCCAAGAGCGAAATCTATGAGCTGATGGAAAGATTGGTTTCCGAAGGAAAGTCCATTATTATGATTTCCTCGGAACTGCCTGAGATTTTAAGAATGAGCGACAGAATCATCGTTATGTGCGAAGGCAGGGTGACAGGTTGCTTGGATATTGCAGAAGTCAACCAGGAAGCCATTATGACTTGTGCTACGAATAGACAGGGGGAATAAAGGTGAAGATTAAAAAGTTATTTTCAAACCAGCAGGCAGTGGTAGTTGCTGCCCTAGTGATTATATGTGTGGTTTTCTCACTACTGACAGACAAGTTCTTACAGGGAACCACCTTTACCAACATTTCCAAGTCTGCCTACTATGTAGCATTCATGGCAATCGGTGTTACCTTTGTTATTTCCACAGGAGGAATTGACTTATCTATCGGAACGGTAGCCATCTGTTGTGCCTTAATAGGCGGAACACTCATGGAAAACGGTTTGCCAATGCCATTGGTATTATTGGTGATTCTGCTTTGCGGTTCTTTGTTTGGATTGATTAACGGAATTTTGGTTTCCCGTTTGGAGCTTCCGGCCTTTATCGCCACCTTGGGAACCATGATGGTATCCAGAGGACTGGGCTCCATCGTCTCTAAGACAAAAACCATTTCCTTTCCCCAGGGATCTGCAGAGGGAGCATGGTTTAGAGAAATCTTTATGGTGACTAAGGAAGGCGGGATATTTCCTAAAAACTTCCCTACAGGATTTTTGCTTTTGGCTTTCTGCGCCATCGTCATGGCATTAGTCTTAAACAAGACCAGAACCGGAAGATATATCCTATCCATTGGATCCAATAAGGAAGCAACCAGACTTTCCGGAATCAACGTAAAGAAATATGAAACCTTGGCTTATGTTTTCTCCGGCTTCTTTGCTGCTTTGGCAGGAATTGCTTATGTGGCAGTATTCTCCACAGCACAGCCCAATACCGGAAATGGATTTGAATTGGATGCCATTGCCGGAGTTGTAATCGGTGGAACCTCCCTTGCCGGAGGAGTGGGATCTATCCTGGGAACCATTATCGGTGTGTTTATTATGACGGTACTGAAAATCGGTTTCCCTTACATCGGAGTACAGTCTCACTATCAGCTCTTTATCACAGGAATCATTTTAGTATTCGCTGTGTATATGGATATCTTAAATAGAAAAAGAAAGGTATAAGGAGGAAAGAAAGATGAAAAAAAGAATTATGGCGGTTGCACTGGCGGGTATGATGGCCCTGTCTCTGGCAGCATGTGGAGGTTCTTCTGCAAAGTCTGAGGGAACTACTGCAGCAGCAGGAAGCTCTGCAGCAGAAGCGAAGAGTGACAGTGGTGAAAAGAAGTCTGATGGAGAGGGAAAGAAGATTAACGTCATTGCCAAGGGCTTCCAGCACCAGTTCTGGAAGGCGGTTGAAAAGGGAGCAATGCAGGCAGGAAAAGAATATGGTGTAGAAGTTTCCTTCCAGGGACCGGACAATGAGTCTGCTATTGCACAGCAGGTTGAGTATTTGGATGCAGCTATCGCTCAGCAACCGGCGGCAATCTGTCTTGCAGCACTGGATACTCAGGCTGCTATCGGCTCTATCCAGAACGCTATGGATAAGGGAATTCCCATTATCGGATTTGACTCCGGTGTACCTGATGCTCCGGCAGGCGCTATTAAGGCAAATGCTTCCACCAACAACTATGAGGCAGGAAAGCTTGCTGCAAAAGAGACTTATGCTTTAATCAAAGATAAGATTGACGGTGCATCTGAGACTGTAAGAATCGGTGTAGTTGCGCAGGAATCCAACTCCCAGTCTATCGTAGAAAGAACCAAGGGATTCGTAGAGGCTATGACAGAGCTTATCGGAGCGGATAAGGTTTCCGTGGAAGGACACGACAGCTTAAAGAAGGAAAAGTCCGGCGCAAAGGTTATCATCGATGTAGGTATCCCTGCAGAAGTTAAGGATGCTGACGGTGCTGCAGTTGCTTCCGCTATCTTAGAGAAGTCCGATCTTATCGCTATCTACGGCTCTAATGAGTTCGCAGCAAACGCTATTATCACAGCGAATGAAGGTTTGGATAAGATTGGTGAAGGAAAGGTTGTTGCAGTAGGATTTGATGCAGGAAGCAAGCAGTTACAGGCTATCAGAGACGGCTTGTTTGCAGGTTCTGTTACACAGGATCCTGTTCAAATCGGATTCAAGGCAGTTGAACTTGCTGTAAAGGCAGCAAAGGGAGAAAGCGTATCTGACGTGGATACCGGTGCTCTTTGGTACAACAAGGACAACATGGAAGATGCAAAGATTGCTCCATGTCTTTACGAGTAATTTAAAGCACAAGGTAAATAGTACATTCTTTAACAATGGAATAGGGCGGATTTTTAAGAGAGGAAACACTTGGTTATGACTGAGTCCTTTTCTACTTGGAAATCTGCAGTGGAAAACGAGGTATCGCTGTATGGTGATACCTCGTTTATAAAAAAGGAGAAAAAGATGTTAAAAGGAATTCCTGCAATACTTTCCCCGGAACTTCTAAAGCGCTTATGTGAGATGGGACATTCAGACAGAGTCTTAATTGCGGATGGAAATTTTCCCTCCCATACCGTGGGAGCAAATGCCCATGTGATTCGTATGGACGGTCATGGAGTTTGTGAAATTCTGGATGCGATTTTACAGCTCTTTCCCTTGGATACTTACACGGAAAGCCCTGTGAAAATCATGGAAAAGGTACCGGGAGATCAGGTGGCTACTCCTATCTGGGATGAGTTTCAGGCTATTGTGGCAAAGTATGATTCCCGAGAAAAGGCGATTGGCAGTATTGAGCGCTTTGCTTTTTATGAAGAGGCAAAGACCTGCTATTTGATTATCGCTACATCGGAAAAGGCCCTCTACGGCAATATTATGTTGCAAAAGGGAGTCGTGTAAAAGAATTTATTTATTTCATTAGGAGGATAATATGGCAAACAAAGTTGTACTGAATGAAGTATCCTATCATGGAAAAGGAGCAATCTTAAGTGTTACAGAGGAAGCAAAGCGACGCGGTTTTAAGAAGGCCTTTATTTGCTCCGACCCTGATTTGATTAAGTTTCATGTGACCAAGAAAGTGACAGATTTACTGGATAAGGAAGCGCTTCCCTATGAAATCTATTCCGAGATCAAGGCGAATCCTACCATTGAAAATGTACAGGGCGGCGTAGCTGCATTTAAATATTCCGGTGCAGACTATATCATTGCTATCGGAGGGGGTTCTTCCATGGATACCTCCAAGGCTATCGGCATTATCATTTCCAACCCTGCCTTTGAGGACGTAAGAAGCTTAGAGGGACTGTCTGCAACAACAAAGCCTTCCGTACCTATTTTTGCTATTCCCACAACAGCAGGTACTGCAGCAGAGGTAACCATTAACTATGTGATTACTGACGTGGAAAAGAAGAGAAAGTTTGTCTGCGTAGATCCCCACGATATTCCTGTGGTGGCTTTCGTGGATCCGGATATGATGTCCAGCATGCCAAAGGGACTTACCGCATCCACCGGAATGGATGCGCTGACCCACGCTATTGAAGGCTATACCACTAAGGGGGCAAATACCATTACCGATATGTTTAACTTAAAAGCTATTGAGCTGATTGCACAGTCCCTTAGGGGGGCAGTGGAAAATACTCCTGAGGGTAGAGAGGGAATGGCTTTAGGGCAGTACATCACCGGAATGGGATTCTCTAACTGCGGATTGGGTATAGTTCATTCCATGGCGCACGGTTTAGGTGCACTGTATGATACTCCTCACGGTGTGGCAAACGCTATCATCCTTCCCACCGTTATGGAATACAATAAGGATGCGGTAGGAGAGAAGTTAAGAGACGTGGCAAAGGCTATGGGAGTTTCCGGAACAGAAAATATGAGTAAGGAAGAATACCAGAAGGCTGCTATTGATGCGGTAAAGAAGCTGGCTGAGGATGTAGGTATTCCTAAGGATTTGAAGAACATTATGAAGCCTGAGGATGTAGATTTCCTGTCTCAGTCTGCCATGGATGATGCTTGCAGACCAGGAAACCCAAGAGATCCTAAGCTGGAGGATATTCAGGAGCTCTTCAAGAGCTTATTATAATCCTTCTTTCTGTGAAGCATTAGAATCGCATATAAGAAAAAAACAAAAAATAGAAAATAAAATATAGGAAATGAAAATTCTATATTTTATGCAGTATTTATGTTTTGAAGGATAAAAGGGAGGGCAGAAACTGCGGTTTTTGCGCTTCCTTTTCAGTGGAGAAAGCTTGATATTTTTCAAAAATAAAAAAAGATTTTTTTAAAAAAGTAGTAGGAAACAAAGAGAGGAAGAAGAGGAGTAAAAAAGCCCGAAAAAAGGGCATAAAATGCGGAAAAACATTGACTTCTCAAGCTTCCATTGCTAGAATACTACATCGAATCATTGGATGAAACGGCTTCTGGGTCTTCCAGAAGCCGTCATTGCAGTTTTAGAGAAAGGGCAGGATAGCAGGTGGCTGAAGAAAAGAAAAACCTCCTTACCAGGGCAGGATTAAATAAGTTGGAGAGTGAACTTCATAATTTAAAGGTGAATAAGAGACAAGAGATTGCAGAAAAGATTAAGGAAGCCCGGGAACAGGGAGATTTGTCTGAGAATGCTGAGTATGATGCAGCAAAGGATGAGCAGAGAGAAATCGAAGAAAGAATCGTTGCCATCGAGTCCTTGTTGAAAAATGCGGAAGTAGTAGATGATGCGGAAGAAGGCACCATCAATATCGGATGTAAGGTGAAGCTGTTCGACAAGGAATTTGACGAAGAAGTGGAATACATGATTGTAGGTTCCACTGAGGCAAACTCTTTACAGGGAAAGATTTCCAACGAATCTCCGGTAGGTATGGCTTTATTGCGTCACAGGGTTGGAGATGAGGTTACCGTAGAGACCCAGGCAGGTGTTTTGGAGTACAAGGTACTTTCCGTAGAGAGAGCAAACGACGAATAAAGAGAAGCATTCCGAAGAACAGAGGTATTTAATAGGATAGAATCCGTCTAAAAAAGAAGCATTTCGGAAGACGATCATAAGCCAAAGGAAAGTAGTAGCCTTATGGCAATCAGATTCTATAAGCATGATGAAAAGGAATGCTGTACATGGATATAGATTGTATAGCACCAAGAAAGGATAGAAGGATGGGAGAGCAGGAAAAGCAAAAGGGAAATGCACCGGTGGACATGAACCACATTTTGAAGGCCAGATATGATAAGTTGGCAGAGTATCAGGCCGCTAAGGAAGATCCGTTTGAAATTACCAAAGCGGAACAGACCCATCATTCTACTGAGATCAAAGAGAATTTCAAGAGCTTAGAGAATCAGCAGGTCGTGATTGCAGGGCGTATTCTTTCCAAGCGTGTTATGGGTAAGGCCAGCTTTATGCATTTGCAGGATAGAGACGGCAGAATCCAGGTTTATGTAAGTCGGGAAAGCCTCGGGGAAGAAGAATACAAGAAGTTTAAGAAGCTGGACCTTGGTGATATTGTGGAAGCAAGAGGCTTCGTTTTCGAAACCCAGATGGGGGAGATTTCCGTTCACGGAGAGAAGATAACTCTGCTTTCCAAGTCTCTCTACCCCCTTCCTGAGAAGTTCCATGGACTGACCGATACCGACACCCGTTATCGTCAGCGTTATGTAGACCTCATTATGAATGAGGACAGTCGTAATGTTTTCATGAAGCGTTCTCAGATTCTTCGGGAAATCCGTAATTTCCTTGCAGGAAGAGATTTTATAGAAGTGGAGACCCCTATACTGGTGGAAAATGCCGGCGGTGCCGCAGCTCGTCCCTTCGAAACCCACTACAACGCCTTAAACGAGGATGAAAAGCTTCGTATTTCCTTAGAGCTTTATTTAAAGCGTCTGATTATCGGCGGTATGGAAAGAGTTTATGAGATTGGAAGAGTGTTCCGTAATGAGGGAATTGACACCAGACATAATCCGGAATTTACCTTAATGGAGCTGTATCAGGCATATACAGACTACGAAGGAATGATGGAGCTGACCGAGTCCATGTTCCGTTATCTTGCAGAAAAGGTTTGCGGGACTCTGCACATCAGCTACCAGGGAACTCCCATTGATTTGGAAAGCCCCTTCCGTCGCTTGACCATGACAGAGGCAATCAAGGAATATGCAGGCATTGACTTTGATCAGATTAAGACCTTAGAAGAGGCAAGAGCCCTTGCGAAGGAAAAGGAAATTGCCTGCGAAGAGCATCATGGTATCGGAGACATTGAAAACCTCTTCTTCGAAGAGTACTGCGAGGAAAAGCTGGTACAGCCAACCTTTATTATGGATCATCCGGTGGAGATTTCTCCCCTTACCAAGAAGAAGCCATCTGACCCATCCAAGGTAGAGCGTTTTGAGCTCTTTATCTACGGAAGAGAGATGGCAAATGCTTATTCCGAGCTAAACGATCCCATCGACCAGAGAGAGCGTTTCAAGGCGCAGGATGCTTTGGCGGATGCGGGAGATGAAGAGGCAAACCACACCGATGAAGACTTCCTTCATGCTATGGAAATCGGTATGCCACCTACAGGAGGAATCGGTTATGGAATCGACCGTCTGGTAATGCTTCTTACCGATGCGGCATCTATCCGTGACGTACTGCTCTTCCCCACGATGAAGTCTTTAGAGAAGAAAGATGAGGGAAATAGGGCATCTA
>CAUTXF010000004.1:0-84371 GCA_963542215.1 uncultured Oribacterium sp. | reverse complement strand
GTTACTAATAGGTCGAGGGCTTATCCAATGCGTCTGGTTTTTGTCTAAAGTCTAGTAAGAATAATCTTTGATATGTTGTTTACTTAGGATTGGCGGATGTCATCGTATTGTACTTTGGGGTTCAGTCCATTCCTTAGTTATTTAGTATAATTAGCAGGTACGATATGGCCCGGTGGCTCAGTTGGTTAGAGCGCCGCCCTGTCACGGCGGAGGTCGACGGTTCGAATCCGTTCCGGGTCGTGATAGGAGAAACCACTTCTTAGGAGGTGGTTTTTTTGTTTCTAGATTTTTTGAAAATACTTAGCATTGCTTTATTATATTCTGTAATGATATGCTTTCTTTATACGATTTTTCTGTTTATTCTCTTCATTTTCCTTCATTTTTCTTTTCTTATAAATTGCATTTTAAGCTATTATTTTTATTTTTAATTATAGTGTTATGAAATACTATGAATATTTTCTGTTTTACAAGCTTTTTTTCTGTGCATTTTTTAAAAATTGTTCTTGTATTTATACTTTAAAACTGCTATGATGGGGAAAGCGAATAGGGTATATCAATTTCATACAGAGCTTGTATATTCCCGGAGAGCATAGTCTCCCTATTTTTAGGGGCAATTTTTAGGAGGAAAAGTTCATGAAAAAAAGAAACTTAGCACTCATGACTGCAATCTTAGCTGCAGCATTGACAGCTTGCGGCGGATCCAATGCAAGCAACGACACAAAGGCTGCAGGATCCGATGCAGCGAAGGAGGCCGGATCTGAGGCTGGTGGAGAGAAGGCTGCAAGCACAGGTAAAGAGCTTCGTTTAGTAAACGGTAAGATCGAAGTCGATGCACAGATGAAGGAACTGGCTGCAGAGTACGAGAAGGAGACCGGAGTAAAGGTTAACATTGAGTCCATGGGTGGCGGAATTGATATTCAGGGAACCCTTAAGGGATATTTCCAGGCTGATAATATGCCGGATATCTTTGTTAACGGCGGTGCCAACGATTTTAAGAATTGGGAAGGTCATCTGGTAGATTTATCCAATGAGAAGTGGGTTTCCGATACAGATTCCGCTTACAAGGATGAGAACGGTAAGGTATTAGGCTTCCCTTATACCACAGAGGCTATCGGTTTGGCTTACAATGCGGATGTATTGGAGAAGGCCGGAATTGATCCAAAGTCTATCACAGGTCCGGAATCCATGAAGAAGGCTTTTGAAACACTGGATAGCAAGAAGGATGAGTTAGGTCTTACTGCTGTAATCGGTTATGTTGCTGAGGCTACCAATCTTTATTGGTCTACCGGTAACCACCTCTTCGGTGTATACGAGGATGCCGGTTTAAAGAGAGATGATACCAAATACATTGATTTGTTAAGCGAAGGAAAGTTGGATAAGGATCGTTTCAGCAAGTATGCAGATATGATTGCTCTTTTCAACAAGTATGCAGATCCGGCACTTTTGGTTTCCGGAACCTATGACCAGCAGATTCAGAACTTCTCTGCAGGAAAGTATGCTTTCGTTACACAGGGATCTTGGATTGGTGCTACCATGACAAATGATGATAAGGAGCAGTATGATGCTGCCGGTAACTTCAAGGTTGGTATGATTCCTTATGCATTTGAAGAAGGAATTGATACCATTCAGACTAACTCTCCATCTTGGTGGTCTGTATATGACAATGATAATGCTGAGGAGTCTAAGAAGTTCTTACAGTGGATCTCCGAGGATACTGCACAGAAGATTCTTGTTGAAAAGGCAGGATTTGTAAGTCCGTTCAAGTCTATCAGCTATGTAGCCAGTGATCCGTTTGCACAGACCATTACCGATTACACCAAGGCAGGAAAGACTTCTGCATGGCATTGGTTAAACAACAAAGATGGTCTTGCACAGAATGCATTAGGCGTTGTATATCAGGATTTCGCTTCCGGCAATTTAGATACAGCGAAGTTTGTTGATACTATGGAAAAAGTAATTGCACAGTACTATGCTGGCTAATTTTTTCCCGGAATAGGGGCAGCTTAGCTGCCCCATTTTTTAAAAGGGGGATTTCATGAAAGGACGTTCACAATCCTTGCAGTCTATTATTTTGCTTCTGGCAGGAGCGCTTAGTACAATCTATACTTTGGTTTTGGATTTTACAGGCTCTAAGGCCACATACCGGGGTAGCTTATTGATTTTAGGTGTGGTTTTGTTTTTTCTTGGCCTGTATATTTTGCCAAGCAAAAAACACCATAGAAAAATAGTATATTTTCTATTCTTATTTCCCCTGCTATTTACCTTTGCGGTAACTGTAATTATTCCGTTGATTTTAGGTATAGGATATTCTTTTACTGATTGGACAGGAATTCGTTTTACTAAAGTAGTAGGGTTAGCCAACTATCAGGCTATGTTTAAAGATCCGGCCTTTATTTGGTCCGTTTTAATTACCTTTGTATTTGTTATTATTAATGTTGTGATGATTAACTTGGTAGGCTTTTTATTGGCTCTACTTTGTACTGTAAAAATGCGTGGAGTGGCTTTTTTCAGAGCTGCTTACTTTTTGCCGAACTTGATTGGAGGAATTGTTCTGGGTTATATCTGGCAGTTCGTCTTCAACAATGTTTTGATGAATTATATGAAATTTTCCATGTTATCCCAGACCAAGACAGCGATGCTGGCCATTATTGTGGTTTATCTCTGGCAAAGTGGCGGATATATCATGTTGATTTATGTTACGGGACTTACACAGATTCCCGGAGATGTGCTGGAAGCTGCCCAGATTGATGGGGCTACAGCGTTACAAACCTTATTTAAGGTTAAGCTTCCGATGATTGCATCCACCATTACCATTTGTACTTTCTTAACTTTAACCTCTGCTTTTAAACAGTTCGATGTGAATATGGCTTTGACCAACGGAACGGGCTCTGTGGCAGACTTTATGGGTTCCTATTTATCTAACGGTACCCAGATGCTTGCTTTAAATATTTACAACACGGCTATTGCAAAGAATAATTTTGCACTGGCTCAGGCGAAGGCTATTTTGTTCTTTATTATTCTGGCGGTGATTTCCCTGATTCAAGTTAGAATCAGCAATAGTAGAGAGGTGGAGATGTAATGGGCAAGTCTAAAAGTATAAAAAATTTAATCTTGGGAATTTTGGGAACTTGCATTGCGATTTATATTTTATTTCCCTTCTATTTGGTAGTAATGAATTCCTTCAAGAAACAGGCAGATATCGTTAAGGATCCGGTGGCTTTTCAAGGGGTTAGTTTTGCCCAGTTACAGGCCAACTTGAATTCGGTAATTCATAATTCCAACTTTAACTTCTGGTATGCCTTCGGTACTTCAGCGATTATTACGGTGGTTTCTTTGGTTCTTCTGATTTTATTCGGCTGTATGGCTGCATGGGTAATTAGCAGAAATAATAAGAAGCCTTGGGCTATTGCCGTGTATATGACTTTTATTGCTTCTATGATTATTCCCTTCCAGGTAGTAATGCTTCCTCTTCTTTCCACCTTTAGAGATGTGGGAAAGTTTGTAGGCATTAATATGTTGCAGTCCGTACATGGTATTTTGTTTGCTTACCTTGGTTTCGGCGGTGCCATGACCGTATTTATTCTAACAGGTTTTATTAAGGGTATTCCCTATGAGTTGGAGGAGGCTGCGGCAATTGACGGCTGTTCTCCCGAGGGAACATTTTTCAAGATTATCTTTCCTCTGCTTCGTCCGGTGATTACGACAGTGACCATTTTGAACGGTATGTGGATCTGGAACGACTATTTACTGCCTTCTTTGATGCTGGGACAGAATGGAAAGATTAAGACACTTCCTGTAGCTGTGCAGGCCTTTGTGGGATCTTATGTAAAGCAATGGGATTTGATTCTGTCTGCAGCATTACTGGCGATTCTTCCTATGGTTATTGTTTTCCTGGTAGGACAAAAGCAGATTATGAGCGGAATGGTAGAGGGTGCTGTAAAGGGATAAGGAGAACAGCGTTCTCAAAGAATCTAACAGAGAGAGGAATATTTATCGCAAAGGACTGCATCTTGCAAGGACTGCAGGTCCTTTGCAGTTTGCAGGCATTTCCCTATGATAAATATTCAGAATGAAGATTATGGCTAGGATTAAAGATATTGCTAAACTTGCAAATGTAAGTCCCTCTACAGTATCCAATGTGATTCATGGCAGAAAAAATAAGTTAAGTCCTGAGCTCTATGAAAAGGTGCAAAGGATTTTAGAAGAAGAGCATTATGTTACACATCGGGGGGCCCAAATGTTGACAAAACAGGGCTCCCGTCTTATTGCTCTGATTTTGGCCTATAGCAGAGCTGAGGAGGAAAGTATTGTACAGGATCCCTTTGTTTCTTCAATCATCGGTGCAGTACAAAGTGCGTTACAGAAGGAAGGATATTTTCTTTTGCTGTATGCCAATCCGGATGTGGAACTCTGTACAAAGATTACTTTGGAGTGGAATGTGGAAGGAATTATCCTCCTGGGCGCAAAACGGGAAGGCTACTACTATTTACGATCTTTGAATTCGGTACCGGTTGTTACCATTGATACCATTTTCTTTCCGGAGGACCATTCCTATGTGAATGTAGGACTGGAGGATTATCAGGGAGCACTGGAGATGACCCGGTATCTGCTTTCCAAAGGGCATGAAAAAATTGCTTTTTTATCTTTGATGGACGGCATGGATGTATTGCGGGAGGACGCTATAGACAATATTCGGTATCAAGGGTATCTGCAGGCCTATCAAGAAAGAAACTTAGCGGCGGACCGGAGTCTTTGCCGAAACTTATCCTATGACGGGAAAATTAGACAAAAGCAATACAAGGACTTTTATCAGGAAGGTTTTTGGGGCTGTTCGGCATTATTCTTCACAGCAGACATTATGGCTCTGGAAATGATGAGCTTTTGTATGGATCAAGGTCTTAGGGTTCCGGAGGATATTTCCATAGCCGGATATGATGGGATTTCTGCGGCAAAGAGAGCAAGGCCTCGGCTTTGCACTATTTGCCAGGACAGCACGGAAAAGGGAAGACGGGCGGTAACGGAGCTTTTGTTCCTGCTTAAGGAAGAGCAGGATATTGGAACTTGTAAAAAGGATATTCGATTACCTGTATTTTTGGAGGAAGGAAGCTCTGTGCAGGCTTTACGGGAGAGGCAGCCATCCCCTAAGCTAAAGCTTCATTTGCAAAAGAAATCGGAGCACAAGGACAGAGAAAAGTTCCTGGAGGAAGTGTAGTGTGCTTTCATAACGGAATAGGGGATTGTAAGCGTGTATTGTTAATGGAATAAAATATTGTTTTCTTTGAAAGGAGAAGAAGATGAAAAAGACATGGTGGAAGGAATCGGTGGTATATCAGATTTATCCCAGAAGTTTCTGCGACAGTAATGGAGACGGTATCGGAGATTTGCCCGGAATTGAAAGCAAATTGGATTATCTGAAGGAATTGGGGATTGATGTGATTTGGCTTTCTCCTGTTTATCGTTCTCCCAATGATGACAACGGCTATGATATCTCCGACTATGAGGATATCATGGAAGAGTTCGGTACCATGGCTGACTTTGATAGACTTCTGAAAAAGGCCCATGAAAAAGGCATTAAGATTGTGATGGACTTGGTGGTAAACCACAGCTCCGATGAGCATGCCTGGTTTGTGGAGAGCCGTAAGGACAAGGAAAATGCCAAGAGAGATTACTACATTTGGCGTAAGGGAAGACCGCTATCCACCGTATCAAAGGAAGAGCAGGAGCGCTTTGTAGGAGATATTGTGGAGTATCAGGGAGAAAAGCTTCTTCCTCCAAACAACTGGGGTTCCTTCTTCTCCGGATCTGCCTGGGTTTTTGATGAGAAGACCGGAGAATTTTACCTTCACCTCTTCTCCAAGAAGCAGCCGGATCTGAATTGGGAAAATGAAATTGTCAGAAAAGAAGTTTTCGATATGATGTGCCGTTGGTGTGAAAAGGGAATTGACGGTTTCCGAATGGATGTTATTTCCTTAATTTCCAAGCCGGAGGGACTTCCCAGTACGGAGATTCCAAAAGGGGCTGTTTATGGAGATGGAGCAGTTTGTGCCAATGGTCCCAGAGTCCATGAATTCTTGCAGGAGATGAACCAAAAGGTGCTTTCTCAGTATGATTTGATGACTGTGGGAGAGACTGCGGGAGTAACTTTAGAAGAAGCAAAGAAATATGCCAATGAAGCCCAGACCGAGTTAAATATGGTTTTCCAGTTTGAGCATGTGAATCTGGACGAGAATCCGGTTTACGGCTTTAAGTGGAATACCGGAAGAATGCCTTTGGTAGCCTTAAAGAAGAATCTGGAAAAATGGCAGTTAGGCTTACAGGATGTGGCATGGAACAGTATTTACCTGTGCAATCATGACCAGCCCAGAGTGATTGCCCGTTTAGGGGATGATGAAGGGCAGTACAGAGAGCGCTCCGCAAAGTGTATTGCTACCTTCCTTCACATGATGCAGGGAACTCCTTATATATACCAGGGAGAAGAGCTGGGCATGGGAAATTATCCTTTTACCGATCCTTCCCAGTTTAGAGATTTGGAAAGTATCAATGCTTATCAGGAATTGACGGAAAAGCTTCATATCTCTCCGGAGGAGCTGTTCCCCATGATTGCCCATAAGAGTAGAGACAATGCCAGAACCCCTATGCAGTGGAACAGTGAAAAGGAAGCGGGCTTTACCACGGGAACACCTTGGATTTCGGTAAATCCCAACTACATAAGTGTTAACGCGGAGGAGCAGCTAAAGAGGGCGGATTCTGTCTTCCACTATTATCAGAAGTTGATTGCCTTACGCCATGCTTCAGAGCTGATTGTGTATGGTGGTGACTTTCATTTATTGCTCCCGGAGGATCCGGATTTGTTTGTCTATGAGCGCTCTTTAGGGGAGAAGAAGCTTTTGACAGTTTGTAATGTATCGGAAAATGAACGGGATTTCTCTATTCCGGAGGAGTTTAAGGCAGGAAAGCTTTTGATCCACAATGTGGAAGGGGAAGATGCCAAGAGAGGCCATTTGCTTCCCTATGAGGCCTTTGTATTAGAGATTTAAAAGCTTGTGGCAGGCTTTGTCAGGGCATGAGAACTGTCATTTTATAGGATAGAATGATAGAGAAGGAAAAATATAGTAAGGAGAAAAAATGAGAAAAGAATGGTGGCAGGAGAAGGTCGCTTACCAAATTTATCCCAAAAGCTTTAAGGATACCAAGGGAAACGGTATCGGAGACATTCGGGGAATTATCGAAAAACTGGATTATTTAAAGAATCTGGGCATTGATATTATCTGGATTTCTCCCTGCTTCCTATCCCCTTTGGCGGATCAAGGATATGATATTGCGGATTACTATAAGATTGATCCTCGCTTTGGTTCTAATGAGGATATGGAGGAGCTTTTGGCTGAGGCCAAGAAGAGGGACATGCATATTCTTCTGGACTTGGTGGTAAACCACTGCTCCGACGAGCATGAGTGGTTTCAAAAGGCCGTTGCGGATCCCAAGGGACCTTACGCAGATTACTTCTTCTTTGAAGAGGGTATTGATGGGAAGGAGCCTAACAACTGGCGTTCCTATTTTGGAGGTTCCGTTTGGGAGAAAGTGCCGGGAACGGAGAATACCTATTATCTCCACCTCTTCCATAAGAAACAGCCGGATTTAAACTGGGAAAATCCCCAGCTTAGAGAAGAAATCTATAAGATGATTAACTGGTGGTTGGATAAGGGGGTATCCGGTTTCCGTATTGATGCCATCCTGAATATCAAGAAGGTATTCCCACTTAAGGGACACCACTATCCCGCAGACAGAGAAGACGGTATGGCAGCCTGCACCAATATGATTTATGAGGCGGAGGGAATCGGAGACTTCCTTCGGGAAATGCGGGATCGTTGTTTCCGCCCCCACAATGCCTTTTCCGTGGGAGAGGTCTTTAATGAAACAGAGGAGCAGATTCCGGAGTTTATCGGAGAAGATGGCTATTTCTCTTCCATGTTTGACTTCCGTGCCCACAGTAGCGGACATTCCGATAAGGGATGGTTTGATAATAAGCCGGTTACGCCCAACGCTTATCGGGACAACTGCTATTTAACCCAAAGATTGGTAAATCCGGTGGGATTTATTTCCACCGTTATTGAGAACCATGACGAGTCCAGAGGAGTAAACAGCTATATTCCGGCGGAGGACTTAAGCGATACCTCCAAGAAGTTTATTGCCACCATGCAGATGATGCAGAGGGGTCTTCCCTTTATCTATCAGGGGCAGGAAATCGGTATGGAAAATGTGATTTTCCACGACATTTCCGAGGTAGACGACATTTCCACCCTGGATGAGTATAAGATCGCCTTGGAAAACGGCTATAGCAAGGAAGAAGCGTTGAAAATTGTCAATCGCTACTCCAGAGACAATGCCAGAACCCCTATGCAGTGGAGCAGCGAAAAGGAAGCAGGCTTTACCACCGGCAAGCCCTGGCTTCCCGTAAATCCTAACTATACAAGAATCAATGTGGAAAGTCAGGAGAAGGATCCGGCTTCTGTTCTGGCCTATTACAAAGCGCTCTGTGCTCTTCGTAAGCAGGAGGAGTATAAGGAGGCGGTGGTCTACGGAGACTTTATTCCTTTCCTGGAGAAGGAAGACCGCTTGATGGCTTTCTATAGAAAGGGAGAGAAGAAAACCCTTTTGGTACTGGGAAATTACAGAAAAGAAGAAAGAGAGGTGGAGATTCCCGGAACGATTAAGAAGGCGGTACTCTCCAATGTAGAACCAAGAATCAACGGAAATACCGTAAAGCTTTCCGGTTATGAGGCTTTGATTTTAGAAGTGGAATAAAAACTAAGATAAGAGTGAGGACACAGAATCCTCACTCTTTTTCCATTTTTTTGCCACATTTTTTTTCTATTCTATGTCTTGTCAAAAGGAAAACAGCTTCCCAAGACCATGAAATAATGCAAGTTTTCAAATAGTAAATAAAAAGAAAGAGCTAAGTCGTAAGGGAAAAAGCTTTGGCTTGGTAAGGAGGTAAATTATGGCAAGAGGAAATAGAGTAGCAGGAATTGTGGCATCCGCCCTTCTTTTCGGAGCAGTATCCGGAGGTACTATGGTGGGGGTAAATGTGCTGGCAGATCAACACCGTTCCGAAATTGTAGCGAGTGTAAATGAGCTTACCGGACAGGGACAGAAGGAAAGCTCTTCTCCCATTCAGAAAACGGTAGCAAAGGATAACAACGGCAGTTCTTCCGAAAAGACTACTACATCCGGAGAAGAAAGCGTGTCCAAGATAGCAAAGGAAGCAATGCCTTCCGTAGTTTCCATCACTAATACCATTAAGTATCAGCAGAACGGATTTTCTCTTTACGGTCAGGGACAGACGCAGGAGGCGGCAGCCAGCGGTTCCGGTGTGATTATCGGTGAAAATGATAATGAGCTTCTGATTGTGACCAATAAGCATGTGGTAGAGGATTCCACCTCCCTGTCCGTGCAATTTGTAGACGGAAAGTCCTATGATGCAAAGATTAAGGGAACAGACAGTGATGCGGATTTGGCGGTGATTGCCGTTCCTTTGGATTCCATTTCCGCAGAAACCAAGAAGAGTATTACTACAGCCACCTTCGGGGATTCCGATGCCTTAAGCGTAGGAGATCAGGTGGTGGCTATCGGAAATGCTTTAGGCTACGGACAGTCTGTAACCACCGGTATTATCTCTGCCAAGGATAGAGATATTCAAACGGAAAACGGTTCGGAAACCGGCCTTTTACAGACCGATGCAGCCATTAATCCGGGAAACTCCGGCGGTGCTTTACTGAATATGCAGGGAGAGTTAATCGGTATCAATGTGGCAAAGTATTCCGATACCACCGTAGAGGGTATGGGCTACTCCATTCCTGCCAAAAAGGCTCAGGAAATCGTGGAGACACTTTCCAAGAGAGATACCAGAGAAAAGGTAAAGGATGATGAAAGAGGCTACATCGGTATTCAAGGAAAAACGGTGGACAGCAGTATTGCGGAAGCCTACAACATGCCCCAGGGAATTTACATCTATAAGATTTTAAAGGGTGATGGTATTGATAATTCCGCTTTACAGGAAAAGGATATTATTACCAAGTTTGACGGACAGGGTGTAAGAAGCCTGGAGGATTTGGTTTCCTTGATTTCAGGCTATAAGGCAGGAGAAAAGGTGGAGGTGACGGTAAAACGTCTTTCTGCCAAGGGACAGTATGAAGAAAAGACGGTAGAAGTAACCTTAGGAAAGAACAGTACTGACAATAACTAAGAAAAGTATATTTCATAGATGCCTTCCTGGAATGATGATTTCCATGAAGAGGAAGTTTTCAAAGAAAGAATAGTATTAGGATTCTTCTGAATAGTAGAAAAAAGTGAACGAAAAATAAATTGTGTGATTGCGATAAAAAAAGCTTCTGAGACGAGTTCCGGAAGCTTTTTTTATGCTATACTAAACAAATATGTCTTATGATATCTTTCAGACGGAAGAGACAGGATACAAGACAGAAAGATGACAGAGAAAGAGAAGGCCGAAAGAGCATGGGAGGAAAGTTTTTCAAAAAAAGAATAGGGATAGCTTTCTTTCTATGTTTTTTTCTCGGGCTCAGCTTTTTTTTCTTCCGGGAGGAAGGAAAAGGAAGGGAAAGAGAAGCCATAAAGGAGGCAGTGTCCTTTACCAAAAGAACTGCCGTTCTTACGGGGGAAGAGAAGAGAAGCTACAGAGAAGAATATGGAGAATATATTCGTTATAAAAATATTTCCTATCCTTCCGCCTACCCCAACAACTTCTTTGATGCATATCTGTATCCGAAAGAACGGAAGAAGGAGGTTCTGGGCACCATCCTATATTTTCATGGAGGAGGCTTTGTGTCCGGCAGTAAAAATGTTGTGGATCAGCATCCCTATTTTCTGGAATGGCTGAGGAACGGATTCCAAGTCATAGCCATTGACTATGCTTTGGCGCCGGAGTATCCCTATCCTATCGCCCTGAGGCAAGCTGCCGCTGCCGTAAAAGCCATAGTACAGAAAAGGGATATTTTAGGAATTGATCCGAATAAGCTTATTATTCTGGGAGACAGTGCAGGAGCTGCTCTGGGAGGACAGTTTATCCTCAGCCAGCTGGATGAAAATTACAGGAAAAGATTAAAGGTGGAAGAGGTATTAGGAAGAGGAAAGGGCAGGATTTGCGGCTTTATCTCTCTTTCCGGCCTTTTGGATACTACCCGTTACGGGCAGACCAATTCAAAGGAAAACAATTCTTATTTTCGGAACTGGGGAATTGCTTATTTTCAGGAAGAAGATTTGGAAAAGGGAAGAAAAGCGAAGGAGGCCTCTGTTTTGCAAAACATTGAAAAATCCTTTCCTCCCACTTTTCTGTCAGACGGAAATCTCGGCTCCTTTCAGGAACAGGGAAAGGACTTTCAAAGAAAGCTCCGTCAAATCGGCATTCCGGTGGAAAGCTATTTTCCCGGTAAAAATGAAGGAGAATTGCCCCATGACTTTGAATTGCAAGTATATAGACCTGAGGCGAAGCGGCTTTTAAGAAGACAAATCGCCTTTGCGAAGAATCTGCTTTCCTAAGAAATCCAATACACTTTCGATAAAAATTCAGTTTTTGGGAGCCGGAGTCATTTTTTGTGGAGGGTGTTTCCCAAGAAATTTTCGATACTGCTGTCGTACAGGAAGGAAAATATGATCAAAGATAAACAAAAACAGCTCAATCAATTACAGGTCCTCTTTGACGGAATCGTCATAGCCTTGGCCTATATTTTGGCGTGGTATTTCGCTATTGAGAATCCTATCTTTCCGGAGGGCCACGGCGTTCTTTCTCCCAAGGTATATTTCACGGCTCTGCTCCCCTTGATTCCGGGATACTTAATTTTGTATTGGATTTTCGGACTTTATCATCCTATGCGTACCATGCGGATGAAAAATGTGCTTTTTCGCATAATACAAGCCAACAGTGTAGGACTTTTGCTTTCCGCTTCTCTTTTCTTTGCTTTTCGTAAATCCGGTTATTTTGAGCATTTCTCTACCAAGGTCTTGTTTTATAACTATCTTGGCAATATTTGTTTAAATACCCTGGAGCGATATGGTTTAAGAAGATTTTTGGCTACACTTCGAAAGAAGGGATTTAACCAAAAGCACCTTATTCTGGTGGGATTTTCCGCAGTTTCCAACCGCTTTATTGATGCCTGTAAAAGAAATCCGGATTGGGGCTATACCATTTATGGTATTGTGGATGATTTTGCGGAGAAGGGAGAGTCCTATAGAGGCGTAGCCGTAATCGGAAAAATCACGGAACTGGGGGAATTTCTGGCCCAAAATACGATTGACGAGATTGCCATTACCCTGCCCCTTGCCGCTTATGAAAAGCTTCCGGGAATTGTGGCAGTTTGCGAAAAATCCGGTGTCCATACCAAATTTTTACCGGACTATCAGGAGATTATTCACTCCAAACCTATTGCGGAGGATTTGGACGGACTGCCCGTCATTAATATTCGGAATGTTCCCTTGACAGATCCTTTTAATGCTTTTGTGAAGCGACTGATGGATATTTTCGGTGCCCTGGTGGGAATCATTCTTTTCGGTCCCCTGATGCTGTTGGTGGCGCTTTTGATTCGCCTGGATTCCAGCGGTCCCATCATTTTCAAGCAGGAAAGAGTGGGAAGGCATAATCTTCCCTTCCAAATGTACAAATTCCGTTCTATGCGGGTACAGACCGTGGAGGAAGAAAAGAAGGGCTGGACGGTAAAGGGAGATCCCAGAGTGACTTGGATTGGAAAAATTATCCGTAAAACCTCTATTGATGAACTTCCCCAATTTTTCAATGTTCTACGGGGGGATATGTCCCTCATCGGTCCCAGACCGGAGAGAACCCAGTTTGTGGAGCAGTTCAAGGAACAGATTCCTCGTTATATGATTAAGCATCAGGTTCGACCGGGGATGACCGGCTGGGCGCAGGTGAACGGTTTCCGAGGAGATACTTCCATTGAGGGAAGAATCCGTTGTGACCTTTGGTATATAGAAAACTGGAGCCTTTCTTTGGATATTCGCATACTCTTTTTAACCCTATGGAAAGGATTTATTAACAAAAATGCCTATTAATTTTTTTGTATTTTCATGGTATTATACCTTGATTCCTGTAAAATAAGCTTTGAAATCGATTTGGAGGAGTAGTGTGGCATTAGAACAGAATAAGGGGAGAAAACCTCATAGTCATAGCGGAAACAAAGAGAGCAATCATAGCTCTTCAGCGGAAGTAAAGAACGCGTCAGAAATAAAGAATAGGGAGAATGCTCCCCTTTCCGAGAAAGAGCAGGATTTAAAGGCACAGATTGCAAGAGGGAAGCGCTTGCAGGAAGACCGGCCTACAGGAAGAGATCAGGGGAAGGAAGATCTGTCTTTTTTGGATAGGAAGCTTTCCCAAGAGGGAAAGAGAGAAAAAAATCCGGACTTCTATACCCTTCCCAAGGAAAGAAACGAGGAGAAGCGCAAGAGCTCTTTAGATATTTTGCAGGTGAATTCTCCGGATCAGATAGAGGAAGAGCTGGAAGAGTATTATGATGAGAAGAATAAAAAGAAGAAATCTTTGTGGAAGAAGGTTCTTCTGATTTCCGTTATCGAAATTCTCACTTTGATTTTGATTTTCTGTACCGGTTATGTGGTTCGCTACATGAATATCAAGCCGGATGTGCAGTTTAATACAAAGAACGTTAAGAATGACAATATCGATGTCAAAAAGCAGGAGCAGATGCAGGGCTACTGGACTATTGCCGTTTTCGGTGTAGACTCCCGTGACGGCGGAGTGGGCCGGGGTGCCAATGCGGATGTGCAGATTATTGTTTGCATCGACAGGGGCACGGGAGAAGTTAAGCTGGCTTCCGTATTCCGTGATACCTATTTGAATCTGGCAGCAGGCTCCCGTTTTGCCAAGATTAACGAGGCCTATGCGGATGGAGGCCCGGAACAGGCGGTTGCGGCTCTCAATAAAAACCTGGATTTGGATATTGAACACTATGCCACCTTTAACTGGAGAGCAGTGGCAGATGTGATTACCATGCTGGGCGGAGTGGATATTGATATTACCCAGAAGGAATTCCGTTACATGAATGCCTATATTCATGAGACCAGTATTGAGTCCAAGGTCAATGAGAAGAACCCTGCGGCGGAGTATATCAAGGGACCGGGAATGCAGCATTTGGACGGTGTACAGGCGGTAGCATATGCCAGACTTCGATATATGGATGATGACTTTACCAGAACCAAGAGACAAAGAGAGGTTATCTCTCAGGTTCTTGCCAATGCCAAAAAGGCGGATTTAGCTACCTTGACCAATGTTATTGACACCGTTCTTCCTCAGATTGCCTTTAATGTGGATGTGGGAGATATCTTAGAGCTGGCCAAGGGCGTTAATCGTTATAATATTGTAGGTTCCGAAGGCTTCCCTTATGATTTGACCACACAAATGATGGGTAAGAAGGGAGATTGTGTTATTCCCCAGAGCTTAGCCTCCAATGTAACCAAGCTTCATGCTTACCTCTTTAATGATACGGATTATAAGCCCTCCGCTGCAGTCTGGACCTATAGTGACAAGATTGCGGAGGATTCCGGAAGCTATAAGAACGGAAGAGGAGACAGCGACAGCGGCTCCAAAAAGAAGAAATCCTCAGAAAACAGAGAGGAAGAAGAGAATAGTAAAAAGCAGAAGAGCTCCACGGAAGAAAGCGGAAAGAAGAAATCTCAGTCCGAGGAAAGCTCCGAGTCCAAGAAATCCAAGACAGAGACGGACAGCAACGGAAAAACCGTAGAAAGTACAAAGAATTCCGAATCCAAGCAGGAAACCAAAGAAAGTAAGAAGGGCGAGATTCAGTACACGGAAGAAAGTACTACGGGAGAAAATAAGAAAATCACGGAAGAAAGTAAGAAATCCAATGAAGAGACGAAGAAGTCCGTGGAAGAAACAAAGAAAAAGGAAAATAATGCAGAGCCGAGTATAGGGAATAATCCGCCTACTGCGGCAAGCTCCGCAAATTCCGGAGAGAATCCGGGACCGGGAGATATTGTAGATTAGTGTTTTGTAGAAAATAATGAGGGAAGAGGGAAAGCTATGGAACTAAAGGACTCAAAGGCCAAAAGAGACTTTTATACAATCGGAAATGGAATTTGTTTACTTTACCTTGCCTTGATGCTTTTGCTTTTTCCTCTCTATTCTCGGGATAAATACTTTGATATTCTCCAGGCTCGTTTTGATTTTTTCTGGATTTGCAGCAGCGTTTTTTCCGTACTGCTTTTTGCCTTTGTGGCTTTGTATTCTTTGACCTTAAAGAAGGAAGAACGAAAAGAGATTCTTCCTTCTCTTTTTTGGAAGAAGGAAGAGGGCAAGAAAAAGCCCTTATTTGCTACGGATATTCCCTTTTGTATTCTGATTCTTCTCTTTTTCCTTTCCATGTTCCTTTCCGGATATCCTTACGAAACCTGGTGGGGAAGTACGGGAAGATATATGGGGGTTTTGACTTGGTTACTTTTCTTTACGGTGTATCTTGGCCTTAGTAGATTTTATCGCTTTAAAAAGTTTCATCTTCTCCTGTTTTCTGTAGGCGTGGTTTTACAGTGCTTATGGGGAATCAGCGATTTTTACATGATGAACTATATGCATTTCTTCGACAATGTTTCGGACTTATCCAAGTGGGCGATGTTCGCGGGACCTGTGGGCAATATCAACGGCTATACCAGCCTTGTTTTATTTTATGCCTGCCTCTATACCGGTTTATATTTGCAGGAGAAGGAGCTTCGCTGGAAGCACTTTTTTATGGGAATGATGCTGCTTTGCCATATTGCTACAATCTTCGGAAGTAGCGACAACGCAGTCATCGGCTACTTCTTTGTTTTTCTGGTCCTACCGTTTTTTAGCTGGAAGGACAACAAAAGCTTCGGAACCTGTCTTTCCGTGTATTTCTTATTTTTCCTTTCTTTGAAGCTTTCCGTGCTTCTTGCCGGAAAGGGACAAAGCATTATACAGATTTCTCCACCGGGATTTCTCTTTTCCATGGGAAAGACCGTTCTTCCTTACCTGGGCATGGGACTCACCGGCATCCTTTGGGCTTTGGGAAGATTCAGCAAGAAGGAATTGTCCATGAAGCTTTTCAAGAGGCTTTATGTCCTCCTTTTAATCCTGTTCTTCATGTCAGGAGCCTATGTCATCTATGATGTAAATGTGATGCATCGCTATCCGGTACTGGAACAGTTCAGCCAATTTTTACGCTTTGATGATTCTTGGGGAACCGGAAGAGGCTTTATCTGGAGGATGGGTATGGAATACTTCCGGGACAAGATGCCTATGCTTAAGAGACTTTTCGGCTATGGGCCGGACGGATATTTTATGCTGACTAACGACAATTATAGGGTGGAAGTGGAACAGGCCGGTATGGGACTGATTGACAGTATTCATAATGAATATCTGAATTTGCTTTTGACCATCGGCGTTTTTGGGCTTTTAGCCTATCTACTGTATTTGAAAAATGTCTTCACCGTGTTTTGGAAGAAAGAGACTGAGAATTCAGCAGAAGCAACTTTCGGACAAACTGTCTTTCCCTTTGCGGTAAGCTTGGCTTATCTGGCTTATCTCACTCAGGCCGGCATTAATATTGCAGTACCTATTGTGATGCCTATTGTGATGCTTCTATGCTTTTTGGGAATTGCCGGAAAGAGAGCGGAATAGAAAAAGGAAGCTGTAAAAAATCAAAAGAATTTTCTAAGCAATATAGGTCTGAACTTGGGGCACGCTCTCGCTAGCTTCGCCACATAGCGGATACTAAGCGAAAAACTGCGCTTCTCTTGTTTTTCGCAAGTGCCGATGGGCTCAGACTACCCCGCATTCAGACCTATATTGCTGAAAAATTCTAAAATTTTTGATTCTTTATAGCTTCCTTTTAAGTACTCCAAGGGCTTATTCTTCCGGCTCGATTAAACCGTAGCTATTGGCCTTTCTCTTATAGACTACATTGACCTTGCCGGTATTGCCATCCTGGAAAACAAAGAAGCTGTGCCCCAGAAGCTCCATTTGCAAACAAGCTTCTTCTGCAGTCATAGGCTTTAAATCAATGTGCTTGGTACGAACAATCTTGATTTCTTCCTCGTCCTGTGCCGGCTTCTCATCGATGAACTCCGAACTAAAGTCGGAACCTGCCTGATGACGCTGAATTAATTTGTTCTTGTATTTACGAATCTGCCGCTCCAGAACATCCACCACAAGATCAATGGACTGGTACATATCTTCGGTAGCTTCCTCTGCACGAATCACGCTTCCCTTTACGGGGATGGTTACCTCGATCTTTTGCATATCCTTTTGGGTAGAAAGTGTTACGTTACAGGGGGTTTCCGCCTGGAAAAACTTATCCAGTTTCCCTAACTTCTTCTCCACGCCATTTTTTAGTCCATCGGTTAGACTAAGGTTTCTTCCGGTAATGGTAATTTTCATAAAAAATTCCTTCCTTTCTATGTAGTCCAAAAGAATTTCTTCTTTTCTTCAGTATAGCATTTTTTTTCATCTAAGGATATGAAAATCTTGTGAATAATCAACAAATCTGTATGGCTGAAACACCTTGAATAAGCTTGGAACTAATGGTAAAATCTATGAGTTATAGATTTATACGGAACCATACAGAGATTGTATGGAGAAGGAGTATAGGATAATGAATCTTTTCGAGAAAATATTTGGTACCCACTCACAGAGAGAATTAAAGCTGATTCAACCTAAGCTGGATAAAATCCTTTCTTTACAAAGCACTATGGCAGCTATGTCGGAGGAAGAGCTTAAGGGGCAGACAGAGAAATTTAAGAACCGCTTGGCACAGGGAGAAACCCTGGATGACTTATTGCCCGAAGCCTTTGCTACCGTTAGAGAAGCGGCTAAGAGAGAGCTGGGTATGGAACATTTCCCCGTACAGCTGATTGGTGGAATCGTTCTTCATCAGGGACGTATTGCGGAGATGAGAACGGGAGAAGGAAAGACCTTGGTGTCTACCTGTCCCGCTTATTTGAATGCACTTGCCGGAAATGGTGTTCATGTCGTTACCGTAAACGATTACTTGGCAAAGCGTGACTCCGAGTGGATGGGAAGAGTGCATCGTTACCTTGGTTTAACGGTGGGTACGGTTTTGAATGAAATGTCCACAGAGGAAAGACAGGCGGCCTATGCCTGTGATATTACCTATGTAACCAACAATGAATTGGGCTTTGATTACCTGAGAGACAATATGGCAATTTACAAGAGCCAGCAGGTGCTTCGAGGCTTAAATTATTGTATTATTGATGAGGTGGACTCCGTTTTAATTGATGAGGCGAGAACACCATTGATTATTTCCGGACAGTCCGGAAAGTCCACTAAGCTGTATGAACTTTGTGATATTTTGGCAAAGCAGTTGGAAAGAGGAGAAGAATCTGCAGAGTTTTCCAAGATCAATGCGATTTTAGGGGAAGAAATTGAAGAGACCGGAGACTTTATCGTTAATGAGAAGGAAAAGACCGTAAACCTTACCCAGCAGGGTGTGGAGAAGGTGGAGAAGTACTTCCATATTAACAACCTGGCGGATGCGGAGAATCTGGAAATTCAGCACAACATTATCCTGGCTTTAAGAGCCCATAACTTAATGTTTAGAGATAAGGATTATGTGGTTAAGGATGATGAGGTTTTAATCGTTGATGAATTTACCGGACGTATTATGAACGGCCGTCGTTATTCCGACGGTTTACATCAGGCCATCGAGGCCAAGGAGCATGTACAGGTAAAGAGAGAGTCCAGAACCTTGGCTACTATTACCTTCCAGAACTTCTTCAACAAGTTCAAGAAGAAGGCCGGAATGACCGGTACTGCGCAGACCGAGGAAAAGGAGTTTCGAAACATTTACTCCATGGACGTTATCCAGATTCCGACCAACAGACCGGTACAGAGAATTGATTTGGATGATGCGGTATATAAGTCTAAGAAGGAGAAGTTCCAGGCGGTAGTGGATGAGATTCAGGCTATCCACGAGACCGGAGCCCCGGTACTGGTGGGTACCATTGCCATAGAAACCTCAGAGCTTTTATCCTCCATGCTTCGGAAGAGAGGTATTAAGCACAATGTCTTAAACGCCAAGTTCCATGAGCAGGAGGCGGCTATCGTAGCAGAGGCCGGTGTGCACGGTGCGGTAACTATTGCCACCAACATGGCAGGTCGTGGTACCGATATTAAGCTGGATGATGAGGCAAAGGCTGCCGGCGGCCTTCATATCGTAGGTACAGAGCGTCATGAGTCTCGAAGAATCGACAATCAGTTAAGAGGTCGTGCCGGAAGACAGGGAGACCCGGGACAGTCCCAGTTCTTTATTTCCTTGGAAGATGATTTGATGCGTCTCTTCGGTTCTGAAAGATTGATGGGCATGTTTGAGGCTCTGGGTGTACCGGATGGAGAACAGATCCATCATAAGATGCTTTCCAACGCCATTGCCAAGGCGCAGGAAAAGATTGAGTTAAATAACTACGGCATCCGTGAAAATCTCTTAAAGTATGATGAGGTCAACAACGATCAGAGAGATGTCATTTATACCGAGAGAGAAAAGGTGTTGGAGGGAGACAATATGCGTCCTCTCATCGTACGCTTTATCACGGATACAGTGGATAATTATGTTGCCGAGTGTATCGGAGAGGGACAGACCCCCAAGGAATGGGATTTGTCCGGCTTAAATGACACCCTGATGAGCATTATTCCTTTAAAGAAGTTAAGACTGACAGAAGAGGAATATGAGAACATGACCGGAGATGAGCTGAGCCAGAGACTGAAGGAAGAAGCCATTCGCCTTTATGAGCAGAAAGAGGCGGAGTTCCCGAATCCGGAGCAGATGCGTGAGGCTGAGCGAGTAATTCTTCTGAAGGTTATGGATCAGAAGTGGATGAGCCATATTGATGACATGGATATCCTAAGAGACGGTATCGGTTTGCAGGCTTACGGACAGAAGGATCCGTTGGTAGAGTACAAGATTGCCGGCTATGAGATGTTCCAGAATATGATGAGAAGTATTCAGGAAGAAACAATAAGAGTGCTGTACCAGATTAAGCTGGAGCAGAAGGTGGAAAGAGAGCAGGTGGCAAAGCCATTGGCCACCAACAGAGATGAGTCTGCGGTTAGAAGTCCGAAGCAAAGAGAAGGCAGAAAGATCTATCCTAACGATCCCTGTCCCTGTGGTTCCGGAAAGAAGTATAAGCAGTGCCACGGTGCAAACCTATATCAGAAGGATTAAAGAAAGGAGCCTCTGTGATTGAGTTTGATCAATTTAAATCAGAACTTTCCTCCAAGGAAGAGCCCTTACAGCAGTTGGAAGCTGCCCTGGACTTGGATACCAAGAGAAAAAGAATCATAGAGTTGGACCGTATGATGGAGGAACCCGATTTTTGGGGGGATCCGGAGAAGGCCAACAAGCTTTCCACAGAGGCGAGACATTTGAAGGATGAGCTGGAAGGCTTTACTGCGCTAAAAGGCAATTATGAGGATATTGAGGCTCTGATTCAGATGGGAAAAGAGGAAAATGATGATTCCGTAATTCCGGAGATTCGGGAATTACTGGACAGCTTTTCCGAAAGATTGGATCAGATGAATACCACCCTCCTTTTGTCCGGAGAATATGACAGCATGAACGTTATCCTTCGCTTAAATGCCGGAGCAGGCGGGACGGAGGCCAATGACTGGGCAGGCATTCTTTATAGAATGTATACCAGATGGGCGGAACGCCACGGTTTTGCGGTGAAGATTTTAGACTATCTGGATGGAGATGAAGCCGGCATAAAGTCCGTTACTATGGAAGTTGTGGGCGAATATGCCTACGGCTACCTTCGCTCCGAGTCCGGCATCCATCGTTTGGTTCGTATTTCTCCCTTTAATGCCCAGGGAAAGCGGCAGACCTCCTTTGTATCCTGTGACGTTATGCCGGATATCGAGACGGATATCGACATTGAGATTCGGGAAGAGGACATTAAGATGGAGGTATTTCGTGCTTCCGGTGCAGGTGGACAGCATATTAACAAGACCTCCTCTGCGGTTCGTTTGATTCATATTCCCACCGGCTTTGTGGCAGCCTGTCAGGAGGAACGTTCTCAGTTACAAAACAAAAATAAGGCCATGCAAATGTTAAAGACCAAGCTTTATCTGAAGGAAAAGGAAGAACAGGAAGCGAAGCTTGCAGGCATTCGCGGAGAAGTAAAGGATAACGGATGGGGGTCACAGATTCGTTCCTATGTTTTACAGCCCTATCGTATGGTAAAAGACCTGCGCACCGGAGAAGAAAGCGGTAATACGGATGCTGTTTTGGATGGAGATATCGATCGTTTCATTTCCGCCTATCTTAAGTGGATGCAGTTGGGCTGTCCGGATCGAAAGATTGCGGGAAATGACTAAAAATGGGAAAAGTTTCTAAGGAGAAGAAAGGGGCGAAGGAGATGAAGATTGCCATTATGGGCTACGGAACCATCGGATCCGGCGTGAAAGAAGTGCTGGATATGAATAGGGCACAGATTGAGAAAAAGGGCGGAGAAAATATTGAAATAAAGTACATTCTGGCCAGAAAAGAGCATATTCCCGGTGTGGAGGATGCCTTGGTCACTACAGATTTTTCCGTCATTGAAAATGATCCGGAAGTGGAGCTGGTGGTGGAATCTATCGGAGGAATTCATCCGGCGTATGAGTATATTAAAAGCTGTTTGGAAAAGGGCAAGCATGTGGTGAGCTCTAACAAGGCAGTGGTGGATGCCTGCGGTTCCAAGCTGATTCGCACGGCGAAGGAGCATAACTGCAACTTCTATTTTGAGGCTTCCGTTGGAGGCGGAATTCCGGTTATTCGCACTCTTTACCATAACTATGCCGGGGAAAATGTGACAGAAATTACCGGTATTTTAAACGGTACCACCAACTTCATCTTAACCAAGATGAGAGAGGAAGGCTCCAGTTTTGAGGATACCTTGAAGGAAGCACAAAGACTGGGCTATGCGGAAAGGGATCCCTCTGCGGATATCGACGGCTTTGATACTTCCAGAAAGACGGCTATCCTCCTTTCCATGACCTCCGGTAATCGTTGTCGCCACGAGGATATTTACACGGAAGGAATCCGTAATGTCAGTGATATTGATATGGCTTACGCCAAGGCCTTAGGATACAGCATTAAGCTTTTGGGTTCCGTACAGACTGTGGAGGACAAGTATTTTGCTTATGTAGCACCTATGATGGTGGAGGAGCAGGATCCTCTCTATCCGGTAAATGGAGTGTATAACGGGATTCGTATCGTAGGAAATTGTCTGGGAACCACCATGCTTTACGGCATGGGAGCCGGTAAGCTGCCTACTGCCAGTGCGGTAGTTTCCGATATTATTGCGGCAGTGCGTCATAAAAGTAATTTCCAGGGAATCGGCTGGTCCGATAAAATGATTGAAATAGAGCCTATGGGCGGAAATGCTTTCCGTTATTTTCTTCGCGTTGAAGGGACGGAAGAAGGAATTGAGAAGGAGTTAAAGAGCTACTTCGTAGAGGATGGAAAGGTAAAGGTTCATGTTCTTCCCGGACGAAAGGATGAATTTGCCATCATTTCCGATATTCTTTTCGAAGAAGATTTTCTGGCTCGTCTTTCCGCCTTCGAGGATGAAACCGGAAGGAGAGTATTCCACTACCTTCGTGTAAATTCCGGTTCAGAGGAATAAGAAGATATCGTCGGCTAGCCGCAGCAGAAACGAGAGCTTCTTTTTGGGAATATCGCTTGTATGGAACCCGATGACATAGGTCTTGCCTACGCCATCGGGTAAGAATAAAAAGAAACGCTGGCGTCTAAGGCACCAGCGTTTTTTGTGAATAGGAGCAGGGAATGGAGTGGATTAGCAATAGTGAGGAAGAAAGCTATCAGTTGGCCTTTCGCCTGGGACAGAAGGCCAAAAAAGGCGAGATTTATTGCCTGGAGGGAGACCTTGGGGTAGGAAAGACCGTCTTTGCCAAGGGCTTTGCCAAGGGTCTGGGGGTTTCGGAAAATGTAGATTCCCCCACCTTTACCATCGTGAAGGAATATCAGGGGAGAGAAAAGCTCTATCATTTCGATCTCTACCGTATCGTAGATCCGGAGGAGCTTTGGGAAATTGGCTTTCAGGACATGCTTTCCGGGGAGGTCATTGCTTTAATGGAATGGGCCAGTCAGGTCAGGGAGGATATTCCTCCGGAAGCCAAATGGATTTATATGGAGAAGGATTTAAGTCAGGGATTTTCCTTTCGGAAAATCCGTATGGAAGACAGCAAAGAAGAGAAGTAAAGTAAAAAACATCAGAAAGTTTATGGGAAAACTCTTTAACAGAGGATAGGAAATAGAGCAATCTATGATATAGAGCAATCTATGATATAGAGCAATCTATGAAATAGAATAATCTGTGAAATAGAGCAATCTATGAAAGAAAAGGATAAAAAATGATAAGCTTAGCATTAGATGCTTCCGGACGAGTTTCCGGGGTTTGCCTTGTAAAGGACGGACAGATTTTAGGAGATATGGATTTACAAATCGGACTCACACATTCTGAAACCTTACTGCCTCTTTGTATCAGCCTCTTGGAGCATTGCAAGGTTTCTTTAGAAGAGGTGGATCAGATTTTCCTGTGCAAGGGTCCGGGCTCCTTTACCGGTCTTAGAATCGGAGCGGCAACAGGAAAGGGACTGGCTTTAGCCGGAAAAATTCCCCTCTATGGAATCAGTACTCTGGAAATGTTGCAGGAAAATCTGAGTTTTTTACAAAATCCCATCCATGTGCTTTTGGATGCCAGAAGAGGACAGGTGTATACCGCATCTTACCGCTTGGGGCAGTGCATTTCTCCCGAAAGGGCGGTGAGTATTGAGGCGCTTCTTGCCTTTGCAAAAGAACAGGAGGGGCAGCAGATTTTCTTGGGGGACGGCATTTTCCCCTATAGAAAGCAGATTGAAGAAAGCCTTGGGAAGGAACGTTGCCTTTTTCCCAATCCCCAGAATGCCCTGCAAAGGGCTGCCTCCCTGGCTTTACTGGGGGAAAAGAAAAAGGCGGAAGGCTTGGAAGCAGGATTTCATTTGGAGTATTTAAGGAAACCTCAGGCGGAAAGAGAAAAGGAAGCAGGGGTTTTAAAGGATTTTCAGATTGTGCAGGAAGAGGCATACAAAGACTTAGGAAAAACCAAGGATAAGCTGATTGCGAAGAATTATCCGATTTATGAATAGCTTAAGCTACTTACTGAATATCCTTAGTTATAGCACGGTATAATTCCTACTCACCGCTTAAAATCAAGGAGGAGAAATGTTTTTTCGCTACATGGAAGTACGGGATGTGGAAGAGATTTGGGAGATGGATCAGGCTCTTTTTGGCAGTATGGCTTATTCCAGGCAGGATTTCCTCCGTGCTGTGGAGGGAAAATACGATAGAGCCATAGTTTTGGCGGAGGAAGAGGAAATCTTAGGTTATGCCATCCTGAGGGTTTTAGGCGTAGAAGGAGAGCTGGAGAGCATTGCCGTGAAGAAGAAGCATCAAGGTAAGGGCTTTGGGAAGCAACTGCTTCGGGAAATTCTCTCTATCGGAGATCGGGAAGCTATTCAGAAAATATTTTTAGAGGTAAGGGAAAGCAATTCCCCTGCCAGGGCAATCTATGAACGAGAGGGATTTCGGGCCTTTTCCAAAAGAAAGGCGTATTACCGAGACCCGGAAGAGGATGCCATCCTTATGGAAAGGACGATACAATAAATTATGTTAGAATTATGTTTACTGGGAACCGGCGGAATGATGCCACTTCCCAAGCGCTGGCTCACCAGCTTAATGTTACGCTGTAACGGGTCCAGTCTCTTGATAGATTGTGGAGAGGGAACCCAGATTGCCATGCGGGAAAAGGGCTGGAGTCCCTACAGCATTGACACCATCTGCTTTACCCACTACCATGCGGACCATATTTCCGGACTTCCCGGAATGCTTCTCAGCATGGGAAATGCGGAACGAACCAAGCCGGTGACCATGATTGGTCCCAAGGGACTGGCCAGGGTGGTGAATGGGCTGCGGAGCATTGCGCCGGAGCTGCCCTTTGCCATCGAATATATAGAAATTCAGGATGAAGAGCAGAGATTTTCCTGTGAAAGCTTTCAGCTGGAGGCTTTTAAGGTACAACACAGTATTCCATGCTTTGGGTATAAAATCACTATTCCCAGATCCGGAAAATTTTCCGTAGAGCGGGCAAGGGAGGCTGGAATTCCGGTTTCCTGCTGGAATCGTCTGCAACATGGAGAAGCGGTAGAGTATGAGGGCAGTCTTTTTACCCCGGATATGGTCATGGGAGAGGCAAGACGAGGGATTTCCGTAGTCTATTGTACCGATACCAGACCGATTCCCAGAATAGCCGAAAAGGCGAAGGATGTGGATTTGTTTATCTGTGAAGGAATGTACGGGGAGGAGGATAAACTCTCCAATGCCAAGAAGCATAAGCACATGACTATGGAAGAGGCAGCCATCTTAGGACGGGAAGCTCAGCCCAGAGAAATGTGGCTTACCCACTATTCTCCTTCGGAAGTTTATCCGGAGCAGTATAAGGATAAATTTAGCCATATTTTTCCGGTGAAATTCGCCAGAGATGCTTGGAGTAAGGACATTTCCTTTGAAGAAGAGGAAGAAGGAAAATAAGGCTGAAAACGAAGTAAAGAACAGGATAGGGTAATTCAATGCACAAGAAGATTATAACAATCTGTGTGATGAGGTTCTGCATTTAGGAAATATAGAAAGAGTACAGTTTTATGGAAGATGTTTTGATTCTGGGAATCGAAAGCAGCTGTGATGAAACCGCAGCGGCAGTAGTAAAAAACGGAAAGGAAGTACTTTCCAATGTGATTTCCTCTCAGGTGGCTCTACATGCGGAGTTTGGCGGAGTGGTGCCTGAGATTGCTTCCCGTAATCATTTGGAAAAGATTGATGAGGTGATTCGTCTGGCAATGGAAAAGGCGGGAAAAAGTTTTTCCGATCTTACGGCGGTGGCGGTAACCTACGGTCCCGGCTTGGTAGGTTCCCTTTTGGTGGGAGTTTCCGAAGCCAAGGCTCTGGCCTATGCCATTCAGAAACCCTTGATTCCGGTACATCACATTGAAGGACATATTGCGGCAAATTATCTTGCCCATCAGGATTGCATTCCTCCCTATGTTTGCCTGGTGGCCAGTGGCGGCCACAGCCATCTTTTGTATGTGGAGGATTACGGAAAAATCAAAATCTATGGAAGAACCAGAGATGATGCGGCGGGAGAAGCCTTCGATAAGATTGCCAGAGCCGTGGGACTGGGATATCCCGGAGGCCCAAAGCTGGAGCAGAGTGCGAAAGAGGGAGACCCCTTTGCCTATCATTTTCCCAAGGCAAAACTGGATACTCCCTACGACTTTAGCTTTTCCGGTGTAAAATCTGCGGTTTTAAATGAGTTAAACCATAAGAAAATGTTGGGAGAAGAAATCAGGGTGGCAGACCTTTGCGCTTCTTTTCAGGAGGGAGTCTGTGAGGACTTGGCAGAAAAATGCCTACAGCTTGCTCTGGATTTAGGGGTATCCAAAATGGCTGTGGCGGGAGGCGTCTCCGCAAACGGCTGTCTTAGAAGGAAGATGGAGGAGAAGGCGAAGGCCCACGGTTTAAGCTTTTACTGCCCAAGCCCTGTGCTATGCACGGACAATGCGGCAATGATTGCAGCAGCAGCCTATTATGATTATCAGGCAGGAAAACGAGGGGAGGCTTCTTTAAATGCTTATCCTTCCCTGGCTTTAACGGAAGGCTAGAGTATAGAAGGAATTCCGGCACTAAAAGAACGTAGAAAAGAATCAATAGAATTATTCGGAATAGAACGTAGACAAGAGCAGAAGATAGACCCGCTGTATAGGGCTTAGAATAGAGCTAAGCATAGAAAAGCATAGGGCTTTGTATAGAAAAGTCTTAGAGCCGGGCGGAAAGGAGCATGGGAGGGAAGTATGCCTAATCAAAGAGAAATTACCGTTATCCTTCTGATGGCCGGAAAAGGCAGTCGCATGGGATGCGAGGAAAAAAAGCAATTTCTGTCCTTTCAGGGAAAGCCTTTATATTATTCCGCCCTGCAAAAGTTTTGTAGCTGGAACAGGTGCAAAGAAATCCTTTTGATTCTTTCCAAGGAAGATAAGGAAAGGGTGGAAAGAGAGCTTGAAGAATGGAAGGAAGAGCTTGGTTTTCATCTTTCCGGAGAAGAGCAGGGAGGCATAGCGATTTCCCTGATTGAGGGGGGAGCAGAGCGTTACTGGTCGGTTTACGCTGCCTTGGAGTTTTTAAACAATAGGGAAGCGAAAAGAGAAAAGCGGGCAAAAGAGGATAGTACTAAGAATGGAGAAGCTTATAGTACAGGGAAGGAAGACAATTCTAGGCAGGGGAATAAGCATGGAGAAATAAAGAATACCCAAACCGGTCCCTCTCTTTTTATTCATGACGGGGCAAGGCCCTGCTTTAGTTTGGACTTGTGTGAAAGAATCTATGAAGCTCGAAAGTCTTATGGGGCGGTGATTCCCGGACTTCCGGTGACAGATACCATTAAGCGAGTGGAGAAGGGGATTGTGCAAGAAAGTGTGGATAGAAGCAGCCTATATCGGATTCAGACGCCCCAGGCATTTTCTTTTTCCTTACTTTTTGAGGCCTATCAAGGCTTTTTAGAGAAGAAAAAGGAAGGTCTTTCTGTTACAGATGATGCCATGCTGGTGGAAGCCTTTACAAGGGAGCAACCCTACTTGGTTTTAGGAGAAGAGCAGAACCAAAAAATTACGGTGCCTGAGGATTTGATATACCTAAAATTTTTGGAAGAACAGAGTAAGAAAGGATAAGACCGGATGATTCAAGACCTGGGACAACATCATTTTCAAAATCAATATCACCCTGAAAAAAAACCCGGGAAGGAGGACTACTTTCTTTCTTTTTCAGGAAAGTCGGTTTTGGTAAAAAGAGAACCGGGAAAGAAGGTGCATCCCTCGGACGCTATCATGAGCGGAGACGGTTTAAGCTTACGATGTCCGGAGGGAGATGGATTTTCTTTTTTTAAAATCAAAGAGTACTTATCCTCTTTTCCCAAGGAAAAAGAGGAAGTACAGGAAAATGCTTTATCCAGAAAGGGAGAGCAGCAGGCAAAGAGAAATGACTGGAGAAAGTCCTTTACCTACCTGTTTTCTTTGGATGGACAAGACTATTATCTGCTGAAAGAACTCGTGGAATTCGGAGAATATCTTTCCTTGGAAGAGCTGCGTCGGGAGTTTAAGGGGCCAAAGTCGCTACTCTTTTTAGCCAATACAGGGATGCATCTCTTTCATTTTTACCAAAAGCACCGCTATTGTGGTGTTTGCGGCACTAAGACGGAGAAGGACAAAAAAGAAAGAGCTATGCGTTGCCCCAACTGTCAGGAGGTCTTCTATCCGAAGATTATGCCGGCGGTTATTGTGGGAATCATCCATAAGGAGAAAATCCTTTGTACAAGATATGCCAACAGACTGAGCTATCTGCCTGCCCTTGTGGCTGGATTTATCGAGATTGGGGAGACTGGGGAGGAAGCGGCGATTCGGGAAGCTATGGAAGAGACCGGTGTTCCGATTAAAGAGCTAAAGTATTATAAATCCCAACCCTGGGGAATGGCAGACGACTTGCTTCTAGGATATTTTGCCAAAGTGGATGAGGAAAAGGCTTCCTTTACAGAAACAGGGGAAGTACGGATTATTCGAGATGAGGAAGAGCTTTCCGAAGCGCTGTGGCTGAGTCGGGAAGAACTGGAGCTGCAGGGAAATGATTTCAGCTTAACCAACGAGATGATGCGGACTTTTAAAGAGGGAAAGCTTTAGAAAACTTATGATAAAAGGGCTGTAAAAAATCAAAATAGTTTTCTAAGCAATATAGGTCTAAATGTGGGGTACGCTCTCGCTAGCTTCGCCTGACTGAGCAGTGGCTTTGTTACCCACTGCTCACTTTGCTTCGCAAAGCAAATTCCTTCGGAAGTTGGTCTGTATCAGGACGACTTTTCTGATGAAAAGTCTGTCCTTACGGATACTAAGCGAAAAACTGCGATTCTCTTGTTTTTCGCAAGTATCGGGCTCAGACTACCCCTCATTTAGACCTTTATTGCCGAAAATCTATTAATCATTTTGATTTTTCACAGCCCCTATGATACAAATTAAAAAAAGCGGAGAAAAGACTTTTGGAGAAAGCTTAGCTTTATAAGGAAGGAGAAACGGGTGAAGAAGGTATTGTTAATTGCCACCGGAGGAACGATTGCCTCCAAACAGACGGAGGACGGCTTAAGCCCTGCCCTTAGCGCAGAGGAAATTATCTCCTTTGTACCGGAATTACAGCAGATTGCAGAGCTATCGATTGTTCAGCTTTGCAATGTGGATTCCACCAATATGCAGCCGAAGATTTGGCGGGAAATGGGGGCTTGTATTCAAAAAAACTATGACCGCTATGACGGATTTGTGGTTTTACACGGTACGGACACCATGGCTTACACTTCTGCAGCATTAAGCTATATGATCCAGTATTCCAGAAAGCCCATTGTCATCACCGGATCTCAAAAGCCTATCAATCAGGACAGCACCGATGCCAAGATGAACCTCTTGGACAGTGTACGTTATGCCTGTGATCCTTATTCGGAAAATGTGGTTCTCCTCTTCAATGGAAATGTGATTTCCGGCACCAGAGCCAAGAAAATGATGGCCCGTTCCTTCCATGCCTTCCAAAGTGTGAATTTCCCGACCCTGGCAAGAATGCAGGATGGCAGAATCATTCGATATATCCCATATCTACCCCTGAGAGAGGCGGTGGAATTCCATCTGGATTTGGATGATTCCATCTGTGTTTTAAAGCTGATACCCGGTACCAGAGCAGAAATGCTTTCCTACCTTTTTGAAAATTATGATTGCATTGTCATGGAAAGCTTCGGCGTAGGGGGCATTCCGGAAAGTATGCAGGAAGTCTTTTATAAGGAAATGGAGAAGTGGCAGAAAAAAGGAAAAATCATTGTCATGGCCACCCAGGTGGTAAACGAAGGTTCCAACATGGAGATTTACCAGGTGGGACAGAAGATAAAAAAAGACTTCCAGCTCCTGGAAGCCTATGATATGACGCTGGAAGCCACCATTACCAAATTAATGTACCTGATGGCCAAGTACAGAGGGGACTATCTCGGCCTAAAGAAGGAGTTCTACACCACCATCAACAACGATATTCTCTGCGCGGTACAATAGCAGGAATTGCTTTTCCATGCTCTTTTCCATCAGGAAAATCATAAATAGGATGTGAAGCAAAAGTACTTTTAGACATTGCTTTCCTGCAAAATAGCTTTGCTACAGGGGCAATCTGAGCCCGCGGGCACTTGCGAAAAACGACCGAAAGGAAGTTTTTCGCTTAGTGTCCCCTGCGTAGGCGAAGTTAGCGGGAGCGTGCCCCAAAGCAAAGTAAGTCTTTGCTTCACATCCTATTTTCTTTACTGTATGGGAAGAGCGAGGACAAAGCAATTCCTGCCATTCTTCCCGTAGCCATAGATTTTCCCCTTGTGGTTGGCGGCGATTTCCTTGGCGATGGATAGTCCCAGACCGAAGCTTTCGCTTTGGCTTCTGGACTCATCCAGCCTTGTAAAGCGGGAAAAGATTTTTTCAAATTCTTCCTTACTTAGGCTTCTTCCGGCGGAATCCACGGAAAGGACGGCCATATTTTTTTCTCTATATAGTTTCACATAGAGGGTAGAAGGTTTATCCGCGTATTTTCGTCCGTTATCTAAAAAGATTCGTAAAACCTCTTCTACCTGACTTTCTATAGCATGCTTTAAGAGAATATTCTGTTCTACGGCAACCTCTAATTCCATTCCCTCTTCAAAAAACAGAGCTTCCATTTGCAGACAGATTTCAGCCACTCTTCGGGAATAATCCATTTCTCCGTAGGAAAATACCTGTTGTTCTAAACGAGAGAGCTGTAAAAGCTTTTCTACCAATCCCTGCATTTTCTTACTCATCACAGCGATGTTCTGAACAAAATCCCGGCTTTCTGTAGCCAAATCCTGCTCTTCCAAAAGAGAGAGGTTGGCGGAAATGACAGCTAAGGGAGTCTTTAACTCATGGCTGGCATCGGAAATAAACTGCTTTTGTTTTTCCATGGCTTGAAGGCTGGGGCGGATTGCCCAGGTGGAAAAGAAATAGTCCAGAGGGAGGAAAAGCAGAATCAGTACCAAAGCTAAGAGTGCAGTGGAAAAGGCTTGTTTATTCAGTATGCTTAGTTCTCTCTGATAATCTCCTAAAATCAAGGTTTTTTGCCCTTCTTCTCTAAGAAGATAACGAAGCTTGTAACGATATATCGTACCGGAGCTTCTTCCTTTGCTTAGAATCTTCTTTACGATAGTATTTAAAACTTCCGAGCTTTCATCGGTGTAGATCTCTTCGTTGTTGTTTCCAGCAGTTTTTGAAGAACTCGTTTCTACAGTTGTTTCAGAAGGAGCATCCTTTTGTTTGCTCTTCTTATTCATCGGAGGAGAACCCGAATCCTGCCCTTCCGGATCCTTTTCAGAGGGGGGAGAATCAAAGGAAGAATAGTCCCAGGCGGGAGAGCATTGCTGATCGGTGATTTCGTTATTCTCTCCAATTTCCAAGATGACATAGGAAAAGGAACGGCTGGGCAGGGAATCAGGACCATCTCGAAAGCCCGGAAACATCAGCTGCTCCAGCTCCATATCCATTTGCTCCTCCAGCGTTTTTTTACTGTAGTTAAAGTTGGTGAAGGACAATATCAACAACATTACAGCAAAGAGCAAAAAGAGGAGAACCATAATACGAATTTTCTGTTTTTTCATGGGCTTCCATTCCTCCTTTCATGATTCGCTTTTTATTTTTCCGGAAATCCGACAAGCCTTTTTTACTCCTTCTTACTTTCTGCCTGCTCCGCCAGAAAATATCCCAGACCCCTTCGGCTTTGTATGCTTACAGTACTTTCCAAGAGTCGAAGCTTTTTCCGGAGGAATCCGATATAAACCTCCACATGGTTTTCCACCGCATCACTATCATAGCCCCAGACTTTTTGGAGAATCTGTTCCTTACTTAGAATTTGATTTTTGCCTTGTAGAAGCATTCGCATCAAATCAAACTCTTTTTTGGAAAGTTTCAAACTATGTGCTCCGGAAGAAAGGTCCTTACTATCCAAGTCTAAGCTTAAATCTCCAAAGCTTAGGCTATTGATTTCCTGCCCCTGTCTTCTTAGTAGGGCAGAAATACAGGCCAAAAGCTCTCTTTTGTCAAAGGGCTTGGTGAGATAGTAGTCAGCACCCCCCTCCAAGCCTTCGATGCGATCCTCCAGCTGGCTTTTGGCGGTGAGCATCAGGATGGGAAGACCGTTTTTCTCCTTCCGAAGCTGTCTGGCTACCTGATAGCCGTTCAGCTTGGGCATCATTACATCCAAAATCATTAAATCATAAATGGCGGTTTTTGCATACGCCAAAGCCTCTTCCCCATCATACGCCGTATCCACTTCATACTCCGCTCGCTCCAAAATCATTTTAATGCTCTTGGATAGAATTTTCTCATCTTCTACTAATAAAATTCGCATAGGAGTCTCCTTTTTTTCTTATTTCCTTGTATAATACAGTAAATATTGAAAAAAGCCAAAATATTTATCCTTTTAAACCTTTACAAGCGATAAAAAAAATCTTAAAATAGGCAAGAACAAATGGTATTTTTGATAAAGGACGATTATGGAAGCGAAAAAGAAAAGTAGAATTTATGTAGAGATGCTGGGTGGCTTTTCTCTTTATATCGGGGATAAGCAATTAGACTTAGGAAATAACAATAAAGCCAATTTCCTAAAGCTCACCGAAATTGTCCTCTTAAGAGGGCTGGGGGGCATTTCCAAAAGAGATTTGATTGATGGAATATTCGGTCATAAGTCCCTTTTGGATGAAAATAACAGCTTGAATAACCTGCTCCACCAGGCGAGAACCCAGTTGAAGAAGGCGGGGATGCCCGGAAAGAAGATTATTGACGGAAAAAGAGGAATCTATGCTCCGGAGTATCTTCCTGAGTATGATTACGTCATGGACGTGCAGGAATTCGAAGACATTTGCTTAAAGGCGAAGAACAGTAAGGAAGAGAGTAAGAAGTTGTCTTACTATCAGAAGGCTTTTAAGATTTATAAGGGTGAATTGTTGCCGGAGTTTGCTACGGATTACTGGGTAATCTTGGAGAGCGTTCGCCTAAAGCGCCTTTATGATGAAGTGATTGAATTCTTAGGGGCTTATTACCGTGAGCATCAGGAATACGAAGAGCTTTTCATGATGTACGATCAGGCCAATAAAATCTATCCGGATAACGGATGGCAGATCGAGATGATTGATGCTTTGATTCTGAAGAAGGATTATAAGACCGCATACGATTTATATATGAAGTGCGCGCACTACTATCAGGACGAGTTGGAAGTACCCATTCCCGATGCTTTACGGGCTTGCTACGAAAGACTTTCCGACAATGTTCGTGTAGTAACCGACGATATCCGTCAGATTCAGGCCAACATTGTTCGTAAGGACGAGAAGCTGAAGAGCGAGATGGGAACCAGGAAGATTGGCGCTTACCTTTGCCCCTTCACCAGCTTTATTGACGTTTATCACGTACTTAGACGAAATCTGGAAAGAAGAGGCTCTTCCATCTTTATGATGCTTTGCACCTTGGTGGATTATGAAGGAAAGCCCATCCAGAATCAGGATAAGCTGAACACCCGTGCTGAGATTTTACAGCAGTCTTTATCCGAAGGATTAAGAAAGGGGGACGTTTACACCAAGTATTCTTCCTCCCAGTATCTGATTCTTCTGATCGGAACCAAGAGAGAAGACTGTGCCATCATTTACCAGAGAATCTCCAGAAGATTAAAGGAGCTGGCAGGCTCTCGTGCAGAGTTCCGTTATCGTATCGTATCTCTTGCAGAGATTCCCGGAATCTTGGAGAGAAACGGTGCAATGGATGAGATTTAGAAGAAGTGCTTGACAGGAAAATGAAGCTTTGCTATGATATTCCTTGCGTTTCGCAAGCGTGCGTAGCTCAGCTGGATAGAGCGTCTGGCTACGGACCAGAAGGTCGTGGGTTCGAATCCTGTCGCACGCAGAAAAAGACGATGAAGAAATTCATCGTCTTTTTTAGTTCTTAATGCTCGGCTTATGTGGAGTATATCGTTTTAAATCAGCACTATAAGATTTGTTTGGATTCTCTCTTTTCTTAGTTCTCACTTGGACAATGCTCCAGCTTTCCTTTGGAATTGCATTGCAGTAAGTCCTCCAGGCTATAGCGATTCACTACGGCATAGATGGCTTCGTCTATTTCCTTATATAAGGGGAAGGTGGGACAGCTGGCAGACCTTTCACAATTACTTCCCTCTTTCACACAATCCACAGGAGAGAGGGTTCCCTCTGCGGCATCTAAAATATCCCCCACGGAAATATCCTTTGCTTCCTTTAAAAGAAGATATCCTCCCTTGGCTCCCCGGACACTCTTTAAAAAGCCGCCCTTCACCATCAGGGCTATAATCTGCTCTAAATATTTTACGGAAATTCCCTGTCGTTCTGCTACTTCTTTAATGGAAACGGGATTTCCTTTCTTTTCCTGTTCAGCTATATCAATCAGGGTACTTAAGGCATAACGGCCTTTGGTTGAAATCATCATAATCTTTTCCTCCATGGCTTTTTTATATCCTAGCATAGCACTGGGAGTTTTGACAAGTTTATTAAAAAAAGCAATGTTCAAGAAGGGGCTTTTCGGGTAAAATGGCAGTACTGATTCAATGAAAAGGAGAGCCTATGTCTAAAATTGATTTTGCCATAAATGAAGAAGGAAAGAGAATTTCTATTCTTTCCGATAAAATTAACCGTCATGGATTTATTGCCGGAGCAACGGGAACAGGAAAAACCGTAAGCTTAAAGGTTTTAGCGGAAAAGTTTTCCGCATTGGGAATTCCGGTGTTTCTATCCGATGTAAAGGGAGACTTATCCGGTCTATTAAAGCCGGGAGAAGCTTCCGAAGGGATTGAAAAGAGAAGAGAAGAATGCAAGCTAACAGAAGAGGAATTCCATTATCAGGGCTTCCCTGTGGAGCTTTTTGCCCTATCCAAAGAGGAGGGGATTCCCCTTCGCTGTACGATTTCGGAGATGGGACCATTGCTCTTAAGCCGAGTGCTGAATTGTACGGATGTACAGAGTGATATTTTACGGGTAGTCTTTCGTATTGCCGACGAAGAGGGGCTTTTATTGATTGACACCAAGGACCTTCGTTCCGTATTGCAGTATGTGGCGGAAAACAGCAAGGAGTACAGTGCTTCCTTTGGAAATCTGCCTACCCAGAGTTTGAATGCCTTAATTCGTTCCGTAGTAGCCTTGGAAGAGGCGGGAGGAAAGGAATTCTTCGGAGAGCCTGCTTTGGATGTAAAGGATTTTTTCCGGCAGAATGAAAAGGGGCAGGGGATTATCCATATTTTTAATGCCAAGAGAATTATGGGAGAGCCGAAGCTGTATTCCACCTTCCTGCTTTACCTTTTATCGGAGCTTTATGAACTGCTTCCGGAGGTTGGAGATTTGGAGAAGCCCCGCTTTGTCTTTTTCTTTGATGAAGCGCACCTCCTTTTCGATGATGCGCCCAAGGCCTTACTGGAAAAATTAAACCAAATCACCCGTTTGATTCGAAGCAAGGGCGTAGGCATCTATTATATTACCCAAAGTCCCTCAGATATTCCGGATGCCATTTTGGCTCAGTGCGGAAATAAGATTCAGCATGGCTTAAGAGCCTATACACCGGCAGAACGCAAGAAGATTCGTGCGGCAGCGGACAGCTTCCGGGAAAATCCTGCATTTTCCTCCGAAGAGGTACTGGAGAACCTGGGAACGGGAGAGGCCTTGATTTCCTGTTTGCAGGAGGACGGCAGTCCTGCTATCGTGGAAAAGGCCAAGATTTTCCCGCCCCAGTCTTATCTGGGAGAGGCAAGCCCGGAGGATCAGGATAGAGCCATCAAGGCTTCAAGCCTCTATATTCGTTACGGAGAGGCGGTGGATCGGGATTCCGCCTATGAATTCTTGCATAGAAAGGGAAAGGAAGAGCAGGAGCGTTTCCAGAAGGAATTAGAGGAAAAGGAAGCAGAGAAAAATCGCCTTCTTCAGGAAAAGGCGGAGGAGAAGGAAAGAGCTAAGCAGGAAAAGGAAGAGGAGAAAGCCCAAAGGCTTAAGGAAAAAGAAGAAGAAAAGGAACGCCTTCGTCAGGAACGGGAATTGGAAAAGGAAAAGTCCAAGCAAAAGACCGTAATGAAATCGGTGGGACGCTCTGTTTCCGGCTCCATCGGCAGAGAAATCGGTTCCGGTATCGGAAAATCCGTCTTTGGAAAAGGTTTGGGAAGACGCCTGGGAGGAAATATCGGGGCCGCCTTTGGCAGAGGCATTCTGGAAACCCTCTTTGGGAAATAAAGGAAGGTGTCAAAATAAAAAATATACAGCATAGGTCTGAATGAGGGTAATCTGAGCCCGTGGGTACTTACGTTTTTATGCAGTATAGGTCCGGAACAGGGGCACGCTCTTGCTAACTTCGCCTCGCAGGGGTACTAAGCAAAAAACGCATTTCATTTGTTTTTTGCAAGTACCCACGGGCTCAGATTGCCCCTTATTCCGGACCTATATGCATAAAAGCTGTATTAGTGTTGTTTTTACATCGCCCCGGTATCCATAGGGACGAAGAGGCTTACGCAGGCTAGAGCCACCATCAGGACAATATCTACCCATAAGAGGGGAGAGGAAAAGAATTGCTTTAAGGAAAGGGAGTGTTCCTTTTCGTATTGTCTGTCCTCTGCCAGGCTTTTTCTATTTTTTACAACATAGTAGATGCCATATCCCAAACCGGCAAGAAGGAATAGACTGTAGACGCCCTGAATCAGAGTTGAACCCTGAGACAGGTTGTTTACCACAATGGCCAAAAGGTTATTACTGAAATGCAGCAGGATGGAATAGGGAAGGCCATAACGATCTCTGATAAAGAAGAGGATAATGCCCATGCTGAAGGCCGGTGCAAATTGCAGGAAATTGCTGTGCATTAAAGCAAAGAAAAATGCGGTGCAGAAGGCTGCAAAATATTTTCCGTAGGAACGGAAGCGGTGATAAAAGACTCCGCGAAAAACCAGTTCTTCCATTAGAGGAGCCACCAAAATCGTATAAAACAGCATAGGGGCATTCGTCAGGCTTCCCCCTCTTGCTGCTTCTTCGGAAAAAGACAGGTTTAAGCCAAGCTTGGTAAAGAGGGTTATAATCGGAATATTGATGATTCCTCCTATCCACTGGGCGGCTTGGAAAAGCATGAAATAGTGCAGGAAAGACAGGACAGTAAAGCTTGGTTTTTCAGGATTTGGCTCTGTGCTTATTTCTTTAGTTGATTCTGCGCTTGTTTCTTTCGGAAAGATATTATTCAAAAGACAATAGCTGATGACCACGGAAATGACCATGCAGATGTATTGATCTGATAGTAAAGGAATCTTAGTTAAAGGCAGAAGCAGCACCAAAAGTACAGCTAAAATCTGCACGGACAATACATATAACAAAAGGGCTAAGGCGCTCTTATTTAAATCTCTTTTGATTTCTAATAGACTCATCGTTTCTCCATTTCTGTTTATATAGTTTAAATTCTTCTAATTTCTTCCGAATAGCGATACAATAAAATCTCTCGAAAGTAGTTGGGAAATAATTGCAAAATAGACAATCTACTTTTCCTACTATACAAGAAAAATAATGCTTCCGCAAATTAATTTAAGAATTTTAATCCTGAGGAAGACGGGAAAAGGATAGATTTTGAGCGGTACAAGAGATACAGGCTTAAGATATGACATAAGGTGGCATCGGCAAAGTAAGATTTGAAAAAGAAGGAAACGAGAATGAAAAAGTGGTTTGTATATGGAAAAAAGGCGGATTTTCAGGACTTGGGAGAGAAATTATCTCTGGATCCGGTCCTGGTTCGCATTCTTCGAAATCGAGATTTAACAACAGAAGAGGAAATGCGAAATTTTCTGGAGGGAGAGGAGATTCCGTCGCCTCTGTTCTTGCCGGACAGCATCCGTTTTTTAAATCGCCTGGAGCGAGCCATGAAAGAGGGAGAAAAAGTTCGGGTTGTAGGGGACTATGATGTGGACGGCGTTTGTGCTTCTACCATATTGGCGAAGGCACTTTCCTTATTTTTCTCCAAAGAGCAGCTGTCCGTGTTCATTCCCCACAGAATTTTGGACGGTTACGGCATCAACGAGCAGATTATCGAGGAGGCAAAGGCGGAGGGAATTTCCCTTCTGATTACCTGTGACAACGGTATTTCCGCATTTTCCGCCATGGAGAAAGCAAAGGCCTACGGTATGGATGTATTGCTTACGGATCATCATGATTTACGAAGAGATGAGGAGGGAAAGAAAAGGATTCCGGAAGCCTTTGCCGTGGTGAATCCCAAAAGAGAGGGGAGTAAGTATCCTAATGAAGAAATCTGCGGAGCCATGGTTTGCTATCTTCTTATGAAAATGCTTTTGGAAAAACGGCAAAGGGGCTTAGAGCTTTTAGAGGAGCTGTCTTGCTTTGCCGGCATAGCCACGGTTTGTGATGTGATGCCTTTACAAAAAGAAAATCGAGTTATCGTAAAGTATTGCTTGGCCCATTTGCAAAAGACTCAAAATATCGGAATGCAGGCCCTTTTAAGGCAGTGCCATATTTTACCGGAGCAGGAAATATCCTCCTATACTCTCGGTTTTCAAATCGGCCCCTGCATCAATGCGGGAGGTCGTTTGGAAAGTGCGATGCTGGCACTCTCTCTTTTTCTGGAGGAGGATGAAGGGAAGGCGGAGGAAAAGGCGGCTCACTTACTGGTTTTAAATGAAGAACGAAAGGAAATGACGAAAAAAGGGGTGGATGAAGCGAAGGCCCTGGCGGAACAGGAAGGAGATGTGCCGCTGCTGTTTTTGGTGCTTCCCGATTTACATGAAAGTCTTGCCGGAATTGTGGCGGGACGAATCCGGGAAGCCTATTATCGCCCCTGCTTTATCCTCACCAATGGGGAAGACGGAAGTTGTAAAGCCTCCGGACGTTCCATTCCCGGCTATCCTATGGCGGAACGCCTGGAGGAACAAAAGGAACTGCTGCTACACTTCGGAGGTCATCCCATGGCGGCCGGATTTTCCGTTGCAAGGGAAAATGTTTCTACGTTAAAGAAGGCTCTCCTGCAAAATGCAAAACTTGATGCGAAGGACTTGGAGGAAAAAGTATGGATAGATGTGGTTCTACCTTTCTCCTATCTAAAAGAGGACTTTGTTCGTTCCTTGTCCCGCTTGGAACCCTTCGGAAGAGGCAATGAAAAGCCTGCCTTTGCGCAGAAGAATGTTTTGCTAAAGGATTATAAAATTGTGGGAAAAAACAAAAATGCCATCAAATTATATTTGGAAGATGAACAAGGTATACGAGTGGAGGGAGTACTCTTTGAGGATGGAGAAAAATTTTTGAACAAAAAATCTAGCCGAAATAGATTTAATCTGTTATACTATCCAAAGATTCAGGTGTACAACAACATAAAGCAACTTCAAGTGGTGGTTTCTGAGTATTTTTGGCAAGAAGACTAGGGAATCTTCAGAAGAAAAGGAGGCGTTAATGATCAAAGAAATCATGAATTTTATTCAAGAACATGACCCTGAGGTGGGGAAGGGAATCTGGGAAGAGTATGAAAGACAGCAAAACAACATCGAGTTGATTGCTTCTGAGAATATTATTTCCGCTACCGCAATGTTGGCTATGGGAACCGTGTTAACCAACAAGTATGCGGAGGGATATCCCGGAAAGCGTTATTACGGAGGCTGTGAAGCCGTAGACGTAGTAGAAGCTATTGCTATCGAAAGAGCTAAAGAATTATTCCATTGTGAATATGCAAACGTTCAACCCCACTCCGGTGCACAGGCCAATATGGCAGTTACCATGGCAATCTGTAAGCCCGGAGACAAGATTATGGGTATGAGCTTGGATGCCGGCGGACACTTAACCCATGGCTCTCCCGTAAACTTCTCAGGACTTTACTTTAACATCATTCCATATGGCATTACCAAAGAGGGCTATATTGACTACGATGCGGTAATGGATCTGGCTATGAAAGAGAAGCCGAAGATGATTATTGCAGGAGCCTCTGCTTATCCAAGAGTTATTGATTTTAAGCGTTTCCGTGAGATTGCAGATGCCTGCGGAGCAATCCTTTTTGTAGATATGGCGCACATTGCAGGACTTGTTGCAGCAGGCGTGCATCCAAGCCCCATTCCTTATGCTCATGTTACTACCACAACTACCCATAAGACTTTAAGAGGACCTCGTGGCGGTTTGATTTTATCCAGTAAAGAAGTTGCAGAGAAGTACAACTTCAATAAGTTCGTATTCCCCGGTGTGCAGGGCGGACCTTTGGAGCACGTAATTGCGTCTAAGGCAGTTTGCTTTGGGGAAGCTTTAAAGCCGGAGTATAAAGAATATCAGCAGCAAGTAGCGAAGAATGCGAAGGCATTGGCTGCAGCTATGATGGACAAGGGGTTCCAGCTGGTATCCGGCGGAACGGAGAACCACTTAATGCTGGTGGATTTAACCAACTTCCAGGATGTTACCGGAAAGTTCCTGCAGAATGCCTGTGATGAGGTGCATATCACTTTAAATAAGAATGCAATTCCCAATGATCCTCGTTCTCCATTCTTAACCTCCGGTGTAAGAATCGGAACCCCGGCAGTTACTGTCCGCGGTTTTAAAGAAGAGGATATGAAGGAGATTGCAGAATGCCTTTACAAGGTAGCTACAGACTTCGAAAGCAGCAAGGAAGAAGTGGCTAGAAGGGTGAAAGCATTAACCGATGCACATCCTATTTATGAAGGAAAGTAATACAGCTTTACTTTAAAAAAATAAAGAAAGCAATTCATACGAAGAGCCGTTCTGCATATGCAGCGGCTCTTCCTTTTTTACATATACTTGCATTTTTTTAAGGTAAAGCATATGATAGGCTGGAAATTTTCAATGAAACGAAAACAAGAGCCTTTGGGCTTTTATAAAACAAGGAGGGAAAATGGCAGCGGTTTCTGTGATATTTCCGGTGTTCTTCCTGCTATTTTTGGGAGGGCACGCCAGAAGAAGAGCTTGGATTAGCCACGAACAAAATGAGGGAGCAAAGCGAATTGCGCTGGATATCTTATTTCCTTTCCTAATTTATCAGGTTATGGTGGAAACAAATCTGGAAAAGGGCGTATTTTTAGAAATCATTTTCTTGATTATTATCTGGATGCTGGTTTACTTTCTGGGAGGACAACTTTCCAAGCTTTTACCGGGAGACTTTCAAGAGATTGCCCCCTTCCTGTGCTTAACCTGCGAAGGCGGGGCAGTGGCATTGCCTTTGTATATCAGCGTGGTGGGGAAGAGCTATACGGCCAATTTAATTCCCTTTGATATCGCGGGAATCCTGATTAACTTTATCTTTGTGCCCCTGATTTTAATGAATAAAAGTATAGGAGAACGGAAGCTTTTGCCCTTTGCCAAGAAAATATTTACCAGCTCCTTTATCCTTGCGGTGCTTTTTGGAGTATGCATGAATGCCAGCGGTTTGCATCAAGTCCTTATGCAAAATACAGGTCTAAAGGCTGTTTTTGACAATACCATGGAAGCGTTGACCGTCCCCATCGGCTCTCTGATTTTGTTTAGCCTTGGCTATAGCATGAAGCTGCACAAAGGATTTTTAGCTTCTTTATTTACTTTGGCAGGAATCCGTCTTTTGTTCTGCGGAAGCATCATTCTGCTGTTCTTTCTGCTTTTTAAGGAGCAAATGCGGAATCGAATTTTTTCCTTTGGTGTCATTCTGTACTTTCTTTGTCCTACAGGATTTCCTGTGCCTTTACAGATTAAAGGACTTTTACAAAAGGAGGAGCAGGAGGAATTCGTTTCCGCCTTTATTTCCTTATTTTTACTGATTGCCCTTGCCGCCTATGCCCTTTTGGTTTTATTCTATCCTGTAGTTTAAAGCTTGGAGGACACTGCTTAAGAGGAAGAATAGAGGGTTCTAAAAGCCAAATAGGAAATCCTTAAAGAATGGGAAAGCTTTCTTATGAAAGCCAAGTAAATGTATACTGTTATACTTAGTGATTTTGAAAGGAGATTTTTATGGAAATGAACAATAGCCCATGGCCGGGAAGACCGGGAGTTATTCCGGTGACCAGTGGAAATGCAGAGGATGCCAACCGATACAACAGAGCCTATTTGGATCGGATTCATGTGGAAATGCGGGTGATAGACAGTACTGAGGTCAGCTTGGAAAAGGAGATTTTTGGAAAGAAATATGCCTCCCCCATTATGATGCCGGCATTTTCCCACTTAAACAAGGTACTGGAAAATGGAAGAACCCCTATGGAGGAATATGCCTTAGCGGCGAAGGAATTAAATGCCCTTAACTGGGTAGGTATGGAAGACAATGAAGATTATGGAAAGATTGTTGCCCAAAATCCCGATACAGTGCGGATTATCAAGCCTTTTGCGGATCATGGAAGAATACGGGAAGAGATAGACTATGCTGTAGAACATGGCTCCGTAGCGGTGGGAATCGACATTGACCATGTGCCGGGAACAGACGGTTTCTATGATGTGGTAGACGGAATTCCTATGGGGCCGGTGTTTAGTAAGGATTTAGCGGACTTTGTAGCCTATGCCAAGCTACCCTTTGTGGCAAAGGGCGTGCTTTCCGTTCAGGATGCAGTGAAGGCAAAGGAAGCAGGCTGTGCCGCCATTGTAGTTTCTCACCATCACGGCAGACTTCCCTTTGGGATTGCTCCTCTACAGATTTTACCGAAAATCAAGGAAGCTTTACAGGATAGTAAGATGCAGATTTTCGTGGATTGCAGCATGGATACCGGCTATGATGCCTATAAGGCTTTGGCCTTAGGAGCGGATGCGGTTTCCGTAGGTCGGGGAATTCTGCAACCCCTCCTTTCCCATGGGGCAGAGGGAGTGATTTCCAAAGTAGAAAATATGCAGGAGGAGCTTCGGGAAATGATGATGTATACCGGAGTGAAGGACTGCAATTCCTTTGATGCCGGTGTTTTGTATCTTTGCTAATAAAGAGAAGAACGGGAAGCAAGCAAATAGCTTTGGTATGAAAACTAAAATGGGAAATAAAAATTCTCTAAATAGATCAGCGAAAAAGAGAAATGGAAATTTCCGGAATAGATAAGCGAAAAATAGAAGGGGTAAGGGATGGAAAAAAAGACCGGAGAAAAAGGATTAATGCTGGGGCATTTTGTTTTGCTGCTGCTGGAGTGTATCGTAGTGCTGCACGGATTACAGGATGACGGACTGGGAACCTTTCGTTTCTATACGACGGATGCCAACATGCTTTGCGGAATCAGCTCGGCGCTTATGCTCTTTTTCCTTTTACAAAGAAAAAATCAAGAGGGAAGGGGTGTACTCAGTAAGGCCTTGCAGGGGAAAGGAGAGAGCTGGACATTTCCTCCCTTCCTGTCTGTTTTACGCTATATTTCCTCGGTGTGTTTAGCCCTGACCTTCTTCGTGGTGCTTTTAGTGCTGGGACCGGAGAATGGATTTGCCCATGAATTTTTGGGTGGAACAAGATTTTTCAGTCACCTGCTTTGTCCCTTTCTTTCCATTTTTCTTTTTCTCTTTCTGGAGGAGAAGCGTTCCCTGCCTCTGTCTGTGATAGGAAAGGCTCTGGGAGTAACATTGCTGTATGCCATCCCTCTTTTGATTTTAAATGGAATGGGGCTGGTTTCCGGTCCTTACAGCTTTCTGAAAATCCGAGAGCAGTCTGTAGGAAAAACCATTTTTTGGATTGTGGCAATCTTACTTGGAAATGCCCTGCTTGCTTTGGCTTTACAGCAGGGAAAGAATTTATTATCCGATAACAAAAAACTCCTCACTCGATAGGGTATGAGGAGTTTTTTGTTGCGTTTATTCATAACGAGTATCGTGCGCAAAGCGTGCAATATCTCGTTAGGCAAGACGCAGGGTATCCATATTTTGTTTCCGGAGGATAGGATAGAGTCCCATGTAGACAAAGACGGAAACGATGGTGGAAGTGATGGCATTGATTCCGGTTGCGAACAGGCTAAACTTAAAGGAAAGCTCAGCAGCGGGCTTACCAAGAATTAAAAGCTTGTAGGCATAACCGATGGTGGGATCCATAATCACATTGGCAAAAAGTCCGGAGGCAGCAGCCAGAAGAACCCATTTAAAAATCTTCTTTCTATCGTGGGATTCTTGAATCTTTCCAAGCTTATGGGCTACAAATCCAACCACAAGACCGATAATTGTTTTACATACCAAGGTCTCCGGGGCATAAATCAGATAAACCGGATCCAGCACATCTCCGATGGCCATGCCGATGGCGCCGGCTATTCCCCCTAAGGGTCCACCCAATACCAACGCGGCAACTACCACAACCGCATTACCCAAGTGGATAGAAGTGGCATCGGTTCCAATGGGAATTTTAATCTGTAAAAAAGTAAAAATAGCGTAGGATAATGCTGCAAATAAAGCGGCAAGAGCTAATCTTTGTGTTTTTTGCTTCATAATGGCCTCCTCCTGTATCGTGTACTGCTATCGAGAATAGGACAATTCTGAACTTATAAAAATATCCAAATTAAAAGAAAAATATAAGACCAGAATGGAGATATACAGTACTTTGAAGCTTTTACTATTCCTAAGTTTTTACTGTAGTGATCAGTAGACCCTTATCGACATAGAGGAAACAGTGATAAAATCATTTGCTATAAACAGAGACTATAGCCAAATCCAAAACTCTTGTATTATACAGGAATTTCAGAAAATGCTAGTATAGCTCCAGCAAGAAAATCTTCTGCAAGTAAGAAGAAAGCAGCAAAAAGTAAGTAGCAAAAAGCAAGTAGCAAGATGTAAGTAAGAATCAGTAAGAAAGAAGCTGAAGGAAAGCTTCCGAAAGAAAATTTTAAACCATCGGAAAGCTTGTGTAGAGTATAAGGAGGAAAATAAAATGGGAGTTAAGAAGAGAAGCGAGAGAAATTTTGGATTTGATACCAAGGCGATTCATGTAGGACAGGAGCAGGCTGATCCGGCAACCGGGGCAAGAGCGGTACCTATTTACCAGACCACATCCTATGTCTTCGATAATTCCGATCATGCGGCAGACCGTTTTGCTTTAAGAAATGCCGGAAACATTTACGGCCGTTTAACCAATCCTACTCAGGGGGTTTTGGAAGCCAGAGTTGCAGCTTTAGAGGGCGGTGTAGCAGCCCTGGCAGTAGCTTCCGGTGCAGCGGCTGTGACATATGCGTTTAAGGCCATTGCCCATAAGGGAGACCACATTGTCAGTGCAAAAAATATTTACGGAGGCACCTATAACTTCTTAAAGCATACCTTCCCGGAGTTCGGTGTGGAAACTACCTTCGTTTCTCCCACAGACTTAGCTGAGGCGGAGAAGGCGATTCAGGAAAATACCAAGGCACTCTACATTGAGTCCTTAGGAAATCCAAACGGAGATGCTATTGATATTGAGGCTTGGGCAAATCTCGCCCATAAGCATGGTGTTCCCTTGATTGTGGACAATACCTTTGCAACCCCCTATCTGATTCGTCCTATCGAGTACGGTGCAGACATCGTGGTGCACTCCGCAACAAAGTTCATCGGCGGACACGGTTCTTCCTTAGGAGGACTGGTGGTAGATGCCGGAAAATTCGATTGGGCTAAGAGCAAGAAGTGGCCATGGCTAACCGAGCCGAATCCTTCCTACCATGGTGTACGATTTGCGGTAGATACAGCTCCTGCTGTTATCGCAACCTACCTTCGTGCCATTACCATCCGTGATGAGGGAGCAGCGATTTCTCCGTTTAACGCTTGGGTATTGATTCAGGGACTGGAGAGCCTTGCTCTTCGTGTAGAGCGTCATAGAGACAACGCTTTAAAGGTTGTGGAGTATCTAAAGAAGCATCCGAAGGTAGAGTCCGTTTCTCATCCTGCAGCATCCACAGATCCGGCTCAGCAGGCGCTTTATAAGAAATACCTGCCAAACGGCGGCGGCTCTATTTTCACCTTTACGGTAAAAGGAAATGAAAGAACCGCTAAGGATTTCATCGATAATCTGGAGTTATTCTCCTTATTGGCAAATGTAGCGGATGTAAAGTCTCTGGCGATTCACCCTGCATCCACCACTCATTCCGAGGGAACCAAGGAGGAGCTTCTTGAGCAGGGCATTCAGGAGAACTCCGTACGTCTTTCCATCGGTATTGAAAATGTAGAGGACATTATTGAAGATTTAGAGGAAGCATTTAAGGCGATCTAAGCTTATTTCCTTTATAATAGTAGAAAAGCAAAAAATAGAGAAAAAGAAAACTATAGAAGAGCTCTAAAGCTAAAGTTTTCAGTAAGGGTGATAAACCTGTAGGGCTTGGAAGAAAGTTATGCAAAAAAAGAGGTAGATGGTAGAAAAACACCATCTGCCTCTGCTTTCTTTTATGCTGTTGCGATGCCTTTTTCCCTCTTTTGCAAGGCTTTCTTTAATTCCCTTGCGATGCGCTCTTACCTTCCTTTGCGAGGGATTGTATTCTTTTCCGGAAAGCTGTAATATAAAGGAGTTTTTAAGAATATTTCCGGGAAAAGGAAGCGCTAATGCATCATTTTTTTGTGTCGAAAGAAGAGATAGGGGAAGAGAAAATCCTTTTAAGAGGAGAGAACTTCCACCATTTACATAAGGTATTGCGAGGGCAAATCGGGGAGAAAATCTTGATTTCCGATGGAGAAGGGGTGGATTATCAATGTGAAATTCAGTCCTTTTCGGAGGATGAGGCGGTTCTATCCATTTGCTTTCGAGAAGAGCCCCATGAGCTGCCGGCAAAACTGATCCTGCTTCAAGCCCTCCCCAAGGGAGACAAGATGGAATGGATTATCCAAAAGGCGGTGGAGCTTGGGATTTCCGCCCTGATTCCTTTGGAAAGTAAGAACACGGTGATGAAACTTAGGGAAAAGAAGGAAGAGAAGAAAATTAGCCGTTGGCAAAGCATTATGGATGCTGCGGCAAAGCAGAGTAAGCGCTCCATTCTTCCCAAGATGGAAAACGGAATGGGCTGGAAGGAAGCCTTTTCCTACGTGAAGGATTGTGATTTTAAGCTTCTGCCCTATGAAAATGAAAGAGGGGTAGTTCCCACAAGAGAAATCCTTAGCAAGATGGAAGAAGCAGTGAAAGGGAAGAAAGATTGTTCTATTGCCCTTTGTATAGGTCCGGAGGGAGGCTTTAGCAAGGAAGAGGTGGAGGCAGCAATGGCGGAGGGCTTTCTTCCCATCAGTTTGGGGAAACGCATTTTACGGACAGAAACCGCAGCCATAACGGCATTAAGTCTGATTATGATGCAGTTGGAATATGCAACAACGGAGTAAGATCGGAAGGAGAAGAAGATGAGAAGTATCTATTTGGATAATGCAGCCAGTACCAAGGTATATCCGGAAGTGGCGGATTTGATGACCACTACCATGTTGGCAGACTATGCAAACCCGTCGGCAAAGCATAAGATGGGCGTGGAAGCGGAAGCCTATTATCGGGAGGCCAGAGAGACCATTGCAAACACTTTAAAATGCAAGGAAAAAGAGATTATTTTCACTTCCGGGGGAACAGAGTCCAACAACACCGCCTTTATGGGAACCTGCTTCGGCATGGAGAGACAGGGAAAGCACATCATTACCTCCGCCATTGAGCACCCGGCAGTTTATAAGCCCTTAGAGTTTTTGGAGCAGCACGGCTTTTCCTTAACCGTCCTTCCTGTGGATGAAAAGGGACATATTTCTCTTACAGATTTGGAAAATGCTATCCGGGAAGATACCATTCTGGTTTCCATTATGACGGTAAACAACGAGATGGGAGCGGTTCAGGACATTTCCGCCATCGGACAATGTATTAAAGCGAAGAACCCCAAGACCCTTTTCCATACGGATGCCATTCAGGCCTATGGAAAGATGGAGCTTCGACCCAAGAGGGATATGGTAGACCTGCTTTCCGTCAGCGGACATAAGCTTCACGGGCCAAAGGGCATCGGATTTTTGTACGTGGATGAAAAGGTAAAGCTTTCTCCGTTAATGCTTGGCGGAGGACACCAAAACGGTCTTCGTTCCGGCACCCTGAATATCCCCGGTATTGCAGGACTGGGACTTGCGGCAAAGCTTAGCTACAGCCATTTTAAAGAAAAGCAGGAAATGCTTTATCATTTGAAGGATTTCTTTATTGAGGAATTGGAAAAAATAGAAGGAGTGAGCGTACATTCGGAAAAAGGGGAAGCCTCCGCACCCCACATCGTTTCCGCAGCCTTTCAGGGCGTGAAGGCGGAGGTTCTGCTCCATGCTTTAGAGGAAAGAGGAATTTATGTCAGCAGCGGCTCTGCCTGCTCCTCTAACCATCCCGGAATCTCCGGTACTTTAAAGGCCATTGGCTTAAGCCATGAAGAGCTGGATTCTACCCTGCGATTCTCCTTCTCCCAATATACGGAGAAGAGAGATTTGGAGGAATGTATTAGTGTTTTAAAAGAGGAACTGCCGGTTCTGAGGAAATTTTTTAAGGCATAAAGGAAAGGGACTGTAAAAATCATAAACATTCGTCATGCAGTATAGGTCTAAATTGGGGCACGCTCCCGCTAACTTCGCCTACGCATCGGTACTAAGCTCAAGCTTCGCTTTGGCTCGCTTTCACTAAGTACCGGCGGGCTCAGATTGCCCCACTTTCAGACCTATACTGCATATCCGATTCTATATATTGAATTTTTGCAGTCCCTGTTTGTGCTCTTAAAAAAGAAGGGAAAGAGAAAAAGGAGGGGAAATGATTTGGAGAAAGTATAGTATTGAAACCACTGTTGAAGCGGAGGAGATTCTGGCCGCGTTTCTTATGGAGGAATTGGGCATTGAAGGGGTAGAGTTTTCCGACCAGCTGGGGATTACCGAGGAAGAGGCGAAAACGATGTTTGTAGACCTTTATCCCGAGGGAGATGACAGCATTGAGGACGCCACCCTTTCCTTTTATGTGGAAGTTCTCTCCAAAGAAGATAAGGAAAGACGAAAGGAAGAAGTGGAAAAGGCCTTTTCCGACCCCCTGGTGGATCATTCCTATACTTTGAATTCCTCCAACATTTTCACGGAAGAAGAGTGCGATGAAATCCTCAGAGCATTGAAAGAAGAACTGGAAAATATGTCCTCCTACTGCAATATTGGGAAGGGAAGCATTAGCCAATCCGAAACGGAGGATAAGGACTGGCTGAATGCTTGGCATGACTTCTTCCATTCCTTTTCCGTGGGAGATTTTTTCATTTGCCCAAGCTGGGAGGCGATTCCGAAGGATGCAGAGGGGAAAATCCTGCTGTCGGTAGATCCGGGCACCACCTTCGGAACCGGACAGCATGAAACCACAAAGCTCTGCCTTCAGGCTTTAGGAAAATACGGAAAAGGAAAGGAGAGGGTTCTGGACTTGGGAACCGGCTCCGGAATTCTGGGTATCGCTGCGCTAAAGATGGGGGCAAAGGAAGTATTTGCCACGGATTTAGACCCTCTATGTGAGGGAGCAGTAGAAGAAAATCTTTTGAAAAATACCCTTTCCAAAGAACAAATGACTCTTTTTATCGGAAATATCCTAGGCCAGGAAAAGGAAGAGCTGGCCTTTCGGAAAAGCTGTGAAGAAAAGCCCTTCTCTTTGGTTTTAGCCAATATTTTAGCGCCGGTTATCATTGCCTTGGCACCGGAAGTACCAAAGTTTTTGGAAGAAGGCGGAATCTTTATTGCCTCCGGAATTTTGGAAGAAAAGGCGGAGGAGGTCAGAGAGACCCTGAAAGCAGTGAAGGAATGGGAAATTCTGGAAGAGCTACAAGAAGGGGAGTGGCACGGCTTTGTTTGCAAGAAAAAAGCCTGCTGAAAATTAAAAAAAGGATGTAGGAAAAAGAGATATTCATTCCTTCCGGTATAGGTTTAAAATGGGGGTAATCTGAGCCCGATACTTAGTGAAAGCGAGCAAAGCGAAGCTTGAGCTTAGTACTGTTACGAAGGCGAAGTTAGCGGGAGCGTGCCCCAATTTTAGACCTATACCGAAAGGAAGCATTCGTAATTACTTCTTTCTACATCCTTTTTAATTTTCAGCAGGCTTATCCTTCCGCATTAAAATCGCCTCTGCCTCATTGATGGCCTTCTCCACCATTTCCGCAACGATGGGGGCCAGTTTTTCCTCTGATTTCCGAATCTTCTCCGGAATAGGCTTGGTAACGGGGTGCTTTGCCACAAAGATGGTGCAGCAGTCCTCGTAGGGTTCAATGGAGGTTTCATAGGTGCCGATTTCCTGAGCCACATCCACGATTTCCTGCTTATCGAAGGCAATCAGGGGGCGGTAAACAGGCAGGGTGCAGACTTCATTGGTACATACCAGACTTTGCAGAGTCTGGGAAGCCACCTGTCCGATGGATTCTCCGGTGATTAAGCCGATACAGTTATTTTTATAGGCTAATGCCTCCGCAATCCGCATCATATAGCGGCGCATAATAATGGTCAGCTCCTCATGGGGGCAGTGTTCATAAATAGCCAGCTGAATATCCGTGAAATTTACCACGTGAAGCAGTATGGGGCCGGTATAGGTGGAAACCTGCTTGGCCAGATCCATAACCTTGATTTTTGCTCTTTCGCTGGTGTAGGGTGGGGCATGGAAGTAGGTAGCTTCCAGTAAGGCACCGCGCTTTGCCACCTTATAGCCCGCAACAGGGGAGTCAATTCCTCCGGAAAGCAGTAGCATGGCCTTTCCGTTTGTACCCAGGGGCATTCCGCCCAGTCCGGGAATGATTTTTCCGTAAATGTTCATATACTGGCGGATTTCCACCCGAAGCTTCACATCCGGCTTATGCACATCCACGCGAGCATTGGGGAAGACCTCCAGAATGCTGTGGCCAAGTTCCTGATCCAGCTCCGGAGAGGTCATGGGATAGGACTTTTCGGCTCTTCGGCTTTCCACCTTGAAGGAAACATTGCTGTCGCCATAGGCTTCTTTAAAGTAGGAAAGAACTGCATTTTCCAAAACGGAGAAGTCCGGGCTTAAAGGCACCTGCACCATGGGCGCAATGCCGGCAATACCGAACACATGGCGAAGGGCATCAATGCACTCCTCATAATCGTAGTCCTCGGACTTTACATTCACATAGATTCTTCCCCGTTCCCGGCTAACGGAATAGCTTCCGGTGGCCCGCTTTAATTTCATCCGAATATCATGAACCAGGGCGTCCTCAAAGACATAACGGTTTTTTCCCTTGGTGCCGATTTCTGCATATTTAATCAAAAATGCTTGGTATTGCATAATTCTCCTTCTTTACATAAGAAAAGTGCATGAAACCATGCACTTTTGAAAAGCCTTGTATATCTTCTTTCTTTCCGTTAAGATACAACAGTTAAATGATGTAAGGAGCCAGGTGGGATAAAATATCCTCCATCTCTCCATCATCAGCATGAATGTTTAAGTCGATGGGCTTGGAAAGATCCAAGGAGAAAATTCCCATAATAGACTTTGCGTCAATCACGTAACGACCGGAAACCAAATCGAAGTCCACATCAGAGTAACGAACCAACTCGTTTACAAAGGACTTAACTTTATCAATAGAATTTAATGAAATACGAACCGTCTTCACAGCTTACCCTCCTTTAAAATTGATAACTTTATTGTAGTAATGAACGATTTTAAAGTCAAGCGAAAGCCGTGAAAGAACTGGGATTTTAGAAAGAGGATGAAAATGGAATTAGCAGGACTGCGTTTTGCCATGCACAACTTAGGCTGCAAAGTCAATTCATATGAAACAGAGGCCATGACCGAAGCTATTTTGCAGGAAGGGGCAAGGCTGGTGGACTTCACGGAGGAGGCGGACATTTACCTGATTAATACCTGCTCCGTCACCAATATTGCGGACCGAAAATCCCGGCAAATGATTCATCAGGCCAAGCAAAGGAATCCGGAGGCCATCGTCATTGCCACCGGCTGCTATGTGGAAGGAAAGCAGGAGGAGCTGAAAGAGGATAAGGGTATCGATATTCTTATCGGAAATACCGGAAAAGGCAGGGTAGTTGAGCTGATTAAGGCCTATCGGGAGGCTATGCTGGAAAATGATGCAAGCCCCATGGAGCCCTTTTCCCCGGTACGGGAGGAGGGAGAGTACGAAAATCTCTTCCTTTCCAAGCCGAAGGATAAGAGCAGAGCCTTTGTAAAGGTGCAGGACGGCTGTAATCAGTTTTGCGCCTACTGTATCATCCCCTATGTTCGGGGAAGAATCAGAAGCCGAAAGGAAGAGGATTGTCTGGAGGAGATTCGCCATTTGGCAAAGGAGGGCTTTCAAGAGGTGGTGCTTACCGGCATTCACCTGTCCTCCTATGGATTGGATTTTGAAAATCTTTCCTATGAATATGCCAGCAGAAAGGCGGAAACGGGAGAGGCCTTACTCCATTTGATTTCTGAGGTGGGGAAGATTCCCGGTATTCAAAGAATTCGTTTGGGAAGTCTTGAACCTAGAATAATCACGGAACGCTTTTTAGCAGGTTTAAAGGAAGTAGAAGCAATCTGCCCTCATTTCCACCTGTCCTTACAAAGCGGTGCGGAAAAGACCTTAAAGGAAATGAATCGTCATTATACTAAAGAAGACTTCAAAAAGGCGGTAGAGGATATCCGAAGAGTTTATCCCATGGCGGCCATTACGACGGATGTGATTGTGGGTTTCCCCGGAGAAAGGGAGGAGGATTTTCAGGAGTCTCTTGCCTATTTAAAGGAAATCTCTTTTTATGACCTCCACGTATTCAAGTTCTCCAGAAGAAAGGGGACGAAAGCAGACGAAATGAAGGAGCAGATTCCGGATAATATCAAAACAGCCCGCTCCAAAGAGCTTTTGGCACTGGCCTTGGAAGACTCCAAGAAATTCAGAGAGAAATTCTTAGGAAAAGAGAGCTCCATCTTGATAGAAGAAATTCGGGAAATTGAAGGAAAATACTATTACACCGGATTTAATAAAGAATATATCCGCTATATTCTGCCGGTACAGGATGAACTCTTGGCAGAGTACGAGGACGATAAGGAAAAGAAAGACGAAAGACTGGCCCAATTAGGAAAAGAAGCAATTGGAAGCATCAGAACGGTAAAAGGCTTAGAACTGAAGGGAGAGATGATTTTATCAGAGTGAGAAGAGCACGATGTAAAAAATGATAATGCTTTCCGTCAGTATAGGTCTGTAGCGGGGCACGCTCCCGCTAAGCTCGCCCTGCAGGGGTTCTAAGCTTTTAAAAGACAAAAGCCAAGAACCCGCGGGCTCACATTACCCCTGCTTCCAGACCTATACTGCGAAAAGCTTGCATAATCATGTTTTTTACAGCATGCTTTTTGAAGAATGGATTGGGGGAGCTTAGTCTAATATTTAGAGCGAATAAACCTATAAGTCTAAAATTCTATTGTTCCAATATTCAATTCCCTTAAGGGCTTCTATTCAAGCACTCTTCCCCGAACAAGGAGGGGCGATTTCTCAGGCTTTCGACTTTTGACATTTGTCTTAGATTCAAAATTTTTTTCAATTTTGCATTTTGGCATATTAATTCTATTACTTTTTTATTCAATGCATTCGGCTCGCTTTCTCGGTATAGGGCTTATGACGGGGGCAATCTGAGCCCGTCAGTACTTGCTGAAAGCGAGCAACGCGATGCTTGAAGCTTAGTACTGATACGAGGCGAGGTTAGCGGGAGCGTGCCCCGGAGTAAGCCCTATACCGAGAAAGCGATACACATATCTTTAGAAAGAGCAGGAAGAAAAATGCGGAAGTCGGAAGTAGAAAATCCGCACCGATATGTTCATCAGAAATTCACAAAGTTCTTCTGAAAAATTCTTGACACATCCTTCCATTAGAGGTATATTATGACCATGTGTTAGCACTCAATACACACGAGTGCCAACAAAGCCGAGAAAGGAGGGAAAGAGTTCTGTGGATCAGAGAAAGGTGATTATTCTCACCACGATTATCAAAAACTATTTGGAAACCGGCGAGCCGGTAGGTTCTCGTACCATCAGTAAGTTTTCCGGTTTGAATCTAAGCTCGGCAACCATTCGTAATGAAATGAGCGACTTGGAAGAGTTAGGGTATATCATACAGCCTCATACATCTGCAGGAAGAATTCCCTCAGATAAGGGTTACCGCTTTTATGTGGACCAGCTTATGGAGAAGCAGGAGCGGGCTTTATCCGATGTGAAGAGCTCTATGTTTGCCAGAATGGAACGACTGGAAAGTACTTTACAGGCTTTGGTAAGAAACATTGCCAGTGACACCCACTACGCGGCCTTAGTATCCGGCCCCAGTATGCAGAAGAATAAAATCAAGTTCTTGCAGCTTTCCTTAGTGGAGAAGCAGAAGGTCTTATTTCTTCTGATGTTTCAGGGCAATATTGTAAAGACCATTACCTTGGACATTCCGGAGGATTTGGAACAGGCTGCCATCCTCTCCTTAAACCTTTTGCTGAATGATGTTTTAGCGGGGTTCTCCGTGGAGGAGCTGGGAGAAAAGGATATCCGTTCTTTAATGGATAGAACGCCATATAAAGCGACCATGGAAACCGTACTTCGGGGAATGCAGGAGCTTTTGCATCCCGAGGAGGAAGAGGTGGAGATTTATACCTCAGGCGCCACCAACATTTTCAAATATCCGGAGCTTACCGATTCGGAAAATGCCTCTAAGCTGATTTCCGCTTTAGAGCGGAAGGAGGAGTTGGCAGGTCTTCTGAAAAACAACGAGTCGGAAGAAAAGGATGGAAGCATTCAGGTTTATATCGGAAAGGAAAGTCCTTTGGAGGATGTGACGGATTGTGCAGTAGTTACCGCAAAGTATCACTTGGGTAACGGAATGCAGGGTACTCTTGGCGTCATTGGACCGAAGCGAATGGATTATGAGAAGGTTTTAAAAACTCTGACAAAACTGATTCAGGATATGGAACGGAGTTTTTAAATAGAGAAAGGAGAGACTTGTGGCAGAAAATACAGAGCAGCAAGGGAGGGAAGAGGAGCTGAAGCAGGATCAGGAAGCATCTGTAGAAGTAGATGCGGAAGAGAATGGGGAGGCTACTTCCGAAGAGACTTCCGGAGAGGAATCCGTGGAGAGTTCTCAGGCTGTAGAGGAAGGAGGCTCCGAAGAGAATCCGGAACTTCTCCAATTAAAGGATAAGTACCTTAGAACCTTGGCGGAATATGAGAACTTTAGAAAGCGCTCCGAGAAGGAAAAGGCACAGATGTTTGAACTGGGAGCCAAAAGCATTATCGAAGCTCTGCTTCCCGTGGTGGACAACTTTGAAAGAGCTTTAAGTCATGTGCAGGAAGAGGAAAAGGATTCCCCCTTCGTTAAAGGCATAGAAGGAATATATAAGCAGATTCAGAAGATGTTTGCCGATTGCAACATTCAGGAAATCGAGGCCCTCGGTAAGAAGTTTGACCCGGCTTTACACAATGCGGTGATGACGGAGGAAGAGGGAGATGCGGAGGAAGATACCATTACCCAGGATCTTCAGAAGGGATATACCTATCGGGGAAATGTGGTTCGCCACTCTATGGTAAAGGTAAAGAAGTAAAATAACGGTAGTTTGAAAAAGTTTTGAAGAAAAACATTTTGTATATAGAGAAAAAGGAGAGTAAAGACTATGGGAAAGATTATTGGAATTGACTTAGGAACAACCAACAGCTGTGTAGCAGTTATGGAGGGCGGAAAGCCCGTTGTTATCCCCAATGCAGAGGGTATGAGAACAACCCCTTCTGTAGTGGCATTTACCAAGACCGGAGAGCGTCTTGTGGGAGAGCCTGCAAAGAGACAGGCGGTAACCAATGCGGAGAGAACCATTTCCTCCATCAAGAGACACATGGGTACAGATTACAAGGTATCCATTGACGGAAAGGATTATACTCCACAGGAGATTTCCGCTATGATTTTACAGAAGTTAAAGGCGGATGCGGAGAGCTATTTGGGAGAAAAGGTAACCGAGGCGGTTATTACCGTTCCTGCTTACTTTAACGATGCTCAGCGTCAGGCGACCAAGGATGCAGGTAAGATTGCAGGTCTTAAGGTAGAGCGTATCATCAACGAGCCTACAGCGGCAGCTCTTGCTTACGGTTTGGAGGATGAGTCCGAGCAGAAGGTTATGGTATACGACTTAGGTGGTGGTACCTTCGACGTATCCATCATCGACATCGGAGACGGTGTCATCGAAGTATTGTCCACCAACGGTGATACCCATTTAGGTGGTGATGACTATGACGATCGTATTACCAAGTGGTTGGTAGACGAGTTTAAGGCTGCAGAGGGGGTAGACCTTTCTCAGGATAAGATGGCTTTACAGCGTTTGAAGGAAGCGGCTGAGAAAGCAAAGAAGGAGCTTTCCTCTGCAACCACTACAGATATCAACCTGCCTTTCATTACAGCTACAGCAGAAGGTCCAAAGCACTTGGATATGAAGCTTAGCAGAGCAAAGTTTGAGGAGATTACTTCCGATTTAACAGAGAGAACTGCTGTTCCGGTACAGAACTCCATGAAGGATGCAGGACTGAGTAACGCTGACCTTGGTAAGGTACTCTTAGTCGGCGGTTCTACCAGAATGCCTGTTGTACAGGAGAAGGTAAAGCAGCTTACAGGAAAAGAGCCTTCCAAGAACTTAAACCCGGATGAGTGTGTTGCCCTTGGTGCAGCGGTACAGGGTGGTAAGATGAGCGGAGAAGCCGGAGCGAGCGATGTTCTTCTTCTGGACGTAACACCGTTAACTCTTTCTATCGAGACCTTAGGCGGAGTGGCTACTCCTCTTATTAAGAGAAATACAACCATTCCTACCAGAGCTTCTCAGGTATTCTCTACAGCGGCAGATAATCAGACTGCGGTAGACATCCATGTTGTACAGGGTGAAAGAGAGTTTGCAAGAGATAATAAGACCTTAGGACAGTTCAGACTGGACGGTATTTTACCGGCACAGCGTGGTGTTCCTCAGATTGAAGTTACCTTTGATATTGATGCCAACGGTATCGTAAATGTTTCCGCTAAGGATAAGGGAACCGGTAAGGAGCAGCATATCACCATTACTTCCGGATCCAACATGTCCAAGGAGGATATTGATAAGGCGGTAAATGAAGCCGCACAGTTCGAAGCAGCGGATAAGGAGAAGAAGGAAGCTATCGAAGTAAGAAACGGAGCGGATTCTATCGTATTCCAGACCAAGAAGGCTCTTACCGATGTGGGAGATAAGATTTCCGACAGTGATAAGGCAAGCGTAGAGGCTGACTTAAAGGCATTAGAGGATGTTCTTGCAGCCAATCCTTTGGAGGGAATTACCAAGGACGGCGCAGAGCAGATTAAGGCAGCCCAGGAGAAGTTGATGCAGTCTTCTCAGGCACTTTTCACCAAGGTGTATGAGCAGGCTCAGGCAGCAGGTGCAGCCGGTGCCGGAGCGGCAGATGCAGGAGCAACTGCTTCTGAAAGTCAGAACGGCAACGCTGACGATAATGTAGTCGACGGAGACTTTAAGGAAGTGTAATTCGAAATTTTTCCGGGGAAGACAGGCTTAAGCCTGTCTTTTCCTGGGATTTAAAGGAGAGGAAAATATATGGCAGAAAAGCGTGATTATTATGAGGTGCTGGGGGTAGATAAAAATGCCGATGATAGTGCCATTAAAAGAGCCTATCGAAAGTTGGCAAAGCAGTACCATCCGGACTCTAATCCCGGAGATGAAAGTGCCGCAGCGAAATTCCGGGAAGCTTCGGAAGCCTATGCGGTATTGTCCGATCCGGAGAAGAGAAAGGCCTATGATACCTATGGCCATGCGGCCTTTGATCCGAATTCCGCAGCGGGAGCAAGCTCCGGTTTCGGCGGTTTTGATTTCAGTAGCATGGATATGGGTGATATTTTCTCCGAGTTTTTCGGAGGAGGCTTCGGTTCCTCCTTTGGCTCTTCCCGAAGAAGATCCAATATGCCGGAAAAGGGAGCCAATATTCGTGTAGGACTTCGTATTTCCTTTGATGAGGCGATTAAAGGCGTAAAGAAGACCATTAAGATTCGATATAAAGATACCTGTAAGACCTGTAACGGCTCCGGAGCAAAGCCGGAAACGGAAAGGCAGACCTGTCCCCGTTGTAACGGCGCAGGTCAGGTAAGAATGACCCAGCAAAGCATCTTCGGTACCATTCAGCAGGTAACCACCTGTCCTGAGTGTCACGGAGAGGGAACAGTGGTTAAGGAAAAATGTCCGGATTGCCGTGGAGAAGGCTACATCAACACGGAGAAGAGCATGGAAATCGCCATTCCTGCAGGAATTGACGATGGACAGGCCATTCGTAAGTCTGGAGGCGGAGATCCCGGAAGACACGGCGGCCCCAGAGGAGACTTACTGGTAGAGGTATCCGTTAGCGATCATCCCTTCTTTAAGAGACAGGGCGTAAATATTTACTCAACAGAAGCCATCAGCTTCCCCAAGGCAACCCTGGGCGGAAGCACCATTGTGAAGACAGTGGATGGACCGGTGGAGTTAAAGATTGCTCCCGGAACCCAGTCCGATACCAGAACCAGACTACGGGGTAAGGGCGTTCCATCCTTACAGAATCCCAACGTAAGAGGCGACCATTACGTAACCTTAGTAGTAGAAACCCCGAAGAAGTTAAACAAGAAACAAAAAGAAGCCCTGAAAGCCTACGCCGAGGCCTGCGGAGAGAAGGTAGACTAGCGAGGGTAAACGGAAAATTCATAAGAGAAGCGAATAATGCAGTATGGTCTGTAATAGGGGCAATCTGAGCCCGTCAGTACTTACTGAAAGCGAGCAAAGCGAAGCTTGAAGTTAGTACTGCTACGAAGGCGAAGTTAGCGAGAGCGTGCCCCGATTACAGACCATACTGCATTAGAGCGTATTTATATAATGAATACTGCCCTTCAATACATAGGATTAGGCGAGTGACAGTATACTCCCATTTCAGGCCTATATTGTTGAAAGCTAACGATAGCTGTTTTTATTTCCGTAAATTCACTAATACATTCTTCCAAACTGACGATATTGATTAAAGCGGAATCATGGAGGAGAGTAACTCCTACCATTTCACGAAAATTTTCCTGAGATAGAGGAATGACAATTTCAAGGAGGAAGAATGGAAAACACACAGGAAAACGGGTTAAGCCCAAAGCAAGCTGCCATAAAGACACAGGCAGGCGGGAGTCAGGAAAAGCCGGGCTCCAAGGCTTTTAAGAAAGCTCCGGGAGTAAAACCGGGACAGAAGAAGGCTGTAAGAACTGGAAAGAGAAGCAGCCTGGCAGGAAGAATTTCTGCATTGGTTTGCGTATCCATGTTGATAGTCTTTGTGCTGGTAAACATTGTTCTGTTGAATGCGGTAGGAAAATCCTTCGATAAGATTAATCAGGATTACTTACTTTCTACTACAGCGATGAATGTAGAAAAAGCTAAAAAGTCCATTACTTTAGCGGAGAACGCTGCAAGAGCAATCAGCGATCACTTGGATGAAATGTATAACGAGCCGGATACCGGTGCGGCAACAGTTCCCAGTCTTTTAAAAGACACCGTTCACTTAAGTGAAAGAAGATCCTTTGAAGAAAAATATTTACTGGATTCTGTTTGGGAAATGATTCGTCATGATGAGCACATCATGGGAGCAGGCGTTTTCTTCGAGCCAAATGCCTTCCAGCAGGGTGAGCCGGAATACGCTATGTATTTAGGAAGAGATAACGGAGATGAGAACAAGCGTTTCTTCAAGTTTTTAGACTATAAGTTTTACGGAAACGGAGCGGAAGAGTATTATACCAGAGCTTCTCAGGAAAAGGTTAGCCATGTGGTAGACCCCTTCGTATCCTCCATTACAGGGGAGACAATTTTTGTATTGGTTGTACCTATCCTTCATAACGACCAGTTTATGGGAACGGTAGTAGTAGACTTAAATGTTAAGATGTTCGATACTCTGGGAGTTGATAAGTCCGGTGAAGGTGCTAAGACCTTCTTTGATGTTATCAATAAGGACGGTAAGTTCGTTTACAGTTCCAACCCTGATGCGGTAGGAAAGAACCTTTCTGAGTACGTTGGAGAAGAGACCTTTAAGAATGACATCCAGAGCAAGTTTGATGGAGAGAGCATTTTCCATATTCAGGACAGTCACCGTATTCGTTACTTTGCACCGCTCACCATCTATGGAACAGACTGGTATGTACAGTCCGCAATGAGCTTAGACCTATACAACCAGGGTAAGAACCAGCTCTTTGTTGATTTGGTTGCTGCAGAAGTTATTCTGTTTATTCTTTTACAGGTAATTCTTTTCACAGCACTTAAGAAGTCTCTTAGTCCTCTTGGAAAGCTGGCAGAGGAAAGTGACAAGCTGGCAGAGGGTAACTTCGACATTAAGGTTTCCTATGCACAGGAAGACGAAATCGGCCGTCTGGTAAAGAGCTTTAACAATATCGTAAAGCGTCTGACCTATGTGGTATCCGATTTACAGGCGAAGCTTGGAGCATTTGCTCAGGGAGACTTTGCAACAGAAATTAAAGAAGATGAGAACTATAAGGGAGATTTCCGTCCAATTCTGAATTCTTTACAGGAGATTTCCACAAGCTTGAACAGTACTTTGAAGAATGTACACACTTCCTCTTCCGAGGTAAGCAGCAGTGCGGAGCAGGTAAGCAGCATGGCCCAGAGAATTTCCGAGGGTACTACCAAGCAGGCATCTTCCATTGCAGAGCTTTCCAAGACCATGGAAGATATTACAGAGCAGATTCGTCATACCACAAAGCAGGCTGAAAAGGCTCAGCAGCTTGGTGTTGTCAGCGGTTCTCATGTAGAAACCAGTAACCAGAAGATGACTGACATGCAGGGCGCTATGGAAGAAATCACCGAGAAGTCCAAGGAAATCAGTAAGATTATCAAGACCATCGATGATATCGCCTTCCAGACCAATATCCTTTCCTTGAATGCAGCTATTGAGGCGGCAAGAGCAGGAGAGGCAGGAAAGGGATTTGCGGTAGTTGCGGATGAAGTAGGAAACCTGGCTAAGAAGTCTCAGGAAGCAGCTCAGAATACTTCTCTTCTGATTGAAGAGACCATTGGTGCAGTACAGAAGGGTGCTAAGTTCACCGAGGAAACTGCGGAAGCTTTACATTCCGTATCCGAGAGTACTAACCAGGTAAATGATTTGATCGGAGAAATTTCCAAGGCTTCCGAAGAGGAATCCGCAGGCGTTAGTCGCTTGAGTGACGGTCTTCAGGAAATCTCCGCTGTAGTGCAGGAGAACTCCGCAACAGCAGAGGAAAGTGCTGCAACAGCAGAGGAATTATCCGCTCAGGCTAACCTGATGAACGACCTTGTAGATAAGTTTAAAGTAAGATAATAGAGAAATCTGTTTATCGACATAAGCTTTAGTTTAAAACGAGATATCGCACACTACGCGTGCGATACTCGTTAAGAATTAAAAATAGAGCATAGAGAGAATGGCATTAATGCCTTTACTCTATGCTCTATTTTTTTGCATATGAAACCAGGAAAATAGAGACAGGAAAACAGAGACAGTATTGATTTTAAAATAAAAAATTTTAAAAAAAATATTTGTTTTATTTTATTTCCGGATAATCCTTTTAAAAAGTGGAAATTGAGTCGATACATCATTGATTGAGAATAAGAAGGAAGAAAGCGTTGAGGGAGATACACTTTCTTTTTTTGGAGGAAAAGGAGTTTACAATGATGCAGGAAAGTGCGAGTAGAGGCGATTTAGGCAAAGACAAAGAAAAATGGCGGGAAAAGCAGGGATATCGAGGACAAATCCCGGCTTTTAAGAAGGGGAGAAGAGTAGGGAAACGACTCTTTGCTTTCTTTTTGGCTATGCTTTTAGCTGCCGGTCCCTTAGAAACGGTAAGCTTCGCGGAGGAGGTATCTGCGTCGCCATTGCAAGTCAAGGAAACAGAGGCGGAAAATCAGAAGGAAGCTATTTCTTTCGAGAAAGCTTCACCTAAAGAGACAGCTTCAACAGAAACAATTTCATTGGAAGCGTCTTCAGCGGAAAGCTCTCCGATAGATAGCTCTGTAACAGGTAGTTCTCCTGTAGAAGCCTCTTCAAATGCAGTATCTTCAACGAAACCTACTGCAACGGAACCTGCTGCACCGGAATCCTCTCCGATAGAGGGGGCTTCTTCCGCGACGGATTCTTTAGAAGGAAGAAAAAAAGCTGCAAAGTTTATTTTGAACACTGAAGAGGGGGAAATAGAGGGGCTGAGCGAAGCCGGTGTTCGGATTACAGCAAAATATCCGGAGTCTACCTTTCCTTTAGATGTACAGATGGAAGTAAAGGACATCAAGGAGGAAAGTCTTTTAGAGGAAATGAAAGAGAAGGCCTTGCAAAGAGCCAAGTTGCAAGATGCCGGAAATCATTTGAAAGAAGACAGAAAAAATGGAGGAAAGAAAAAAGAAGAGCGGAAGGAAGAAAGCTGGGAAGTAGACTCTCTTTCCGCTGTGGATATTTCTTTTTATGTTTTAAACGAGGACGGCGAGAAGGTTGAGGTTCAGCCGAAAAAAGGAAAAGCCGTAGAGATTACATTGGAAGAACCCTCCTTAGAAAATAAAAAAGAAGATACGGAAACAGCTACAGAAGTAGAGCCGGAAGTGGAGAATGAAGCAAGAGAGGAATCGGCAAGTAGCTTGGGAGAGGATTCTTCTCAAATCGAGGAGTCTAAATTACAGGTTCTGCATTTTGATGAGCAGAAGGGTGTAGAGTATCTGGATTCTAAAGAAGAGGGGGAAGGAATCCGTTTTCAAGGAAAACGTTTCAGTCCCTATGCAGTAGTGCGTACCAGAAGAAGGAGAGATGTTCCTACAGAAGGAAACAATAACAAAATCAAGTTCCATGCCTTCTGGAGTGTTAATGCCACAGCGAACAAAGATGCTTCCATTAGTTATATTAACCCGGATTATAGTGCTACTGATGAAGACACAAAAAAGTCCATGCTGATTAAGCCCGGTAAAAATAACAACATGACCATAGGAATCAGCTATATGGTGAATTTTGCTGGAGGGGCGGGAGCACCACAGGACTATCCTACAGGTTCTATCAACATTTATCTTCCTGCAGCGATTTTTAAAGGAAAAGACGGAACGGATCAGGTAGCGGAGGACCAGAACAGCAGAAGCTTAATTTCCCAGTTTAATCCGGGAGATATTGTGGCAGCGCCGGGGGTTTCAAAGAACAGAAGTAATTATACAAAAGACGGCATTACCAAAATGGTAAATGGAGTAGCGGTACCTTATATTAAGGTCAGTAACACGGATGCCAGAGGTCCTGCCAACTCCCTGGGGGCTATTTTTTCTTATAATTTTACGCCGACCTTATTAGATTATACCCACGACAGTACTTCGGGAGAAAAGGGTGTTTATGAGCTGGAATTTCCTGTATTCTTGGAAGTCGATCAGGACATGGATGGAAGTTTTACCGGTCCCCATGATGCCAGTATAGAACGAAAACTAAGAATCAGGGTGGAATCCAAAGTAAATCCCAGCACGGTGGAGCTAAGGGAGGCGAAGAAGTTCGATGCACCCAAATCCGTTTACTTCCAATGGGATCCCACATGGGGGCCAAGACCGGCAGATGCGGATAATTATTTTTACGGCCTCTTTTATGGAAGAGCGGATCGTGCCAAGTGGAGTACCCAGGCCCTATCCTTTGTGCCGGATATTACTTCCACATCAGCTCCGGTAGCCGGTTCCGGAGCCATTTCCTCCGGACAATTAATCGGGGTAAAGCGTTATCCTCAGGACGGAGAATTTGATACTTTATTTAATCCGGATCAAATGCTTGGCAAAATAGGGAACAGTCCCAAGGATATTGCCAAAGAAATGGGAGTAGTGACGCCCAGTGAGCCTCGTTTAGAAAATCCTATGGGAAAGACAAGCATTTTTATTGCTCCGGAATACAAGACGGAATACAAGAATAAGAACTTGGACTACAAGGAACCGGCTAGCTTTGATCATGGTGGTTACAGAAATACCGCTTTTTATGCCTTTCTTTATCGCTATCCCAAAACGGATATTACAACAGCACAGAGTAATAATCAGGATCTGGAGACCCATCCTCTAAAGTACAAAAGTACTTTTTCTGTGCAGGATATTTGGCAGGACGGGTATAGCGGTACACCCAAGGCGGAAAGTACTGCTGAACTGGAAGTATATGTACGAAAAAATATTGGGGGAGTAGCCCGTTTAGATAAATATACCAGCCAGCCAACCGATACCAATACCCAGTTGATTAAGGGAATGCAGACTCTTTTGGCGGAGGGAACTCCGGTGAGTCTTTCCTACAGTCTTTTTGCAGGTACCCATTTAAAGGATAGTGAAATTACTTGGAATGGAGATCATACGGCCTATACTACTGCCCATGGTTCCAAGGCGGAGATTTCCGACGGGGGAAGATATACCCTCTTTAGCATGGACAATATTAGCAGCAGTGACGGAAAGCCCACGGAAAGCGCCGGAGTACTAAGCTATCCTTCTACAGGGGGAGATCCTTATGTGCTGTCGGAAGATGACTATTCCTATGAGTCCTTTTATCTGGCGGACTATACCGCCTATGATGTGGAGTTTAACGGCTACAGTAATGAAAAAGCCGTGAATCCCAGCAAGGCCTATTCCCGCTTTGCCCCCATTGAGGTTTACGGTAAGAAGAAGGGGGGAAGTGAAGAAAAGCTTGGAGAACTTTATAAAAATGCGGCGGGATACCCAAAATTCCGTAGTGTAAGCGGAGTGGAACAGGATGCTTCTATGCAGAAGCCTGTGTCATTTCCGGAGGGAATCAAGGAGATTCGCTTTAAAAACGCCAGCTCCTTCTATGAGACCGGCTTTACTACAAGGGTAAAGCTTCGCCTTCACCCCACGGAGGCCATGAAGCAAAGACTGGAGAAGGATCTTCAAAATAAGAAGAACAGTTTTATTGCCGCACCTGCGGAAGGAAAATTGTCCATCGGAGACACGGAGATTGTAAAAAATCAGGTAGGAGAATTTTGGAATAAGGTAGGTTACCAACTGAGTCCGGCGAATTATCAAAGTGTGCTGGAAAAGAAAAGTATAGGTGCCGTAGAGGATGATCCTGCAACAGGAAGGCAAAGAAGAACCGTTACCTTCACGGCATATAATGATATGAGTATTGATAATTCCTATGCGAAATATCTAAATGCCTATAAGATTACAGAGGGTAGCTTTTATGATTTACTGCCCTTGGATACGAAGGTTCTTCCGGACAGTATTGAGATGGGAGACTATAGCTATTTGGACACCTTGCCGGCTTCGGAACCCCGCTATGAAAAAGGAAAAGACTATACCGTGGAATTTCTTCCAAACTGGGAAGGCTCCGGACAAACCATGATGAAAATCAAGTTTAAAAGACCGGGAAAAGCGGATTGGTTTACATTAGGTGTTCTTACCAGAAACGGTGTTCGCGTGCAGTATAAGCTGGAAAACAGCTATAGCAGTATCATTGACAATGGTGCCAATCCTAAGAATAATTTAGGCTTTGTAGATGAGACCCCCAAGCATAAGAGCAAGGCGAACTTGACAACAGAGAACTTTGCTTCTGCAAATTATGAGAACAAGGAATATTTTAAACCTGTGATGGAAATCTCCAGGGCAGAGAAAAAGGGAATTTTGTATACGGAAGCCAATGTGGACTATAAGATTCCTACAGGAGTATCCGCCGGATTTGTAAACCGTATCAGTACGGAAATTAAAAAGGACTATATTCCGGAAAATGTTTCCTATGCAGGAGATCCTTATGTGCACAAATTAATGTATAGTACTTCTCCCAATTCCAAGACGGCTGATTATGTATTGTATGATATTTTGGGAACAAAGGAGAAAAGAAACGGAGACTTTGACTATGTGGATTTCCCCGCTCTTTTAAGAAAGAAAACCTACGATGCCAACGATGCCAATACCAAAGACACTGCAGCACCGGTTGTATATTACGCTACGGTAAAACCGGATGAAACGAATCTCAATGTGGATGATAGCAGTATCTGGACCGTATATGATCCTGAAAATCATCCTGTGGATAAGAAAAGTATTGTAGCCATTGCGGTGGATGTGCGAAAGACAAAGGCAGGTAAGCCCTTTTATCTTCCGGGACAAAGTGCCATCAGTATTTATGTTCATATGAACGCATCCACAGAAAAGCGGAAGTTTAGTGTGGAGAATACCAATAAGGCGATAGCGATTCATCGTTCCTTTACAGGAAATCAGCCGAACAATACCTCTCAACCCACCGTTAAAATTGACATCAGTAAGCACAGGATTCTTCCTCCGATTAGCGTGGAAATTAAAGGACAAAAGTTTATCACAAAAGATGCCGGAAATGCGGACATTAAGGCCAAGGGAGCCTTCAACTTCACTTTAAGCCCTGTGGGAACGGCACCTACGAAAGATGAAGAAGGAAATGGAATTTTAACGACAGTGAAAAATCCGGAGGATATGGGAGGAGAATTCCATTTTCCGAAAATCAGCTTTTACAGACCGGGAACTTACCAATATAAGGTAAAGGAAAGCGGAACTTTCCCGGGGGTTACGAATGATCCTGTATCGGAAAAAGCACTAACGGTAGAGGTTAAGGTAGATGCACCAAACTATACAAAATTAAGTGCGGAAATAAGTTATGATGGTGAAACGGAGCTAAGCTTTACCAACCATTTTAGTGAGAAGGATCTGCCTAAACCGAAGGAGGAGCCGAAGACACCGCCCCAAACGCCGAAGGAAGAGCCGAAGACACCAAGTTCCAATAGGGAGAATCCTAAGAAGGATAGACCAAGACCACAGGAAAGCCCCAAGAAGGAAGAGCCCAAGAAGCCTACGGATCCGGTACCGAAGGATAATCCAAATCCTCCTTCAACACCGGAAACTCCGCCTAGAGAAGAGCTTCCTCCTGCTAGTCCTGTTGTACCTCCCAATCCGGAAACACCGAAAACGGTAACCGTCGGAAATATTCCTCCTGCAGAACTTGCCGGAAGAAGACGGGAACTGAGAGAAAGAAGAGCAAAAGTCGAAAAACGAATCGGAGAGATTCTTGGACAGACCCGGCCTTTAACGGAGGAAGAAAAGCAGGAATTAAAGGAACTGGGAGAAGTACTTAGCGGTATCCGAGAAGAAGAAAAGCTTCTTTCCAGACAGGTGTCCACAGGAGATACAAAAAATCTGAAGCTCTTGGCATGGGGATTTATCTTGAGTGCTTTATGCTTGGGCGGATACAGCGGATCTACTCTGCTAAGAAGAAGGAAGAGAAGATAGGAAAGAAGACTCTTCAAAAAACTTCGAAAATTATTGATTTTTTTAGATTTTCAAAGAAATTATTATGCAATAAATGAATTTTGCATAAACAGATAATAGGATAATAATTATTTGTCGACAAACTGTTAGGACTTCCCTTACAATAGGCAGTCCTAACAGTTTTTTGTTCAAGACGATTGCCTTAAAATTCATTTTTATGGAGTATTGCTTGCCTAGTGTGTGCAATTTCTTGTTTAAGGCATCGTTTAGAAGAAGCTTCCAAGTGGGAAGAATAGAGTCATAAAGGAGTGTGACATGGAGCACAAAATGAGAAAGCAGGAGAATGCGGAAGCTATGGGAAGAGGAAGGGATACCTTAACCCGTAGGAATTTTTCCAAAAGACGTCAAAGAGGAGGCTTTGCCAAGAAGGGTATGGCTTATTTCCTCAGTTTTTTGATGCTTGCGGGAAATTTGCAAAGTGTGAGCTATGCATCGGAAAACGCACAGCTCGTTGCGGAGCAGATGGGACTATCCTCTGAAGCAAATTCCTTGACGGAAAGCACCCCTGCAGAGCAAGCAGAGGAAGAATCCGCATTAGGAACAGATGCTGCAAAGGCTTCCGGAGAAGCAAGCGAACAGGCGGCACAGTCCGGAGAAGTGCAGGAGACAGCCTCTGAAGATGCATCTGCCGGGAAACAAGCAGGAGAGGAACAGGAAAATTCTGACGCTGCTGTAGCAGAGGAGAAGGCTGCTTCGGCGGAGGGAAGTAAAAAGGAAGAGACTTCCGAAGAGGAAGCGAATCCGCCTTCTGAAGAAGCAGGGAAAGAGACAGCGAAATACATGGAGGCCGGATCCTTTGCAGTGTCTTACAAGGATATGACGGTTACTGCGGAATATCCGGAGGGAACCTTCCAAGAGGGCACACAGATGAAGCTGCTTCCCTTGGAGAAGGAGTCCGTTGTTGAGGACGCTAAGTCTCTTTTGGAGAAGGACTACGAAAAGGATTATCCCGGAATGGTACCTCTTGTGGAGGTGCTGGATGCGGTGGATATTTCCTTTGTCAGAGAAGTGGATGGCGTAGAAAAGGAAGTTCAGCCAAAAAACGGAAAGAAGGTGGAAATTCGCCTGCAAAAGACCGAGAAAATCAAAGAGGTTTTGGCGGAAGAGGACAAGGATCTTCGCATTGTGCACCTTCCGGAAGGTCTTCCGGCAGAGATTCTTCCTGTAAAGGAAGAGGGAGAAGATTTGCTCTTTTCCGCAAAGCACTTCAGTCCTATTGTCGCTACGGCGGTTTCAGCAGGACAAAGTGCCAGTAACCATGATTTTAAGGCTTTCTGGACGGAAGCTCCTAATGCTCCTAGATTTGGCAGCACCATTCCCAACGGCCATACTTATACCGATAACAGTAACGGTGTAATGCGGGAACAAAGAGATTTAAAAATCATTCCTCCGGAGAACGCTTCCAACGGTACGGATACAACTACCCTGGGCATAGAGCTTACCCTGAAGGGAAACAAAAATGTCAGTTATGAACCCGGAACGGTTAGTATTGATGTTCCTGCCAGAATTTTTGAAGGCTGGGATGAAAATGAACCGAACAAACTTTCCGTGTATGAGAAAAAGGAAGGAAATCAATATAAGCTGCAGCCTTCTATGGCTACCGGTTTGCTTGAGGCACCGAATACCAACACCCAAAGTAGCTTTAATTATACCATTATCAAAAAGAATGTTCCCGGAAAGGATAAGCCGGTAGACTATCTTCGTTTAACAAACTACAGGGCCATAAACGGTGGATTTACTTTTAAGGCGGATATTGCCTATAACCTGACTTCTACCATGCTGAAAGTAAAGCATGATAATGCTAAGGGGGTAGGTGTCTATGACAATAGATTCCCTGTCAGCTTAAATATTGACCATAGCGATAACAGTCTGGATGTGAAACAGGATGTTCCTCTTTCCGTTCATGTGGAAACAAAGGTTGAGCCTACCAGATTCAATTTTAAGCACGGCGAGGCGGATTCGAAGCAGGGGCTTTTCTTCTCCTGGGATAATTCTTGGGGAGATAAACCCGGAGATGCAGACCAGTATTTTTATGGCGTTTGGTATCTAAGAGTGGATAGAGCCAGGGCAAGCTCCCAGCCCTTTGATTACACCTTCCATACCTTAGACCCTGCAGATTCGGATGGAGGTATCCTGGTTGGTGCGAAGAAGCTTCCTACAAACGCGGCATGGAACAATTATTTCTTCGATGGCAATATTGAAAATTTTGCCAGAAACGGTTATGCGGATATTGCAAAGTTTATGGGGCCGGGAGAAAATCCTCCGGCAACAAAGCCTTTTTTGGAGAATCCCATTGGTAGAAGCTATGTAGGAATTCCAAAGGACCCCAGTGTAGAAAACCTTCCTACATATCAGCCCTATGCGGAAACCTTAAATTATGCCTACGACAAGTATAATTCCCAGCTTTATGCCTTACTGTATAAGTATCCTATGAGCAAGTTGCAAGAGGCAAAGGACAATGGTATCGATCTTACGACCCAGGGGCTTGATATTAAGAATAAGATTAAGTTTACAGAAATCTGGGCAGACGGCTATGTGAGAAAGGGTGAGGCGGAGGCAGCACCTATGAAGGTACTTCTTCCTTCTTCAGGGCCGGGAGACTTTTTGTTAAAGAAGTATAATAATGTGGATAGGCAGGCTTATCTTGGCATTTTCGGATTACAAAGTATTTATAAAGATGGTGCAGCGGCTCCTGTAGTATATAGCAACTGGAATGAAAGCTTTACTCTTTCTTCTTCCTATAAGGCAAAGGATAGCAGTGTAACTGTGTCACGGGACGGAAGCTATACCACCTCTGATACTAATGTTCCCGGTTCCGGTACAACCATTACAGACGGAAAGTATAAACTATTCTCTGTAAAACCCAGCCAAGTAAATGGAAAAACATTGAAGGAGGAAACAAATCAGGATGAATTCTCCAGTGATTCTATAACAAACGGTGATGTTTATAGAGGGGACATTTATGAATTAACAGAGAATGACTACCATTATAGCCGTATCTATTTAAGAGATATGAAGGCCTATGATGTGGATTATGTGGGTAATTCGCTGGTAAAATTCTCCGGTAAAGCAAGTCCCAGAAAGAAAGATTCAAGCTATCCTCCCGTACATGTTTTGGTGAAGGATAAGAGGTATCCGGGAAAAGGATATTTTGAGTATGGTTACTTAAGCTATAAAGATAATGGAGGCGTTACCTTTACCGTAACAGAGCCCGGTGCAATAAAGAAGTATACACTCCGTGACAATGCCGACATTTCCCATACGAATCAGCTGGACTTAGAGGCTGCCTTTGGAAATAACATTGTAGGGCTTCAGTTTAAACAGGATTCCCCCTATTATAAGACAAACTTTGATGCATCATTCACCATAAAGGTAACCCCTCAGCCTGCTATGCAGACCTTCATTGCCAATACCATGGCTAGAGGAGACGAGTATAACATGAACTTCCTGGCAGGTGGCGCTGTAGGAGAAGTCCGTCAATTAGGTACAAAGGTTATTGATAAGAGGGCGGGAAAATACTTGGCTGAAATAGGCTATGGTTTAGAGCCCTTAAATATCACCTCGGAGCTGGTAAAGCAAAACAAACCTTATGTGGACCATCCTGAGCGCAGCGAGCAAAGCATGGATGTTATTGCCTGGGGCTTTAACTGGGGAATCTTCCCCACCAGTTTACAGGGGGATGAGTATACCAAGCCTTATGTGTTAAAATCCGGAATTATCTATGATCTTCTTCCTGCAGGAACCTATGTGGACGAACGCTCTATTGTTCTGGGAACCTGGGATGCGGCGGACACTCCACCGGAAAGTAAACAATTTGTCAAGGGGAAGGACTATACCGTAGAGTTTAAGAAGAACTGGGAGAAATCCGGCCAGACCATGATGATTATTAAGTTAACTATTCCGGATGATGCAGACCATCGTTTCTGGCATAAACTCTACAATCGAAGCGGTTGGAAGCTAAACTATACCTTATGGAACCCTTACACCAATATTGTGGATCGAGGAAGAACGGCGAAAAACACCTTGGGATTTGTCAATACTGACGAGAATACCGTTTGGAATGCAAACTATAACCCGAAGCTTGCAGATCCGGGGAATAAGGCGGAAAAAATCGAATATTACAAAACCCTTGCGCTGGATATTTTAAACAGTAGCAATGATAAATATACCACCTCTGTAACGGAACTGAATATGCCCTATGGCCCGGTAACGGTACTGGAGGCAAGATTCAGCAATACGGTTTCTACGGAGATTGATCCTCGTTATTTAAGTACTAATGTAAGCTATATGGGAGATCCTTATACCCATAGACTGATGTACCAGGCTACAGACAATAGTAGAACTACGGATTTGGTCATCTATGATATCCTGGGAGAGAAAGATAAGAGAAACGGAGACTTTAACGGTGTAGACATCGACAGTCTCTTGAGTAAGCGCTCCTTTGATAAGGACAATGCCAACAACTCGGATACTTTAAAGCCCAGAGTCTTTTACTCTTACGAGATTCCTACTGAGGCAAAAAGAGATTTAGGGAAGGCCATACATGACCCGGATTACAACAGTGATACGAATCCAAACAATCCGAGGAATACCGGTACCAGTATTTGGCATGAATGGAACTACGAGGACGAAACACAAAATGTCGGCGTAGAAAAAGATAAAATTGTGGCTTTGGCTTTTGATCTTCGTACTACCAAAGACAAGAAGCCCTTCATTTTAGATAAGAAGGGATTGCTGATTGCCAATGTCAATATGCTGGCCCATACGGATATGGATAAGATTCCTGTTGTAAACACCAATCTGGCATACCGTGTAGCTACCTTATTCCCGGGAAATGATATTCCTCAGAATGTGGCACCGGATATCGTAGAAGGCAGCAGTAGCCATAAACTGGTGGAGCCGGTAGTCTTTAAGCTTCCGGTAAAGAAGATTTTGGAAGTCCCAAAGGAATTAGCTACGCAAGCTCCCGATATTCGCGGAAAATTCACCTTCACAATCAGCGGAGAAAATGAGGCACCTTTACTGGATGAAAAGGGAAATCCTATCACTACAGTATTGAAGAACCCGGATAAGGACGGCGGAACGGTAGAATTTGGAAACATTCGGCTGATGAGACCCGGAACCTATACTTATAAAATTAATGAGCATGGAAGGAATGTAGACGGTCTTACCAGTGAGGACATGGGAGATAAATTTATCACCATTACCGTTACAGACCCGGATCACAAGAAGATGGTTTCTGATCTACGGTTTAACAGTGACAATCCTTTGACCTTTACCAATGTTTTCGGAGATGAAATCATTGAGCCGGAAATCAAGGTGCAAAAGTTCTTAAGTGCTACTGCAGGAATTAAGAAGCCGGATATCAGTAATGCATTTACCTTTACCTTAAAGAGTAAAAATGGAGCACCTATGCCGGTAGAGGCAGGTGGTTCCGACAGTTTAAGTAAAACAAATCCTGATGCTGTCGGAGGAGAGGTTAACTTCGGAAGAGTTAAGATTGCAGCTCAAGGGGATTATGAGTATACAGTAACAGAAAGCGGTTTATTCCCCGGAGTAAACAACGATCCTCGTGCCACCAGAAATGTTACTATTAAAGTTCGTCGTCTTGATGGTAAACTCTATGCTTTGGTAGGAGGAGACGACTTTAACTATACCAATGTCTTTACGCCTACACCCACACAGGGACAGGTGGAGCTTGGTAAGAAGATTTCCGGAAGAAAGCCTTCTCAGGCAGACCCTTTCCGCTTTGTACTTCGGACGGAAACCATGGAGATTTCCTCCAACTCCGTTTACTGGACAGATAAGCGAGAAGATCCAAGCTTTAACGATAAGGAAATCTTTTTCAATAACGGTAACGGAACGGATACCTTTGAGGAATACCTGGACCGGGATAACCAGCTTATTAAAAACAAGAAAATCGTGAGCAACTCCGATTTGGAGGAGGGAATATTATACGGCTCCGGTAGTCCTATTACCGAAGTAAAACCTTCCTTAAGCGCTATGCCTAAGGGAATGTTCCAGCCAATGCCGGAGGGAAGTCAGTCTGAAACGGAGATGGTAGTGATTTCCGGAGAAGGACATACGGAATTTGCTCCTATTACCTTCCACATTCCCGGAACCTATGTTTATACGGTGGAGGAAATGAAGGATGGTATCAGAGGATATACCTATGATAAATCTCTTTATAAGGTAGTCTTTACTGTAAGTCAGCCGGATAAAAATAAAGAAGACTTAATAGTGACTCGGAAGATCTATAAGGATGGTGTAGAGGTATCGGAGATTCTCTTTGATAACGTATACAATCCAAGAAATCCGGGGGGCGGAGGTGGTGGAAAACCAAACAGGCCATCCTTCCCTACACCGAATACACCGGGAGGTCCCGGAGAACCGCCAACAGAGCCGGAGAAACCCACACTTCCGGGAGAACCGGAGAATCCTACACCGGACAATGGAAACAGTATTCCGCCAAGTCCCACAGTACCCAGAACCATCGAGGAAATTCAGAAACGAATCGGTGAGATTCTCGGTGCAGGACGGAAACGTCCTTTGACGCCGGAGGAAGAGGCGGAGTTAAAGCATCTGGGAGAAGTATTGGGAGCCCTGAGAAGAGCACAATCCCGAAAGGTAAATACGGCAGATGCATCTCATTTGCTTTGGTATGCCTTTGCTTCAGCACTAAGCTTTAGCCTTTTGAGCATTTACTACTTCCTAAGAAAGCTAAGGAAGAAAAGATAAAGCGGAAAGATAAAGCAGAAAGCTAAAACCGAAAAGTTAAAGCTCTTTCTCATTTAATATTGGGAAGAAGTTTCAAAAACAATGAATCGCCTTTTGGCAAGGATTAGGATCCTGCCAAAGGGCGATTTTTTTTTGGCTTTTCACTTTGTAAAAGCTTTGGGAATATTGACGAGGAAAAAATAAAGAGTTAGTATAGACTAATATAAAATTAGTAAAATCTAATTACGATTTACTAAAAAAACTGATACAGGAAAAGGAAAACGAATTTTCCTATTTTTTAACAGCAAAGGAGGAAATATGGTACGAAAGGGCTTTAAAAATCTGGCTATTGGGATGGCGGCGTGCATGATGCTTTCGCAAAGCTTTCCCGCATTGGCTCTGGAGAATACGGAGGGGCATTGGCAGATGGAGGAAAAGGCTTGGACCTTTGTGAATGCCAAGGGAGAAAAGCAGAAGGGATGGATTGTTTCCGAGGGAGCTTGGTATCTGCTAAAGGAAGACAGCGGTACACTACAATCCGGCTGGTGGAAGAGTCCAAGCGGAAAATGGTTCTTCTTCAATACTGCTCACGATGGCTCCTTTGGAAAGCTTTGTACAGGCTGGCAGTGGATTGACGGCTATTGCTATTATTTCGAGGATCAGGATTCTGCCCACTTAGGGGAGTTGCTTACCGCAGGAACAAAGGATGGCTATTCCGTAGATGAGGATGGACGTTGGGTAGAGAACGGCAAGCCTGTTTATGAGCAGGGCAAAGGGCTTCTCTCCAAGGAAGATGGACAACAGGTTGCGGGAGTAAGTCGTAGTATTCCGGAAGTATTAGGGGTAAATCGCAGCAGCTCCGGCGGTTCCGGCAGGTCATCAGGGGGAAGCTCCGGAAGGAGTTCCGGAAGCGGTTCAGGCAGTGTAAGCAATTCTACAAACAATCAACAGTCTTCGACAGAAAAGCAGAAGGAGGACGCGGAGAAGAAAGCTCGGGAAGAAAAGGAAAAGAAAGAGCAGGAAAAGAAAGATCAAGAAAAGAAAGAGCAAGAAGAGCAGGAGAAAAAGGAAGTCTTTTCCGTATTGGAAAGAGAGCATAGCGGATTAGTCAATCTGGGATTTGACAAGTACATTGTACTCTCCTTTAAAGAGGGACGCCCCGAGGATTACAAGGTAGAGGTGGATGGAACCGATATTACCGAAGCGTTAACGCCCATTGATACTGCCGGAAAGCTTTGGAAGTGGGAAAGCACGGTGGTTTCTCCCAAGAATCTGACGATTTCCAAGAAAGATGGCGGAGAAGAAAAAGAGATTCTGTCTTTAAATGCCGGAGAGGCCCAGGAGGCACCTGCAAGATCCTTCGAAAGCTCCGGAGATCTGTCTTTAGTCATAAAGGGAAAAGTTACGAAGGAAGAGTTAAATTATCCGTCCGTACAAGCAGGCAGGGAAAGAACCAAGGAAAGTAGAACTACCTTTGACCTAAGTGAGCAAGAAGAAAAGGGAATTCCCATTACCTATTATTTTAAAGCCTTTCCGGTGGATTATAAGGGAGAAAATAATGGAAAGCCCATCAAATATGAAATACTTGCTGAAACAGAGGAACAGAAGAAATGGTTTGAAAAGATTGATTCTATTTCTTCTTTGAGTGAAGGCGGCATTTACAGCTCGGGAAATAAAAATGCCTCTTTGAAATTTACGAAGGAAGCGGTGCAGATGACTAAGCATGGAGAGCTTGGTGTCATTACTATTCCGGCAGGACAGGAGAACCTAAAGAGCAAGGGCTGGTATCAGGTAAAGATTCACTCCTCCTATGATGACAGTACAATAACCATTCCCTTGGAACTGGTTTCTCAAGATAAACTGGTGCTGAGACAGGCTCCGGAGAGTAGCACTCCAAAACAGGGAGAGACTATTCGCTTTATGGCAAATGCTCCGGGAAGTGAGTTTGGAGAACCCTCCTCAAAATTAGTTTTAAAAAAGCCGGATGGCAGTAGTCAAAAGCTGGAATATCTTAAAGACTTTTACTATTATGATGGGGCATTACTTCTTTATGGAAAGAGCAAGGACGAAGAAGGAAGTCTTCTCACCGATCAGGCAGGACAATATGTGCTTACGGTAAAGCTAAACGGATATGGAAAGATCAAGCAACGCTTTGAGGTTTTTGCCGGAGAAGCCAAAGAAGAGCAGGATGAAAAGGAGGAGAAGGCAAGACAGAAAGACGGGGAAAAAGACCGTGGCAGCTTTGATGCCATTTCCCATGCGACCTCTAGAGAGGTTCTTACGAAGAAAAAGCCGAACCTTTCCGATTTGCCAAAGCTTGGAGAAGGAGAGGATAAGTATTTAGCCCTTTCCTATGATCTTTTAAGCAATGCCCTATTGCTTAGAGAGATGGGAATTTCCAATCCGGATGCGGATCTAGTGGCAGCTCGTTTCCTTCGTTCCAGAGGAGAGAAATATTTTCTTCCGGAGGAAGGGGAGAAATTTTATGATTTTACAACATACTTTGCGGCGTATAAGGATAAAGCAGCAAAGGGAGGGGAAACTCTGTCTTTGGCAGAATTTTTGACAACAGCTGAGGCTGTAAGAAGAACACCTTCTTCTTTCTATAGAATTTTAGAGGATGGCTCCCTATCCAAAGAATTAAGCACAGAATATCTTACCGGAAAAAAAGCTCCTGAATTTTATGGCGGAGTAGCACAGCCCGGAGAAGAAATGGTTTTAGAGACGAAGGATGAAGAGTATTTGCAGGAGGGAAAACTTACACTATATTTGGATAAACAAAGCTATACTACAAAACTTAGTTCCGGATCTTATGCTAAACAGTTTGCTATCTTAAAAGAGGAAGGTAAGATTATTATTTATCCCAAAGCCTTCAAGGAGAAGGGAGAAGGAAAACATACCTTGATTCTCGTTCGAGAAGGATACCAAACTCTGGAGCTTCCCTTATCCTTTGAAGAAGCGGTAGAGAAGCAGGAAGAAAAGACAGAAGAAAAGAAAGAGGAAAAGACAGAAGAAAAGAAGGAAGAGAAGAAGGAGGAGGAAAAGACAGAAGAAAAGAAGGAAGAGAAGAAGGAGGAAAAGACAGAAGAAAAGACAGAAGAAAAGAAAGAGGAAAAGACAGAAGAGAAGAAAGAAGAAAAGCTGGAAGAAAAGAAAGAAGATGAAAAGTCCGAAAAAAAGGAAACAGTAGCAGAGGAGAAAAAACAGGAAGAAACAGCCAATTCTTCGGATGTTTCCAGGGGGGAGAAAGAGAATAAAAAGCCGGTGGGAAAGGAAAAGCTGGAAAAGAAAAAAATAATTGACAGTAGCAGTAAGCCTACAGTAAAAAAGAAAAAACACCACAAAAGGGATGTTATGGAACTTAGTTTTCCGGGAGAGGATGAGGAAGTAGTAGACAGCTATCTGCGTTCTTTGACGGGAATTAGCGTAAATAGGATTCCGTATACGGAGACTCTTAGTTCTTCGTTAAAGGAAAAGGAATATTATTTGGAGAGAGACAGTGAAGATCGAAGAAGTACTGTTCTATTGTCTCCGGAATCTTTTACGAAAGCTACCAATATCATTTCCATGAAGGCAGAGGGACAAAATATAGCACTAAAGGCATATACTGGTGAACAGGATTAAGTTCTCGAAAAAGAAAGTCCTTTAGGATAAGAGTTTTCCTGCTACTAAGTTATTTAGCGAGGCAGTTTGGACTGCCTCGCTTTTATTCATAACGAGTATCGTGCGCAAAGCGTGCGATATCTCGTTCTTAGCAGTGGTGTAGGATAAGCCTAGGATATCCGATTTAAAAAAGAAAGTCCTGGTGGATTTTTTATCTTTGTAAAGGGATAAAATATTATATTGGATTTTCAAATGAGGGAAAATTCCAAACAGTTCTATATTTGAAACTAAAATTTAAAAAAGAATTAAAGCAAAAATAATTAAGTGATTAGAAATAAATAAAGAAAAAATGCAAAATGCAAGTGACTTTCCAAAGGAAGTATGTATAATAAAAACATTAAGCCTTGTATTTTTTCCATACGAGAGGCTTGAAATTTTTAAAGAGTGAGAAGGAGACCACTATGGCAAATTTGGATTTAACACAATATGGCATTACAGGAACCACGGAAATCGTACATAACCCATCCTATGAGCTTTTGTTTCAAGAGGAAACCAGAGCAGATCTGGAAGGCTATGAGAAGGGACAGGTCAGTGAATTAGGAGCTGTTAACGTAATGACCGGTATTTATACCGGACGTTCTCCCCAGGATAAGTATATTGTCATGGATGAAAAATCCAAGGATACCGTATGGTGGACATCCGATGAATATAAGAACGACAACCATCCTGCCTCCATGGAAGCATGGAATACCGCTAAGGAATTGGCGAAGAAGGAGCTTTCCAACAAGCGCTTATTTGTAGTGGATGCTTTCTGCGGAGCGAACAAGGACACCAGAATGGCAGTGCGTTTTATTGTGGAAGTAGCTTGGCAGGCACACTTTGTAACCAATATGTTTATTCAGCCATCCAAGGAAGAGCTGGAGAACTTTAAACCGGACTTTGTGGTTTACAATGCTTCCAAGGCGAAGATTGAAAACTACAAGGAACTTGGTTTACATTCTGAAACTGCTGTTATGTTTAACATCACCAGCAGAGAGCAGATTATTTTAAATACCTGGTACGGCGGAGAGATGAAGAAAGGTATGTTCTCCATGATGAACTACTTCCTTCCATTAAAAGGCATTGCTTCTATGCACTGTTCCGCAAATACGGATCTGAACGGAAAACACACTGCAATCTTCTTCGGACTTTCCGGAACCGGAAAGACTACGCTTTCCACCGATCCGAAGAGACTCTTAATCGGAGATGATGAGCACGGTTGGGATGACAACGGTATCTTCAACTTCGAGGGTGGATGTTATGCTAAGGTTATCGACTTGGATAAAGATTCCGAGCCGGATATCTATAAGGCCATCCGTAGAGACGCATTGCTGGAAAATGTTACCATGGATGCCAACGGAAAGATTGATTTCAAGGACAAGAGTGTAACCGAGAATACTCGTGTATCTTATCCTATCCAGCACATTGATAATATTGTAAAGCCTGTTTCCTCCGCACCTGCAGCGGAAAATGTCATTTTCCTTTCTGCCGATGCTTTCGGCGTACTGCCTCCTATCTCTATCTTGACAGAAGAGCAGACCCAGTACTATTTCCTTTCTGGATTTACCGCAAAGTTAGCCGGAACAGAGAGAGGAATCACAGAGCCTACACCAACCTTCTCCGCTTGCTTCGGACAGGCTTTCTTGGAGCTTCCTCCAACAAAGTATGCGGAAGAGCTGGTTAAGCGTATGGAGAAGAGCGGAGCAAAGGCTTATCTGGTAAATACCGGATGGAACGGTTCCGGAAAGAGAATTTCCATCAAGGATACCCGTGGAATCATTGATGCCATCTTGAACGGAGATGTAGCTAAGGCTGAGACCAAGAAGATTCCATACTTCGATTTCGAAGTACCTGTAGCTTTACCGGGTGTAGATCCGAAGATCTTAGATCCAAGAGATACTTACGCTGATGCAAGCCAGTGGGAAGAGAAGGCAAAGGACCTGGCAGGACGTTTTGCGAAGAACTTTAAGAAGTACGAGAGCTCTGAGGCAGGAAAGAAGCTTTCTGCAGCAGGCCCTAAGGCATAAGAATAGTACTATTGCTGATAACGAGGAGGGAGATTATTCTCCCTTCTTTTTTTGTTATCGGGTAATGTTTACATAAAAATCCTTTATCCTATGGGAATACGCCTATTCTATAGATCTTTGCATGCTTGGAACGTTGGCGGTATTTTACTAAGGTAAAAATAAAAATTCTTTATATTAAGGAATTATGAAAGCACTTTTTTTGTGAAGAAAGCTTTGTTATACTTTTCAGGCAGAGTACTTATGAAAGATAGGGAGAAGACTATGGCAGACAGAAAAAGAAGAACTGCACCCAGTAGAGAATTTATCAGAGAAAGAGAAGAAAGCAGCAGAAATAGACGTCCCTCTCGAAATCGTTATCAGGAGGATTATGATTCTGATGAGGAATATGATGATTACGATGACGATTATGAAGATGATTATGATGAGGACTATGACGATGATGAGGACTATGAAGATGAGGACTTCGAAGAAGAACCTCAAAGCCTGAAAAGAAGAAAGTCCCAAAAACAGGGAGCAAATATTGCTACAGCCACCGGTCGCTCCGATAGAAGAAATCGATCCGGAGCGGAGAATCGGAAGGTCGTAAGCGGCGGGAACAGCGGAAGAAGCAATAGAAATCCGGCTTCGGAAAGGGCAGGGCAAGACAGAGGGAAAAGAAAGAAAAAGAAGTCTGTTTTTCAGAAGCTGGGCATTCTTTTACTGCTTGTATTTTTCGGTCTTCTCCTTTGGCGCTTTATATCTCCCTATTTTGGCCCTAAATATTGGACGGTGGCAGTTTTCGGCTTGGATTCCAGGGACGGCAATAAGGAGGCCGGTGCGCTATCCGATGTGATTATGCTGGCTTCCGTTAATAAGCGAACCGGAGAAGTGAAATTGAGCTCCATTTTCAGAGACAGCTATATGCAGATCGATGAAGAGGGAACTTATCATAAGATTAATGAAGCGTATTTTAAGGGTGGTCACAAGCAGGCTGTTGAAGCTTTAGAGAGAAATCTGGATATTAAGATCGATGATTATGTCAGCTTTAACTGGGCTGCGGTAGCAAAGGGGATTTCCGCCCTTGGAGGTGTGGATCTGGAGCTTTCCGATGCGGAGTTTTTCTACATCAATGCCTTTATCACGGAAACCGTGCAGTCTACCGGAATTCCTTCCGTACATCTGGAACATGCGGGGATGAATCATTTGGACGGGATTCAGGCGGTGGCTTACGGCAGACTGCGTCTGATGGACACGGATTTTAACCGTACCGCCAGACAGAGGAAGGTGCTTGGCCTTGCCTTTGATAAGGCGAAAAAAGCAGGCCCTGTAAAGCTTATGCAGGTGGCAACCATGGTTTTACCGGAGCTTTCCACCAGTTTGGATATGGGAGATATCACCACATTGGTTACTCAGGTGGATCGTTATCATATCGGAGAAAGCAGAGGTTTCCCCTTTGCCAGAACCACCATGAAGATTAAGAAGATGGATGTGGTAATTCCTGCAACCCTGTCCAGTAATGTGACGGAATTGCACAGCTATCTTTATGGCGTGGAAAATTACAGTCCCAGTGCCAAGGTACAGGAAATCAGTGCCCATATCGCCAAGGTTTCCGGTGTAAGCTCTCCCCTGGAAGATGCGGAGGAAGCGGGAACCGGCGGAGGAACTGTGAGAAAGAAGGAAGCCGGAAAAGCCAAGGCTGCTGAAAACGCGGAAAAGGGTAATAAAAAGAAAAAAGTGGAACAGACAGAAGAAGCGAAGAAGCAGGAAACTAAGACGGAAACGGAAGAAGAGACCACTGTAAAGAATAAAAAAGAAACAAAGGAAGAGAAAAAATCCACAGAAGAAGAGACGAAGGAAACAAAAGAAAAGAAGGAAACAAAAGAAAAGAAGGAAACGGAAGAAACTGTAGAAGTAGGACCCGGGGCTGCCTTAGGAGAGAAATCTTTGGAGACGGAAGAAAATGCCGATGCACCGGGGGCTTAAAAGAGCCGACACATAAGAAAAAAACATCCTCTGAGTCGAATATTTGACATGGAGGATGTTTTTATTTTTAACGAGATATCGAACGCGTAGTATGCGATATCTCGTTTTTAACAAGGAGTTCCCTCCCTAAACGTACGATATTGCAATAATGAAGGTGAAATTCTCGTGAAGCATGGAATATTTTGATACAGCAACGAACAGTAATCGCCGCAAAATCATTTGACTAAAAAGTTTAGCCTAAAGTGTGAAAATATTTTTGTATATCCTTATCCTTTCCTATAATAAAAAGACTTTCTCCTTCTCGGAATCGGTAGTCCGGCCCCAGAGTAACATTTACTTCGTCGTTATTTTTTACAGCAATAATGTTAACCTTGAATGTTTTTCGTACGTCAATTTCCCCAATGGATTTACCAATCCAATCCTTTGGCAAAGCAATTTCAAAAACGGCAAATTCCTTACTTACTTGGATGTAGTCCAGTATAGTTTCTGAGCTATATTGTACGGCGGTAAGGTTACCAACCAGCTTTTCGGGATACACGACAGCATCGGCTCCATTTCTTAAAAGAAATTTTTCCTGTAAATCTCTGGCAGCTCTGGAAACGACCTTTTTAGCGCCAAGCTCTTTTAAGTATGAGGTAACTTCCAGTGAAGATAAAAAATCATTTCCGATTGCTACGATGCAGACATCAAAATTAGAAACGCCCAGGGACTTTAAGAATTCCTGATTGCAGGCATCTCCTATTTCCGCATTGGTAACATGGGGGAGAGCAACTTTAACTCTTTCCTCGCTGGAATCAATTCCAAGTACCTGAATATGCATTTCATTCAATTTTTTTGCAACATGTAAACCGAAGCGACCTAATCCGATAATCAATATTTGTTTCATATCTTCTCCTTTATCCTACAATTACATTTTCTTCAACGAGTCTTCCTCTGTTTTGATTGGCATTAGGGAAGACAGCATAGATTAAGCATAGTCCGCCAACTCTTCCGATATACATTAGCAAAATGAGTATCATGTGGGAAACAGGGCTGAGGGTCGGAGTGATTCCCAGGGTAAGTCCCACGGTGGCAATAGCGCTGGCGGTTTCAAAGCTGGTAGTCAGTAAAGGAAGCTTTTCATGGAGACTGATAAACATTGCAGACAGTACACATAAGCCGATATACATTAGGGCGATGGTTGTTGCGTTACGAATCACATCATCAGGAATGGTTCTCCCAAAGGCCTCAGTGCGGGAACTGTTTTTAAAAATGGCAATAGAGGTCAAGAGTAAGACGGTCATGGTAGTAAGTTTCATTCCCCCTCCGGTGCTTCCCGGAGCAGCGCCTACAAGCATCAGCAAGGTTTGCAGGAATATTCCGCTATCGGAAAACTTGGAAAAATCCACTGTGTTAAAGCCTGCGGTTCTCGGGGTTACAGCAGTAAAAAGGGAGGCCAAGATTCGATTCTTTATCGGCATTTGTCGGAATTCAATAAAAAAGTAGAATATAGCGGGAAGAAGCACAATAAAGATAGTGGTAAGGAGAATAATTTTACTTTGCAGACGGTAACGATGAAAGTCGCCCTTCTTTTTTGCAATATCCTGCCAGGTCATAAAGCCTAGGCCTCCCAGTAAAATTAAACACATGATACTAATGTTTATAACAGGATTTCCCACGTAGTCGGTGAGGGAGGAAAAGGGTTCTTTAATGCCCATCAAATCAAAGCCGGCATTACAAAAAGCGGAAACAGAGTGGAAGATGCTGTACCAAATACCTCTCCGAACTCCAAATTCCGGAATAAATTGCGTTGCTAACAGAACCGCAAAGAACAGCTCGATAATGCCTGTCCATTTTAGGAGAAAAATTAACATCTTCATAATTCCACCTTGAGAACTTATGGAAATGGAGCTGGCCAGAGTGTTTCGTTGAGAATAGGCAATCTTTTTTCCGGATAAAAGAATGACGGAAGTTACAGCGACAACGACACCCAGTCCGCCAATTTGAATGAGAAACAGAATGACGACTTGCCCGAAAAGAGACCAGTGCGTGGCAGTATCATAAACAATCAAACCGGTTACACAGGAGGCGGAAGTAGAGGTAAATAGAGCATCCAAAAATGGGGTCGGAAGATGATTTCTACCGGAAACGGGAAGCATGAGTAGAAAGGCTCCCAAAAGAATCAAGGTGGCAAAACCCAGAATAATCTTTTGAAAATAGTTTAATTGAAAAAGCTGCATCGCTAAAGTGCTCCTTACTTGAATATTTCTGATAGATTATAGACGGATACAACGAAAAATGATACCCCAATATCAAATATATATTTTTGCTAAAACATCAACGAGATATAGCACACTACGCGTGTGATACTCGTTAAGAATTATATAGTAAAAATGTATTAGAGAATAAGAGAAAGGCAGTCTTTGAAAGCTGAGAGAAACCATCGAGAAATATTTGAGAATGTTTTTACAGAAAATTTTATTATCATAAAAAAATCTCTTGACAAGAAAATAAAAACTCTGTATGATAATCGAGTCGCTGATTTTTATTCATTTTTTAAGAAAACAGCAGATTTTAGGGCTATCGCCAAACGGTAAGGCAACGGACTCTGACTCCGTCATTTCAAGGTTCGAATCCTTGTAGCCCTGC
>CAUTXF010000003.1:0-99126 GCA_963542215.1 uncultured Oribacterium sp. | reverse complement strand
TTATCTCAATTTTTATGGAGAGAAAAAAGATGACGGGTTATTGACCATTTACGTCGTTCCGCTCCTACTATGGTTTATGGGATATTATCTCTTCCTAAATGGAGTGAAATTAGAAATTTATGAAAATAATGTTGTTAAATACTATACTTATGGAAGTAGAGGAGGAAGTGTATTACATTTTAAATTTAAACTTGAAGATATAGAACAAATAAAAACGAAGAATCGTCCGTTTCATTGTTTGAAGATGACCATAAAAATTAGAAATCCTATTTTTTATGGTTTGAATGAGAAGAAACTCCATAAGCTGAAGAAGGTCAGTGTCATCCTGGATAGAAAAATATCGAATTGTTTTATGCAACAGATAGAGCAATGTCACAGAAAGCAAATCAATGAGCCGATTTAGCAAATAGAATTAACGAATATGAGGAAAATGACTAAATATAAATTGACGATTTTGCGGTATTGAAATATAAGATTATGAAGAATTTCGTAGGGATCTGGAGGATGATTTTCGTAAGATTGATCCAAGCTTCAATAGATGCATTTTCAACTAAATTTTCATCAAGAATAATGCGTGAAATATTGCTATACACATAGGATTATCAAAAGGATGGATCTCTAGAATGTGTACCGATTATGTGGGCACAGTTTATATAAAACCTGGACCGACAAAGTCCTATTGAGTGAACTCCATGGGGATGGTATAATACCTCAGGTTTATTATTTCCCATTACGTATGAAAAGTTCGTCATAAATTGTCGATTTAGAAGATAGGAGTGTAAAAATGAAATTAGGAATTGTCGGTTTGCCAAATGTGGGAAAGTCCACCCTCTTTAATGCCATTACCAAGGCGGGGGCGGAGTCTGCCAACTACCCCTTCTGTACCATTGACCCCAATGTGGGTGTGGTGGCTGTGCCGGACGAGCGTTTGAAGCTTTTGTCTGACCTGTATCATTCTGAAAAAATCACTCCGGCGGTAATCGAGTTTGTGGATATTGCGGGTCTGGTTCGGGGCGCTTCCAAGGGAGAAGGCTTGGGAAACCAGTTTTTGGGAAATATTCGGGAAACGGATGCCATTGTGCATGTGGTGCGTTGCTTCGAAGATGACAATGTGATCCATGTAGACGGTTCCGTAGACCCCATCAGAGATATTGAAACCATTGAGTTGGAGCTGATTTTCTCTGATCTGGAGCTTTTGGACAGAAGAATGCAAAAGACCAAGAAGCTTGCTAATAATGATAAGGATGCCAAGAAGGAATATGCTCTTTTGGAAAAGTTGCATGCTCATCTGGAAGAGGGAAAGCTTGCCATCAACTTTGAAACAGATGAGGAAGAGGGAGCTTTACTGGACAGCATCGGGCTTCTTACCAGAAAGCCTGTGATTTATGCCTGTAATGTGGCGGAGGAAAGCCTTGCGGATGACGGAGATAGTAATCCTCATGTGGCAAAGGTTCGGGAGTATGCGAAGAAGAACCATTCCGAAAGCTTCGTGATTTCCGCCCAGATTGAACAGGAAATTTCCGAGCTTTCCGAGGAAGAAAAGGGCGAGTATCTGGAGTCTCTTGGATTAAGCGAGTCCGGTTTGGATAAGATTGTTCGTGCCTCCTATTCTCTTCTTGGGTTGATGTCTTATCTTACAGCAGGAGAGAAGGAAACCAGAGCTTGGACCATTAAAAAGGGAACCAAGGCGCCTCAGGCAGCAGGAAAGATTCACACCGACTTTGAAAGAGGCTTTATTAAGGCGGAAGTGGTAAATTACAAGGATTTGCTGGATAATGGATCTCTTTCTGCGGCAAGAGAAAAGGGACTTGTTCGTATGGAAGGAAAAGAATACGTGATGCAGGACGGAGATGTGGTACTGTTCCGCTTCAATGTCTAAATGAATATCCAAGGAGCCGGCTTCCTTTCGCTTTGGCCGGTTTAGCTTAAATCATAGAACAACCTGCCCTGACAATAGCAAAATATGCTCCAACAACAGAAAATATGCTCCAACGATGGAAAAACATAAATTTTAAGAAGATGACTTTTTGCTCATCTTCTTTTTTTATGCTTTTTTGACATGACTGCTGCTTTCTTTATTGGATTTTCCGGGAGCATAGAGTGGAGAAAGCTTTGTATTTAGCGCTTTTCTTCGGGATTTTCTGCATTTTACTATTTAGAGATTTTTCTTCTTTGTTCTTTCGAAAAAACAGGGGAAGGAAGTGGGAAAATTCTAGTATCTTGTCTTGCCATTTCCCTGAAAACTCGGTATTATAATGGAGAAGTGGGAAAAAGTGGGAGAAAGTGGTAAGTATGTTTACGGGAGAGTATCATTTAAATTTAGATACTAAGGGCAGGATGATGATTCCTGCCAAGTTCCGTGAGGATGGTTATAGCGAATTTTTCCTAACCCGTTCATTAGATGGCTGTCTTTCCCTCTACGCAATTCCGGAATGGAAGAAGTTGGAGGAAAAGTTACAGGCTTTGCCCATGACCAGTGAAAAGGCAAGAAAGTTAAAGCGTTATATTCTGGGTAGTGCAGTGTCGGTGGAGTGTGATAAACAGGGACGTATCCTCATTCCACAGGTCTTACGGGACAAGGCGGAATTGGAAAAAGATGTGATGCTTCTGGGTGTGGGAGACTATGCGGAAATCTGGTCTGCCGAGAGCTATGAAGAGAAGAATGATTTTTCCGATACGGAAGAGTTGGCTAAAGACATGGAAGGCATGGGCATATAATGGAATTTTCTCATAAAAGTATCATGGTTGAAGAATGTATGGAGGGTCTGAACATCAAGAAGGATGGCATCTATGTGGATGGCACTCTGGGCGGTGGAGGACATTCCTTCCATATTTTGGAAAGACTTGGGGAAAAGGGACAGCTGATCGGTATTGACCAGGATGAGGATGCGATACTGGCGGCAACAGAAAGATTAAAGCCCTTTGCAAAGCATATCCACATCATTCGGGACAATTATGAGCATTTTCCGGAAATCCTATCTTCCCTTTCTATAGAAAAGGTGGACGGGATTCTTTTAGACTTAGGCGTTTCCAGCCATCAGTTTGATGAAGAAGAAAGAGGCTTTTCCTATCGATTTGATGCACCCCTGGATATGCGGATGGATCAAAGACAGGACTTTAGTGCAAAGGATTTGGTGAACAGCTACAGCGAATCCTCCTTGTTTCACATCATAAGGGACTATGGGGAAGACAAGTTTGCAAAAAATATTGCAAAGCACATTGTTTTGGCAAGACAGGAAAAACCCATTGAAACAACCAAGGAATTGGCAGAAATCATTTCCCATGCCATTCCCATGAAGTTTCGCCTGCAGGGTGGTCACCCTGCAAAAAGAACGTTTCAAGCCATCCGGATTGCCTTGAATCGGGAGCTGGAGGTTTTAGAGAATTCCTTGAAGAGCATGATTGAAGCCTTGAATCCGGGAGGAAGAATCTGCATTATCAGCTTCCATTCTCTGGAGGACAGGATTATAAAGCGAAGCTTCAAGGACGCGGAGAATCCTTGCATTTGCCCGCCGGACTTTCCGGTGTGTACCTGCGGGAGAAAAAGTTTGGGCAAGGTCATCAGCAGAAAAGCCATTTGTCCAAGTGAAGAGGAAATGGAAGAAAATCCCAGAGCAAAAAGTGCGAAGCTGAGGATTTTTGAAAGAGCATAAAGGAGTAAGAAATTGTCCGGCTGTACAAGTTATTGGAAAACTTGCATAGAGGACATGAAGATATTTTCGGGGGAATAAAGGGGAGTATATGAAGAAAAGGGGAGAGAGGAGACAGCTGCAATATGTGCAAGGAAGCTTGGCCGTGAAAGAGCAGTATCTCCCAAAAAAGCGAGTAGAAAAGAAAAAAATAGAGAAAAAGCAGGAGCAGAGAAAGAAAAGAGCTGTTTCCGGCATGGAAAGACGGATCTTGCAGGAAAGAGCCAAGATTCTTCGGGAAAGAGAGAAGAATCACATTTTGCAGCAGGAGAGACTGAAGGAAAAAACCTCTGCCAATCTGTTCTTGGTATTTTGCGTTACAGCGATGATGTTTGTGATGGGCGGTTTATGCTTTCATTACATTCAGCTGCAGACGGAAGTAAATACCAGAATTCGAAAAATTGAGGTAGAGAAAACCCGCTTGGATAAGCTGCGGCAGAAAAATGATGCTTTGCAGAATGCTATCAATACCAGCGTGAATCCGGAAGAGGTCTATGAAATTGCCACCAAGGAACTGGGGATGGTATATCCGGGGGAAAATCAGGTAATAGAGTATAAAAAGTCGGAAAGTGAGTACGTAAGGCAGTATGAAAACATCCCCAAATCCTGAAGCTGAACAGAGAAGAAGACGGCAGACGAAAATTCTGCCGTTTTATATGCAAGAAAAACTGATTATCGGTTTTTGCTTTTTTCTGATTCTCTTTCTCTTATTGACCTTTGCCCTGTTTCAGATTGTACGAAACAACAACGAGGCTTTTAACAGAAAGGTATTAAGACAAAGGCAAACCCAATATGGTTCCAAGGTGCTTCCTGCCAAAAGGGGAGACATCATGGATAGAAACGGAACCATTTTAGCCACCAGCCAGAAGGTTTATAATCTGATTGTGGATGCCAGAACCATGACTTCCTATCAGGACAAGCGTTATGAGGAAGCCAGCTTGAAGGCGGTGGAGGAGTTTTTCAAAGAGGATGCGGGAGAACTTAGAGCCTATATTGCCAAGCAGGATGCTTTACCGGACGGGAAAAAGAGTGCCTACTATAAGTATAAAAAAAGACTGTCCTATGAAGAGCGGACGGCATTTTTGGATTATATAGACGAGCAAAATAAGCAGTACAAAAAAGATGGAAAGAAAGACCGGATTAAGGGCCTGGATTTTGAAGAAGAGTATAGAAGATATTATCCTTATAAAAATTTGGCTTGTAACATCATCGGCTTTACCACGGATGACGGGGAAAGCGGACAGGCAGGGGTAGAGCAGTTTTATAACAAAAGTCTGATCGGTACCAACGGAAGAACCTATGGATATCTGGACTCCGATACCAAGTTGCAATCCGTGATTCGGGAAGCCACCGACGGAAACAGTTTGGTCACCACCATCAACTACAACATCCAGAGAACGGTGGAAAAATATTTGCAGGAATGGCAAACCCAGGATGTAGGCTCCAAGGTGGCTTCCGCCATTGTTATGGATCCGAAAACCGGAGAAATCCTGGCCATGGCCAGCACCAAGCAGTACGACTTAAATGAGCCCAGGAAGCTTAATGATACGGATTATCCGGAAAGCCTTCTTTTAGAGCTTGGGAAAAAAGAAGCCCAAATCGTATATAAAAGAGAGCATGAAAATAAAAGTATTTCTTTAGAAGAGATTGGCCAGTATTTTACCCAGGAGGAGCTTCTTTCCTATGGAAGGCAGGCGGCTTGGAATGAGGTATGGCGAAACCCCGTAATTTCCGACACCTATGAGCCCGGTTCTACGGTGAAACCCTTTACTGTAGCGGGAGCGTTGGAGGAGTCCGTTATTAAGCCGACAACCACCTTTACCTGTGACGGAAAGGTGACCTTAAGTGACGGTGTCCACACATGGAACATCCGTTGTATTAAGAGAGACGGTCATGGAACTCTGGATGCGGAGCAGGCTTTGATGCGATCCTGTAACGTTTATATGATGAATACTGCCTTTGCAGAGGGGGCGGAAACTTTTGTAAAGTACCAGCATATATTCGGTTTTGGAGATAAGACCACCGTTGACCTTCCGGGAGAGGCGGATACCGCCTCTTTGGTTTACACGGCTGATACCTTGGGAAAGACCACTCTGGCCACCAATTCCTTCGGACAAAACTTTAACGTGACTATGATTCAGATGGCTTCCGCATTTAGTAGTGTCATCAATGGGGGATCCTATTACAAACCCCATGTGGTAAAGCAGATTTTAAATGCCAACGGTACGGTGATTAAGGATGTACAACCGGAGCTGATGCGGGTTACCGTTTCTGAAGATACCAGTGCCTTTTTACGAGAGGCTTTATTCCAAACCGTAGAGGGAGGAACCGGAAAGCCGGCACAGATACAAGGCTATCATGTGGGAGGAAAGACCGGAACAGCCCAAAAGCTGCCAAGATCTGCGAAAAACTATCTGGTTTCCTTCATTGGCTTTGCCCCCGTGGAGGATCCGCAGCTTTTGGTCTATGTGGTGGTGGATACACCTAATTTGGAAGGAGAGGCTCAGGCCAGCGCTTCCTTTGCCACCAAGATTGAGCAAAAGATTATGAATGATGCTTTACAGTTCTTAAATATTCAGCCTCAGGGAGAAACGGATCCCAATGCCTCTTTGAACAAGGATTTACAGTCGGAAGAAGGTATTTTGGGAGAGAATCAGAGCAGGGAAGAGGATGAAAATGCAGAAAGCGGCAAAAAAGAAGGAGATTCCGAAAAGTCGGGAAACAATTCTTCTGCTAAGAAAGAAAGCGGTGCTTCCGATGCACAAGAGGGTAAAGTAGTAAAGCGAAGCGTGGATACAGACGAGAAGGCGGAAGACGAGGGAGAATTTCCGGACGAACTGCCCAGTACAGCGGAAAGTGCGGAAAGTACATCCGGAAGATAAAGAGATGAGGGGGAAGGAAAATGTTTATGGAGGGAATAAGCTTAGGGATTTCCTTTTTGGTGATGATTTTGATATCGCCCAAAGGAATCAAGCTTTTGCATCAGCTAAAGTTTGGACAGGAGGTTCGAGAGGACGGTCCCGGAAGTCATTTGAAAAAACAGGGAACGCCTACCATGGGAGGAATCTTGTTTTTGATTGCCATTAGCCTGGGCTGTCTTCCCTTTGCAGGAACCTATCCCCATATTTTACCTGCTTATTTTTTGGGTATGGGCTTCGGCGTGGTAGGCTTTATTGATGACTATCTAAAGGTGGTAAAGCATCAGTCCGAGGGCTTTAATCCAAGGCAGAAGATGCTGTGCCAGACGATTATCTCCATCCTGTATATCTCCTATATTTTTTATTCTAAGGACTATAGCGGAGCCTTTCGCATTCCTTTCTTTGGTAAGGAAGCTTACAGTGTGGGACTGGTTCTGTTCTTCCCGATATCCCTCTTTATCATTACTGCAACGGATACCGGGGCCAATTTTACGGACGGAATCGACGGACTTTGCTCTTCCGTAACAGGGGTGATTGTATTTTTCTTACTTTTAAAAAATCACCTGGGAGCGGGAGATTTGGCGCCGCTTATGGGGGCGGTTTTGGGCGGTCTTTTAGGTTTCCTATGCTTTAATGCGCACCCCGCCAAGGTTTTTATGGGAGATACCGGCTCTTTGGCCTTAGGAGGCTTTGTGGTAGCTATGGCCATTCAGGAAGAAATTGCACTATTTATTCCGATTTTTGCCTTCATTTACTTTGTAGAAGTCTTATCCGTAATATTGCAGGTGAGCTACTTTAAGTGGAGTCATGGAAAGAGAATTTTCAAAATGGCGCCCATACATCATCATTTTGAACTTTTGGGCTGGTCGGAGACCAAGGTAGTGACGATCTTTACCATCATTACAATTTTGCTCTGTTTTTTCTGTTTTATGATTTTATAAAAATAAAAGAGTAAAAAATGAAAGAGTAAAAAAGAAAAAGCTACAAAAAAAGCGAAAAGAAAGAGCAAGAAAGAGCAAAAAAGAGCAAAAAAGAGCAAGAAAAATTTAGGGAAATAAAATTTCTTGGCCTAAGGAGGAGAAGCTGGGGCTGAAGAATACTGCAAATAGGGAAAGGGATTTCAAAAAGGTTAAAGGGACGAAGATGGACAAGCAGAAAATTTTGGTATTGGGAACAGGACGGAGCGGTGTTGCGGCGGCAAAGCAGATTCTTGCCATGGGGGGCGAAGTGATTTTCTTCGATAAAAACCCTAAGGTAGAGGATAGAGCATTGCTGAGCCAATTTAAAAAGAAGGACAAGGTAAGCCTGATTAAGGGCAAGCTCTTGGCCTCTGATTTGTTGCATATAAACGCCTCTGTCATCAGTCCCGGAATCCCCTTAGATGAGCCCTATGTGAAAATGCTTGCCACTGCCCAGATCCCTATTATTGGAGAAATTGAATTGGCATACCAATCCAGCAAGGGGAAACTTTGCGCGGTAACCGGTACCAATGGAAAGACCACCACTGTAAGCCTTATCGGAGAGATTTTAAAAAGTGAATACAGTGACACCCATGTGGTGGGAAATATCGGAAATCCCTTTACGGCAGAGGCACTGGAGACGGAAGAACAGTCAGCCACCGTTTGCGAGGTAAGTTCCTTTCAGTTGGAAACCATAGTGGATTTTCGTCCAAATGTCTCCGCCATCACCAATATTACCCCGGATCATCTGGATCGACACAAGACCATGAAAAACTATATTGCGGTGAAGGAATCCATTGCGGAGAATCAGGAAGAGGAAGACAGCATTGTTTTAAATTATATGGATCCGGAGCTTCGAAAGTTTGGAAAGAAAAGAAGTCTAAAGCCGAAGGTGCTATGGTTTTCTTCCGAGGAAGAACCTAAGGATACCAAGGAGAAGGAGTCTCTGTTCTTAAAAGGGGATACTTTCTACTATAAGAAGGCGGAGAAAGAAGAAAAGCTCTTTACAACGAAGGATGTGCATTTGCTGGGAAAGCATAACTATGAAAATATTCTCTGTGCTGTGGGAGTAGGCCTGAAAATGGGCGTCCCCCTGGACAAGATTATTAAGGTGTGCAAGAAGTTTAAGCCTGTAGAGCATAGAATTGAGTTTGTTCGGGAGCGTTCCGGTGTAAAATACTATAATGACTCCAAGGGAACCAATGTGGATGCGGCGATTCAGGCCTTAAAGGCTATGCCGGGCCCTGTGGTTTTGATTGGGGGAGGCTATGATAAGCATGTGGACTTCGACCCTTGGGTAAAGGAATTTAAGGGGAGAGTAAAGTATCTGGTTTTGATTGGGGAAACCAGAAATCAGATTGCGGAAACCGCTAAGAAAAACGGCTTCCAGAATGTGATGTTTGCCGAGGATATGGATGAGGCGGTAAAGGATTGCGCGGCCTATGCAGATCCCGGAGATTACGTGCTTTTAAGTCCGGCCTGTGCCTCCTGGGGCATGTTTAAGGACTATGAGGAAAGAGGCAGAATCTTTAAGGACTGCGTGAAGAATCTTTAAGGACTGCGTGAAGCTGTAAAGACTGCGTGAAAAATCTGTAAGAGGAGGAAATCAGTGGCTGGAAAAAGAAGGCTAAAACGATTTTATGATATTTCCCTGGTGGTAATGGTCTTTTCCATTACCCTTTTTGGGCTGCTGATGCTGTATTCCGCCTCTTCCTATACCGCGGAAAGAGATAATTTGGGAGAGATGTTTTACCTGAAACGACAGGCTTTCTTTGCCGGATTTGGATTTCTTGTCATGCTTTTTACCTCCCGATTTATTGACTACCATATCTTTGCCAAGTTAAATCTGGTGATTTATGCCATTGCCGCTGTGGCAGTGATTGTCACCAGCCTGATCGGTGTGGCATCCCACGGATCCAACCGCTGGATTGTAATTTTCGGTGTGCGTTTCCAGCCCTCGGAGCTAATGAAACCGGCTATTATTATCCTTTTTGCCACTCTTTTAACTCACAAGGGAAGGAAGCTTGACGGTTTCGTTCCCATGTTAAAAGCGGCGGCCTGGGCACTGGTTCCGGCAGCAATCATTGCTTATACCAACCTGTCCACTGCTATGATCGTAGCGGGAATTGCGGCATTTATGCTTTTTGTGGCGATAAGAAGCTATAAATATCATTTGATGCTCTTGGGAGGTGGGATTGCGGCATATCTTGGTGCTTATCCTCTTTCTTTGTTGTTGCAAAAAATGAAGGTGCTCCATGGCTATCAGATTACCAGAATTTTAGCTTGGAAGGATCCTTCTTCCTATGAAGATGAAACTTTCCAAACCTTACAGGGGCTTTATGCCATAGGTTCCGGAGGCATTTTCGGAAGAGGATTGGGAGAGAGTATTCAGAAGTTTATTATGCCTGAATCTCAGAATGATATGATTTTCACGATCATTTGCGAAGAGCTGGGATTTGTTGGGGGACTTGGGGTGATGCTGGTCTATGCCCTTATCCTTTTTCGTCTCTATGAAATTGCAAAAAATGCCAGAGATCTTTTTGGGTCTTTGCTGGTCATCGGCGTAATGACGCATATTGCTTTGCAGGCCATTTTAAATATTGCGGTAGCTACCAATTCTATTCCCAATACCGGAATTACTCTTCCTTTTATAAGCTACGGAGGAACTTCTCTTATGATTTTGCTGGCGGAAATCGGAATCTGCCTGAATGTTTCCTATCAGACTACTTTAGATGAGCCGGTTCATGTCGAAAAGTAAGAATAAGAGAAAACTGTGTTTTTTCAAAAACTTAAGGAATAATAAGAGACTGCCGATGTATACTATAGAAGTAAGGAAGCTTTGGGAGTGATAAGGGAAGATGAACAGAAGATGAATAGAAAAAAGGAACAGAAACAATTAATACATTACGGACTGATTCTTTTTTTTCTTTTACTACTTTTGCTGATAGTCAGTCTTCGTATTTCGGAAGTAAAGATTTTAGGGAATAAGCAGTACAGCGAAAAAGAAATTAAGGCAATGCTCTTTCAGGATGAATGGGATGAGAAATCCGCCTATGCCTTTTTTAAAGAAAAGGTTCGTCCTCATAAGAGCCTTCCCTTTATTGAACGTTATGAAATGCGCTGGAAGAATCCCTGGAGCGTGGAAGTCATTATCTATGAAAAGAATATGGTGGGCTATGTCAGTTATATGTCCAGTAATTTTTATTTTGACGGAGACGGGATAGTGGTGGAATCCACTAAGAAAAAAGCTCCCGGCATTCCGGAGGTAAAGGGCTTGAAATTTTCCTCCGTAAGTCTTTATAAGGCTCTTCCGGTGGAAAATAAAAACGTGTTCCAGGATATTTTGAATCTTAGTGCCTCCCTGCAACAGGAAAAAATTACTTGTGATTATATTGAATATAGCGGAACACAGGCCATAATCCATGTGGGGAGTATTCGGGTTCTCCTTGGAGGAAATGAGGATATGGAGCAGAAGGTTATGAGCCTTAAAGACATTCTTCCCGCATTGGAGGGAAGAAAAGGGACCCTGGATTTAAGTGAATTTAAGGGGAGAAAAGAAAAGGAAGCCTATATCTTTCGGGAAAATAAATAAACTTGTAGGAAGAATTGAACTTGCACTTTCTTGGAAATCTGTGTATCATCCTTAAGGAAAGACTTTACAAAATGCCGAAAATTCTTATAATGATATAGTTAGGATTAATGTGGAGAAGAGTCCGTTCCTAAAAGGAAAAAAGTCATAGATTGAAGGAGGAAGATATGCTGGAAATTAAGCTTCCCGAGTCCGAAGCGGCTGCGAAAATAATTGTTGTGGGAGTTGGTGGTGCCGGAAATAATGCGGTAAATCGCATGGTGGACGAGGGCATTGCCGGAGTAGAATTTATAGGGGTGAATACAGATAAGCAGGCTTTACAGTCCAGTAAGGCTTCTACAGCTATGACCATTGGTGAGAAATTAACTAAGGGACTGGGATGTGGAGGAAAGCCTGAAATCGGTACCAAGGCTGCTGAGGAAAGTGCAGAGGACATTACCGCTGCATTACAAGGGGCAGATATGGTATTCGTTACCTGTGGAATGGGTGGCGGAACAGGAACCGGTGCGGCTCCGATTATTGCCAGAATTGCCAAGGATATGGGCATTCTTACCGTTGGTGTGGTAACCAAGCCCTTCCGCTTTGAAGCAAAGCAGAGAATGAAGAATGCCATGGAGGGTATTGATGCATTAAAGAGTGCAGTAGATACCTTGATTGTAATTCCCAACGATCGTTTGTTGGAGATTGTTGAAAAGAAGACCTCCCTTCCTGAGGCTTTAAAGAAGGCTGACGAAGTATTACAGCAGTCCGTACAGGGAATTACCGACTTGATTAATGTACCGGGACTGATTAACCTGGACTTTGCGGATGTTTCTGCAGTTATGAAGGATAAGGGAATTGCTCATGTGGGTATCGGTAAGGCTAAGGGGGATGACAAGGCTATCGAAGCGGTAAAGATTGCGATTTCTTCTCCGCTCTTAGAGAGCACCATCGAGGGCGCTACCGATGTTATCATCAACATTTCCGGAGACATCAGCCTAATCGAGGCAAATGATGCAGCATCCTATGTAGAGGAACTGGTAGGCGAGAATGCCAACATTATCTTTGGTGCGATGTATGATGAGGATAGTCAGGATGAGGTATCCATTACCGTTATTGCCACCGGAATTAAGGAGAGAACAAAGACTGTAGAAACTGTTAGAACAGTCAATACACAGACTCCACAGCTCAATCCATCTGTTGCCAATACTGCCGGAACTGGAAGCAATGCCACTCCGGGACTTCCTTCTTTCCTTAGCAATCAAAGACCTGTTGCTCCCGGACTTTCTCAAAGACCGGAAGTACCTGTAGAAAACACGCAGGCTAATCTTGGAGGATATACACCGACTCCGCAAGTCAATCTTTCCAGACCTGTAGAGACTCCGGAAAGCCAGAGTAGCAGAGTAAGAACAGGAAGAGAAAACAATATCGATCTTCCGGATTTCCTTAGGAGAAGATAAAAGCGGAAAGTAGGCTATGTCCCTTGGGCATAGCCTTTTTTATCGTAATGGGAGAAAGATAAAAGACAGGCCAATTAGGCTGAAAGTAAGCGTTTATAAATCAATATATCAATAGGAGAACCATGGCGAATTTAAGAGAAGAAATTGAAAAAAGAAGAACCTTTGCGATTATTTCCCACCCGGACGCAGGAAAGACTACCCTTACGGAGAAGTTTCTTCTCTATGGAGGTGCCATTAACTTGGCAGGAACGGTAAAGGGAAGAAAATCCGCAAAGCATGCGGTTTCCGACTGGATGGAGATTGAGAAGGAAAGAGGAATTTCCGTAACTTCCTCCGTGCTTCAGTTTAACTATGACGGAAAGTGCATTAATATTCTGGATACCCCGGGACACCAGGATTTCTCAGAGGATACCTATAGAACCTTGATGGCGGCAGACAGTGCGGTGATGGTCATTGATGGAGCAAAGGGTGTGGAGCCCCAGACCATTAAGCTCTTTAAAGTCTGTGTTATGCGTCATATCCCCATTTTCACCTTTATTAATAAGTTCGATAGAGAGGCCAGGGATCCTTATGCCCTTTTGGATGAAATTGAAGAGGTACTGGGAATTCGTACCTGTCCCATTAACTGGCCCATTGGCTGCGGTCATAACTTTAAGGGCGTGTACGACAGAGAAACCGAGCAGGTTAACCTCTTCCACAGTAATGCGGGAGGAAAGAAGGCGGTAGAAAAGGAAGTTTTTGATTATAGTGATCCGGAGCTTCCCAAGCATATTTCCCAAGAGTATTTTGAAAAGTTACAGGAGGATTTGGAGCTTTTGGATGGCGCTGCAGATGCCTTTGATGAAAAAAGAGTGGATGCGGGAGAGCTTACGCCGGTATTCTTCGGTTCCGCTTTAACCAACTTCGGTGTGGAGACTTTCTTGCAGCATTTCTTGGCGATGACCAAGTCTCCCCTTCCCAGAAAATCCGACCAGGGCATGATTGATCCGGTGGAGGAAGCCTTTTCCGCCTTTGTCTTTAAAATTCAGGCCAATATGGATCCAAAGCACCGTGATAGGGTTGCCTTTATGCGGATCTGCTCAGGAGAGTTTGATGCGGGAATGGAAGTAAACCATATTCAGGGGGGCAGAAAGGTGAAGCTTTCCCAGCCTACCCAGATGATGGCGGATGAGCGAAAAATCGTGGAGAAGGCCTATGGCGGAGACATTATCGGCGTCTTTGACCCGGGAATCTTTTCCATCGGAGATACCCTGGAGCTTTCCAACAAAAAGTTTGTCTATGAGGGAATTCCTACCTTCGCTCCGGAGCATTTTGCCAGAGTACGACAGATTGATACCATGAAGAGAAAGCAGTTCCTAAAGGGGGTTTCTCAGATTGCGCAGGAGGGTGCAATTCAGATTTTTCAGGAGTATAACAGCGGTATGGAGGAGATTATTGTAGGCGTGGTAGGATCCCTGCAATTTGAAGTATTAACCTACCGTCTGAAAAACGAGTATAATGTAGAGGTGCGATTGGAAATGCTTCCCTACGAACATATTCGCTGGATTGAAAATTATACGGAAATAGATGTTTCCGCCATTTCCGGAACCTCTGATATGAAGCTGGTAAAGGACTTAAAGGATAGACCTTTACTTCTTTTCGCCCATCCATGGTCCATCGGTATGGTTTTGGATAGAAATGAAAATCTAAAGCTCAGCGAGTTCTCCAGAAACTAAACATAAGAGGAATAACAAGATAATCCGTGCAATAGCCTTAAGGCAAAAAAGTATATTTAAAAGCATAGAAGTATATTTAAAAGCAAAAAAGTATATTTAAAAGCATAGAAGTATATTTAAAAGCAAAAAAGTATATTTAACAGCTTAGAAGTACAAAGAAAGGAAGGACCTTATGGAAAAGAGTATCAAAACTTGGTTGGCAGAGCATGAGGAGGAATTCGTTAAGGACTTAGGCAGACTGATTGCCATCGATTCCGTGCAAGGAGAGACACAGCCGGGTGCCCCCTTTGGAGAAGGCCCCAAGAAGGCTTTAGAGGAGGCGTTGTCCCTTTGCGAAGGCTATGGTTTCTCCGTAAACAATATGGAAAACTATGTAGGAACAGCGGATTTGGATGCAAAGCTTCCCAGAAGTCTGGACATCTTGGCACACTTGGATGTGGTTCCTGCAGGAGAAGGCTGGGAGATTACCGAGCCCTTTAAAATGCTGGAAAAGGATGGAATTGTCTACGGACGTGGCGTCAGTGACGATAAGGGACCGATGCTTGCGGGACTTTATGCTATGCGTGCGGTAAAGGAGCTTGGATACCCCCTGAAGAAGGGGATTCGTATGATTATGGGAACCAATGAAGAGACCGGTTCCAAGGATTTGGAGTATTACTATGCTCGGGAGAAGGCGGGAGAGATGAGCTTTACTCCGGATGCGGAGTTCCCCATCATTAACGTGGAAAAGGGACAGTTCAGAGGAACAATTTTCAAGAAAAGAGGGAAGGGGGAGAGCAGTCTTCTTTCCTTAAAGGCGGGAATTGCGGTAAATGCGGTACCGCAGAAAGCTGTACTTGTTTTCTCTGCATTAGGGGAAGAAGAGTTCCAAGCTGCAAAGCAGGCGGTGGAAGAGCAGTGTAAGGTAAAGATCAGTAAAAACGGCAATGAGGTCACGGTCATCGGAACCTCCGCCCATGCGGCAACTCCTTATCTTGGAAAAAATGCAGGTCTTGCAGCGGCGATTTTTGCCACAAAGCTTCCCTCTGTCGGAGCAGAGCTGAAGCAGGATTTAGAGCATCTTTTGGAACTTTTCCCCTACGGAAAGACCGACGGCTCCGGCTTGGGCATTAAGATGGAGGATAAGGAAAGTAAGGATTTAACCTGTACCTTGGATATCTATGTCATTGACGGAGAGGAGCTTCGTTTTACCTATGATTCCCGTGTGCCTATCTGTGCGACAGAAGAGAATTGTGTAAATACCGCAAGAAAAAATGTAGAAGCCAAGGGCTTCCAATTTGAAACCAAGGGAATGATTCCTCCTCACTATGTACCCTCCGATTCCCCCTTTGTACAGAATCTTCTCTCTGTTTACGAGAAGGTGACCGGATTAAAGGGAGAGTGCCTGGCAATCGGTGGCGGTACCTATGTGCATGATGTGGAGAATGGCGTAGCCTTCGGAGCGGTTCTTCCGGATGTGGACACCAGAATGCACGGGGCTGATGAGTGGATTAAGGTAAAGGATCTACTTTTGGCGGCAGAAATTTATGGAGAGGCAATTTTGGCGCTTTGCCAATAATCCGGCGAAGCACCGGGATATTTATGGAAGATAAAATGACAGAAGCGATTGTGAAAAACGAGGCTCTTCCGAAAGAGAACTTTACAGCAGAGGGTTCCGGGGAAGAGTTGAAGAATGAAAATATTATAGAAATCAAGGGGCTTGGCAAGACCTTTAAAACCGACGGTGAGGACTTTGTGGCCTTGGATCAGATTGATTTGTCCATCCGAAGAGGAAGCATTCAGGGTATTATCGGTCTTTCCGGTGCTGGAAAATCCACCTTGGTTCGTTGTATCAACTACTTGGAAAAGCCCAGTAGTGGACAGATTTATTTTCAGGGGCAGAGCCTGGGCTCCATGAAGCAAAGGGAAATTCTTGCCATGCGACAGAACATGGGCATGATTTTCCAGCAGTTTAATCTTCTTGAGCAGAGAAATTTGTTGAAAAATGTCAGCTACCCCCTGGAAATTTCCCATAAGGGCGGGCCTATTTCCTACTTTAAGAAAAGGAAGGCAAGACTGGAGAGGGCGAAGGAGCTTTTGGCGATGGTGGGTTTAGAGGGAAGGGAGCACAGTCACCCTTCCCAGCTTTCCGGAGGACAGAAGCAAAGAGTAGCCATCGCCAGAGCCTTGGCGACAAAACCGGAGGTATTGCTTTGTGATGAGGCTACTTCTGCCTTGGATCCCAAAACTACAGAGCAGATTCTGGAATTGCTGAAGAAGATTAATCGGGAGATGGGGGTGACCATTATTTTGATTACCCACCAGATGTCCGTGATTGAAGCCATTTGTGATGAGGTGGCCATTATCGATCACAGCCGGATAGCGGAAGCAGGCCCGGTGAAGGAGGTTTTCCGTTCCCCTAAGTCGGAAATCGGAAGAAAGCTGATTTTGGGAGAGGGAGAGAAGGAAATTCGATTCGGTACCGGAAAGCGCATTCGTTTGGTTTTTGACGGACGTTCCGCCCATGAGCCTGTGATTTCGGAAATGATTCTTTCCGCCAAAGCACCGGTGAATATTCTCTTTGCCAATACCAAAGATGTGGATAATATTGCCATGGGGCAGATGATTATAGAGCTGCCGGAGAATCCGGAGGATGAATTCCAGATTCTCAGCTTCCTAAAGGAAAGAGGAATTCTGTATGAGGAGGTGCATTCATGAGCATGAGTTTAAAGGAGCTTTTGGCACTTTTTTCCAAGGAGACATTGGCAACCTTATATATGGTAAGTATTTCCACTTTGATTTCCTATGCCATCGGTATCCCTTTAGGGGTGATTTTGGTGGTAACGGAGGAGGGCAGTATTGCACCGAATAAGATTATTCATGGGATTCTCGGATTTTTTACCAACATTTTCCGAACCATCCCCTTCCTGATTCTTTTGGTTATGGTGCTTCCCATCACTAAGGCTTTGGTGCATACGACGCTGGGACCTAAGGCGATCATTCCGCCTCTGGTAATTGCTTCCGCACCCTATATAGCCAGAATGGTGGAATCTTCCTTGAAAGAAGTGGACAGCGGAGTGATTGAAGCGGCGAAATCCATGGGCTCCGACAGCTTTCAGATTATTTTTAAGGTCTTGCTTCCGGAGGCCAGACCCAGTCTCTATGTGGGGGCGGCAATCTGTATGACCTCTATCCTTTCTTATTCCGCTATGGCGGGCTTTGTAGGGGGCGGCGGTTTGGGAGCCATTGCCTTAAACTATGGTTACTATCGTTACCAGACGGATATGATGCTGATTGCAGTGGTGGTGCTGGTGGTTATTGTTCAGCTGGTACAGGAATTCTGGATGAGACTGGCGAAGTACAGCGATAAAAGAGGAAAGTTGAATTAAGAAATTTAGACCATTTAGCAGTCTTTGGAAAAGCCGGGATAGAGGCTTTAGGGAAATTTTATAAAATTGAATTAAATTCGGAGTTCTTGCTTTTTTCTGTTTTTTCTTATACCATAGGAGAGTTGAAAAGGACTTTTCAACAGGGAGCACACCCAAGGAATGGAGTAGAAGAACATTTTCCTATGGGAAGGAAAGGATTCTCCCTAAAGGGAGAGAAAGAGGAGTTTTATGAAAAAGAAATTTGGAGTGCTTGTGGCATCCCTTGCTTTGGCTTTCGGGCTTGTAGCATGTGGAGGACAGAAGGCGGAAACTAAGGCAGAGAGTGAGAAGCAGACCGAGGCGGCTTCTGAAAAGGCTTCCGAGAAGGCCGGAGAAACAGAGAAGGCTACAGAGAAGGCTGAAGCGGGAGAGACCGTAAAGATTAAAATCGGTGCTACCCCCAGCCCCCATGCAGAGATTTTAGAGGCTGCAAAGGATGCTTTAAAGAAGAAGGGCGTGGAAATCGAAATCGTTACCTACAACGACTATGTACAGCCAAACCTGGCTACAGATCAGGGAGAAATTGATGCCAACTACTTCCAGCATCTTCCCTACTTGGAGGAGTTTAATAAGGAAAAGAACACCAAGGTTGTTTCCGTAGGGAAGGTTCACTATGAGCCATTCGGAATCTATGCCGGACAGTCCAAGGACTTAAAGGAAATCAAGGACGGCGCTAAGATTGCGGTTCCCAACGATACTACAAATGAGGCAAGAGCACTGTTACTGCTTCAGGACAACGGCATCATTAAGTTAAAGGATGGAGCAGGTCTTACCGCAACCAAGCAGGATGTGGTAGAGAATCCTCATAACATCGAGTTATATGAGGTGGAGGCTGCACAGATCCCTCGTTCTCTGGATTCCGTAGACTTTGCTTGCATGAACGGAAACTTTGCACTTCAGGCAAACCTTAAGCCCTCTGACGCTTTGGTTGTGGAGAAGGCTGATTCCGAGGCTGCACAGACTTACGCAAACATCATTGCCGTAGCAGAGAAGAATAAGGATGCTGAATGGGCAAAGACTCTTGTGGAAGTATTACAGTCCAAGGAAATTCAGGACTTTATCAACAAGAAGTATGATGGCGGAGTAGTACCTATTCAGTAAAAATAAAGTGAACATGGGACTGTGAAAAAGCGGAAAGGGGAATCCCGACTTCCCTTTTTCATAGTCCCATTTTGATTACCAGAAGGGATTTTTGTATATGAAAAATAAAGACATGAGAAGGGTGGCAAGAAAATTTTGGAGGGAAAATTGGTTTACGATTTTTCTTTCCTATATAGCAGGATTATTGGGCTTCGTTCTTTTGACCATGCTCTTTTCTTCTCTCCTTAACCCTTTCATCCTCTTTACCGGAGATTTTTCTTTGGGAGAGCTAAGGAGAGGAATCGGTCTTAGTCTTACGGGAATCCTTTTTGCTTTATATGTTTTTGTGTGCATTTTTTACTTTATTGTATTGGGATTCTCTTTTCGAAAAATGTTGCTGGACATGTCTAAGGGAGAAAAGAAGGTGAATGCCGCTATGATTTTTTACGGCTTCCATCCCCATTCCTTCCCCCTGTTGGGAAGAATGCTGGGCTTTAGTATCTTGGCTTTTCTCTTTTCCGCGGTGATTTCCCTAGGGCAGGAAGCGATAGATTACTTCTTGGGAGAAGGACTCATTTACTGGTCCTATTACGGAGTAAGCCTTGCGGTTTTAATCTTCTTTTCCCTTTTCTTTGATATGACCTTCTTTACCGTCTGGGATGGAGAGGGAAATAGCCTTTGGCAGAATATGAAAAAAAGCGCTGCGGTAATGAAGGGGCAGAAGTTCTGTTATTTCCGTCAAATTCTGTATTTTTCTTTGGTAACTTCCGTTGCCGGATTTATTGCGGTAATGTGGTCCTTTATTCTAAAATCTCCGGCTTTACCGATTTTTGTGTTGTTTTTGTATTTATCCATTTATCTGATTCCTTACATGGGCTTTGTGCAGGCATTAATTTACCGAAAGGGAGCAGGGGATTTTTCAACGATAAGCGCTACGAGCAGAGACAGCTATCAGAGAAATGAAGAGCCTGCGGTTTCCGAACAGCAGCCCTCAACAGTCGAAGCGGCTCCTACAGAACAGTCCGCAACAGTCGAAGGAACTCCTACAGAACAGTCCGTAACATTTGAAGGAGCTTCTACAGAACAGTCCGCAACAGTCGTAGGAACTTCTATAGAACAGTCTAATGAAAACGAAGGAGGCTCTTCTGTGGTAATCTCCGAGGATCAGGAAGGGCGAAACTTGATTGGAGCGTCGGAGACAGCCGAGGAAGGAATGGAAGCCACAGAGGCGAAGCAGGAGACAGCCGAGGAAGGAATGGAAGCCACAGAGGCGAAGCAGGAGACAGCCGGGGAAGGAATGGAAGCCACAGAAGCGAAGCAGGAGACTGCCATCGAAAATAAGCCTGAAAGCGATGGGGAAAGCAAGCCGGAAGCTGATGGGGAAAGCAAGCAGGATCCCGACCATAAAATGAGTTTTGAAGAAGCCAGAAGACAGTATACCGACTATGAGGAATAAGGAGGAAGTATGAAGTGCCCCTTTTGTAATGCGGAGGATACCCGAGTCATTGACTCCCGTCCGGCTGATGATAATTCGGCCATCCGCAGAAGAAGACAATGTGAGGTTTGCGGAAAGCGTTTTACCACCTTTGAAAAGACGGAAACCCTTCCCTTTATGGTGGTGAAAAAGGACGAAAGTCGTGTGCCCTATGATCGTTCCAAGCTGGAAGGGGGAATTCTTCGTTCCTGCCATAAGCGCCCCATTTCTCCTAAGCAAATCTCCGCCTTGGTGGATGAGATTGAAAGTGTGATTTTTCATCAGGAGAGTAAGGAAGTCAGCACCGATACCATCGGGGAAATGGTGATGGAAAGGTTGAAAAACCTGGATCAGGTGGCCTATGTGCGTTTTGCCTCTGTCTACAGAGAATTTAAAGATATCAACACCTTTATGGAGGAAATCGGAAAGCTTCTCGGAGGAGGCTTAAAGACGGAGGGAAAAGAACTTGAAAAATAAGACATTTGCCCTGTTTCCCTGTTTTTCCATTTCTTCCATCTACACCTTAGACTTTGAAAAGCTGTATCAAAAGGGCTATCGAGCATTGCTTTTTGACATTGATAATACTTTGGTGCTGCATGATGAGCCTGCCAGAGAAGAAACGGTCGCCCTGTTTCATCGGATGCAGGCTGCCGGTTTTAAAACCGCGGTGCTTTCCAATAACGGAGTAGAAAGAGTGGGGGCATTTCAAGACAGGGTTCATGCGGATTTGGTTATTCCCAATGCGGGAAAGCCTAAAGCGAAGGCCTATTTACAGGCAGTGGAGCAGTTTGGGATAGCGAAGGAGCAGGCGCTCTTTTTCGGCGATCAGCTGTTTACGGATATATTGGGCGGAAATCGTGCGGAAGTACCTACTGTACTGGTAAGGCCTATGGGGAAGGAAAAGTATTTTCATATTCTTCTCAAAAGAATTTTGGAAAAACCCTTTCTTTTCGCTTATCAGAGAAAGCATGCTCTTTTTCAAGAAGAAATTACGGCAATGGCCTAGTCGAATGGAAAAAGTCTCCATATAAAAAGCATACATAGGAAAAGTGCGGATATCAGGCTTTCACAGCGGAAAAGGAGAAGAGGGAAAATGGGAATGATTGTACCTTTAACAGGGGATACGGAAAAGGATTTTATAAGGGATGCCAAGGCATTAGCCCTGCATCCCCTGTATCCGTTTCTTTACGGAGTGGAAATTCGCTATGACTGTCTGAAAAAGCGTGAGGAGAAGTTAGGAAACTTTCTGGGAGAGCTTCGGAGAATTTTAGGAGGGAAGAAGCTGATTTTCACCATTCGTACAGAGCGTCAGGGTGGTTTCTTTCCCTATGATAAATCCTATTTCCAACTGAATATGATGGCTATGGAAAGCGGCTATCCGGATTATATCGATTTAGAGGTGGAGCTGGACGGTAAAGGACGGCAGGCTTTTTTAGACTGCCACGCCATGATTATGCAGCTGGGAGGAAAATGCATTGCCTCCTACCATGATTTTCAAAAGACACCCGGCCGGGGAGAATGTAGAGAGATTCTCAGCGCTCTGGCTTCCTATGGAACGGACACGGTGAAACTGGCCTGTATGCCAAGACAGGAAGCGGATGTTTTGAATCTTATGCTGGCCTCTCGGGAATGGAAGGATAAGCATCCGGAAAGAAACTTAATCAGTATGTCTATGGGAGAAATGGGAAAGAGCTCCCGAGTGCTGGGGAGCCTTTCCGGCTCCAAACATAGCTTTGTGCAAGCCTTTTCCGCCTCTGCTCCCGGCCAGTTCGGTATGGAAGAATACATGAAGCTTTGGCGGAAAATGGAGGGAAGAAAAAACATTGCCCTGATCGGTTTTATGGGAAGCGGAAAAACAACCTTGGGGGAGATGCTTTCCCAAAAGCTGTCCCTTCCTTTGGTGGAGTTGGACAGAAGACTGGAAGAAAGCTTTTCCATGCGGATTTCCCGGTATTTTAAGCAATATGGGGAAGAACGTTTTCGGAGAGAGGAAACAAGACTTTTACGGGAAGTGCTGACGGAGGAAAATAAGCTGTCGCAAGACTTGCAGGAAGCTTTTCCTGCAGACTCTCCGATAAGAGAGGAAGAGAAAATTCTCTATGAGGGACAGGCGGAAATGATTCTATCCCCGGGAGGCGGAATTGTACTTCGGGAGGAAAATCGTAAGCTTTTACAGGAGCATTGCTTTACCGTTTACCTGCAGCTCTCTCCAAAGGCGGTACTGGAAAGACTGGAAAAGGAAGCGGAGAATCGACCGGTATTGCAAAACAAGCTGGATCTTCATTCTATAGAAAAGATTATGGAAGAGCGGGAGAGCCGCTATCAAGCCTGTGCCGATGCGGTGCTATCCGTGGAAGGGAAGACTGTGGAGCAGTGTCAGGAGGAAATGCTGAAGCTGTTAAGGGAAGAAGGCCTTTTTTATTTTCCTGAATTCTGTCAAAAAACGAAGGGAATCTAAAGGAAGAAGAAAGAAAATAAAAGATTTTAATCTATTAGAGAAATGCTGGGATTTATAAAGGAAATATGCTATTCTTGCAAAGAATTATCATTTTCAACAAAAGGAGAGATTATGAAACGGAAAAATTTAGTTCTTGCTTTGGCGATTTTAAGCAGTTTGGCTCTTGCGGCTTGCGGCAATAGCGGAAAGACAGAAACTAAGGTTTCTGCAGAAACAGAGGCAACAACAGAGAAGGCTACAGAAAAAGCTGCGGAGAAAGCATCCGAGAAAGCAAGTGAAGCGGCGGGAGAGCAGAAAGCAAGCAATTTTTCCGTATCCGATAAGAGCTTGGAATTTACTGCAGAGAATTTAGCTTTGGAGTCTGTGGACAGTTCTATTTTCGGGGAGAAGGACTTAACCGTTCTGAATGTATGGGGAACCTTCTGCGGACCTTGTATTCAAGAGATGCCGGAGCTTGGAGAGTGGCAGAGAAGTCTTCCGGACAATGTACAGATTATCGGCTTGGTGGCTGATGTGGCCGGAAAAGAGGATGCGGAGCATATTGAGCTTGCAAATACCATCTTGGATAAGACCAATGCCCACTTTACCAATATTATCCCCAACAATGATTTTTCGGATTTACTCTCCGGTGTAGTTGGCGTTCCCACCACTTTCTTTATTAATAAGGAAGGTAAGATTGTAGGAAAGCCTATTGTGGGAGCGCAGGTTCCTAAGTATAAGGCTTTTGTGGAGGAGTATTTGAAAACGCTGGCGTCCTAAAGGAGGACTTTTCACAAATCTTATTGGTGATTTTTTTGTAAATCCCTACAGTCATTTTCATAGAAAAATTCATAGAAAAAAATTTCCTTTAGAAAGATTTTATTATTGACAAAGGGCTTTGTATTTAGTAATATGAACAGGTCGCAAAAAACGCGACAGGGGGTCTTAGCTCAGCTGGGAGAGCATCTGCCTTACAAGCAGAGGGTCACAGGTTCGAGCCCTGTAGGCCCCAGTATTCGGTCCGGTCTGCGTGTTATGCGCAGCCTGGGTCGGACATTTTTTTCTAAGGCGAGATAGCTCAGCTGGCTAGAGCACACGGTTCATACCCGTGGTGTCGAGGGTTCAAGTCCCCCTCTCGCTACGATAAATCGAAACGATTTCCGTAAAAGGGACGTTTCGATTTTTTTGTTCTTAACAAGGAAATTGCCTTATTCCGGAGAAAGGAAGAGCATGAAAGATCTTTGGCAGAAATTTCTTCGATTTTATCATAAATACAGCTATGCCAATGTCCTATGGATCGGCATTATTTATCCCCTTTGGTTTAAGTCCATCGAGTCCAGAGTGACGGTGGCTACCGGATATCACATCATGCATACGAAGATCGATGAAATGATTCCCTTTTGTGAATATTTTATCGTGCCCTATTTTATGTGGTTTCTCTATATTCTTCTGGGGATTCTATATTTTCTTTTTACCAATAAAGAGGACTTTTATAAGGTTTGCCTGTATCTTTTTATCGGAATGATTTTCAGTCTTCTGATTTGTGAAATCTACCCCAACGGAACGGATTTACGTCCTCCTTATGTCAGCGATAAAAACATTTTCCAAGTCATGGTAGCCGGCTTGTATCGCGTGGACACCCCCACCAATGTTTTTCCCAGTATTCATGCCTACAATTCCATCTGCATGCATGTGGCGATTATGAAAAGTAAGGATATCCGGAAGCTACCCTATGGCAAAGCGGTGGTATGGGGCTCTTTTCTTTTGTGTCTTTTGATTTGTATGGCAACCCTGGTATTAAAGCAACACTCTATTTTAGATGTGGGGGGAGCAATCCTTTTATCTTTTATTGCCTACGGCTTTGTGTACGGCTACCCCAGCTTTAGTTTATGGGATTATCTGGAGAAAAAATATCCTTGCCTTATGCAGGAAGAAAGATAGTATAGAAGAGGAGTTACAGATGGATGGATTTCATTTTTGGAAAAATGCCATCGGACATTTTAAAACCATTACAAAGCATAAGATTTTGGTGATGCGCTACTGCTTTTCCATTGGGCTGTATAAGCAGGGGCTGCTCCATGACCTGTCCAAGTACAGCTGGACGGAATTTAGGGTGGGTATTCGTTTTTATAAGGGCTATAAAAGTCCCAACGGCGTAGAGCGGATTGAAACGGGAACCTCCACGGCATGGTTGCATCATAAGGGAAGAAACAAGCATCATTTTGAATATTGGTGTGACTATGATTTACAAGACCCCAATCGTATGATAGGCTGTCCTATGCCTTATCGTTATGTGGCGGAGATGTTTTGTGACAGAGTGGCCGCATCGAAGAATTATCAAGGGGAAAAATACAGGGATGACAGTGCTTACATTTACTATAAGCCGATGAAGGATTCTCCCTTGATTCATGAACGGACAAAAAAAGAACTGGAAGAATTGCTGTTGCTTTTAAAGGACAAAGGAGAGAAGGAATGCTTTGCCTTTCTTCGCAAAGAAGTAAAGAGACGAAGAAGAGAAAAGGATTTTTTCTAAAAGAAAGGGGAGTGCAGTATGGCAATCGTTTACGACAAGGAAAAGGGGCTTATTAGTTTACATAGTAGAAACACCAGCTACCAGATGGGCATTGGTCCCTATGGGCATCTTTTGCATTATTATTACGGAAAAAGGGGAGAAGGGGATTTTTCCTACCTCTTCCAGTATAAGGATAGAGGATTTTCCGGTAATCCCTATGATGCAAATGCAGACAGAACCTACTCCATGGATACCTTGGCCCAGGAGTATTCTTCCTTTGGAAATGGAGATTATCGTATTCCGGCTTGTAGCATTTCCGGTTCTGACGGGGAGGGTATTTTGGACCTGCGCGTTGACCGGGTAGAGATTTTTTCGGGTAGATCCCATCCGGAGAGACTTCCTCATGCCAAGGCGGTAGAGGAATGTGAAACCCTTCGCATTTTCCTAAAAGAAGAAAGAAAGAGGGTAGAGGTGGAGCTGGATTACATTCTCTACCCGGATGAGGATGTGATTGCCAGAAATACCAGAATCAAAAATATTTCCGAGGAGGCTCTTTTTGTGGAGCGTCTGGATTCCCTTTCCCTGGACTTTTCCTATGGAGATTATGATTTGATTCATTTTTCCGGAAGGTACGGGATGGAGCGTCTCTACCGTAGAGAACCCTTGCAGCAGGGCGTAAAGCATATTGCGTCCATGAGAGGAAGCAGTAGCCATCAGGAAAATCCCTTTGGTATTTTAGCGGGAAGAAACACCACGGAACATGGCGGAGATTGCTATGGTTTTGCTCTTTTATACAGCAGCTCTTTCCATCTGGATGTGGAGCGGGATTCCTACCGGGGAACCAGAGTTTCCCTGGGAATGCAAAATGACAATATGCACTACCTTTTGGAAGCGGGAGAAGAACTGCAAAGCCCGGAGGCTATCTTAAGCTTCGGGGATGGACTTAGCGCCTTAAGCAATCAGCTACAAAGCATGGTGAAGAAGTATATTGCGGCAACATCTCCTTTACCCTATTTTCCGATTTTGCTGAATTCCTGGGAAGCCTGCTACTTTAACTTTACCGGAGAAAAAATCATTGAGCTTGCAAGAGAAGGAAAAGCCCTGGGCATGAATCTGCTGGTGATGGATGACGGTTGGTTCGGAAAGAGAGATACGGATTTCTCCGGTCTGGGAGATTGGGTGACCAATGAAGAGAAGCTGGGAATGAGCTTGGAAAGCCTTGGACACAGACTGGAAGAAGAGGGTATGCATTTCGGCATTTGGATTGAGCCGGAAATGGTCAATGAAGACAGTGCTCTTTACCGTGCTCATCCGGACTATGCCTTGCAGATTCCCGGAGAGTCTCCTATTCGTTCCCGTTCTCAGCTGGTGCTGGATTTTTCCAGAAAGGAAGTGGTGGATGCAGTATTGGAAAGCCTGATTTCCTGCTTCCGTTCCGTGCCCCTTTCCTACATTAAAATGGATATGAACCGAAGCATTATGGACGTATATTCCCATGGGGTGAATTTCCAGGGAAGAGGAAAGATTTTGCACCGCTATTGTCTGGGGCTATACCGTTTTCTTTCCGGCTTAAAGGAGGCCTTCCCTAACGTATTAATTGAGGGATGCTCCGGTGGAGGCGGCCGTTTCGACCTGGGAGCGCTCTATTACACGCCTCAGATTTGGCTTTCCGACAATACGGATGCTATTGAGAGATTGGAAATTCAATACGGTTCCTCCTTCCTTTATCCCATCCAATGTATGGGTGCCCATGTTTCGCAGGTGCCGAATCACCAGACCGGACGTGTGGTACCTATGAATACCAGAGCTATCGTGGCTATGAGCGGAAGCTTCGGCTATGAACTGGATCCCAAGGATTGCCGGGAAGAAGACAGGGCGGAAATCCATAAGCAGATTGCAGTTGTGGAGGAGCTGGAGCCCTTAATGAAGGAGGGAAGCTATTACCGTCTCAGCGGTTACGGAGAAACGGGAGGCTATACCCCACAGTCCGAGGACAGGGTATCCGGAAAACGCTTTACCGCCTGGTCCTTTGTGTCTCCTGATAAAAAGAAGGCCAGCCTTTCCGTGGTATGGCGGGATAAGAACTTTAATGGAGCCAATGAAATCCTTTATTGCAAGGGCTTAAAGAGAGAAGGAAAATACCGCCTGCGCTTACTCTTACAGGGCGGTTCCTTCCAAGATGAAGCCTTTGTGGAAAGCCTCCTGGAGAGAACGTATAGCGGATTTTCCTTGATGGAGGTTGGTCTTCCCCTTCCGGAAGGAAAAGGAGAGTACGACAGCTTCCTGCTTCTTATGGAAGAAGTTTAGAAAAGAAAATCATTAGCGGAAAGATTTTAGTCAGAAAGGTTTGAGGAAAATGTTGATTTCCACGAAGGGGCAGTATGCCCTACAGCTTATGGTTGATCTGGCAGAACATAACGGGCAGGGATATATTCCCCTGAAGGAAATTGCGGCAAGGCAGGATATTTCGGAAAAATATTTAGAAAGCATCGTAAAGGTTTTGGTAAAAAAAGAGCTTTTGCTGGCTTTGCGGGGGAAGGGGGGAGGCTATAAGCTGAAGAAGCCTGTAGCGGAATATTCCCTTTTGGAAATTCTGACTGCCTTGGAGGGCTCTCTTTCTCCGGTTTCCGATTTGGAAAAAAGAAGGGGAAGTCTTGGGGCTTGTAAAACCTATCCGGTATGGAAGGAACTGGACCGAATGATTCAGGAGTATTTTCAGGAGAAAACCCTTCTGGAGTTGGCTACCCCGGATCTGGCCGGAAATGATTTTGTCATATAAAGAGCTGTTAAAAAACAGTGGACTATTGCAGCATAGACCTGAAATGGGGCACGCTCTCGCTAACTTCGCCACGTAGGGGTACTAAGTGAAAAACTTCATGGGATTCGTTTTTCACAAGTACCCACGGGCTCAGATTACCCCTTTTTCAGGTCTATACTGCTTAAGTCCCTCCACGGCATTTTTGTTTACATTGGTGAGAGATTGCCCCTGTTTCGGACCTATACAGCTTTGAAAAAGTAATGCATCTGTTTTTGCAGCTCTTTTGTTTACAAAATCAGAGAATAAAGTATAAAACCAAATAAATCAAATAAACCAAATAAGCCATATAAACAAAATAATCAAAATAATCAAAATAATCCAAATAAGTCATATAAACATACTTGACTAGTATGTTTATATGACTTATACTTTTCCACGAATAAATTGTTTCAAAGTTTTATCTTAGTTAGGAAAGCATATTTTTGGAGAAGAAGTTTTACAAAGTAAAGAATGTACAGAGTAGCAGATTTACAGAGAAGAAAAGGAGAATGCTATGGGAAAGATTTATCATGCAGCGGAAGAATTGATTGGACGTACTCCGATTTTGGAGCTTAGCCATATCGAGAAAAAGGATGGCTTGGAAGCGAAGCTTTTGGCAAAGCTGGAGTATTTTAACCCGGCAGGCTCTGTAAAGGATAGAATTGCCAAGGGGATGATTGATGATGCAGAGGAAAAAGGCCTTTTAAAACCCGGCTCCGTAATTATTGAGCCCACCTCAGGAAATACAGGAATCGGTTTATCCTTAGTGGCGGCAAGCCGAGGCTACAGAATCATCATTGTAATGCCCGACACCATGAGTGTGGAGAGAAGAACCCTGATGAAGGCTTACGGCGCAGAGCTGGTGCTGACAGAGGGCGCTAAAGGCATGAAGGGTGCCATTGCCAAGGCAGAGGAACTGGCGAAAGAAATTCCCAACAGCTTTATCCCCGGTCAGTTTGAAAATCAGGCGAATCCCAAGACTCATGAGAAAACCACAGGCCCGGAAATCTGGGAGGATACTGACGGCAAGGTGGATTATCTGATTTCCGGAATCGGAACCGGAGGAACCATTACCGGAATCGGTAGATATCTGAAGGAAAAGAATCCCGCTGTAAAGGTAATTGCGGTAGAGCCTGAGGATTCCGCAGTGCTTTCCGGTAAGGCTCCCGGACCTCATAAGATTCAGGGAATCGGTGCAGGTTTTGTTCCTGACACTTTAGACACGAAGATTTATGATGAAATCATTACCGTTTCCAATGCGGATGCTTTTGCAACCGGAAGACGTATCGGAAAAGAGGAAGGCGTCCTGACCGGCATTTCCTCCGGAGCGGCTGTACATGCGGCAATTCAGATTGCAAAGCGCCCTGAGGCAAAGGGAAAGAACATTGTCATCATCCTTCCGGATTCCGGAGACCGTTACCTTTCTTCACCACTTTTTGCCGACGAAGCCTAAAGGATAAAAGGAAGTAGGAAATATTACAGTAAAATCAGCGCTTCTATAGCAATATAGCTCTAAAGCGGGGCACGCTCTCGCTAACTTCACCTCGTAGCTGTACTAACATCAAGCTTCATTTCATTCGCTTTCTGTAAGTACAGACGGGTTCAGATTACCCCTCTTTAGAGCTATATTGCACGAAGCTATTCATGGACTGTATATTCCAGACTTCCTTTTTTAGTTGTCTAATTGTGGTATGGTTGAAGTCTATGGCAGTGCTGTGGATTTAGAATTAGGAATATAGCCTTAGCTGACTTTCCATTGACAAAGCTGAAAGACTGCATGAGAATAGAGAGGCTTTACAGTATAGAGCAGAAGGATATTTTCCGCTGTAATAGGATGAGACGTTTCGCGGAATTGTGTAGGAGAGAGTGGGAGATAGTAAAAAGTAGGAGAGAGTAAAACGTAGGAGAGAGTAGAAAGGGAGAGGTGGCGTTATGGTTTTAGAAAGAATCAATAGCCCGGAGGATTTGAAGCAGTGTTCCATGGGAGACTTGAATACCCTGGCAGAGGAAATGCGGAATTTTCTGATTGAAAGAGCCAGTAAACACATGGGACATGTGGGACCGGACTTAGGTTTTGTGGAGGCGACTATTGCTCTGCACAGAGTTTTTGATACCCCGAAGGATAAGATTGTCTTTGATGTTTCTCATCAGACCTATCCCCATAAGATGCTGACAGGTAGAAAAAAGGCTTATATGGAAGAGGCTTCCTATGATGAAGTGGGACCTTATACCGACCCTAAGGAAAGCCCCTATGATCTGTTTTCCATTGGACATACCTCAACCTCCATTGACTTGGCACTGGGACTTGCCAAAGCCAGAGACTTACTTTCCGGAACGGAAAAGGTGGTGGCGGTAATTGGAGACGGTTCTCTTTCCGGCGGAATGGCGTTGGAAGGATTAAGCAATGCGGGAGAGCAGGAGAGCCAACTACTCATCATTTTAAATGATAACGAAATGTCCATTGCGGAAAATCACGGAGGCATGTATAAGGGTTTGAAGCGCCTCAGGGAAAGTAATGGTCAGGCAGAGGATAATCTGTTCCGGGCTATGGGACTGGAATATCTCTATGAGGAGCAGGGAAATGATGTGGAGTCTTTGGTAAAGGCCTTGGAAAAGGCGAAAAGCTACGAAAAGCCGGTGGTGCTTCACATTCATACCGCAAAGGGTAAGGGACTTAAGTTTGCGGAGCAGGATAAGGAAAGCTGGCACTGGCATCTGCCCTTCCATTTGGAAACGGGAAAAACCAGAGAAGAATATGATTTTCCCGGGGAGGATATCGGAGAACTTACAGCAGAATTTTTGCTGGCGAAAATGAAGAAGGATCCGGCGGTTTTGGCCATTACCGCAGGAGTGCCCGGTGGCATGGGATTTCATGCAAAGCAAAGAAAAGAGGCGGGAAAGCAGTTTGTGGATGTGGGGATTGCGGAGCAGACAGGAGTAACCCTTGCTTGCGGTGCCGCAAAAAATGGAGCAAAACCTGTATTTTTCACATCTGCTACCTTCCTGCAAAGAGCTTATGATCAGATCTCCCACGATGCAGCCATCAATTCCCTTCCCATCACCATGGTAGTGAACAGCGCTTCTATTTTGGGAATGCGGGATAAAACCCACCTTGGACTGTATCTTTTGGCCATGGCCAATTCCATCCCGAATCTTTTGATCTTTGCGCCGGCCTTTAAAGGAGAATATTTCTCTTTACTGGATTGGGCTTTAGAACAGCAGGAGCATCCGGTACTGATTTTTGCGCCGGAGGGAAATGTGCTGGAAGATGAAGCTCCGGTGAAGAAGAGCTTCTTCCCTGTTTCCTATCAGGAAATCCAAAGGGGCAAGAAGGTGGCCATCTTTGCAACAGGCTCCTTGTATGAAGAAGGAAGAGAAGGGGCGAAAAACTTTGAGAAAAAGACCGGTATTAAGCCCAGCTTAATTAACCCCGGTATTCTATCTCATTTGGATAAAGCGTATCTGGAAAATCTGGAAAAAGACCATGAGTTGGTGGTGGTCTTAGAGGACGGCATTTTGTCCGGCGGTTTTGCAGAGAAAATTGCTTCCTTCTATAGCTTAAAGCCAATGAAGGTACTAAGCTTAGGTCTGGAAAAAGAATTCTATGACGAATATGATTTGGAAGCCTTGATGAAAGAATATCACATGGATAGAGAATCCATGGTAGAGCGGATTCTGGAGGTGCTGTAAAATAATATTGAAATCCAAAAGATTTCTAAGCAATATAGGTCTGAATTGGGGCACGCTCTCGCTAGCTTCGCCACGTAACAGTACTAACTTCAAGCTTCGCTCTGCTTGCTTTCAGTAAGTACTGACGGGCTCAGACTACCCCGTATTCAGACCTATATTGCCGAAATCTTTTTATTTTGATTATTTACAGTGCCTTTTTCATCCTATTCATTCGAAATAGTTTTACGCTAAGAGGTATACAAGCTTTTTGCTGTTTATGAATATTTAGGCGAATAAGGATGTTTTCCGATTATCGGATTAAACATCAGTACTTCCTTCCCATGTTCCTACTTCTCTGTGAGCGGACTTCTCATCGAACCAGTGTGTGGTTACAGTCTTTGCTCTGGTAAAGAAGCGAACGCCGTCTCTTCCAAGAACGTGAAGGTCTCCGAAGAAGGAATCCTTGTTTCCGGAGAATGGGAAGTAAGCTGTTGGAACAGGAATTCCAACATTGATTCCTACCATTCCTCCATCAGTCTCCATAGCGAAGCGTCTTGCATAGTATCCGCTCTGGGTGAAGATTGCAGAACCGTTAGCGAAGGGGTTTGCATTCATGATAGCGATACCCTCTTCATAGTTCTTCACTCTCTTGATACAAGTAACCGGCCCAAAGATTTCGCAATCACCGATGCTCATATCCTTAGTAACATGGTCGAAAATGGTTGGTCCAACGAAGAATCCGTTCTCTAAGCCGGGAACCTTCACGTCTCTACCATCCAATACAAGCTCAGCACCTTCATCAATACCCTTCTGAATCCAGTTCAATACGCTTTCCTTATGTTTTGCGGAAACAACAGGTCCTAACTTGGTATCCTCATCATAAGCGGCACCAATCTTCATAGCCTGTGCCTTCTGCTTTAAGAGAGCTACAAACTTATCGGCAATGCTATCCTGAACTACAATTACAGGAAGAGCCATACAACGCATTCCCGCACATCCGTAGGTAGAGTTGACAATTGCATTGGTTGCACTCTCTAAATCAGCATCCTCTAAGAGAAGAGCATGGTTCTTTGCCTCTGTCTGAGACTGAACACGCTTTCCGTGAGCTGCAGCAACAGAATATACTTCCTTACCAACCTTAGTGGTTCCTACGAAGGTAACGGCCTTAATACGCTCATCCTTTAAAAGGATATCCGCTTCTTGTCTTCCGCAGGTTACCAGGTTTACAACACCCTTTGGGAAATGTGCTTCTTCGTAGAAAAGCTCCAACATTCTCATGGAAGTAAGAGGAGTCTGGCTGTTAGCCTTCAATACAACGGTATTTCCGGTAGCAATAGCCACAGGAACCATCCAACCCCAAGGAATCATAGCAGGGAAGTTCATGGGAACAATGCCGGCAACTACACCAAGAGGTGCTTTGTAAGTAGCGGTGTCATATCCGGTGGTTACATTCATAGAGGTTTCGCCCTGAAGAAGATCAGGAATGGCACAAGCCAGCTCTGTAGGCTCAATAGCCTTCTGTACATCTCCTCTTGCCTCACCAATGGTCTTTCCAAGCTCCTTGGCACAAAGCTGAGATAACTCCTCCTTATGCTTAATCAGAACATCTCTCCAAGTAAACATATACTGGGTTCTCTTGGAAATAGACAATGCGCTCCAAGCAGGAAAAGCTTCCTGGGCAGAGGCAATTGCAGCCAAAACCTCTTCCTTAGTACAGCTTGGTACCTCAGCAATCACTTCGCCGGTGCTGGAATCCGTAATAGGCATATATTTATCCGTCTTAGAGGGAACCCACTCACCGTTGATGCAATAGTTCATTCTTTTTACTCCCATGTTACTCCTCCTTTGTAAACATTCTTGAAAAATGGGCAAATGTTGAGTATAATGTTAGCATATCTAGGGTATATGTCAAGAAGTAACTTGAAATTTGCCAAAAATTGCATGAAAAAGAAGAGGGAATATGTATAATAAAGGCAATGAAGGGGAGAAAGGTCGAGATGGAGGAAAAGCATGAGGGATAAACGTTTGGATGATATGGAAGAATATATTTTGGCGCAGAAGGACAGCAGCTTAGACGAACTTTGCGAAAAATATCAAATTTCCAAAAATACAGTACGAAGAGACATTGAAGAATTACTATTAAGAGGAAATATAAAAAAGGTTTATGGCGGAGTAAAAGCTAAGGAAAATGCCGGGAAACAGGTGGAGCTGTCTGCATTTTCCGAAAGAAATATAAGCCATAAGGAAGAGAAAGAAAAGATTTGTAAATCGGCCGGGGAACTGGTGAAGGAGGGAGATACCATCTTTATCGATACCGGAAGCTCCTGTGTGAATCTGGTAAAGTACATTGGTCATGTTTCCTGCATGATTATCACCAACAGCTTGAGAGTGGCTTATATGGCGAAGGATTATCCCGGGCTACAGCTCCTAATGTTGCCGGGGAGTCTTAGACGGGAGACCATGTCCTTTGTAGGATTGGAAACGGTGGAGCAACTTAGAATCTATAATATCGATCAGGCCTTTATGGCTGCTACCGGAGTATCTTTGCAGAAGGGTATGACAAACGCCTCCGCATATGAATACAACATTAAAAAAGAGGTGTTGGAGCGCTCCAGAATCAAGAATCTGATGGTGGATCATTCGAAATTCGGGAAAACGGCTCTTTATACCTTTGGGGATTTTCAGGATTTTGACTGTCTGATTACAGATACCTGTCCACCGGAGGATTATGTGGAGATGCTGGGGAAAAATCATGTGAAGCTTCTTTATTAATTGGATGACGATTCATAGATGATTTACGGCAATTTATAGATTATAGATGGTAATTTATAGATTGTAGACGGCGATTTAAGGATTATAGACGGCAATTTTAAGATTTTATCCAAAAGGGACTTTTCATTCTACTTTTTACTTAAAAAAACAGGATGAGTAAGTTCCCTTTTATGTTAACTTATAAATTTTATGATATTCCCAAAGCTTATCTGTTGAATCTTACAAAAACTTACCCATGAATAGGTAGAAATTAACCATAATTTGCAAATTGTATTGACATAAAAGCAATGAATTGATAATATTTTTCATAATTAATGAGAAAGTATTAGATGGTTAAGGGGGAAAATCAAATGCCACTGGTAAAGATGAGTAAGTTGCTGGAAAATGCAAGAAAAGAGAACAGAGCTTGTGCCTCCCTGAGTGTTTACAGTATGGAAAGTCTGATGGGAGTTATGGCCGCTGTTGAGGAACTAAAGATTCCTGTGATTTTGCAGCTGGCAGAGGCGAGATTCGGAACGGCACCGCTGGAACTGATGGGACCCATGATGCTTTCAGCAGCAAAGGATTCTTCTATTGATATTGCAGTGCATTTGGATCACGGTTTGACCTTTGAAACCATTGAGAAGGCTCTTCAGATGGGATTCACTTCCGTCATGTATGACGGCTCTCTCCTTCCGATCGAGGAAAATATCGCTAATACTAAAAAAGTAATCGAAATGGCGATAAAGTATGATGCGGATGTGGAAGCGGAACTTGGATTAGTAGGAAAGGGAGAAGGCGGAGGTGTGGATCACGGCGTGGCCTATACCAAGAAGGAAGATGCCCTTCGATTTTGTCAAGAGACCGGCGTTACAGCTTTAGCCATTGCCATTGGAAACAAGCACGGTAACTATGACGGGGAACCGAAGCTTCGATTTGATATTTTAGAAGAAATTCATCAGGCATTGCCGGAACAATTTTTAGTACTTCACGGAGGCTCAGGGATTTCTGATGAGGACTTCCAAAGAGCCAGCCACCTGGGCATTCAGAAAATAAACATTGCAACAGCGCTGGCTGCGGCAGTGGTAAAGGCTTGTAAAGAATATTGTGAGGAGAATCCCAAGGGAGACTTCTATAAGATGAGTAAAAGAGCAGTTGAGGAAGTAGAAAAGACGGCAAGACATCATATCCTGGTGTTTGCAGGGAAAAAATAGGATTTTCGGAGGAGAAAAAATGGAACTGTTTTCATTAGATCAGAGTAAAGAATTGGATATTATCTTTTTAGGAAGAGTGGCCATTGATTTTAATCCGGCATACTCCAAGGAAGTAAAGGAAGAGTTTAAACCCTTGGAACAGGTGCATTTCTTTGAAATGTTTGTGGGAGGCAGTCCTGCAAACTCCGCTTTGGGAGTACAGAAGCATGGCTTAAAGGCCGGATTTTTCTCCTGCGTATCCGATGACCAGTTTGGAGACTTTGTGATTAACTTCCTTTCCGAAAAGGGCGTGGATACCAGTCATATCGTTCGGGCGCAGCATGGGGAAAAGCTGGGGCTGACCTTCACGGAGATGCGTTCCAAGTCGGAAAGCTCCATCCTGATGTATCGAAATCAGGCGGCGGACTTATCCCTTTCCGTAGAGCATATTGATGAGGAATATATTAAGAAGGCAAAGGCTATTTTGATTTCCGGAACGGCGTTGGCGGAAAGTCCCTCCAGAGAGGCGGCGTTAAAGGCTGTAATGCTTGCGAAGAAAAATGGCGTAAAGCTTATTTTCGATATTGACTATCGTGCCTATAACTGGAAAAATCAGGACGAAATCGGCATCTATTACGCACAGGTGGCGAAGGAAGCAGACTTGATTATCGGTTCCAGAGAGGAATTTGATTTAACAGAGCAGTTTATCCAAAAGGGCATGAGTGATGAGGAAAGTGCGAAGTACTGGTTTTCTCAAAACGCCACGATTTTGGTGATTAAGCATGGTATGAAGGGCTCCACAGCCTATACCAAGGACGGAAAAGCCTACAGCATTAAGCCATTCCCGGTAGAGGCCAGAAAGGGCTTTGGCGGCGGAGACGGCTACAATGCAGCATTTTTATCTTCCTTATTTAAGGGAGAAGAGATGATTGTTTGTTTGGAAAACGGTTCTGCAGAGGCGGCTATGATGGTTCGCTCCAACAACTGTTCCGTAGACCTTCCCACAACAGAAGAGCTACAGGCCTTCATTAAAGAAGAAAAAGAACAGTACGGAGAGATGATTGCCAGAGTATAGGAGTGGAAAATGGAGAAGACAATTCGTTTAACGGTGGCGCAGGCCATTGTAAAGTTTTTGGATCAGCAGTATGTGTGCTTTGACGGAAAAGAGACTAAGTTTGTAGAGGGATTTTTCACCATCTTCGGTCACGGCATTGCTTTAGGAATCGGTCAGGCTTTGGATGAGAATCCCGGAAGCCTCCACGTAATGCAGGGAAGAAATGAGCAGGGAATGTGCCATGCAGCCATCGCCTTTGCCAAGCAGCATAATCGGAGAAAGATTATTCCCTGCACTTCCTCTGTAGGTCCCGGCTCCGCCAATATGCTGGTGGCAGCAGCTACCGCAACGGTAAACAACATTCCCTTGCTACTTTTCCCGGCGGATACCTTTGCTTCCAGACAGCCGGATCCGGTTTTACAGCAGCTGGAGAATCTTAACAGTCTTGCAGTAACCACTAACGATGCTTTTAAGCCACTTTGCAAATACTGGGACAGAATTACCAGGCCGGAAATGATTATGTCCGCCCTGATTCAGGCCATGAGAGTTCTTACCGACCCTTCAGAGTGCGGAGCGGTGGCTATCGGTCTTTGCCAGGATGTGGAAGGAGAAGCCTACGACTACCCGGAGTATTTCTTCCAAAAGAGAGTACATAGAATCAGCAGAGTGGCTGCGGCGAAGGAAGAAGTGCAGGATTTGGCAGATGTCCTTTCTAAGAGCAAGAAACCTCTGATCGTTGTAGGGGGAGGCGTAAAATACAGTGAAGCCGGGGAGGCTGTGGAAGCCTTCTGTAAGGAGTTTAATATTCCTTTCGGAGAGACCCAGGCCGGAAAGAGTGCTTGTAAGTCCTCTGATCCTTACTGCTTAGGAGGAATCGGTGTTACCGGAACCTTGGCGGCAAATCGCATTGCCAAAGAGGCGGATACGGTGCTGGCTATCGGTTCTCGTCTTTCCGACTTTACCACCGGCTCCAAGTGGCTCTTCAGAGAAGAAGGCGTGCAGGTTCTCACCATTAACAACAACCGCTACCATGCCTATAAGATGGATGCCATCAAGGCGGTGGGAGATGCCAAGGCTACTTTGGAAGAATTGGCAAAGGCATTAAGAGAAAAGAATTACCGTTCCACTTACAAGGGAGAAATCGAAAGCTGTAAGGCGGAATGGAATAAGGAATATAAGCGTTTGGCAGAATATGCCTACAAGGAAGAGGGCTTTGAGCCTTTGATTGAGGAAAGAGACCCAAGAACCATTCCGGAGTTTGTGGAAAAGACGAAAGGTTATCTTACCCAGACCGCAGCAATCGCTGCTCTTCGTAGAAAGATGCCTGCAGACGGTATCGTTATCACCGCAGGAGGCTCCCTTCCCAGCTGTATGCAGAGACTGTGGACAACAGATTCCCGCTACGCTTATCACGCAGAGTACGGCTACTCCTGCATGGGCTACGAAGTGGCGGCAACCCTTGGGGTAAAGATGGCAGAGCCGGAGAAGGAAGTTTATGCAGTGGTGGGAGACGGTTCCTTCCAGATGCTTCACTCCGAAATTATGACCATCGTGCAGGAAAAGAAGAAGGTCAATATCCTTGTCTTTGACAACTGCGGCTTCGGTTGTATCAACAACCTGGAGATGACCCACGGTGTAGGCAGTATCGCTACAGAGTTCCGCTATACCACAGGACAGAAGCCTGAGGGTGAGCTGATTCTTGTGGACTATGCCAAGGTGGGAGAGGGCTACGGCTTAAAGACCTATACCTGCAAGACCGTTCAGGAATTGGAAGAGGCCTTAGAGGATGCGAAGAAGCAGGATAGAACTTGTCTCTTTGACTTAAAGGTAATTCCCAAGACCATGACCAACGGCTATGAAGCTTGGTGGGATGTGGGAATGGCTGCGGTATCCGAGAAGGCATCTGTGAAGGAAGCTTACGAAGAAGTGATTCGTCACAGAGAAGAGGCTAGAAAGTACTAGAGAAAGTCAGGAAATATGGAGAAAAAAGTATTTGGATATCCGGAGTTCAGTGCAGAGGGGGAGCAGATTCTTTGCACCTATGAAAATGAATACCGGGATATGCTGATGGACATCCGGGTATATCGGATGAAAAAAGGAGAGGAAAGACGCTTTTCCAAGGAAAAGGAAGAGTTTGCCGTTTTACTACTTTCCGGAAAAATCAAGTTTGTCTATGAGGGCTTGGAAAACGAAGGAAGCAGAAAGGATGTCTTTACAGAGGGACCCTATGCAGTGCATCTTTCCAAGGGAAAAGAAGTTTTGGTTCAGGCTTTGGAAGACAGTGAAATTCTTGTGCAGTGTACGGAAAATGAAAAGGACTTCCCTACAGAGTTTTATGAGCCAAAGGATGCGCCTTGGATTTACTCCGGTGCCAAGGGGAAGTTTGGAAACGTAGCCAACCGTCAGGTGAACACCATTTTCGATCACGAAATTGCTCCCCTTTCCAATATGGTTTTGGGAGAGGTTTTAAATGACAGGGGAAATTGGTCCGGCTACCTGCCTCACAGACACGATCAGCCGGAGTGCTATTACTTCAAGTTTGACAGACCGGAGGGCTTTGGCGCCAGCTTCGTAGGAGATGAGGTTTTCAAATCCGTTGACGGAAGCTTTTCCGCAATTCCGGGAGGATGTCTGCATCCCCAGGCGGTAGCACCCGGATTTCAGATGTACACCTGCTGGATGATTCGGCATTTACCCGGAAAACCCTGGAACCAGACAGACCGTTGCGAGGATGAACGCTACACCTGGTTACATGATGCAAAGTTTTAAGCAAGAGGAAGGAGCAAATTATGTTAAACAAGGAAAAAATTTCTCTGGGCATTGCCCCCATCGGCTGGACCAATGACGATATGCCGGATTTGGGAAAGGAAAATACCTTCCAGCAGACCGTTTCCGAAATGGCTTTGGCAGGATTTTCCGGAACAGAGGTAGGAAGCCACTATCCCACGGATCCTGTAGAGTTAAAGAAGGCTTTGGATTTAAGAGGTTTAACCATCTGTAACCGTTGGTTCTCCTCCTTCCTGATTTCCAAGCCCTACGAGGAGACGGAAGAGGCTTTCCGCAAGGAGCTGGCATTCTTAAAGGCTGTCGGTGCCAAAAGAATCGGTGTTTCCGAGCAGAGCTACAGCACCCAGGGCAAGCTGGATCAGCCTATTCTGGAAGGCAAGTATGTGATGAATGATGAGGAGTGGAAGAAGCTTACCGAGGGCTTAAACAAACTGGGTAAGATTGCCAAGGAAGAGGGCATGATTCTTACCTTCCACCACCACATGGGAACCGTAGTACAGACCGAGGAAGAAATCGACCGCTTTATGGCAGAAGTAGATCCCGAGTATGTATTCCTGCTTTTCGACAGCGGACATTGCTCCTTCGCGGGTATTGATCCTGAGAAGGTTTTAAAGAAGTATATCTCCAGAGTTCGCCACATCCACTTAAAGGATTTGAGAAAGGCTGTGGTAGAGGAGTCCAGAAAGAATCATTGGAGCTTCTTAAAGAGCGTAAGAGAAGGATGCTTTACCGTGCCCGGTGACGGAGATGTGGACTTTGCTCCATTGTTCAAGATTATTGAAGAATCCGGCTATGAAGGTTGGGTACTGGTAGAGGCTGAGCAGGATCCTGCAAAGGCAAATCCTCTGGAGTACGCTATCAAGGCTAGAAAGTATATTCATGAGAAGACCGGACTATAAGCCGAGAAAAAATTAAAGAACATTGCTGAATAAGCAAAACACGAGAAGTAAAAAGCTCCGAAGAAGGATAGCGGAGTAAAAATACAAAAGGAGGAATTATGGGAAAAACAGTAAAAATGGGACTTCTGGGAATGGGCAGAATCGGAAAGCTTCATGCCATGAATATCCAAAACAGTCTCCCCAATGCGGAAATCATTGTGGCAGTAGACCCCTTCTTAAATGAAGAGATGGAAGCCTGGGCTAAGAGCATCGGCATCACCAACTGCAGCAAGGATCCTAAGGATGTTTTTGAGAACAAAGAGGTAGAGGCGGTTTTGATTTGTTCTTCCACAGACACCCACGCCGATTTCATTATCCAATCCGCAAGAGCGGGAAAGCAGATTTTCTGTGAGAAGCCAATCCATACAGACTTGGATAAGATTAAGGAAGCTTTGGCGGAAGTAGAAAAAGCAGGAGTGAAGTTACAGCTTGGATTCGTTCGTCGCTTTGACCGCTCTCACAAGAAGGTAAGAGATGTGGTGGCATCCGGACAGTTAGGAAAGCCTTATGTGGTAAAGGTTTGCTCCAGAGACCCTGAAGCACCCCCCATGTCCTATGTGGCAGTATCCGGCGGAATCTTTATGGATATGATGATTCATGATTTCGATATGGTTCGTTACCTTGCAGGTTCCGACATTACCGAAGTAAACACAGTAGGTGCTTGCCTGGTAAATCCTGATTTTGCAAAGTATGACGATGTGGATACCGCTATCGTAACCTTGAAGTTTGCTAACGGTGCCATCGGTGTAATCGATAACTGTCGTCAGGCTCCCTATGGTTATGACCAGAGAGTGGAAGTGCATTGCGAAAAGGGCTGTGTGCAGGATAACAACAACTTAGAAAATGAAGCTTATATCAGCACGGCATCCGGCGTGGAAGGAGCAAAGCCAACCTGGTTCTTCTTAGAGAGATATAACGATGCCTTTATTGCGGAAATGAAGGACTTCGTGGATGCGGTATTGGAGAATAAGGAAGTGCCTGTAGGCGGTAAGGACGGTTTAGAGTCCGTTCGTGTGGCTATGGCTGCCAGAAAGTCTCTGTTAGAGAAGCGTCCTGTACAACTTAGCGAAATCTAAGAGCGGAATTCTTCTATATTAGAAGAGAAATGTTCTTGATCGATACATGAACTCGTTCCGAGAGGAACAAAAATCCATTTTATAAGAGAGGTAATCAAAATGTTTAAGAAAGCACTTGTAGTTTTAATGGCAGCATCTGCTCTTTCCTTCGCTCTTACAGGATGTGACAAGACTGAGACCAAGACAGAAAATGCAGGAACCGAGGCTAAGTCCGAGGAGGCTAAAACCGAGGCGGCTAAGGACGGCAAGACTGAGGAGAAGGCTGAGGCTAAGTCCGATTCTTCCGAGGATCCCTTAGCAGGAGCAAGCTTTGAAGGAGATTACAAGATTGACGTAATCTTAAAGACCACTTCCTCCGAGTACTGGAGCTATGTGGTAGCAGGAGCAAAGGCATTTGAGAAGGATCACCCCAATGTTAAGGTTGAGGTTAAGGGCGCAAGCTCCGAGACCGCTTATGACGAGCAGCAGAACATGATCGAGACCGACTTAAACTCCGGAAGCTATGACGGATATGTTATCGCTCCATTACAGGCTGACCTGGTAAAGACCCTTATCGCAGGACAGACCAAGCCAATCGTAGCGGTAGATACCAATATCGATGCTAAGGAAGTTTTATCCTTCGTAGGAACTTCTAACGACACTGCAGCAAAAGAAGGCGGAAAGGCTGCGGTTGAAGAAGCAAAGAAGAGAGGTTGGACAGAGATTAAAGCTATCTCCATTTCCGGAGTACAGGGAGACGGAACAGCAACAGCAAGACTGAAGGGATATCAGGAAGGTATCAACGAAGCAGGCGGAGAGTTCTTGGAGAAGGAAATCCAGTATGCTGACGCAGTAGCAGATAAGGCTGTAACTTCTATGGAAGCTATTATGCAGAACCATCCGGAAGGAATCGCTATCATCGCATGTAACAATGACGATATGGCTATCGCAGCAGCAAGAGCAGCTAAGGGTAACGAAGCATACAAGAACACCATTTTCATGGGATTCGACGGCATCAAGTCCGCATGTGAGGCTATCCTTGAGGGAACAGAGTCTATGTCCGTTGCACAGGAAGCTTATGACATGGGATATAAGTCTGTAGCTGCAACTGTTGCAAAGTTAAATGGAACAGAGCTTCCAGAGTTCATCAACTCCGGCGTTTCTATCATCACAAAGGAAAATGCACAGAAGAGATTGGATGACCTGAACTCCTACTTAGGAAAGTAATCATAGCTTTGAAAATCAAATCAGTCGGAAGATAGCGGATGCTTCCGAGCAAAATGAAGTGAATCTAAGCACAACAAAGGGATGTTTCTCCTCATAAGAAAACATCCCTTTTCTCGAAAGAAGATAAAAAAGAAATTTTTTTCAAATACATTTTTGTGAAAATCATAACAGGCACTATACACAAGAGTAAAATAAAGGGGAAAGCATGAAGGAAAGTATTGTACAACTGAAGGATGTACGCAAGACCTTCCCCGGTGTGGTTGCGCTAAGCAAGATGCAGTTAGATGTACGTAAAGGCGAGATTTTAGGATTGATCGGAGAGAATGGAGCAGGAAAGTCTACGCTGATTAAAGTATTAACTGGGGTATACCATCCGGATGAGGGGCAGATCATCGTAGAAGGACAGGAAAGACAATTTAAAACTCCACAGCAGGCCATTTCTGCGGGAATATCCTGCGTGTATCAAGAACTGAATATTGAGAAGCTGCTTTCGGTAACCGACAATATGTTTATCAACAAGTGGATTCGTAAAGGGCCTTTACTGGACTATGGGAAAATGCACCAGATTGCCCAGGACATGATGAAGAAGTTGGGATTGGACGTGGATGTACGGAAGCCGGCAGGACACTACGGCATGGGAGTTCAACAGATGATTGAAATCTCCAAGGCGCTCCTGGCCAATGCCAAGTGTATCATCATGGATGAGCCTACCTCTTCCTTATCGGAAAAAGAGGTAGAAGAGCTTTTGAAAATCTGTAGAGATTTACGGGCGCAGGGGATTGGCATTATCTTCGTGTCCCATAAGCTGGAGGAGCTGTTCCAACTCTGCGACCGGATTACCGTTATTCGAGACGGAGAATACATCGATACCAAGGATGTGGCGGATTGGGACAACGACAGCCTGATTAAAGCCATGGTAGGCCGCTCTTTGGATAACCAGTTCCCGAAGGAAGCAGGAGTACGTTCCGAAAAACCCTTATTGGAAGTAAAGAATCTTCACCGGAAGGGTGTGCTCCACAATGTATCCTTTAAAGCCTACGGTGGAGAGGTGCTGGGATTTTCCGGACTGGTAGGTGCGGGAAGAACGGAAACCATGAGAGCCATCTTCGGAGCGGATCCCATTGACGGAGGCGAAATCTATATTCGAGGGGAGAAGGTGGATATTAAGAATCCCAAAGATGCTATTCGGGCAAAAGTTGCCTTCCTGACCGAAGACCGAAAGGGACAGGGACTGATCTTAAATGAGTCCATTCAGAACAACCTGATTTTAGCTAACTTGAAGGGGTATCAGAAGGGATTGTTCTTAAGCCAGAAGGATATGGATACTATGGGGGAGGGCAGAATTCAGGAGCTAAGCATTAAGTGCCCGAGCCAGGAAGAAAGAGTAGGACAGCTTTCCGGAGGAAACCAGCAGAAGGTGGTTATCGGAAAGTGGTTAAATACCAATGCGGACATCTATATCTTGGATGAGCCTACCAGAGGAATCGACGTAGGCGCCAAGGTGGAGGTATATCAGGTCATTAACCGTTTGGTAAAAGAGGGAAAATGTGTCATCATGGTGTCTTCCGAAATGCCGGAAATCCTAGGAATGAGTGACAGGGTACTGGTAATGCGTGAAGGAAGAATCACCGGAGAAATGTCAAGAAGTACAGATGCCTTCAATCAGGAATCCGTGATGAAGGCAGCTTGGGAGGTATAAGATGCAAAAATCAAAATTAGGAAATTTAAGTAATTATATTGGAACATTTGCGGCACTGATTATTTTGTGTATCGCATTGGCATTGGCTTCTCCCAACTTCTTGGATAAGGCAAATCTGATGTCCATTTTAAAGCAGACCTCCTTCAACGCCCTGCTTTCCACCGGAATGTTGCTCACCCTGATTACCGCAGGGATTGACCTTTCCGTTGGCGCTACAGCAACCTTCGGAGCCTGCGTAGCAGGAGCCATGGTAAAGATGGGCATTACCAACCCGGTATTCTTATTCTTGGCAGTGCTTGTGGTAGGCGGTGTTGTTGGTCTGATTAACGGTCTTCTTCTTACCAGACTGCATCTTCCTCACCCCTTCGTATCCACTTTAGGTATGAAGAATGTACTTTGGGGAGCGGCTTTAATCATCACCTCTTCTCAGATGATTAGCTTCTCCAACACCGGTGCGGAAGGCATCATGGTACTGGGAAGTGCAACCATCTTAGGGGGATTCCCCATCAGCTTCGTAGTGGTTATCGCGATTTATATCTTGATGCATATCCTTCTTACGAAGACTGCCTTAGGACGATCCATCTACTGTGCCGGAGGAAACATGGAGGCAACTCGCCTTTCCGGAATCAATGCAGACAATGTGTTAACCTTCTGTTACGTACTTTCAGGTTTTATGGCAGGCTTTGCAGGAATCGTTTCCATCGGCCGTTCCGGAATCAGTAATGGTGCAAATGCTATCCAGCCTTACGATACAGACGCCATCGCAGCCTGCATTATCGGCGGAGCTTCCTTCATGGGAGGTAAGGGAACCATGGTAGGAACCATGCTGGGTGCTTTAATCATTGCGGTACTCAGAAACGGATTTACCCTGCTTTCCGTACCCTCCGCTTGGCAGAACCTGGTGCTTGGTTTGGTAATTATCGGAGCCGTACTCTTAGACGTAACCAGAGAGAGAATGCAGAAGAAAAAGAAATAAACTTTAGGAGAAAACTATGAGCGAGATTAAAGTAGGTATCGTAGGATTGGGACGCTTAGGAAAGGTACACGCAAGAAACATTGCCTTTAAAATTCCCGGAGCGAAGCTGGTGGCTGCCTGTTCCATTATGGAAGAAGAATTAAAGTATGCGAGGGAAGAGCTGAAGGTTTCAGAAACTTTTCCTTCTTATAAAGAAATGCTGGACAAGGCAGATCTGGATGCGGTGGCTATCGTAAGCTCCAGCCCCTGCCACTGTGATCAGATTGAAAAAGCTTTGGCTAAGGGTCTTCATGTCTTTACGGAAAAGCCTCTTGGGGTGGATGTGGAAGAATGTAAAAAGGCGGAGAAGGCTGTGGAAGCCCATCCCGATCAGGTATTCTTCTTAGGCTTTATGCGCCGTTTTGATCCCTCCTACAGTTATGCCAAGAAAAAGATTGAAGAGGGCGCTATCGGAACACCCTATATGGTAAAGGCAACAGGCATAGACCCGGAGGCTGCCATCGAAGGCGCAATTCGTTTCGCGCCCACCAGCGGAGGGCTTTTTATCGATATGGCCAGCCATGATGTGGATTTGATTCGCTGGTTCTTGGGCAGTGAGGTGAAGGAAGTATATGCTTTAGGTGCGAACTTTAAGCATCCGGAATTTTTAAGCTGTAATGATACGGAAACCGGCGCAGCATTGTTCCAACTGGAAAATGGAGGCATCGCAGAGCTTCATGTGGGAAGAACCGCAGCCCACGGCTACCATATTGAAACAGAGATCGTAGGAACGGAAGGAAGTATTCGTATTAGCCCGGTTCCGGAAAAAAATCTTGCGATACTTTATGATCGCTATGGGGTAAGACAGGAATGCGTAGAAAGCTTCCCGGAAAGATTTGATGAGGCGTACCTTTTGGAAATGCAGGAATTTATTCAGTGCATTATCGAAAAGAAGAAGCCGAAACTTTCCGTATATGACGGAACCCGGGCAACGGAAATCTGCTTTGCCATGAAGAAATCCTTTGAAGAAAAGAGACTGGTAAAGCTGGGGGAGTAGAAAATCTATAGAACCCCGTTGTGATGATTCGCTACAAATACTATTATGGAAAATCCCATAACAAAAGGGACATACAGCTATAAAACAAAAGAATTGATTAGGAAAGTATTAAGAATTAGCTTAAGAACTTCGTAAGCATTTGTTTTTCCTTTGTAATAGACAAGAAGGAAAACATCGTTTATAGTGGGACAGGTAACGGGGCGAGCCCTAAAAATAAAGAAAAATTAGAATTTCTTTAGAAAAACTCTTGAATGGAAGAGAATTAAGGGTTATAATCGTCACGCAACTTGGATTATTATTTCCATGAATGAAAAAGGAGAGTGCATTAATTATGAGAAAGCAAACAAAATTGGTTGCAGCTTTATCTGCAACAGCTTTACTTGCTATTGGAGCTTCTGCAGTAACTTTTGCTGCAGGTTGGAACAATTCCACAGGTGAGTGGCAGTACCTTGACAACGAAGGCGTACCAGTTGCTGATGCTTGGAGAAAGTCCGGAGACTACTGGTTCTACCTTGGATCCGATGGAAACATGGCTAAGAACGAAGTTGTTCAGAACGACAGTGATTATTATTTCGTAAACGGCGACGGTGCTATGGTTACTAACCAGTGGGTATCCTTCGACGAGTCCACAGAGGACGGAAACGATAAGAGATGGATGTACTTCGGTGCAGACGGTAAGGCTTACAGAGATAGGAACGATAAGCTTACTATTTCCGATATCAAGACCATCAATGGTAAGAAGTATCTCTTCGACCAGGAAGGTAAGATGCTTTACGGTTGGTTGGGCGATGAGACTGCTCTTGTAAGCGGCGATGACGCTTGGACAACTGCTAAGTACTACTATGGCGGATATGATGACGGTTCTGCTCAGCACGGTTGGGTACAGTTGACTGTAAGCGATAATGGTGAGGATGATACTGCTTGGTTCTACTTTGATGACAACGGAAAGATTTCTCGTGACAGGAAGAAGACCATCAACGGACAGACCTACTACTTCGATGAGAAGGGTCGTATGATTGAGGATTGGTCCACAGCAACCAAGCTTTCCGGAAGCTCTTTCAGTGATAAGCCAGTTACATCTGACAGCATTGTTTATGTAAACGGCGATGGCGGTGCTAGAAAGAATCAGTGGATTTGGGCTGTTCCGGCTGAGTCCTATGACCAGACAGACTACGAGAACGATACCGCTTCTTGGTGGTATGCAGATAACAGCGGTAAGGTTGTTAAGAATAGGGTTAGAAGAATTAAGGGTAAGGTATATGCTTTCGACAAGATCGGACGTATGGTTTCCGGTTTAGTAAGTTCACCTAATGGACGTGACAGCTTCTCTGCTGCTTCCGGTGTAGGCGATAACGACTATCAGGATCTGGATGGTGCAACATACGCAGGACTTACTATCAGCGGTAAGGTTTACTACTTCTCCGGCGATGGTGTGAAGGATGGTTCCAGAAAGACCGGATACCAGAAGGTAGATTTCGATGATGATACCTATGAGATGTACTTCAACAACAGCGGTGAAGCTGCAAACGATTATGTTTCCAAGATCAAGAAGTATGCTAAGAACGGTATGGTTCTTAAGGCTAACAACGACGATTCTAACTATGCTGGAGTTATGGTAGATAGCTCTAACGTGAAGAAGTTAGACTCTAGCAATACAGGTGTTAATTACTACAACACTTCCTCTACCGGATCTCTTGTAGGACAGGTATTGGTTAACACAGCCGGTTCCGTACAGTCTAGCAAGACCAACTTAAAGGACAGCAATGATATCTACTATGCTACTGATAAGAATGGTGTAGTTAAGTATAATGGACCAGATAAGCTTTACACTGTAAAGGGAGATCGTACAAACCATATCCAGTTAGATCTTGGAAGTGGTTCTAGGGATTTCTGGTATTAATCAAAGTAAAAAAGAACCCTTCGGGGTTCTTTTTTTATCTAAAAATCCGAATGAAGTACTGAGGGGCTCAGATTATCTTAGAGTTATATGACAAAACGTGTTGATGAAAACCGCTCTACACCCTTATAAATCAAGGCTGTAGGGCGGTTCAATCTTTTTTAAACTACTTGAAAATGGATAATAGCAAGGGAGACTGCATATATGCGGAGCTTCGGGGGACTGCCTATTCCCTTTCACAAAGGCACGCTCCTTCTAAGTTCGCCCCGACTAGCGGTACTAAATACAAGCTTCGCTTCGCTCGCTTTTGTTAAGTGCCGAGGGGCTCAGATTGCCTTGTGGCTAAAGGGTAGCTAGTGCTCCTTAGTTTTTGATATAGGCGAAGATGTGGATATGCAGTGCACCTATGTTTTAGGGTATACCAAAAGGTGAGAATATGCAGTGCTCCTAAGCTAACGAATATGCTGAAGGGTGAGGATTGGCATGGGCATGGGAAAGATGTGCTGTGCTATTTCATCAACCATACTTTTATATTATCAATATACGGATATTATCCGAATGTGGAGTATAGGAGAAGTCCTCTGCTTGTAGTAAAATATGAATCAGTGCAATACAGAAATTGTTGAACAGTCTATATCTAAATTACAGAATTCACTATTTTCATTTCTTTATTCTACAAATGCCGTTTTCCTCTTTATTCAATTCTATTATTTCAATTTTCCGCATGTGGCTTATGAAAAAAACAAATTTCACCAAATCTAATACTAAAAATTTCGATTGTTCAGAAACTAATGTAAAAAGTACAAGAAAAAAGATGGATGCTCTGGAAAAGAAAAAAATTATTGCATCTCTGACTTTAATGGATGACCTCTTTATGCAAGTAGTTCTGGAAGAACAGGCTTGCACGGAGTACATTCTACAAACGATTTTGGACAAATCTTCTTTAAAGTTAAAGGAACAAAGGCTTCAAAAGAGGCTGCCAAATCTGCATGGAAGAGCACTGGTATTAGATTGCTTATGTACGGATGATAAAGGCTTACTTTATAACATTGAAGTGCAAAATTCATCTGCCGGAGCAATTCCTAAAAGGGCGCGTTATCATGCCGCTCTTATGGACACACATACCCTTAAGAAGGGAGAAAAGTTTTCCAAATTACCGGAAAGCTATGTTATATTTATTACAGATAAAGATGTATTGGGAGAGGGAGAACAGTTATATCAGATTGAACGTGTTATCAGGAAATCCGGCAATTTGTTTAAAGATGGTTCCCATATCCTTTATTTCAATACGGCAAGGCAGGATGACAATGCATTAGGAAAGCTGGCTAAAGATCTTAAAGAAGCCAATCCTAAGAAAATTAAGTCTAAAGTTTTGTCTCATAGAGTAGCCTCATTAAAGGAAGGTAAGTTAGATCGGGAAGGAGAAAAGAAGATGAATGTCTTATTAGAAAAATATAGAAAAAAAGCAGTGGAAGAAGGTATAGTGAAAGGTCTAGAACAAGGAATGCAACAAGGTCTTGAAAAGGGCTTGGAGCAAGGACAAAATCGTCTAGCTCTTTTGGTTGGCCGTCTTCTGGATGCAGGACGGATAGATGATCTTAAGAGAGTTTCTTATGATGAAGTTTATCGGGAAAAGCTCCTAAAGGAGTTTGGACTCTAAATTAATTTCTCTACAAGACTCGTTCCCACTAACTTCGCCCCACTAGCTGTACTAAATGCAAGCTTCACTACACTCTCTTTGTTAAGTGAAGATGGGCTCAGATTGCCCTGTGGCACGGAGCAGGGCAGTGCTTCTCAGTCTCTATATAAATGTATAGGGAAAATGGGTATTGCCCTTAAATCGACTATATTGTCATTATACGGATATTATCCGAATGTGGAGTATAGGAGATTTCCCGAACTGGTAGTAAAATAGAAAATAATTAGAAGACTAATTTTCCTATACTCTAAATCCTAATTTTCCTTTGATTCTTCAATATTCAATCTCGATTTATCTATTTTAAAAAATTCAATTACTTCTTTATTTAATTCTATTATTCCAATTCCATTATTCAATTTCATTATTCCAATTCCATTATTCCAATTTTCTACAGGTGACTTATGAAAAGAACAAATTTTATTACTACAAAGGCTAAAAAATCCGGTCCTTCAGAAGCTAATTCAAAGAGTACAAGAAAAAAGTTGGATGCTCTGGAAAAGAAAAAAATCATAGCATCTCTAACTTTGATGGATGACCTCTTTATGCAAGTAGTTCTGGAAGAACAGGCTTGCACGGAGTACATTCTACAAACGATTTTGGACAAATCTTCTTTAAAGTTAAAGGAACAAAGGCTTCAAAAGAGGCTGCCAAATCTGCATGGAAGAGCACTGGTATTAGATTGCTTATGTACGGATGATAAAGGCTTACTTTATAACATTGAAGTGCAAAATTCATCTGCCGGAGCAATTCCTAAAAGGGCGCGTTATCATGCCGCTCTTATGGACACACATACCCTTAAGAAGGGAGAAAAGTTTTCCAAATTACCGGAAAGCTATGTTATATTTATTACAGATAAAGATGTATTGGGAGAGGGAGAACAGTTATATCAGATTGAACGTGTTATCAGGAAATCCGGCAATTTGTTTAAAGATGGTTCCCATATCCTTTATTTCAATACGGCAAGGCAGGATGACAATGCATTAGGAAAGCTGGCTAAAGATCTTAAAGAAGCCAATCCTAAGAAAATTAAGTCTAAAGTTTTGTCTCATAGAGTAGCCTCATTAAAGGAAGGTAAGTTAGATCGGGAAGGAGAAAAGAAGATGAACGTCTTATTAGAAAAGTATAGAAAAAAAGCAGTAGAGGAAGGTATGGAGAAAGGTATAGAGAAAGGTATAGAGAAAGGTATAGAGAAAGGTATAGAACAAGGTATGCAACAAGGTCAAAATCGTCTTGCTCTTTTAGTAGGTCATTTACTGAATGCAGGACGGATGGATGATCTTAAGAGAGTTTCTTTTGATGAAGAATATAGGGAAAAGCTTTTGAAAGAGTTCGGGCTTTAAGCTATTGAAGATTATGATAACAGAATGAACTGTAATATAAAGGAGTAACTTTGGATACGAAAGAGAAATTAGCTGAATTAAAGGAATTAATTCAAAAAGCGAATTATATCGTTTTTTTTGGTGGGGCGGGCGTATCCACAGAAAGCGGTCTTCCGGACTTTCGTTCTGTGGATGGGCTCTATCATCAAAAATATGCCTTTCCGCCGGAGGAAATTTTATCTCATGATTTCTTTATGGCACGACCTAAGGAGTTTTATAAGTTTTATAAGGAGAAGCTGTTGATTTCGGGGATTCTGCCGAATCCTGCCCACTATGCCTTGCAGAGATTGGAAGAGCAGGGGAAGCTAAAGGCCATTGTTACCCAAAACATTGACGGATTGCATCAGATGGCGGGTTCCAAGGTGGTATATGAGCTCCATGGCAGTATTCATCGCTACTATTGTGTGAAGCATCATCATCGAATTCCGGAGGAAGAAATTGATTTTTCGGCTTCTGTTCCCCTATGCCCTCATTGCCATAGTATGATTCGTCCGGATGTGGTTTTGTATCAGGAAGGCTTGGATGAACGGATTCTTTCAGAGAGCATTGCCCATATTCAGAATGCAGATTTATTGATTATCGGAGGTACCTCTTTGACGGTGTATCCCGCTGCCGGCTTGATTCAATATTTTCCTCATCATGGAAACAATAAATTGGTTCTTATCAATAAAGAGGAGGGGCGACTGGATACAGAGTGCGATTTGGTACTTTATGGAAAGATTGGAGAAGTTCTTTCGGAAGTGGTAAGTTAAAATAGGAGAGGTAAAGTGTTTAGAGGCGGTTTTTACCGTCTCTTTTTTTAAAGCGTTGCATGATGTAGTATTTTACGAGAGTGCTTGATAACGTAATGGGATAGAGTACTGAATAAAATATCTTTTACAAAAAGCTAAATATTTTTATTCAAATAACTGGATGATTTTGCTATAATCAGAAAGATATTTTGTATACATTTTTTGTGAAGAATGCAATGGAGTGGCCTAGAAGGACAGGATAGAAATACTCCCCATTACTTTTCGCTGTTACGATAGGCAGAAGTATGGAAATGCATTGCTTTATCAGAGATTAGGAGAACGAGAATGAAGGCTTTTTTACAAAGGAAGAACATTGAGATTTCCCTAAAGCGCTATGGGATTGATGCCTTATCCGCTATGGCGCAGGGCTTGTTTTGCTCCCTTTTAATCGGAACGATTTTGAATACCTTGGGGCAGAGGCTGGGGATTTCCGCACTAACCAGAGTGGTTGCCACCATTGGCGGTGTGGATTATACCGTGGGGGCAATGGCTTCCGCCATGAGCGGTCCGGCCATGGCAACGGCTATTGCCTATGCTTTACAGGCCCCTCCTTTGGTACTTTTCTCGTTGATTACCGTGGGCTTTGCCTCCAATGCCCTAGGGGGAGCCGGGGGACCCTTGGCGGTACTTTTTGTAGCGATTCTTTCCACAGAAATCGGAAAAGCGGTTTCCAAGGAAACAAAGGTGGATATTTTGGTGACTCCTCTTGTGACGATTGGTTCAGGAATATTCTTCTCGGCGGTCTTAGCTCCGGTCATTGGAAAAGCGGCCATTCAGGTGGGAAGCCTGATTATGTGGGCGACAGAGTTACAGCCCTTCTTTATGGGCATTTTGGTATCCGCCTTGGTTGGCATCGCCTTGACCCTGCCTATTTCTTCCGCGGCAATTTGTGCGGCTCTTGGACTTACGGGACTTGCGGGAGGTGCTGCGGTGGCAGGCTGTTGTGCCCAGATGGTGGGCTTTGCCGTGATTTCCTTCCGGGAAAACGGCGTTTCCGGTCTGGTTTCTCAGGGGCTTGGTACTTCTATGCTGCAGATGGGAAACATTGTAAAAAATCCCCGCATTTGGATTCCGGCGACCGTTGCCTCCATGATTACAGGGCCTCTGGCTACCTGTCTCTTTCATTTTGAAAATAACGGCCCTGCGGTAGCTTCCGGCATGGGGACCTGCGGTTTGGTCGGCCCTATCGGCGTTTATACCGGATGGCTTAAGGGTATAGAAGAAGGAAGTAAGATAGCGGTAACTGCAAGGGATTGGCTTTCTCTTTTGCTTTTATGCTTTATTCTTCCGGCAATATTTTCTTTGCTTTGCTCTGCTTTTTGCCGGAAAATGAAGTGGATTAAAGAGGGAGATATGAAGCTTTCCTCCTAAAGCGAAGCTGTAATGTAAGAACTTGTAAGAAATTTTCTATGGCTTTTTTGTAAAGAACTGAGTATAGTTGGACAGGTCAAAGGCTTTAATTCTTAAAGAATAAGCCAAAAGATAGTCAAAGATATTTGCAACGGTGCAAAGCAGGCATATAGGCATCCGGAGTCGGTGTATCAGGGTATGTAATGAAGAGATATACAGATATACAGTGGAACCGGGGTAACATAGGGGTATGCAATGCAACAATGCAGGTATACAGGTTCAAGGAGAGGAAAATGGCTTTACAAGGAAAAACAAAGAATGTAGCCATGTTTATGTTAAGCATGGCATTTACGGCGCTTTTTTCCACAGGAGCTTTCGCTTATAATCTTTCGGCGAAGGTAAAGGACGTGGAGATTACGGACAACAGGCAGGAGATTCAGTTGCAAATGGATGCAACAGGAGACAGCAGTGGTACCGACGGTTCGGTTTACATTTTCGAAATCAAGCCGTACCAGACCGATCTTGGTGGTCGCACCGACTTTATTGCCAAGGGAAGTCTTGGGGAAAACCAGAAGTTTAACTTCCCCTTATATGCAGGTCCCGGGGAGCTTCGTCTTTACAGTGCCTTTGTGCCTGCAGTAAAGGTGGGAAGCCGTTATGAAATGATTGCGGATAGAAGATATATCGAGAATCCCGAGGTGGTTGCGGAGAACCAAAGTCCTGCGTTAAATCCCGGAAAGAAGGGACTTCGTGTAGACCCCAATATCTTAGACGATGCTTTGAGTCTGAACATTAAGCATGCGGGCGTAGATATTCCTACCCAGCGTTTCTTCGGCCAGGGAATTTCCTATTCCTACGAGGGAAAGACTTTCCAGATTAACAAAGAGCTGATCGATCAGTTGGATGGAGAGGTGAAGCGCCTTAGCGATTCCGGAGTGGCGGTTACTGCAATTTTGCTGAATGCATGGAATAATACCGTACCGGAGTTGAATCCTATCGGTGTTACGGAGCTTCCCAAGGAACAGGCGGTTTACTATGGCTTTAACGTAGAGTCCGAGCAGGGCTTTAGAGCGGTAAAGGCCATGGCTTCCTTCCTGGCAAAGCGTTACAACGGTCAGAATGGCCACGGTAAGATTACCAACTGGGTAGTAGGAAATGAAATTAACAACCAGTACTGGAACTATGAGGGGGATTATGACGTTTCCACTTATACCAAAAAATTCCAGCGTGCTTTCCGAGTATTTTATACCGCGATGAAGTCCGTTTCCGCCAACGACAACATTATGTTCTCTTTGGATCATTACTGGAATATGTTCCCTGAAGCAGCTCCTGTAGGTAAATATAAGGGAAAGGATGTGGTATTGGCCTTCCATCATTTTGACAATCTGGAGGGACATATGGACTTCGGTTTGGCATTGCACCCCTATCCATATCCCATTTCCTCCCCGGCCTTCTGGGATGATGATAAGACCGGAAAGGTTAACGATACCATTGATTCTCCCATTGTCAACTTTAAGAATCTTCATGTGATTACTGACTTTATGCAGTTGGACAGCATGAAGAACAAGAAGGGAGAGGTTCGAAAGATTTTCCTTACGGAGGAAGGCTTCACCAGTATTCAAAAGGGACAGGATAAGTCGGATGAGCAGGCTGCAGCAGTAGCATACTCCTACTATATTGTAGATAACAATCCGTATATATCCGCGTATCTGATGAGTCGTCAAGAGGATTCCGATGATGAGGTAAAGCACGGACTGGCTTTCGGACTTTCCAGCATTGTGAACCATCAGTTGGTACATAAGAAGGCACACAGCGTCTTTAAGTACATTGACGATGCCAGCGCAACGGAAGGAACTGCAGACTTTGCCAGAGCCATTATCGGTATCGATTCTTGGGACCAGCTAATTCCAAATTTCCGTTTCCCGGGAAGATAAAGAATTGAAAATAAAAAAGGACTGTAGAAAGCACCTTATCTCTTGATTTTGTACAGTCCTTTTTTAGTATCAATAAAGTAGAGATTTTGTAGAGGGGAAAATATGGAAAAAGAAATGCTGCAATCAATTTTGGAGCTTGGGGGGAAGGGCTTATTGCTCTATCTTTTGGGCATCAATATCCTTTGTTTTCTTAGCTTTGCCTATGACAAGTGGCAGGCCATACAGAGGGGATGGAGAGTGCCGGAAAAAGTCTTATTGGGGCAAGCCTTCTTGGGCGGCGCCTTAGGTGGAATTCTGGGAATGTATCTTTGTAGGCATAAGACAAGAAAAGCAAAGTTCTTGCTTCTGATGCCTATAGCGCTTTTGTTATGGATTTACCTGATTTTGGGGAGACAATAGGTATTGATGCATTGATTTTCAAAAACTGCCATACGAAACTCGTATGACAGTTTTTTATAACAATAAATGAGTATTGTATGCAAGATTAAGATCTTTTTTCGCGTAATCTATTGTCCTAAGTTTACTTATTGAATAAAAGGATAAGTTTCAGGTGGAAGCTGAATAGAGGATAACTGTTGTTCTTGATTTCGTTTAGTGTAGATTACAGAAAGAATATGAACCTGCTTCTTTTCTTCTATTATTCCAAAATAAATATAATAATTTTTAACTCTGATTTTTCGAATTCCATTTTCCCTCCAAGGAGATTCTTCAATACAACTGATTCTTTGGGGCATAAAAGAAAGTGAATTCATATGTTTTTGGAATAAATGCAATATATTTTTTGCTGTTTCAGGTGCTTTTAGTTGAATAGCAATGTAATCTCTGATGAGGGCCAAATGTTCTTTTGCCTGAAGGGTAATTTTTACCTGATACATAGTCATTATAAGCCTTCTTCCAGTTCTTTAAACGCTTCATCGATAGGTTGTGATTCATCCCGCAGTGCTTGAGCATACCCCACACTCATCATAGCATTAAAGCTTTCATCAGACATTTCTTCCCGAACAGGGATAGGTTTTGGAAGAATTAAAGAAAAGGGAAGGCCGTTATTTAAAATAATTTGTCGATAAAACATATCAATAGCCGTTGCTCTTGGAATTCCGAGAGTTTCCAAAATATTTTCTGCTTGCTTTTTTACATTTTCTTCTATTCGTACATTTACACTTGCTGTTTTTGTGACTGCCATATTAGATACCTCCTAATTTACAAAAGTATAGCATATGTGTTGCGTATTGCAAATGTTGATATACAAAAAAGGAATGGGTTTTCCCATTCCTTTTTCCATGCTCCCGAACGGACTCGAACCGCCACTACTGGCGTCGGAGGCCAGCGCTCTATCCATTAAGCTACGGGAGCAATTATTTGCCAAAGCTACAGAGCTGAAATCAGTCTATAACAATGGTGATAACTTCAGAAGTATAGAACATTCCGCCGGAAATTTCAAGGGAATCCAACAGCTTTTCCCTATCCTATAATCCAATAGCTTTTTCCTATCCGTCTTAAAGCGGAAAAAAGAAAAAATTTCTATTCATTTATACACTGCTTCTTGAAAAAAATTTCCCATTTGCTATAATAATCATATTGTACAATTTCAGAAGGGGTGAGTCTATGCAGGAAGATTTTTTGACGAAAATACGCTCTGCTTACAACCAATTTACCAAGGCAGAGAAGAAGGTAGCGGACTATATTTTACAAAATCCCGATCAGGTTCTGTTTATGTCTATTTCGGATTTGGCGGAAACCTGTAAGGTGGGGGATACCTCTGTTTTCCGTTTTTGTAAAACTATGAATGTGAAGGGCTACCAGGAATTTAAGATGACTCTTTCTCTGTCCATGCGTGGAAATGGAAAGGAAAGCAAGGAGGGAGATGGAGGCAATGTTTCTTTACAGGATAACAATATTATGGAGCTTGCCGGAAAGGTTTTGGAAGAAACCATTGATTCCATTAAGGAGACTCATTCTCTCTTGGACTTTAACAAGGTTACGGAGGCTATGAATGCCCTTTCCAAGGCAAAACGGATTCTGTTCTTCGGTGTTGGTGCTTCCATGCTGACTGCGATGAAGGCGATGAATAAGTTCCATCGTATTGAGCCGAAGGTTTATTGTTCGGAGATGGTAAGTCAGCAGCTAATGAGTGCAGCAACCATGGAAAGAGGAGATGTGGCCGTGATTTTCTCCTATTCCGGTGCGACCAGAGACATCGTGGAAATTGCAAAGCTGGCGAAGGAGTCCGGAGCCACTGTGGTATCCATCACCCGTTTCCAGAAGTCGGAGCTTACGGATTATACGGATATTTTATTGCTTTGCGGAGCCAATGTGGGTTCTCTGCAGAAGGGCTCCACCTCCGCAGAAATCAGTCAGCTCTTCTTGGTAGACATCATGTACACCGAGTATTATCGGAGACATTACGAGTATTGTAATCAGATTCTGGAAAAAACCACTGTGGCTATCAAAGATAGAAATTAAAGGAAGCGGTCAGAGGAATAGGCTGTCCAAAGCTATAGTTCCCATAATCATAATAGTTTGATATGATACATGCCTTTATAAAAAATAGGTCTGAAATAGGAGAGCGAATACTCCGATTTCAGACCTATTTGCCTTTGAACCTATCTTATCCGTTTTTCTCTAAACTGTCCCGAAGCTCTTGAATCTTGTCACGATATAGTGCGGCATCTTCGAAGTTTAACTCTGCAGCAGCTGCCCGCATTTTCTTACTAAACTCTCGAATCATCTTTTCAATCTCTGCCTTAGACATGGATTCCACATCCTTTTGGAAGCCCTTCTCATCATCTCGAAGTACCTTGGAGATGGCAATCAAATCTCGAACCGCCTTCTTGATGGTGGTGGGGGTGATGCCATGGGCTTTGTTGTATTCTTCCTGAATCGAACGTCTTCTCTTGGTTTCGTCAATGGTACGCCTCATGGAGTCGGTAATGGTATCCGCATACATGATAACGTGGCCTTCGGAATTTCGGGCGGCACGACCAACGGTCTGAATCAAAGAGGTTTCGGAACGAAGGAAGCCTTCCTTATCCGCATCCAAAATGGCCACCAGCGTAATTTCCGGAATATCCAGTCCCTCTCGAAGCAGGTTAATGCCCACCAAAACATCAAACTTATCCAGACGCATATCCCGGATAATGGCGGCTCTTTCCAAGGTATCAATATCAGAGTGGAGATATTTTACCCGTACCTTGGCTTCCTGCAAATATTTGGTAAGATCTTCCGCCATTTTCTTGGTAAGGGTGGTGACCAGAATCTTATTCCCCTTGTCGGTTTCCTTGTGGATTTCGGAAAGCAAGTCGTCAATCTGGCCCTTAGTGGGGCGCACCACGATTTCCGGATCCAAAAGTCCTGTAGGACGGATAATCTGCTCTGCTCTTAGGATTTCATGCTCCGCCTCGTACTCTCCGGGTGTTGCGGAAACGAAGAGCATTTGGTTGATTTTTCCTTCAAATTCGCTGAAATTTAAAGGTCTATTATCCAGAGCAGAGGGAAGACGGAATCCAAAGTCCACCAGAGTGGTTTTTCGGGATAGATTTCCGTTATACATTCCTCGAATCTGGGGCAGACTGATATGGCTCTCGTCCACGATAATCAGGTAATCCTCCGGAAAGTAGTCCATTAGGGTGTAGGGAGGCTCTCCGGGCTGGGCAAAGTTTAAGTGTCTGGTGTAGTTCTCGATACCGGAGCAAACCCCGGTTTCCCGAATCATTTCCACATCAAAGTTGGTTCGCTCGGAAATACGCTGGGCTTCCAAAAGCTTTTCTTCACTCTTAAAATAGGCTACCCGCTCATCCAGCTCTTCCAAAATGTTTTTGCAGGCTATCTTCATTTTTTCCATAGGAATAACGTAGGGGGTGGCAGGGAAGACCATGCAGTGCTCAAGCTTTGCCTTGCCCTTTCCGGTGAGGGCATCAATCAGCTGAATTTCCTCGATTTCGTCTCCGAAAAACTGGATTCTATAGGCCTGTTCTCCTTCGGACGCGGGGAAAATGTCTACAATGTCCCCCTTTACCCGGAAGCTTCCCCTGCGAAAATCCATATCGTTTCGGTTGTACTGGATTTCCACCAGGTTTTTAATCAATGCATCCCTATCCCGCATCTGTCCGGGACGGAGGGAAATGGCCATGTTTAAATATTCCGTGGGGGCTCCCAAGCCGTAGATGCAGGAAACGGAAGCCACCACCACCACGTCCTTTCGCTCGGAAAGGGCTGCCATGGCGGAGTTTCGCAATTTGTCGATCTCTTCGTTGATGTCCGAGTCCTTTTCGATATAGGTGTCGGTACTGGGAACATAGGCTTCCGGCTGATAATAGTCGTAGTAGGAAACGAAGTATTCCACCGCATTTTCCGGGAAAAATTCCTTCATCTCGGAGTAAAGCTGAGCCGCCAGAGTCTTGTTATGGGAAATGATGAGGGTGGGCTTTTGGATTTGTTGAATCACATTGGCCATGGTAAAGGTTTTTCCGGAGCCGGTGACACCCAGCAGGGTTTCAAACTGGTTTCCCTCCTGCAAGCCCTTTACCAGTTTTTCAATGGCAGCAGGCTGGTCCCCCATGGGGGCATAATCCGAATGCAGTTTAAATTCTCCTGTAAGCTGTGATCTATCCATAAAACTCCTCTTTCTAAAGCGATGTACTTAAGCTTAAAATCAGCACGTTATTTCTAGTATAGCAAATTCATATATGTTAAAAAAGAAATTTACAGTAGAATAAAGAAGAATATAATGCAGGAGTTATGGGCCGGAGAGTCATGCTTTCTAGGAGAGTAAGCATTCAACAGCTATAGCGTTTTGCTTTCTAGGAGAGTAAGCGTTCAACAGCTATAGCGTCTTGCTTTTTAGGAGGATAAGCCTTCATCAGTGAAAAAGTCTTAGAAGAGAAAGGAGCGAAAATGCAGTATTCCATTTGTGCGTTGCCCGGGGACGGAATCGGACCGGAGATTGTAAGAGAGGCTAAAAAGGTGTTGGAAAAGGTGGCAGAGCTGGAGGGCTTTAGTCTTAAGTTTTCGGAAAAAGCCTTTGGCGGTGCAGCCATTGACTTGTATGGAGAACCTTTGCCGGAGGATACATTAGAAGCCTGCAAAGCTTCCCAAGCAGTGCTGATGGGAAGCATTGGAGGAAAGGTGGGGGTATCTCCCTGGTATTCTTTGCCGGTGGAAAAACGCCCTGAGGCAGGTCTTCTTTCTCTTCGGAAGCAGCTGGGTCTTTTTTGTAATCTTCGTCCTGCGAAGCTTTACAAAGAGCTTCGGGATGCCTGTCCTTTGAAGGAAGAAATCATCGGGGATGGATTTGACATTATGATGATTCGAGAGCTTACCGGGGGCTTGTATTTCGGAAAGCGCTCCATTATCGAGGAAAATGGAGAAGAGGTGGCCAGAGACGAGCTGATTTATCGGGCCCATGAAATCGAAAGAATCGGACGTATTGCATTTTCCATAGCAAAGGCAAGGGGCGGAAAGCTTTGCTCCGTGGATAAGGCCAATGTTTTGGATAGCTCCAGACTTTGGAGAAAGATTTTCACAAAGCTGGGAGAGGAAGAGAAGGAGGTGGAGCTTCGCCATGCCTTAGTGGATTCCACTGCCATGGAGCTGGTTAGAAATCCGAGAAACTTTTCCGTGATTGTTACCGAAAATATGTTCGGAGACATTCTCTCCGATGAGATGGCGGAGATTGCCGGCTCTTTGGGCATGCTTCCCTCTGCTTCCTTAGGGGAAAATGCCTTTGGGCTTTACGAGCCCAGCGGTGGCTCTGCTCCGGATATTGCAGGACAGAATATCGCCAATCCCTTAGCTACCATTCTATCTGCAGCAATGCTGCTGGAAATTTCTCTGGGGGAGAAGAAAGCGGCAAAAAGAGTGGAAAATGCCGTGGAAAAGGTATTGGCACTGGGGGGCAGAACCAAGGATATCTTCTCCGGAAAGGAAGGAGAAAAGCTTTTGTCCTGCTCGGAAATGGGGGATTTTGTAGTGGCTCAGCTGTAAAGTTCTAACAGTTTTCTTTGCATATAGGTCTGTAATGGGGCACGCTCTCGCTAACTTCGCCTTCGTAGCAGCACTAAGCTTCAATCGGCGCTTCGCTTGATTTCAGCAAGTGCTGACGGGCTCAGATTACCCCATTTTCAGACCTATATGCAAGAAAACACTAGGATATTGAATTTTTTCAGCTTTCGCTTTGTTGTAAGAGGAACTTCTCGGAACCTTGTTTGTCAAAATAATAATAGAAAATCTTAAAAAAATAGGCAAAACGGAAAAAGCTTGTGGCGACTCCGATTTGCCTTGCTTTATGTGGGGGCTCTCCGTATAATGGTAGAACGGCGTAAGCCATGAGAATAAGGAGAGTGGAATGGATAATAATAATGATTTTAAAGGCGGTGAGAATGGAGGCTTCTCCAACTGGGGACAGACGGTTCTCATCGTTTTAATAGCGGCAACAGTAACCTTCTTTATATATACGGTAGCCCAGCGTTTTATGACCAAGGGCATGTCTCAGGAATTAAGCTATAGTCGTTTTCTTTCTATGGTGGATCAGGACTTGGTGGCCAAGGTAGAGTGGGGAGACGGACAGATTACGGTTTACCCCAAGAGTAGAGTGCAGACAGAGCAACCGAAGGAAAATCCAAGTAAAGAGGAGAAGGAAGGCATTGCCAGGGATGATGAAGAAGGAAAGGCCTTGAACTTTGATACGTCAAAGGAAGAAACTTCTTTCTTTGAACAGAATTCCTCCTTGTCGCAAGAGTCCTCTAAGAATAATGAGGAAGGTCTCAAAGAGAGCGGTTTAAATACGGAAGCGGTTTATTTTAAGGAGGATATTTCCGATAGGACTTCTTGGGAAACTATCCTGGGGATGATTTTAAAGAATCATTTGAAGAGAAGAAATAATGCTGGATCCGACAGCTCTTCCGGACTGACGCAGGGAGAAAGCAGAGTCTATTATGTTGTGCCGGTCAACGCGGATGCGGCATCTTTGGTGGAGCGTCTCTATAGACATAACGTGGAGATTTACAGAAAGAGACCGGATAATTCCGCCTTTCTGATGCAGATTATTGTCAGTATTGTGCTACCCTTTGTTTTCCTGATTCTTCTGATGAACACCATGGTGAAGAAAATGGGAGCCTCCGGTGGAGGATTCTCCGGGGTGGGCAAGTCCAAGGCGAAGATGTATATGCAGAAGGACACCGGCATTAGCTTTAAGGATGTAGCAGGTGAGGATGAGGCGAAGGAAAGCCTTGTGGAAATCGTAGACTTCCTACATAATCCCACAAAGTATACTTCTATCGGTGCAAAGCTTCCTAAGGGAGCCCTTTTGGTAGGGCCTCCGGGAACCGGAAAAACCCTGCTGGCCAAGGCTGTGGCAGGAGAGGCCAATGTGCCCTTCTACTCTCTTTCCGGTTCAGACTTTGTAGAGATGTTCGTTGGTGTAGGAGCCAGCCGTGTAAGAGATTTGTTCCGACAGGCAAACCAGACTGCGCCTTGCATCATTTTCATTGATGAGATTGATGCCATCGGTAAGACCAGAGATACCCGTTACGGGGGCAATGACGAAAGAGAACAGACCCTGAATCAGCTCCTTTCCGAAATGGATGGCTTTGATGCGGGGAAGGGAATCATGGTCATGGGGGCCACCAACCGTCCGGAAATCCTGGATCCGGCTTTGCTTCGTCCTGGACGTTTTGACCGCCGTGTCATTGTGGAAAAGCCTGATTTGAAGGGAAGAGTCAACATCTTAAAGGTGCATGCCAAGGACATCAAGCTGGACGACAGCGTGGACTTTGACGAAATCGCCTTGGCCACCAGCGGCGCGGTGGGAGCGGATCTTGCCAACATGATGAACGAATCCGCCATCACTGCGGTAAAAAATGGTAGAGAAAAGGTTAGCCAGAAGGACTTGTTTGAGGCGGTGGAAGTGGTTTTGGTGGGTAAGGAAAAGAAGGATCGTATCCTTTCCCAGCAGGAGAGAAAGATTGTTTCTTACCACGAGGTAGGACATGCCCTTGTGGCAGCAGTGCAGAAGCACTCCGAGCCGGTACAGAAAATTACCATTGTCCCTAGAACCATGGGAGCCTTAGGCTACGTTATGCAGGTACCTGAGGAAGAAAAATATCTGAATACCAAGGCAGAGCTTCATTCCATGATTGTGGAATTTTTGGCAGGTAGAGCGGCGGAGGAAATCGTTTTTGAAACCGTAACCACCGGAGCCAGCAATGATATTGAGAAGGCGACGAAGATTGCCAGAGCGATGGTAACCCAGTACGGTATGTCCGAGAAGTTCGGCTTAATGGGACTTGCCAGACAGGAAAATATGTACCTGGGAGGTCGGGCTGTCTTAGAGTGCGGAGACGATACCGCTACAGAGGTAGATCAGGAAGTGGCCGGAATTCTGAAAGAGTGCTACGAAGAGTCCAAGAAGATTTTGTTGGAAAATCGTTTTGCTCTGGATGAAATCGCAAAGTTCCTGATTGAGAAGGAAACCATTACCGGAAAAGAGTTTATGAAGATCTTTGCCGAAGTAAAGGAAAAGGAAGGAAAAGGAGAGCATCCGGAAAGTCCTTCAGAGCTGAAAGAAGGAACAGAGGAAAATGAGGGCAAAGAGGAAGGGCACTCCGAAGCCTAAGAGGCAGACGCTTCTATAGATAAACCGCTTTTTCTGAAAGAAATGTACGAAAAAGGTCTGTCAGAGTTCCTTCTCTGGCAGACCTTTTCCCTATGATAAACTACCATATATGACTATGCCCGGTCTCTAAGGACGTACTTCCATAATGTCTGAAACAGTACAGGAAAACAAAAGGCAAAGCTGTCGTATGGTTTCTGTAGAGACCGGTAGGTTTTTCTTCAAACGATGCAGCTGTGCGGCAGAAACTTTGTGGTCTTGAATAAGACGATATTGGCTCACTTGTTCTCGTTCAATCAGTCGCCAAAATGGGGCATAACTAATCACATATACTCCTTTTAGAATGAGAAAAGGAAGACAAAATATAAAGAATTCTTCTATCTTGTATAATTTTAACATTACTATGCAGATTCGTATAGAAAGGAATAGACAAAATGACTTTTCTTTTCCTCTTAATTCTTCCCATACTCCTGCTTATTTATTCTCACTGGGAAAGAAATCAACTCAGAGTGGAGAGGTATAGGATTTCTACTGACAAGGTAAATAAAGCCTATCGTTTTCTCTTCCTGACAGACCTCCATGACAAGAGCTTTGGAAAGGATAATGCCCTTTTACTGAAAAAAATTGAGGAATTAAAGCCTCGATGGATTTTCATTGGGGGAGATTTTCCTATAAGCTATTCCGGAGAAAAAACGGCGGAGAGAGATGAGGTGGAAAATTCCTGCCGTTTGCTGTATGCTTTAGCAGAAAAATATCCTCTTTACTATGCCTTTGGAAACCATGAGGAAAAGTTGTTTAGTAAAGAGGATTTTCAGGGAAAGCAGCAGGCCTTTCGGAAGGCTTTGGAAAAGGTGGAGCTCTTAGAAAATCGTTCCCTGCGCTTAGAGCAGGACTTAGAGCTTAGTGGTTTGTCCTTGGATTTATCCTATTATCGTCCTCTATTTTGGAAGAAGAAAAAACCCTTAGGGGAAGAGGATAAGAAAAATTGGGAAAAGGCTATAGAAACTACCGAGGAGAATCGGTCAAAAAACATTTTTCGTATTGCCTTAATGCACAGCCCCTTTTATCAAGCGGAAATGGAGGCTTTGCCGGTGGACTTGGTGCTGTCCGGACATTTTCACGGAGGAGCCATCGGCTTCCCGGGCTTTGCTTTGATGACTCCCCAGTATAAGTTTTTCGTGAAGAATCCAAGAGGCTTACGAAAAGTAGGGGGACAATGGCATTTTACCGGAAGGGGACTGGGAACCCACAGCATCAATGTGCGCTTGGCAAACTTCCCGGAGCTGGCTTGCTTTGACATTCTTCCGATGGGAGAAGCGTAAGGAGAAAATGATGGAAGAAAAGGTGATTTTTTATAAGTTGGATGCCTTTGAGGGGCCGCTGGACTTATTGCTCCACCTTATTGAAAAAAATAAAATCGATATCTACGATATTCCGATTTCGGAAATCACAGAGCAGTATCTGGAATATATGAAGGCGCTGGAGGAAGAGGATTTGGAAATCGTTTCCGCCTTCCTGCTGATGGCAGTGACGCTTCTGGAAATGAAGGCCAGAATGTTGCTGCCCAAGAAGGAGGAAGAGGAAGGGGAAGAAGTAGACCCCAGAGAAGAGCTGGTACAGAGACTATTAGAATATAAAAAATATAAAAGAATCAGCGGAATGCTACGAACCAAGGAAGAAACTGCCCCCAATATTATTGAAAAGGAACCCAGTATTCCGAAGGAAGTGGAAAAGTACAAGCCACCTTTGGACCTAGAGGATCTGTTGAAGGGTTTGGATATTCTTCGCCTTCGGGAGACCATGAAGGAGATTTTAAGGCGGAAGGAAGCCAGAAAAGACCAGCTTCGGGCAAACTTTGGAAAGATTAAGCGGGAAAAGATAAGCTTGCAGGGGAAAATGCAGGATATTCTGGCTTATGCGAAGAGCCACGGTCGTTTTTCCTTCCGACAAATGCTAAAGAAAAAGCAGGGAAAGACGGAAACGGTGGTGAGCTTCTTGGCCATTTTGGAGCTGATGAAAATGGGGAAGATTACCCTTAAGCAGGAAAATGCCTTTGGAGACCTGGATATCACTGTTAATAAAGAAGCGGAGCAGGAAGAAATGGATCTGACGCTGGTGGAAGATTTTGATTAATAAAGCTTTTAGAAGGGAGTAAGGCAGGTGGAGGAAAACGAACAGTACTCTTTGAAAGAAGAGTTGGAAAAAACTTTGGCAGGGGAAGCTGCCGAAGCCTTACGGGATAGGGATTCGGTGGAAGAAAAAGCTGAAGGCTCTAGGGATAAGGACGGGGTTCTTAGCTTGCAGGAAGAAATAGAAAGAGAAGATGCCCTAAGCTTGCAGGAAGAGGAAGATTTACTGGAAGCTCTTTTGTTTTCTTTGGGAAGAACCGTGAGTCTGGAAGAAATGGCAATTTGTCTGCACATGGGTGTGGATGGAGCAGAGCTTGCGGCAGAGCGTTTACGGAAGAAATATGAGGAGCGTCAAGGGGGGCTTTTAATCCGAAAGCTGGAGGGAAAATACCAGATGGTCAGTCATCCCAAAACCTATGATGCTTTGATTCGGGTGGTTAAGCAGAGTAGGAAGCCGGTGCTTTCCGATGTGCATTTGGAAACCCTTTCCATTATCGCCTACTGCCAGCCGGTTACAAAGGCAGAGGTAGAGCGGATTCGTGGGGTAAAATCCGACCATGCGGTAAATCGTTTAGTGGAATTCGGCTTGATTGAAGAAGTGGGCCGTTTGGACGCTCCGGGAAGACCGGTGCTCTTCGGCACCACCGAGGAGTTCCTGACTCGTTTCGGCGTGGAGTCTCTTGCCTCCCTTCCCAGTCTTCCCAAGGATCTGGAGAAGCTTTTGGAAGAGGAAGTAACGGAGGAGCTTAAGGACAGCCTTGGTTTAGAGTCGGAGAAGGCGGATGAGCTTAAAGAAGAGGTACAGCCGGAACAAGAACCGGAAGAAATTGCGGATGAGGCGGAAGAAAGTACAGAGCCGGAGGACGCTGTAGAGGAAGAGACTCCGGAGTCGGAAGTTTCTGTGGAAAGCGAAGAAGAAAAAGAACTGGAAGAAGCTGCGGATGAGGCGGAGGTAGAAGCGGAAGAAGAAGCGGAAGAAGAAGCGGAAGAAACAGTGGAAGAAAGTACAGAAGGGCAGGAGGACGCGAAGGCATTGGACCCGGAACAGTAGGCAGGGACCTTTTGCAAGAGGAAGAAAGCTTTATCGAAGCTTATCTTATGGAGTTGGAGGCGGAGAAGGAAGCAGAGCTCGAAGAAGACAACGAAGTAGTCGAGAACTCGGAAACCGAAGATAAATCAGAGGCTGATGTGGAACCGGAGCCCGAAGAGGGCTTAGAAGAGATTCGGGAGCCGGAACTCGAAGAAGAATCGAAAGACTTAAACCTTCTCCCTGCAAGGGGAACCTGCCGTAGAAAGCCGTTAAGAAACTGTTATAGAGAAGAAAAGGGAGTGCAAAGAAATTCCTGGAGAAAGGAGAAATGCAAGTGGAGGCTAAGTTAAAAATCAAATATCATGTAAAGGAGCTGGAAAAGCTTCGCTACATTGACGGAAAAAGTGACTGGATTGATTTACGGGTAGCGGAAAATGTCAGTATGAAGCAGGGAGAATACCGCCTAATCAGTATGGGTATCTCCGTGGAAATTCCCAAGGGCTATGAAATGCTGATTGTTCCCAGAAGCTCGGCCTATAAGAACTTCGGGATTTTGCAAACCAATGCCATGGGCGTGGTGGATGAATCCTTCTGCGGCGACAATGACATTATCCATATGCCTATCTTAGCCATGCGAGATACGGAAATTCATATCAATGATCGAATCGGACAGTTCCGCTTGATGCCCCACCAGCCGGAGGTGCATTTTATTGAGGTGGATCATCTGGATAACGAAGACCGTGGAGGTTTTGGCACCACCGGGAAGGCATAATAGGAGGGAAAAATGCAAAAAAGGAAGAACAAAAAAGGAAAAAGCTTAAGCTCTTTTCTGCTACTCTTTCTCCTTCTCTCCTTAAGCCTTTTTGCCTGTAAGAATAAGGCGAAGGAATATCGCCTTTTGGGAATCGAAGCTTTGGAACGAGGGGACGGAAAGACAGCCTTGGAAAACTTTAATCTGGCCTTGGAGAAAAGTAACGGGCAGGTCTCCGCTTTGCAAATGGATATTCTCGCTTATAAGATTGAGGCGGAAATTCAATTGGGGAATATTTCCGATGCGGAGGAAAGTTTGCAAAGCTATAAGACCTTGGCGAAAAAGGATTTGCCCCTGCTGGAAGAGAGAATTGCCGGAAAAAAGCTGATTCAGGAGCTGGGAACTGCTTTGAATGACAATAAGCTGGAGGATGCGGAAAAGCTCCTTTCAGAAATCAAGGAAAAGGGACTGGAAGAGGATCGGGAGTATCTTTTCGATGCAGCAGTATATCTGGAGAAGACCGCCAAATGGCAGGAAGCCTATGAAGCCTTTCAGCAATACAGTACCCGTTATCCGGGAGATGAGGATGCGAAAAGGGAGCTAAGCTTTCTGAAAAACCGTATGGAAGCCTTGGAGAAGAATCCTTTGCTGAAAGAAAAGGCTGGGATAGTGGAGACGCAGGAAACGCCGGAGACTTCAGAGACAACAGAAGGAAGCAATTAAGAAAAGCAAGACTATTTCAAAAGGAGCTGGAGAATAATCGTAGAAGTTTTCTATCTTGCATAGAGTCTATGTAAAACTTGATTATTTTATAGCTCCTTTTTTAGTGTCAAAAATTCGTAGTCAAAACTTGAATGTTTTTGGAGTTTTTTCAAAAAAATATTAGAATCAAAATAGTTTTTGGAATTGAATCCAAAAACTATCGCAAAATAAATAGTTTTTGGAATTAAATCCAAAAACTTTACTTTCTATAGAAAGGATGCTATTCTCAACGAGAAGGGAGGTGCCGGGATGATTATAAGAGAAGAATATCTGAATAAGCTAAAGGTTCTCAAGGATAAACACATTATCAAGATTGTGACCGGAATAAGAAGATGTGGAAAATCAACGCTATTGCTTCAGTTTCAAAATTGGTTAATCGAGCAGGGAGTCGATTCGTCCCAAATAATTTTCATTAACTTTGAGGACCTGGAGTATGAGGACTTGAATGATTATAGAAGTCTTCATCAATACATTAAAGAGAAGATAAGGAAAAATACGAAGACCTATATTTTTCTGGATGAAATTCAAAATGTAGATAAATTTCCTAAAGTATTGGATAGTTTACAGCTAAATCCGGATATAGATTTGTATGTGACCGGCTCCAATGCCTATATGCTTTCCTCGGAGATAGCCACATTAATTTCCGGGAGATATATCCAGATTGAGATGCTTCCTTTGTCTTTTAAGGAATATTGTCTGGCAAAGGGGGGCTATGAAGATAGAGCAAGAAAATATACCGATTACTTGTTAAGCAGTTCCTTTCCATACGCTTTAGCATTGGATTCAGAGCCCAATATCATCAGAGATTACTTGGAAAGTATCTACAATACAATAGTAATTAAAGATATCATGAATCGGAAACAGGTGACGGATTCTATGATGCTTCAAAGTGTTTTGAAGTTTATTTTTGACAATATCGGGAATCCCTTTTCCACCAAAAAAATAGCGGATACCATGACTTCCGACGGTCGAAAGATTGATTCTAAAACGATAGAAAAATATCTTACGGCTTTGAAGGAATCTTACGTCATTTATCAGGCTAAACGCTTTGATATCAAAGGGAAACAGTACCTTAAGACCTTGGATAAATACTATGTGGTAGATATTGGGCTTCGATATATGCTTCTGGGCAAACAAGCTATGGATGCAGGCCATATATTGGAAAATATTATTTATCTGGAATTGCTTCGCAGATCCTATGATGTGTATGTGGGAAAGGTGGATAGCTTTGAGGTGGATTTTGTCGCACAAAATCAGGACGGCAATCATTATTATCAGGTGGCTCTGACGGTAAGAGAAGAAGCTACCTTGAATAGAGAATTAAGACCATTGCAAATGCTTCAGGACGACTATCCCAAGGTGCTTCTTACACTGGATGATGACCCTTCAAGGGATATAGACGGCATAAAGATTCTGAATGCAAGAGACTGGCTATTGGACTTGAAGCAGTAGAATGGAAATTGAAACTGTACAAATGGAAATCAAAGTCGTAGACATGGAAATTTTCTTGCTAGGACAGGAAAAGGATAGTATACTTTTTTCTCGTATACTTATACCAAAAGGAGAGTAGCGAATGGCGAAGAAAAAAGCGGGAAAGCAAGTAGGAGAAAGAGGTGGAAATATGGCAAGATATGAGGAATTATCCGTAGAGGAATTGGAAGCCTTAAGAGCGGAATTAAAGGACGAATACAGGCGCTACCAGACCATGGATATGAACCTGGATATGAGTAGAGGAAAGCCCTGTAGAGAGCAGCTGGATTTGAGCAATGATATGATGGATGCTCTGGACAGCAATGCGGATATGTATTCCAGTGAAGGTGTGGATGTTCGAAATTACGGCGTACTGGATGGAATTGCAGAGGCCAAGGAGCTTCTTTCCGACATGATGGAAAATCATCCGGACCATATCCTTATTTTCGGAAACTCTTCTTTGAATGTAATGTATGACTCCATTTCCCGTTCCATGACCCACGGTGTTATGGGCAGTACCCCCTGGTGTAAGCTGGATGAGGTAAAGTGGCTTTGCCCTGTTCCGGGCTATGACCGTCACTTTGCGATTACCGAGTACTTTGGAATTAAAATGATTCCGGTACCCATGACAGAACAGGGCCCGGATATGGATATGGTGGAAGAGCTGGTAGCTTCCGATGAGGCGATTAAGGGAATCTGGTGTGTGCCGAAGTATTCCAATCCTCAGGGCTATAGCTATTCCGATGAGACGGTACGCCGTTTTGCCCGCCTGAAGCCGGCAGCCAGAGACTTCCGTATCTACTGGGACAATGCCTATGGTATGCATCACCTTTATGACCATGAGCAGGATTATTTGATTGAGATTTTGGCTGAGTGTAAGAGAGCGGGACATCCGGATTTGGTGTATAAGTTTGCCTCCACCTCCAAGATTTCCTTCCCGGGCTCCGGTATTGCTTCCATGGCAACCAGCTTAAACAACCTGGATGATATTAAGAAGCAGGTACAGTACCAGACCATCGGACACGATAAGGTAAACCAGCTTCGTCATGTTCGTTTCTTCCAAGACATCCACGGTATGGTGAAGCACATGCAGAAGCATGCCAATATTCTTCGTCCCAAGTTTGAGATGGTGGAGGATATTTTCGAGAAAAACCTTGCAGGCACCGGCGTGGGAGAATGGACCAAGCCGAAGGGGGGATATTTCATCAGCTTTGAAACCCTGCCCGGCTGTGCCAAGGCTGTAGTGGATAAATGTAAGAAGGCCGGCGTCAAGCTGACTCCTGCCGGCTCCGCCTTCCCTTATAAGAAGGATCCCAACGACAGCAATATCCGTATTGCGCCAACCTATCCCCCACTGGAGGATCTGCGTATTGCCTCCGAGCTTTTCACCCTCTGTGTAAAGCTGGTGAGTGTGGAGAAGCTTTTACAGGACAAGAAGGAAGCGAAGGCGTAAACGCTAGTCTTCCCCTAAAAATTCCTGTAAAAGATAGGTATAGACCTTTTGGTGCTTGGCCTCCCATTTTAAGCAAAGGGCCTTGGCACTTTCTTCATCGGGAACGGTAAGCTCCACTCTACAGAGCAGGGTGCGATTTTCCCGAATTTCCAACTGCACAAGGTATTCCTTTGTGTCTGTCTCCGAATAATCGGAATATAGGGCCGCCTCACTTTGCAGGCGGCTTTTGTTTTTGGAAAGAAAGAGGTCTATGTCCTCCCGTACCAGCTCCGGAATATCCTGGGAAAAGAAGTTTAATGTCTGCTTGCCCTCCTCCGTGATTTCGTAGCGGGTGGTGCTTTGGCTGTGTTCTGCGGAAATGAGAGAAGCCTCCACCAAATCATTGATGCATTGCTGTAAAGTGAAATAGGTGGTATATTCATTTTCTAAAAAAAATCCGCTAAGCCGACTGTTGCTTAGGGGGTATTTTACGGAATGAAGTAAGTAAAGAATCATCAGTTTGTATTGGGTCAATGCTTCTGTAGCCATAAATTCCTTTCTTTATCCCCTAAATGGGGGTTCCCAGCTTATTCAGAATATAAATATTTGCAAAATGCACTTTTTTCTAAGAAATACGCTATACTGCTCTAAGGAAATTGCTTTTCCGAAAGAAAGTATTGAGCCTTAAAGAGAAAAAAGCAAAGAATGGAATTAGTTTAACAGAATTGTAAGCCTAGTTGCAATAGAAGGAAGCGTTAATGGAAAATTCTGTCTTTCTCGAAAGGGCTTCCTGTGCTAAAATAAAGCCCTATGGAGAGTTTGCTATGAGAGAAAAAATCAATAAGTTAGCCAGAGGAATTATCGAGGAAGGAATCCCTTCCCTGCATTTTTCTGTTGAGAAGATTATGGCAGTAATTCCCTACCGGGAAAGTCGAACATTTGAAATCTTTTTGCAGTCGGTAAATGGAGTGGCCATGCGTGGCCTGGTCTATGCCAAGGGACCCTATCTAACCCTGCATAAATCTGCCTTTGGAGGTGTACGTACCAAGGTGAGTTTTACCATTGATACGAAGAACCTGGGGGATGAAGAAGAAATCAAAGGGGAGCTTTGCTTTGTCTACAATGGGGGAGAGAAACGGATTCCCTATTCTTTTGTGGTGGAAAAACAGCCCTCTGCAAAGCAAATCCATGAGATTAAGGATTTTTCTCATTTGCAACACATGGCGGAGGAAGACAGAAAGGCTTGCAGCAGAATCTTTGATTACAGCGATTTTTTGGAAGCCCCGATTTTTCAGGATATTACCGCTCTTAGACTTTATGAGCTTTTAAAGTCCTGCGGGGACAGGACTCTTGCCTTAGAGGAATTTTTGACCTATTTCTCACATCGCCCGAAGAATGCCATGAGGCGGGAGGTGCTTCCCTACCAAAGACGGGAGGAAAGGGAGGAGGTTCTTCATTTTCCGGAGGATGCAAGTCTGGAAGAAAAGATTACGGAGTGCATTCACAGAGGAGATTGGAGCCTTAGTGCCTTTGCCCTCTATAAAAAGGGTGTGGAGGAGAATGTTAAGATTACCAAATTGTATGAGAATCTCCTTTATGCTATGCCCATGGGCTATGCGGAAGAATTGCCTAAAGGGGTATATCTTTATTTCTCCTATGAGTATCGTTTAGAAGAGGGGATTAAGCTTCCTCTTTATTATAATATTTTGAAGAATTTCCAGGAAGGTTCCGAGATTTTCTCCCACTTTGCAAGACCGATGCAGGACTATGCCATTTCCTGTCTTTTGCAGGGGGAGATTAATGAGGAGCTGGCTTTGTTGTATAGCAAGCTGATTTTACCGGAAATGATTGATGAACGGATGGCGGAGTTCCTTCCGAAGATTTTAAACAGTTATCTGGTGGAGGTGGAGGATCAGAATATTGAGCGTTTGGTTCTGACCCACCCTGCTTTGCGTCGGGAGTGTTCCTTCCCGGTGAAGGGGGGATTTTGTACGGTACCCATGCCCCTTCCCAATATGATTCTTCTTTTCCAGGATGCCTTAGGAAACCGTTACAGTCGGGTGCCTCACAGAAAGACCAGACTGATGGAAGAGGCGGAGTTGGAGAAGAAGTGCCAAAGCCTCTCGGAGGACAAGGGCATTTTCCTGATTCGGAAGACCCTTAGCCTGGTGGAAAAGGGGATTTCCGACAGTAAGGATCTGGAGCTCATGGAAAAGGCCTTTTCCTATGAGGACTTTACCCTGTATTTTCGGATGAAGATTTTGCATCTGATTCTTTCCTATCATAAGAAGGCGGAAGGGGTAGAGTTCCCTAAGGAGAATCTGGAATTTCTCCATGCCCTTCCCTTTGGGGCTTTAAAGAAGGAAGAGAAGGAGGATGTGCTCAGTGCCCTGATTTATCGGGGGGACTATGACAAGGCTTTGGAATATCTCATTGCTTATCCCTACCTTTCCCTGGATAAGCGGGCATTGGAAGCATTTTTAGAGGGAGCTCTTTCCGAGGCCCGGGGAGAGAAGGTCTACGGAGAAGAGGAAAGGGAGATGCTTTTGTATCTTTCGGAAAAGGCCTTTCTTTCCAAGCTGGAAAAGGACAGTATTCTTCATTTCCTTTTGGAGGAATATAACGGTACCACGGAAGAGATGCTGCAAATGATGCGGGCAGCAGACCAAAGAAAGCAGCAGAAGGCGAAGATTCCTTCTTCCTCCTTCTTAAACATGGGAGAGCGACTTTTGGCCCAGAGCCTTTTCACGGAAAAACGAAAGGAAAGCGAAGAGATTTTTGCCCTCTATACCCGTTACGGGGGAGCGGATCCTTTGCTTCTTCGTGCCTTTTTTACAGCCTATTCCGCCTCTGTCTTTCTGGGACAGAAGCCGGAAAAAGAATGGATTATGCAGCAGATTTTTGAAGAGGTGCGGGGAGAAAGTCATAAGGAAAGAGTGCCGGTGCTTTATCTTTTGGCACTCAGTCTTTCTTTCTCCAAGAGAAAGGAGCTTAAGGAGGAAGAGCTGGAGGAGCTTAACGCCTTCCTGCCGATTCTTTTGGAAAAATCTTTGATTTTCAGCTATACCAAGGAGCTGGGAAAATTCCTTTCCCTGCCCAATGAAATTTTAGAAAAATCCGTCTTGGAGTATCACGGAAGAGAAGAGGAAAAGCCCTTCCTGTCTATAAGAAATCAGGGAGAAGAGGAGTTCCACAGAGAGGAATTACAGGAGTGCTATCACGGTATTTACACCGCTTCCTTCCTGCTTTTCCCGGGAGAAAGCATGGAATATCGCTTTACCGTGGGGAAAGAGGATACTTTACTGTACCAATCCACTCTGAAGAAAGAGGAATCCGAGAAGGCCTATATCGGAGAGGATGCCTATGCCAAGCTTTGTCGGATGTGTGAACTGATGACGGAGAAGAAGGCGGAGCCTTTACTGGAAATGATGGAAGAGTACGGCAAGAAGGAAATTGCTTTATCGAAATTACTGGAGGAGTAAGAGAAAGAGGTATTTGTGAAAAGCATTGGCATTAGTTTAGGGGATGACTATACCGACATTTCCCTATATCAAGAAGAATATACATATCGCTTTCCTACCCTTCTTTGTAGAGAGAAGCGAGGGACAGAGTTCTCCATCGGAGAGGAAGCCTATAAGAAGAATCTCACCGGAGGGGTAGTTCTGGTGGATAAGCTCTTGTCCCTGTATAAGAAAAAGGGCAGTGCCACCATTGAAGGGCAGTGCTATGAGGCGGAGGAGCTTCTGTCGATCTTCCTTCGTTCCCTGCTGAAAGAAGGAGAGAAGCGGATAGCGGAAAAGGAACTTCCGGAGGAAGAGGGAAAGGATACTTTAGTCCTTACCCTTCGGGAGGGAGAGCCGGAGCTCTTTAAAAGATTAAAGGAGCTTTTGGAAAAGCTTTTCGGAGAGGAGTATTCGGTGCAGTGCATCAGCCACACCGAGGCCTTTGCCCACTACCTTTTACGGCAGGATAAAACCCTCTACAACCGCTTGGTGGGCATGTTTGAGTTTTCCAACCAGGTGCTTCACTACTATGAAATGCAGGTGTCCAAGGGGGCGAAGAAGTATGCCATTTCTGCGGGGGAAGCCCAGCTGGAGGCCATTTCCTTCGACATTATGGAAAAGCCTCAGGGAAAGCGAATGGCAGACCAGATTCTTTCCGGTCTTAGTGATAAAATAACCAGAGGGAAGGTCTACAGTGCTTTCTTTCTGTCCGGAAAGGGCTTTGAAAGTACGGACTTTGCCCCGGGCTTTATGAAGAAGCTTTTAAAGGGAAGAAGAGTTTGCGTGGAATCCTTCCTCTTTGCCATCGGAGCCTTGGAATACGCTAAGCTCTTGGGAAGAGGAGAAGAGGAGGAGTATCTTCTGCTTTGTGAAACCAGGGTAGCCTATGATGTTTCTGTCCGAGTGAGTCAGAAGGAAAGGGAATTCCCCTACTATCTGGCAAAGGCGGGAGATGCCTGGTTGGAAAAGGAAGAGGAGATTTTGCTCTTACCGGATCAGCAGGATTATATTGATTTTACGGTGCAGCCTTTCGTGGGCAGTAAGGGCAGGCAACTTCGCATGCTGCTGGAAGGCTTTCCGAAGAGAGAGGAGCGTTGCACGAAGCTCTCTTTAAAGAGTCGATTTGTGGATGCGTCCACGATTTTGATTTCAGTGGAGGATAGGGGCTTAGGAGACTTGCATCCTGCCTCCGGTATGGTGATTGAAGAGCGAATCAGTTTGGGAAAGGAGTAAAGTATGGCAGTGATTTTATGTCAAAAAGAAGCTACATTTCCCTATTATTATGAGCGATTGGATATTTCTGTCTATTCCTTGGAAGAGCTTTGCTATGCGGTGGGAAAGTATCCCCTCCTGATTCCGGAGCATTTTGTGGATCATCGTCTTTTGGAATGGGTCAGTACCGGCTTAAATCGCCCCATGCTTTCCGAAAAGCTGAAGCAATTAAAGGACATGGGGGAGCGGGAGGAGCGTTTGCTTTTCCGTCTGCTTCGGGAGTGCTCTTATTTTACGGAGAGAGAGCTGGAGGACTTTTCCTTAGAGCTTAGAAGGATTCAGGCTTTGTCTGAGCCGGAGCGGAAGGAAAGGATGGGAGACAGCTTCTTTTCCTTAAAGAAATACAGAAAGGCCTTGGATGCCTATCAGGACGCATATCATTTGGAGGAAAATGGCAGAAGGCTTCGTAAGATTGCAGAGTCCTACCTGTATTTAAAGCAGTTTCAAAGAGCAGGAGATGCGTTTGCGAAATTATATAGAAAAAATCAGGATAAGGCCGCTTTACGAAGACTGTATTTCCTGTCTCAAATTACCTTTCCGAAGGATCGGTATAAGGAGCTTTGGCAGGGAGTAGAGGAAGACCTGGTCAAGGAATGGCAGGCAGAATGGGAAGACGCTTTGAAAGAAGCGGAGCAGGCGGAAGGAATTTTGGAGTTGAAGAATGCCTATAACGAGGGAGAAGAGGCATTTTTCCAAGAAGCGGAGAAAAAGCTGGAAGCCTGGAAAGAAGAAATACGTGGTAGAGCCTAGTTACAGGAGGAGAAAATGAAAGAACTTGCAAAACAATATAATCCGGAAGAGGTAGAGGACCGTATCTACGAAAAGTGGCTGAAGGGCAATGCCTTCGCCGCAAAGGTAAATCCTAATAAGAAGCCCTTTACCATTATGATGCCGCCTCCCAATGTTACCGGGCAGCTGCACATGGGACACGCCCTGGACAATGCCTTACAGGATACCCTGATTCGCTTTAAGAGAATGCAGGGCTTTGAAGCCTTGTGGCAGCCGGGAACGGATCATGCCGCCATTGCCACAGAGGTAAAGGTTATCAATAAGCTGAAGGATATGGGCATTGATAAGTGGGAGCTGGGAAGAGAAGGCTTCTTAAAGGAGGCCTGGAAGTGGAAGGAGGAGTACGAGGATCGTATTGTCAACCAGCTCCATAAGATGGGTTCCTCCGCTGACTGGAATCGTCTCCGTTTTACCATGGACGAGGGTTGCTCCCATGCGGTACTGGAGACCTTTGTCCGTCTGTATAAGAAGGGCTTGATTTACCGCGGCTCCAGAATGATTAACTGGTGTCCGGTTTGTAATACCTCCATTTCCGATGCGGAGGTTTTGCATGAGGAGCAGGAAGGCTCCTTCTGGCACATCCTTTACCCCGTAGTGGGAGAGGAAGGCCGTTTTGTGGAGATTGCTACCACCAGACCGGAAACGCTCTTAGGCGATATGGCTGTGGCTGTAAACCCGGAGGATGAAAGATATAAGGATATCGTTGGAAAGCAGCTGCATCTTCCTTTGACAGACCGGGTGATTCCGGTGATTGCGGATGCCTATGTGGATAAGGAATTCGGAACCGGTTGTGTAAAGATTACTCCTGCCCATGATCCCAACGACTTCCTTGTGGGAGAAAGACATGGCTTAGAGGTTTTAAACATCTTAACGGATGATGCCAAGATTCTCTGTGAAGGCTCCCCCTATAACGGCATGGATCGTTATGAAGCCAGAAAGAAGATGGTGGAGGATTTAGAAAAGCAGGGACTCTTAAAGAAGGTGGTGCCTCACAGCCACAATGTAGGGGTGCATGATCGTTGCGGAACCACCGTTGAGCCTATGGTAAAGCCCCAGTGGTTTGTGAAGATGGAAGAGCTGGCAAAGCCCGCTATCGAAGCGCTGAACAAGGGAGATTTGGAATTTGTTCCGGAAAACTACGGTAAGACTTACCTGCATTGGCTGGAAAATATCAAGGACTGGTGTATTTCCCGTCAGCTTTGGTGGGGACACCGCATTCCTGCTTACTACTGTGAGGACTGCGGAGAGCTAATCGTATCTTTGGAAAAGCCGGAGTGCTGTCCAAAGTGTAAGAGTGCATCCCTTCGTCAGGATGAGGATACTCTTGACACCTGGTTCTCCAGTGCCCTATGGCCCTTTGAGACTTTGGGCTGGCCGGAGGAGACGGAAGATTACAAGTATTTCTATCCTACGGATGTGCTGGTTACCGGCTATGACATCATTTTCTTCTGGGTAGTTAGAATGGTATTCTCCGGAATTGAGCAAACCGGAAAGACACCTTTTAAGAAGGTTCTGATTCACGGTCTGGTGCGAGATGATCAGGGAAGAAAGATGAGTAAGTCCTTAGGAAACGGAATCGATCCTTTGGAAATCATCGGAACCTACGGGGCGGATGCTCTGAGAATGACTCTTCTTACCGGAAATGCCCCGGGAAACGATATGCGTTTCTATCATAGCCGTGTGGAAGCCAGCAGAAACTTTATGAATAAGGTTTGGAATGCTTCCCGTTTCCTTTTTATGAATGTAAAGGAAGAGGAGAAAGAAGCTCTTCTGGCCTTGGTAGGAAAGAAGGAAGCGAGTCTTGAAGAAGTGCTTTCCGTAATTCCGAAGAATTTGGCTCTTGCAGATCAGTGGATTCTTTCCAAGTGTAACCACACCGTTTCCGAGGTGACCAGAAACTTAGAATCCTTTGACCTGGGAATTGCTCTGGATAAGATTCAAAACTTTATCTGGGAAGAGTTCTGTGACTGGTATATCGAGATGGTAAAGCCCAGACTCTACAGTGAGGGAGGAGAGAGCAAGACCCTTGCCCTTTGGACTCTCTTAAAGGTTTTGAAAACTTCCTTAAGTTTGTTGCATCCCTTCTGCCCCTTCATTACGGAAGAGATTTACGATACGGAAAAATCTTTATTCCCGGGAGAAGAGAAGATGCTGATGCTGTCGGATTGGCCTGTTTTCGCGGAAGAACTGGACTTTTCCGAGGCGGAGAAGGAGGGAGAGACCATCAAAGAAGCGGTTCGTGCCATCCGAAATATTCGTACGGAAATGAATGTTCCCCCTTCTAAAAAGGCTACAGTTTACTTCGTAACCGAGGATGAGGGGTTAAGAAAAACGTTTACACATAGTAAGGTATTCTTTGCTACCCTTGCTTATGCACAGGATGTTATAATACAGCAAGACAGAACAGGTATTCCTGAAAATGCTGTTTCTGTCTTGATACCAAAGGCCAACATTTTCCTTCCCTTCTCTGATCTGGTGGATTTGGATCAGGAAAGAGAGCGTTTGGAGAAGGAAGAGGAGAGGCTGAAGAAAGAAATTCAACGTGCAGAGGGAATGTTAAAGAATGAGCGCTTCCTGTCCAAGGCACCGAAGGAAAAGGTGCAGGAGGAGGAAGAAAAGGCTATGAAGTATAGACAGATGCTTGAGCAGGTTCTGGAAAGAAAGAAGGCTCTTTCCTAAGCTTTAACTTCCCGAGTAGACGGGAGGTTTTATGTGTAAAGCAGAGAGAACAACGGTAGAGGAAAAGAAGAGAAGAGTATGGGGCGCTTTGCTCCTGCTTTTCTCCTTCTTGTTCCTCTTTTCTTTTCAGAGTTTTCAGGGACATGCCGAGGAAAGGGCAGCCACCAAGGAAGAGCTTACCGGCGTGAAAAAGGGAAGCACCACAGCCTATATCTGGGAAAAGGAAGACAGCGCCTGGAAGCTTTTGTATCTGGACGTAAAGAGTAAGTCCTGGAAGTATGCCAAGGAGCGTTGGGTACAGATTGGAGATCGTTTTTATTATTTCAATGGGGAAGGAAAGATGGCTGAAGGCTGGTTTAACGAGGATAGCCACTGGTTTTTCGCCCAGTACGATAATAAAGAGCAAAACAGTGATACTGCCGGCGTAGTTCTTACCGGATGGGCAAGCATTCCGGACGAAAAGGGAAAGTATCAAATCTTTTACTTTGAAAAGGATGAGCAGGGCCGTCCCCGAGGCATGGTACAGGCAGAGGGAGAAACCAACATTTCCTATCTGATTGAGGGAAAGAACTATTACTTTGATGCGCTGGGCTATGCGGATAAGAAGCTGATTTCCTTTGATGTGACGAAGTATCCAAGAGGCAGAATCTAAAGAATATAGAATATCCTGTATTCGCGTACTTCCTACAGAGCGTAGTAGAGGATAATATTGAGAAGAACAGAGTAAAAAACAGAGTTGGGACACTATGACCATCAAAATTATTGCGGTTGGAAAAATCAAAGAGAAATTTTATCGAGAGGCACTTTCTGAATACGGAAAGCGCCTTTCTTCCTATTGTAAATGGGAAATCATAGAAGTGGCGGATGAAAAGACCAAGGAAGAAGCCAGTGAAACGGAGGTTTTACAGCTTTTGGAGAAGGAAGGAGAAAGAATCCTTAGTAAAATTCCGGATCGTGCCTTTGTGATTGCCCTAGCCATCCTGGGAAAGGAGCTGGACTCCGTAGCCTTTGCCAAATTTTTGGAAAAGCAGGCTCTCCACGGAGAAAGTGAATTCTGTTTTGTGATCGGAGGCTCTCTAGGACTGGCTCCCTCCGTCCTTTCCAGAGCCAACTATTCCTTAAGCTTCTCCGCTATGACCTTTCCCCACCAGCTTATGCGAGTGATTCTTTTGGAGCAAATATACAGAGCCTTCCGCATTAATGCAGGGGAGCCTTATCATAAGTAAAAAAGAAAAACGCATAAAAAAGCGATTACTTATAAATTCTTTTTATTTAAGTCAGACAAAAATTTTATAAATCGTGCAAAATGCTGGTAATCCTATTGGGAGAATGTTACAATCATAAGCAGTTTTAAGGAAATCGTAAATATCTCAATAGAATAGGAGGAGAAAATGTACCAGTCAGGCACGTATGTGGTTTATGGCTGTAAGGGTGTCCATAAGATTATCGGAACGACACACCTGAATTTAGAAGGAATTCCCAAAGACAAAGAATATTATATCTTGCAGGCAGTAAAGAAACCGGATGGTGCCGTATATGCTCCGGTAGAGGCAGGCAAGACCAATATGCGATCGGTAATGACCAGAGAGCAGGCGGAAAGCTTTATGCTTAGTGTGGAGAACATTCATGCTTTACAATGTAAGACGCCGAAACAGCGGGAAGAGAATTGCAGAGACAGTATCAAGAGCTGTGCGCCGGATGCATTGTTACAGGTGATTAAGACCTTGATGGAAAGAAGAGTGGAACGGGCAAGACAGGGGAAAAAACTCACCCTTTTAGACTTACACTTTATGGAGCAGGCAGAGGATATTCTTTACGAGGAGCTCTCCATTTCCTTAAGCATCCCCAGAGTGGAGGTGGAAGAAAGAATCCATGCCCATTCTCCCAAGAAGGCCGGCTAGAGCATAGAGTAGATGGAGAAGTCGGTAAGGAAAGATGGTAGAAAGCTAAAGGCAGTAAGAAAGTAAGGGATACGCAGCTTTACAAAAACAGCGATACAAAAGATACTTATACCCAAAAAAGCTTTGGCGCAGGGACAATCTTAGCCCCTGTACCAAAGCTGTTTTTTATAGCGTATTATTTTCTCTTCTTGCCTACAGTATTATTTTCCCGGACTTCCCTATTATTTTCCCGGACTTCCCTATCCCTTCTTGCTTTCCCCTCCCTCTTTTCGTATACTAGGCATGTTCAAAAACTAAGAATAGAATTTAAGGTGTTAAAAAATATAATGAATAAGCAATTATTAGAAAGTATACGATATCTTGTAATGGGGGTTCTCACCACTTTAGTGAATTACGTGATTTACCACGTTCTGGATCTTCTTTTGCAAAAGCAATCAATTTCCCCTTTTTTTTCCTATAAAATATCCTATGGCGTTGCCTTCTTCTTGGCGGTGGTCTTTGCCTACTACGGAAATAAGTTTTTTGTCTTTCAAAAAACGGAAAAGAAGGGAATTCAGGAATTTATTTCTTTCTTTTCCCTGAGGGTGTTTTCCGGCATAGCCAGTTTTTTCCTGCTGGTATTTTTTGTGGATATTTTGCATTTTTCCCATGGACTGGGATGGCTGGGAAGTTCGGTCATTAATCTGGTGGGAAATTACTTTGCCAGCAAATTTTTGATTTTTAAGTAAGGAGAAGATGCTATGAATAAAGAGAGAAGCGCTTTCGAGAAAATCCGTTTGGGAAAGCAGGAAATCATTTCCTTCCTGCTCCCCCTTCTGGCCATGCTGGGGATTTTTGTGGCAAAGGGGGTATTTCCATTTGGAAAAGAAAGCTTTTTGCGTACGGACTTATATCATCAGTACGCTCCCTTTTTTCAGGAATTTCAAAGAAAGCTGCAATCCGGGGAATCTTTACTCTATAGCTTTCATATAGGCCTTGGCAGCAATTTTATTGCTCTGATTGCCTACTATCTGGCCAGCCCTTTGAATTGGTTTATTTTGCTTTTTCCTAAGGGCTTGGTGATTGAGTATGTAAGCTATTTGGTGCTTCTGAAAATTGCACTGACAGGAGCGACGGCTTCCCTGTATTTTCGTTATCATTTTCAGAAAAACAGTCCTTACTTTATTATCTTTGCCTTACTTTATGCCTTATCCGGCTATATTGCGGCCTATTCCTGGAATGTAATGTGGCTGGATTGTGTACTGCTTTTCCCTCTGATTCTCCTGGGCTTGGAGCGAATGATGGACAGAGGAGAGGTAGGGCTTTATACGGTAAGCCTGGCCTTATCCATTCTTTCCAATTATTACATCAGTATTATGATCTGCCTGTTTTTGGTGGTATATTTTCTGTTCCAATTTTTCTTTATCCTTCGGGAAAGAAGACAGGGGATTTTTCTCATTCTTTTTCGCTTCGGCCTTTATTCCTTGTTGGCCGGGGCAATGGCGGCGGTTTTTCTGCTCCCGGCTTATTTTGCCCTGCGTTTTACCGCTTCTTCCAGCATTTCCTTTCCGAAGACCTTTACCCAATACTTTGGCATTATCGACATGCTGGCCAGACAGTTTGCCTTCGTGGAAACGGAACAGGGCTTAAAACATTGGCCTAATATTTATGCCGGAACCTTGTTGCTCTTTTTGTTGCCTTTGTATTATCGAAATCAAAGCATTTCCCTTTCCCGAAAATGCTTTTACGCTATCCTGAGCATTTTCTTCTTTTTAAGCTTTTCCATCAATGTTTTGAATTTTATCTGGCATGGCTTTCATTATCCCAACAGCCTGCCTGCAAGACAGAGCTTCTTGTACATTTTCCTCCTCCTTACCCAGGGGGCGGAGCTTATGGTGAAGCGTAAAGGGAATACGAAAAAAGACTACAGCCTTTCCTTCTTCCTCTGCTTTGTCTTTGCGCTTTTGTGCCAGAAGCTGATTACGGTGGAGGGCTTTCACTGGTCTGTCTTCTATCTGGGCATGCTCTTCAGCTTTTTGTATTATCTTCTCTTTGTGCTGGAGAAAAAAGCATTTACCCCAAGAAGCTTTTTCTATACCTTGCTGGCTCTTTGCTTTATAGAAGCTACGGCAAATATGGCGGTGACCTCCGTGCCTACAACCAATCGGGCGAATTATCTGGAGGGGCAAAAGGAAACGGCTACCCTGCTTTCGGAAGTAAAGCTGGAGGATTCCGATTTTTACCGTGTGGATAGGGCGGATCGAAAAACCAAGGATGACGGAGCACTAATGCAGTATCCCAGTGCCTCTATTTTCTCCTCCACAGCCTACGGAAAAATGTCGGAGGTTTATACCCTCTTGGGAATGGAAGCTTCCACCAATGCTTACGCGATTAATGGGGCCACACCCTTGATGAACAGTCTTCTTTCGGTAAAATATCTGATTACCAAGGAAGAATTGAAGAATGCGGAGGAGCAGGGGCTGGCTTATTGGACAGGAGAGGGCGACTATCGCCTGTATGAAAATACCCAAGTTCTGCCTGTAGGCTTTGCTTTAAGCGAAGAGGAGCTGAATCAGTGGAATGAAAAGGCGGGGACTCCGGCGCTGGTACAAAACAGTATTTCCGAATCTTTGACAGGGGAAAATGCTTTAGAAACCATTCTTGGTGAACGAGAAGGAGAGGATTACAGCTTTACTACGACAGAGGAAGGGCACTATTTTGCCTATGTGAATAACACGAAGGTGGAAGAGGTCAAGGTGCAATTTCCGGAGAGAGAAAAAAGCTATGACCATGTGGATAGGGGATATTTGCTGGATTTAGGCTATCTTTCCGCCGGAACGGAAGTAAAGCTCAGCTCCAAGACGGAGGGGCAGAGCATGGATGCCACCGTATATCGTTTTCATTATGATGTACTTTCCGATTTTGTGGAAGCTCTGTCCGGACGAGGATTTAAGCTTGGTAAAATGAATGCAAGAACGATAGAAGGTACGGTGCAGGCCAAGGAAGAGGGCAAGATTTTCTTCAGTATTCCCTATGATCCGGGTTGGAAGGTCACGGTAGATGGCAATAAGGTGGAGCCGGAGGCAATCTTTACAGGATTTTTAGGCGTTCCCGTATCGGAAGGACAGCACACCGTTCGTTTACAATATACGCCGGAGGGATGGAGGTTCGGGCTTTTGCTAAGCTTTACGGCAATTCTTTTCTTCGCAGCATTTCTCTTGATTCGGAAGAAGCTGGGACCGGCGCCGAAAAGCCTGGAGCAGCGCCCCGGGGCAGAGAACCTGCGGGTGAAGATTCCCCATGACAATATTCCTAATGGAAGAAGCCGAAAGAGAGGCCACAGTCCCTACCCGATAAAGGTTTATACCGGTAGACTTCCCAGAGGAAGAAAACGGGGACTGGAAGTGGAAAAAATGGATGTAAAGGAGTAGCGGATGAAATTGTGGGGTGGAAGATTTACAGAAAACGTGGATGAGTTGGCACAGGCCTTCAATGCCTCTCTCCCCTTTGATAAGCGTTTAGCAATGGAGGATTTGGAGGGCTCCCTTGCCCATGTGAAAATGCTTTCCAAGGTTGGTGTTCTCACGGAAGAGGAAGGACGGAAGATTCAAGAGGGCTTGGAAGGGATTCGAAAGGACTTAGAGTCCGGGAAGCTTTTGATAGAAGGGGATGCGGAGGACATTCATTCCTTTGTGGAAACGGTTTTAATCCAAAGAATCGGAGAGCTGGGGAAGAAATTGCATACCGGCCGCTCCCGAAATGACCAGGTGGCCTTGGATATGCGTCTATATGTACGGAGAAACAGTGAAGAGTGCAGAGGCTATCTGGATGAGCTGCTTTTCGTTATTGATAAACTCATGGAGAAGCATAGAAGAGATATTATGCCGGGCTTTACCCATTTGCAAAAGGCCCAACCCACGACCATCGCTCACCACTTCGGGGCGTACAAGGAAATGTTTTTAAGAGACAGAAGTCGTCTTTTAGACGGAGAGAAGAGAATGAATTTCTCTCCCCTGGGTGCCGGAGCCTTTGGGGGAACTACATATCCTTTAGATCGGGAAATGGTGGCAAAGGAGCTAGGTTTTACTGCAGCCACGGAAAATTCCATGGATTCCGTTTCGGATCGGGACTATTTGATTGAATATTTATTCTGTTTATCCATGATTAGTATGCATTTATCCAGACTTTGTGAGGAAATCATTCTTTGGAACAGCAACGATTATGGCTACATCCGCTTGTCCGACAAATATTCCACAGGCTCCAGCATTATGCCCCAGAAGAAGAATCCGGATATGGCGGAGTTGATTCGGGGAAAAACCGGAAGAGTTTACGGCAATCTCTTTTCTCTTCTGACCACCATGAAGGGACTGCCTCTGGCCTATAACAAGGATATGCAGGAGGATAAAGAGGTGGCCTTCGACAGTATGGACACTCTGCAATTTTGTCTTCGCGTCATGGCGAAAATGCTGGACAGCATGGAATTCCGTTTGGAACGCCTTCGGGAAAGCGCGAAAAAGGGCTTCAGCAATGCTACGGATGTGGCAGATTATCTGGTGAAAAAGGGCATGCCCTTCCGTACTGCCCACGGTGTTGTGGGAGAGTTGGTTCTGTACTGTGAGAAGGAAGGAAAGGATTTGGAAGAGCTTTCCTTGGAAGAGTACAGGAAGTTTTTCGATTTAGTGGAAGAGGATATCTATGATGCTATTTCTCTGGAAAGCTGCGTAAAGAACAGGAAGACCAAAGGAGCTCCCGGAGCGCTTTGGGAAAAATAAAATAGAGGATGTAAACTTCAGGACTTTTCCTTAATGTATAGGTCTGAAATCAGGACACGCTCTCGCTAACCTCGCCTCGTAGGGGATACTAAGCGAAAAACTGCAGTACCTTTGTTTTTCGCAAGTACCCACGGGCTCAGATTGTCCTTCTTTTAGACCTATACATTCGGAAAAGTAAGCTTGTTTGCATCTTCTTTTTTATTTCCCGGGCTCTGAAAAAAGAATATTTCGGGAACTATCGAAATGAGGAGAAATATTCTCTTGGGAGAAATTATTATTCTCTATGGAAGAATTAATATTCATACAAAAGGAATAATAGTGGATATAAATGAATAATTATGCTTGACATCTGAATAAATATATATTACGCTAAGCTGGTCTTGAGGATAGAGCAGCGTTTTTGGAGAAGATGGATTTTTGAAAGGAGTCAATATGGGAAGCATGATACCGGAGGGAAATACCAAGGGGGAGAAGATTATTCTGGCTTATTCCGGAGGTCTGGATACCACTGCCATTATTCCTTGGCTGAAGGAGAATTTTGGCTATAAGGTTGTTTGTGTCTGCGTGGATGTGGGGCAGGAAGAGGAGCTTTCCGACCTTCCGGAACGGGCGAAGCTGTCCGGAGCGGAGAAACTGTATATCGAGCATATTCAGGATGAATTCTGCGGGGAATATGTTCTTCCTTGTATTCAAGCCAATGCCTGCTATGAAAATAAATATCTTTTGGGAACTTCTATGGCTCGTCCGGCTATTGCCAAAAGATTGGTGGAGATCGCCAAGAAGGAGGGGGCTAGCGCCATTTGCCACGGTGCTACCGGAAAGGGGAACGACCAGATTCGTTTTGAGCTGGGTATTAAGGCTTTAGCACCGGAGTTGCATATTCTTGCCCCCTGGCGGATGACAGAGCTTTGGACCTTTCAGTCCAGGGAAGATGAAATGGCATACTGTAAGGAAAAGGGCATTGACCTAGCTTTTAGAAGCCATGAGAATTCCTACAGCAGGGACAGGAATCTTTGGCATATTTCCCATGAAGGCTTAGAGCTGGAGGACCCGGAGACAGAGCCTAATTATGAGCATCTTTTAATGCTCTCCGTAACACCTCAGAAGGCACCGGATCAGGAAACCGCTCTATCCATTACCTGGGAAAAGGGAGTGCCGGTGGCATTGAATGGGAAGAAAATGTCCTTGAAGGAGATGATTGAGGAACTGAATCACCTGGGGGGAAAGAACGGTATCGGCATTGTGGATATCGTGGAGAACCGGGTGGTGGGGATGAAGAGTCGTGGAGTTTACGAAACTCCCGGCGGAACCATCCTTTTGGAAGCCCATAAGCAGTTGGAAGAGCTGATTTTGGATCGGCAGACCATGGAAATGAAGAAAATAGTGGAAGAGAAGTTTTCTCAGGTGGTTTATGAAGGAAAGTGGTTTGCTCCCCTTCGGGAAGCTTTACAGGCCTTTGTAAAGAGCTCCCAGGAGAAGGTATCCGGAGAGACCAAGATGAAGCTTTACAAGGGAAATATCATAAAGGCCGGAACTTCTTCTCCCTATTCTCTTTATAATGCTTCCTTAGCAAGCTTTACCACGGGAGATTTATACGATCATAAGGATGCCGGGGGCTTCATCACCCTTTTCGGACTTCCGGAGTTGGTAAGGGCTTTACAGGAAAAGAAAGCGTAAAAGGAAGTTTGTCATAAGAATAAATTTTTTCTTCCGAAGAATAATAAAGCAAAATACTGTGTGAAGGTTCCAAGCTGGTGGAGGAAGAGGGCTTGGAACCTTGTTTTTGTGTTTAGGCCTGTTCTCCCCGTATCGTGTCCTGTAGTGTTTATGTTACGCAAGAGATTTGGGTGACCATATTGCATTGAGAAAGCTTGTGCAAAACAGAAAATTTGTGTAAAACCGAAAACTTGTGTAAAACAGAAAACTTGTATAAAACAGAAATATTATGCTAGTATAAACAGCAAAATTATAGGATATAGGATTTGTATGTTATAGAAGTACATTAAGGGCCGAGTGCAGGAGGGGAAAGGTATGAAAGAGCAGAAGCAAGAAAGCATTGTTCAGTATTTAGAGGCTCTTTCTTCCAAGAGCCCGATTCCCGGGGGCGGCGGGGCGGCAGCGCTATCGGCTGCATTTGCCTTTTCTCTGGGAATGATGGTGGGAAATCTTACATTGGGAAAGAAGAGCTATGCGGATTTTCAGGATGAGTTGGAAGGAATCATGAAATCCCTGGAGGAAGCAAAGCAGAAAGCCCTTGCTTTGGAAGCAAGGGATGAAGAGGTTTTCCTGCCCCTGTCAAAGGCATATTCCTTACCCGGAGAAACAGAGGAAGAACAAAAGATTTACAGAGAAACTATGGAGAACTGTCTTATAGAGGCATCTTTGGTACCCACAGAGCTTTTGGAGCTATGTTTAGAGAAGATTCCATTATTTGCCCGATTACAGGAGAAGGGATCCCGAATTGCCTTGTCGGATGTTGGGGTGGGGGCCGGCTTCCTGAAGACAGCCATGGAAAGTGCCATACTGAATGTATATATTAATACCAAAAGCATGCAGAATCGGGAAATCAAGGCGAAAAGAGAGGCAGTTTGCGATAGGGCAAGAACGGGCATTTCTTCGCTGGAAGAGATTATTCAGGCGGTAGAAAACGTGGTAAGAGGAGCATAAAGACTTATTTTCAAATGGGGAAAGGAGTAGTCAGGAAGTATGGAAGAATTATTGGGAAAACCGGTGGCGGAAGAAATAGAGAAGGAATGTGTGGCCTTTTTGGCGGAAAGACCCGGGGTGATGCCGGCTTTGGCACTTATTCGTGTAGGAGAAAGGACGGCGGATCTTACCTATGAGAAGGCCATTAAAAAGCGTTTTCTATCCTTCGGATTGGAAGTAAAGAGCTATCAGCTTCCGGTGGATTGCAGCAATGAACAGTTTCAAGAGGTTATTCAATTTTTAAATGGAGATGAAGAGATTCACGGCATTATGGTATTTCGTCCCCTTCCCTCTCATTTGGATCAGGAAACAGCCTTCAGAATGATTAAGAGAGAAAAGGATGTGGAAGGGGTCAGCAGAGAGAGTCTGGCGGGCTTGATTTTAAAGGATGAAAGTGCCTTTGCGCCTTGCACGGCACAGGCAGTTATGGAAATGTGCCGTTTTTATAAGATTCCTCTGGCGGGAAAGGAAGTTTGCATTTTGGGGCGTTCTTTGGTAGTGGGAAGACCCTTGTCTATCATGATGACCAATGAGGATGCCACGGTAACTCTCTGCCACAGTAAAACGACTAATATAAAAGAAGTGACTAAGAGAGCGGATGTTTTGGTTTGCTGTATGGGAAAAGCAAAGGCAATAGGCTCTTCTTATTGTAAGGAGGGGGCTACGGTAATCGACGTAGGAACCAACCGGGATGAAAAGGGAAATATTGTAGGAGATGTGGATTTTGATACTATGGCTACCGTTGCCGAAAAGATTTCTCCGGTGCCCAGAGGCTTGGGCGCTGTAACTACTGCGGTATTGGCCAAGCAGCTTTTGAAAGCCTACCGTTTACAGGAGAAGGGCCTGTAAAAAATCAAAATAATAAATAGATTTTCGGCAATATAGGTCTAAATGAGGGGTAGTCTGAGCCCGATACTTGCGAAGAACTGCCGAAGTGAAGGACTGTAAAAATCAATAATTGAAGCGAATGATACAGTGTGGGTCTATAATAGGGGCAATCTGAGCCCGTCAGTACTTACTGAAAGCAAGCAAAGCGAAGCTTGAAGTTAGTACTGCTACGAAGGCGAAGTTAGCGAGAGCGTGCCCCATTTATAGACCCACACTGCGTCAGAGCGCCTTCTTATAACAAGTGCAATCCTTCACTAAGCAGGGCGAAGCTAGCGAGAGCGTGCCCCGAATTTAGACCTATATTGCTTAGAAAACTATTTTGATTTTTTTTACAGCCCCTTCTTTCTATTTTCAGAAAATTTTTAACAGAAATAGAAAAGGAAAGGCAAGTCTTCAAGAGCTATTGACAAAAATTTGACAAAAAAATTTTTTGGCATTTGTACAAATATCATAAAAATAGTAAGAAAATATAGGGGAATTCTATGCACAAAATTCCGTGCATAGGGTTCTCTTTCTTTGTTTTTAAGAATCTTCATAGTATAATAAGAATTGTCTATGAGAAAGATTTTGGGAGGTATAAAAATGGGTGTTACCACTTTTAAGGGTGGCGTTCATCCCTATGACGGAAAGGAATTGGCAATGGACAAGTCCATTGTTGATTTGCGTCCTGAGGGGTTGATGGTTTATCCACTTTCGCAGCACATTGGAGCCCCTGCCAAGCCCTTGGTACAAAAGGGGGATCGGGTTCTTTTAGGACAGAAGATTGCAGAGGCCAACGGATTTATTTCCGCACCTGTTATTTCTTCTGTTTCAGGTACCGTTAAAGCCATTGAGAAGAGACTTACCGTAGGGGGAGCTATGGTGGAATCCATTGTGGTGGATAATGATCAGCAATACGAATCCATTCCGGGCTTTGGAGAGAAACGGGACTATCATAACTTGTCTCGGGAAGAAATTGTGAGCATTGTAAGGGATGCAGGCATTGTGGGCTTAGGAGGTGCCGGTTTTCCTACTTTTGTAAAGCTTAGTCCGAAGGAAATTGATAAGATTGACTTATTTTTGGTAAATGGGGCAGAGTGTGAGCCTTATCTTACCTCCGATTACAGAGATATGATGGAGATGCCGGAGAAACTGATTGGCGGTTTACAGGTAGTCCTCTCCATTTTCCCAAATGCCAAGGGAAAGATTTGCATTGAAGACAACAAACCGGAAGCAATCAAGCTTTTGACGGAAAAAGTTAAGGGCATGGACAATATTGAGGTAGTAGCGTTAAGAACCCGTTATCCTCAGGGGGGAGAGCGTCAGCTGATTTATGCTGCCAGCGGAAGAAAGATTAATTCCTCCATGTTGCCGGCGGATGCGGGGGTTGTAGTGGACAATGTAGACACCGTTGTGGCTATTTATGAGGCGGTTTGCGAGTCCAAGCCTTTGGTTAGAAAGATTTTAACTGTAACCGGAGATGCGGTAGCAAGTCCCGGTAATTTCCGTGTACCCTTGGGAACCAATTATCAGCAGGTGATTTCTGCCGCAGGCGGTTTCTCGGAGGAACCGGAAAAGGTGATTTCCGGAGGCCCCATGATGGGCATGCCGCTTTTTGTGCTGGATATTCCTGTGACCAAGAACTCCAGCTCTATTTTGGCGTTTAAGAAAGACCCGGTAGCGGAAGAGGCTACCACTCCCTGCATTAACTGCGGCAGATGCGTTACAGCCTGCCCGGAGAATTTGATGCCTACATTGATGATGGTGGCTTCTCTTCAAAAGAACACGGAACGCTTTGAAAAGCTGTACGGTATGGAGTGTATCGAGTGCGGATGCTGTTCCTATGTTTGTCCCGCAAAGCGTCCTTTAACCCAGGGCTTTAAGCAGATGAAGAGAAAAGTCAATGCAGAGAAGAGAGCAAAAGCCGTAAAGGCCCAGGGAGGTAAATAAATGAAACTTTTACATCTTTCTGCGAATCCCCATGTGCGTGACAGGGTGACTTCCGCGGAATTAATGAGAGACGTTGTGATTGCCATGCTTCCCACTGCTATTTACGGCGTTTTACAGTGGGGATTTCACGCTCTATTGGTGGTGGTACTCACCACTTTGATGGCGGTATTTACAGAGTTTGCTTATCAGAAGGCTATGAGGCAGCCTGTGACGGTTAACGACTGGTCTGCTGCGGTAACCGGTATGATTTTGGCCTTAAACTGTCCTCCCGGAATTCCCTATTGGATTCCTATGTTGGGATCCGTGTTTGCCATTATTGTGGTAAAGCAGCTTTACGGAGGATTGGGGGCCAATTTCATGAACCCGGCTCTGGCAGCTCGTTGCTTCCTGCTGATTTCCTTTGCAGGAAAGATGACTGCTTTCAACAATGCAGGGGCAGACGGAATTGCCACCGCAACCCCTCTTGCCATTTTAAAAACAACTCCGGATGCCGGCATGAATCTGATGGATATGTTTGTGGGAAGAATTCCGGGAACCATCGGAGAGGTATCCAAGATTTGTCTTTTGATCGGTGCTTTATACCTGATTGTTCGGAAGGTTATTTCTCCGAAGATGCCTTTGATTTATATCGGAACAGTAGCGCTGTTTACTCTGATTTTTTCCGGAAGAGGTTTTGATATGCATTACCTTGCTTCCGAAATCTTAGGAGGCGGACTGGTTTTCGGTGCCTTCTTTATGCTGACAGACTATGTATCATCTCCCATTACCCCCAACGGACAGATTGTCTTTGCGGTGCTTGTGGGAATTTTAACCGGATTGTTCCGTCTTTTCGGCGGTTCTGCAGAGGGCGTTTCCTATGCGATTATTTTGAGCAATATTTTGGTACCGACAATCAATAACATGACGATACCGAAGGCATTTGGCAGGGAGGGAAAGTAAGATGAAAAAAGATTCCTTTATGAAAGACGCCTTAGTGCTTACTGCCATTACCTTAATCTCCGGACTGCTTTTAGGCGTGGTATACGGAATGACGAAGGATACCATTGCCAATGCCATTAAAGAAGCAACCAACAAAGCCTACAAGGTGGTTTTGGATGCTGCGGATTATGACAGTGAGGAACTGAAGGATACTTTACAGAAGGCTACCGAAGAAGGAACTTTGGCAACGGATAACGGCGGCGCAGAGCTGACGGATGCTATTGTGGCTAAGGATGCTTCAGGGGAAACTGTAGGATATGTGCTGAAGGGACATGCAGCAGGCTACGGCGGTCCCGTTGTAGTGGTTGTAGGTGTGGATAAAGACTTAAAGGTTACCGGCATTTCTTTCCCGGAAACCTTACCGGAGACGGCAGGTCTTGGACAAAAAGCAACTCTTCCCGAGTTCTACGAGCAGTTTGCCGGGAAAACGACAAAGATTGCCGTGAAAAAAGGTGGCGGTGCAGGAGAGAACGAAATCGATGCGATTTCCGGTGCCACCATTACCAGTACGGCAGTAACCAATACGGTAAATGCATCCACGGAATTTGTGGAAAATTACGTTTTAAAGTAGGAGGGGGAGATGAATAAATACATAGAAAGATTATATAACGGTATTATCAAAGAAAACCCCACCTTCATTATCATGCTGGGAATGTGTCCTACCTTGGCAACCACCACCAGCGCGATAAACGGATTGGGAATGGGATTGTCCACCACGGCGGTATTAATGTTTTCCAATATGCTGATTTCCGCCCTTCGTAAAACTATTCCGGAGCGTATGCGTCTTCCGGGAGAAATCGTGGTAGTAGCATCTTTGGTTACCATTGTCCAACTTTTGATTCAGGCCTATGTACCGGCTTTATATGAGGCTTTGGGTATCTATATTCCTTTGATTGTAGTGAACTGCATCATTTTAGGAAGAGCGGAGTCCTATGCCTTGTTTAACGGTCCGGCTTTGTCCTTCTTTGACGGTCTTGGTATGGGTATCGGATTTACCATGGCCTTAACCATTATCGGATCCGTAAGAGAGTTAATCGGTGCAGGAACCATCTTTAACTTCAGATTGATTCCGGAGGCCTACAGCATCAGCATTTTCGTACTGGCTCCCGGTGCCTTCCTGGTTCTTGCGGTTCTTACGGCAATTCAGAACAAGTTGCGTCTTCCTTCCGCTACCAACGGGGATGCTCCGGAGGAATTTGTTTGTGGCGGAAACTGTATGGGCTGCTTCTCCGATTGCAAGGAAAAGGCTCCTGAAAAGAGTGAAGTAGAGAAGAAGGAGGCGGCAGTATGATTGATTTGCTATTGATTGCCATTAAGTATTCCTTGGTTAGTAACGTAGTACTTTCCCAATTCTTGGGAATCTGTCCCTTCCTTGGTGTGTCTAAGAAGACAGAGTCCTCAAAGGGTATGGGAGGAGCGGTAATCTTCGTTATCGTGATTGCCTCTGTAATCACCCATGGCATCTATGTTGCCTTCTTGGCGGCTTCCAGCCCCCTTTGCAAAGCTTTGGGGCTAACGGATGGTTTGGAGTATCTGAATACCATAGTTTTCATCTTGGTTATTGCGGCACTGGTACAGTTTGTAGAGATGTTCTTAAAGAAGAATGTACCTTCTCTTTATGAGTCTTTGGGGGTATACCTTCCTCTAATTACCACAAACTGTGCGGTATTGGGTGTGGCCTTGAATAATGTTTCTTATGGCTATAATTTTGCCCAGAGCTTAGTTTACGGACTGGGAATTTCCGTAGGTTTTGCTTTAGCATTATTGCTGATGGCGGGAATCCGGGAGAATATCATTGAAGGAAACGATAGAATTCCCCGTTCTTTCCAGGGGTCTCCCATTGTCCTGATTACCGCAGCTCTTATGGCAATTGCATTCTTCGGCTTTGGCGGATTGATTTAAGGAGGATTGAGTATGAGTCTAATGACAACATTGGTCCTGGTTGCCGCCGGTTTAGTGGGTGCGACAGGTTTGATTTTAGGAGTATTTTTAGGAGTTGCCTCCGAGAAGTTCAAGGTGGAGGTGGATGAAACAGAGGCTAAGATTCGTGGGGCACTACCGGGAAACAACTGTGGTGCCTGCGGTTTCCCCGGCTGTGACGGTTGCGCCAAGGCTATGGCTTTGGGAGAGGCTCCCGTAACCCAGTGTCCTGTGGGAGGAAGTCCCGTGGCGGCTAAGATTTCGGAAATATTGGGGGCCGGAGAAGTGTCCATGGATCAGGAAAAGAAGGTTGCCCATGTGCATTGTCAGGGTTCTTGCTCCAAGACAAAGCAGATTGCCAGTTATACGGGAATTGCAGACTGCAATGACTTGGCTGTAGTTCCGGGAGGAACGGAAAAGTCCTGCCCCTATTCTTGCTGTGGCTATGGTTCCTGTGTAAAGGTCTGTGCCTTTGATGCCATTCATGTGGTGGATGGTGTTGCCATTGTGGATAAGGAGAAGTGTACAGCCTGTGGCGCTTGTATTAAGGCTTGTCCGAAGGCGTTGATTTCCTTTGTTCCTTATAAGAAGAAACACATCGTTTCCTGTAAGAATCTTTTAAAGGGTAAGGCAGTTAAGGACAGCTGTTCCATCGGATGTATTGCCTGTGGAATTTGCGAGAAGAACTGTCCCTTCGATGCCATTCATGTCCTGAATGATTTGGCAGTGATGAATGAAAAATGTACCGATTGCGGTATTTGTGCTCAGAAGTGTCCCACTTCCGCCATTACCGGTAAAAGAGTGAAGAAGGTAGAACCGAAGGAAGCGGTACAGGAAAAGAAGGAAGAAGCTAAGGAAGCTCCCGTTTCCGTAGGCTAAATGCAAAAGATATCTTTATTAGCATCAAGGATATGGCAGAAAAGAGTATTTCATAAGCATAAAGAAATAAACTGAATAAAATTTTTCATAAAACTCTTTTAAAACTTACAAAAGTAGTCGATAAAGTATCTGTTGTGAAAATTTTCATAAAAAAGGAGCTGTCCCGAAAAGACGAATTTAGAAAGAAAATTACAGTAAAAAGTACTAAAGGCAAAAAGAACTACCATAAAATTTGCTTTTGCTTTGAAAGAAATTGTAAAAGTTTTTTCTTTAACAATATTGTCTATTTCGTAGGGCTAGTGTAGAATCCTCTTTATATGGAAAATGGCAACGGGAATTATCTCGTAAGTGAGCAATCAAGGAGGAGAGCGGCATGAAGGAATGGTCAAAGGCATTCAGAAATCTATCGATTCTGAGTCAGTTTGGATTATCCCTTGCAATGCCGCTTTTATTATGCTTGTTTGTGGCATATCAATTAAGAGAGCACTTTCACCTTTCTTACTGGATATACCTGCCTGCATTTTTCTTCGGTCTTGCGGCTTCCTTTATGACAGCCTATAAGTTTTACCTGTCTGTCTCCAAAAAGGAGAAGAAGCAAGAAAAAAAAGACCAAGCTTTTAACCAACATCGATAAGAGAAGTCATTGGTTTAAGCTGTTAGAAAAGAAAGGATAAGAAAAATGAAGGTACAATCTACCGTGAAAAAAGAAACTGTGCAGATTGCTGTGCAGTGCGGAATAGCTTGCCTTGTGCTGCTAATCTGTTTTTTCTTTCTTCATATAGCAAAACCGGAAATAGTCAGCTTTGATTATAAGGTGATTCTTTCCGCCGTATTGGGAAGCTTTGTGGCAGTAATGAATTTTTATCTCATGGGGATTACTGTTCAGGAGATTGTCAACACGGAAAATCAGGAAGATGCTTACCAGAAGATGAGAGCATCTTACCGAAACCGTACCATGCTGCAGCTGATTTGGATTGTGATAGCGCTAATCGCTCCCATTTTTAACGCCGTAGCGGGTATTGTTCCCTTACTTTTTCCGGGAGCATTTCTGAGAATACGAGGGGTTCTCGACTGGAAAAAGAATACGAAAACACAAGGAGGTGAAAACTAGAGTATGAATTTTGATATTTCTGGAGCAAAAATATTCCTTAAAATTCCTACAGGAATTCCTTTCCTAGGAGATTTTCTGCTTTCGGAAACCCTAGTGGTCAGCTGGATAGTTATGGCGATTATCACCGGACTATGTATCTTCCTTACCCGAAATCTGCGGGTGGAAAATATTAGTAAACGACAAGCCATTGCTGAGCTGATTGTAGAAAGTGCCAACAACTTAGTGCGCAGTAACACGGGAGGAAATAAGTTTGATAAGATGATTCCTTTTGTGGCAGCTCTTTTTGGCACCAGTATCGTTTCCAACTTAATCAGTTTGACCGGGTTGCGAAGCCCTACCGCAGATTTGTCCACAGAGGCAGCCTGGGCGCTTACGGTTTACGTAATCATCATTGCCAACAAGATTAAGGCAGGTGGAGTTATTGGATTTTTGAAGGGATTTACCCAGCCCATTCCGGTTATGACGCCATTTAACATCCTTTCGGATGTGGCTACCCCCATTAGTATGGCATGTCGTCATTTCGGTAACATTTTGTCAGGAGTGGTTATCAGTGGTTTGATTTATGCATCATTAACCATTGCTTCTTCTGCAGTCTTGGGCTTAATCCCCGGTGTTGTAGGAGATTTTCTATCAAACATTCCTATTTTTGCAGTGGGTCTGCCCGCTATCGTAGGATTTTATTTTGACTGGTTTTCCAGTGCCATGCAGGCATTTATTTTTACCATGTTGACGATCATGTATATCGCCAATGCAGCAGAAGGATAAACAAATTAATTTAGGAGGACAAGAAAATGAGTGAATTTCAGTTTTTAGCAAGAGGTATTGCATTAGCAGGATGTGGAATCGGTGCAGGTGCTGCATTAATCGCAGGTATCGGACCCGGTATTGGAGAAGGTAACGCTGTAGCAAAGGCTTTGGAAGCTATCGGAAGACAGCCTGAGTGTAAGGGTGACGTTACTTCTACCATGTTATTAGGTTGTGCGATTGCCGAGACAACCGGTATCTACGGATTCGTAACCGGTCTTCTTCTGATCTTCGTTGCTCCCGGTATGTTCATGAATTTCTTAAAGTAAGAACAATTACGAAGCAAAGCGAAGAAAGGAGAAAAGTATGGAATCGCAACAGTTGGTAACCATCATTCCATGGACCTTCATTGCCCAGATTTTGAACCTTTTTATTCAGGTATATCTCATTAAGCGTTTTCTTTTTAAGCCCATTAACGAGGTTTTAAAGAAGAGACAGGAAGCGGCAGATAAGGATATACAAGAGGCAAAGAAAGCAAAAGAAGCAGCTGAGGCTGTTAAGACAGAATATGAGACCAGTATGTCTGATGCTAGAGGTGAGGCAAACCGCATTATTGAGGATGCGAAGAAGGATGCCAACCTCCGTGCCGAGGAATTGATTAAAGAGGCGGAACAGCATGCAAGCTCTATTAAGGCAAAGGCAGAAGAGGATATCCGTTTAGAGAGAAAGAAAGCCTTGAATGAGGTAAAGGATGAAATTGGAAGCATTGCTATGGATATTGCAGGAAAAGTTGTGGAGAAGGAAATCCACGAAGATGAGCATAAAGCTTTAATTGATGAGTTCTTACAAAATGTAGAGGAGGCATCATGAATAAGGCATCCAGCTTGTACGGGAAAAGTCTTTACGACTTAGCCAAGGAAGAGCATCTGGAAAAAGAAATTTTAGAAGAGATGAACTGTGTGAAAACACTTCTGGAGGAAAATCCGGATTATTATTCTCTTCTGGCAGAGCCTTCCATTCCCAAGAAGGAGAGATTATCTCTTTTGGATCAAGCCTTTGCAACGGAACTGCAACCTTATTTATTGAATTTTTTGAAGTTGCTTTTGGAGAAGGGTCTGGTAAGAGGCTTTAAAGAGAGCTACAAGACCTACAAAGCACTGTATCAGGAGGATCAGGGGATTGCAGAAGCTCTGGTCACCAGTGCGGTACCTTTACAAGAGGAGCAAAAGTCAGCTTTGATCGAAAAGTTGCAAAAGCTTTGTGCAAAAAGCATTATTCTATCCGAGAAAATCGACCCGAAGGTATTGGGTGGTTTGAAGGTAGAAGTAGCAGGAAAGACCTTAGACGGTACGGTTTCTGCTCGATTGAAAGAGATTCGTAAAACTGTTAATGAAGTAGTCTTGTAAAAAGGATGGGCATAGAATGGAATTAAAACCAGAAAAA
>CAUTXF010000002.1:0-132268 GCA_963542215.1 uncultured Oribacterium sp. | reverse complement strand
TTATCCTGTATTTTAGGCAAAAAGGGGGAGGATTATGAGAAAATATATTTCTTTTCTTTTCCTTTTTCTACTTACCTTCAGCTTATTAAGTTCCTGTAAGACTCTGGAGCCTTTACAGTACAATGTAAACAAAACCCCGGAGCTGAAACAGTACGAATCTGAATTACAAGCGGAATCTCTGTATGAAGAATCCCTTGCCCGGGAAAGCTTGTTGGCTAAGGAAAAGGCGGAAGAGGAGGAGAAAGCAAAAGAGGCCTTGATTTGGAAGAAAAAAGATATTCAGAAGAACAGGGTAAAGGTAAAGGGAATTTATATTACAGACCTTACCGCCGGTTCTCCGAAAATGGAGGATATCTTATCGAAAATGAAGGATACGGAGCTGAATGCTTTAGTCGTTGATATTAAAAATGATAACGGACAAATCATATATCAGATGAACAATGGCGGACAGCAGGAGTTCTACAATACGACGAATATCGTCAAAGACTTACCGGCATTAGTAAAAAAATGCCATGAACAGGGACTGTATTTAATTGCCCGTTTGGTTTGTTTTCGCGACCCTGCCATGGGAGAAGTTCATCCGGAATGGATGAATCAGAGGTTGGATGGAAGCTTATTTAAAGACAATAGCGGGATGACCTGGATTAATCCTTATAAAAAAGATTATTGGAATTATATTGCTTCTGTTGCGGAACGTTGTGCTGATGACGGATTTGATGAAATTCAGTTGGATTATGTTCGGTTTTGTACAGAGAAGGGTATGAAGGAAGTACAGTATCCGGAAGAATCAGAGATTAATAAAACCCAGATCATTACAGAATTTGTACAGTATATGTCAGATCGTTTAGCGGAGAAACAAGTCTTTTTTTCTACGGATGTTTTTGGAACCATTATCGGTTCCTATGTGGACAGTACCGCTGTAGGACAGGATTATTCGGATATGGCCGCTTCCGTGGATTATATGTGTCCTATGATTTATCCCTCTCACTATGGAGACGGAAATTTCGGTATAGAACATCCGGATACAGATCCCTACAAAACGATTTACTCTGCTTTAAAGTCGTCTCAGAAGGAACTGGCTTTGGCGAAAAGCGGAGACAGTTATCAGGCAATGGTTCGTCCCTGGTTACAGGGCTTTACCGCATCCTATTTACAGCATTATATTCCTTATGAAAAGGAACAATTCCGGGCGCAGATTCAGGCTGTTTATGATAGCGGGTATGATGAATGGCTGTTCTGGAATGCAGGAAGTAATTATGATTTTTCCTATTTCTATACCAAGGAAGAGGGAGCGTCGGTGCAATCCGCAGCAAAGACTGATCAGGAAGGAAATAATGGATAAGAAAAACTTTGATAAAGAGTTTATTATTGAAGAAGAGTTGAAAAAACTCCCGGCAATGCCGGGAGTTTATTTAATGCATGGCGATATGGATGAAGTGATCTACGTTGGAAAAGCGAAGATTCTAAAAAACAGAGTCAAACAATATTTTCAAAAATCCACGAAAAAATCCGTGAAAATTCAACAGATGGTTGCCCAAATCCGACGCTTTGAATATATTGTTGTGGATTCAGAGATAGAGGCTTTGGTGCTGGAATCCAATCTGATTAAAGAATATAAGCCTCGTTATAACACTCTGTTAAAGGATGACAAAGCCTATCCCTATATTCGATTAAGTGTGGAAGAGCCATATCCCAGACTTTTTGCCTCCCGCAATAAGAAGATTAAGCGCTCAAAATATTACGGTCCCTATGCTTCCATGGAACGGGTCAATGAGGTGATTGAATTACTCAGAAAAACCATGCATATTCGAAATTGTAATAAAGTATTTTCGGAGGATAATCCTTTAGCCCGCCCCTGTATTTACTATGATATGGGACAGTGCCTGGGACCTTGTGTTTTAAAGCAGTCCAAGGAGGAATATAGGGCCTCCATTCCAAAGCTTACAGAGTTTTTATCCGGAAAAACCGAAGCAACTCTTAAGGAGTTGGAAGAGAAGATGTTGGAAGCATCGGATCGTTTGGACTTTGAAAAAGCTATGGAATTTCGAGATTTGATTCAGGCAATTCAAAGTTTACAAAACAAACAAAAGATTACTGCTTTGGACGGTGAGGACAGGGACATTATAGGATTACGAAGAGACCACAGTGACTGTATTGTGCAGATTTTCTTCGTTCGTGACGGAAAAATTATCGGCAGAGATCACCAGTTTTTGCGAATCGATGAAGAACAAAGTGATGGAGAAATCTTAGCCAGCTTTTTGCAACAGTTTTATAACGGTACACCTTTTATTCCGAGGGAAATCCATTTACCCGTTGAGCTTCCGGATCAAAAGATTTTGGAAGAATGGTTAAGCTATGTGAAGGGAAAGAAGGTTTATATTCTGGTTCCCAAGCAGGGGGATAAAGAGAAGCTGGTGGAGCTGGCCGAAAAGAATGCGGGGATTTTGATGCTTCGCTACGTGGAAAAATACAGAATGGAGGAAAAGAAACGAAAAGAAGCTTTGGAGGAACTGAAAAATGCCTGTGGGCTTCCGGAAATTCCTAAAAGAATCGAATCCTATGATATTTCCAACACCTCCGGTGCTCTTACGGTGGGCTCCATGGTGGTTTATCAGGAAGGAAAAGAAAAACCCAACGAATATAGAAAATTTAGAATACAAAGTATAGTAGGGCAGGATGATTATGGAGCGATGAAGGAGATGCTCAGTCGCCGTTTTTCTCATGGCTTAAAGGAACAGGAGGAAAACAAGGCGGAAGGAAAAGAAGATCTTCTTGGACGTTTTTCGCAATTTCCCGATTTAATACTGATGGATGGAGGAAAAGGACAGGTCGGTATTTGTGAATCCGTGTTGAAAAGTCTGGGAATATCCATTCCTGTTTGCGGAATGATTAAGGATGAGCATCATCGTACCAGGGCATTGTTGGTAGGAAATCAAGAATACCCCTTATCGGAAAGAAGTGAATGCTTTAAACTTATTACCAGAATTCAGGACGAGGTACATCGTTTTGCCATTAGCTATCATCGCTCCTTACGAGGAAAAGAACAAATCCATTCTTTGTTGGAGGATATTCCGGGAATCGGTCCAGTAAGAAGAAAGGCGTTAATGCGAAAGTTTCGAGATCTGGAGGGGGTTGCCCATGCCGATTTTGAAGAATTACTTTCCTGCCCCGGTATGGATGAAAAAAGTGTACAGGCTGTATTGTATTTTTTCAAGAACAGAAATAGAATGGATAAGTAAGTAATGTGAATTAAATATTACGAAAAATCCAGATTCAGCAAGCTTTTTAAGGCTTTATAATTCGCTTTTTTCCTTGCTTTATAAATCACAAGTATTTATATATTATGACAATAAATACTTGTAAAAGTAGAGCTTTCGCCGTAATATTACTAAAGAATTAACAATCTTTTGTAGAGGAAGGATGAGTAACATTTTATCGTGTCAGGCGATAATAATCCATAATATCAGTAAGTTGAAGAAGGAGATGGGAAAAGTGGTTAAAACAATTTTACTCAGACAGCACATCGGTGCACCTGCTACACCGGTTGTAAAAGTAGGGGATTCCGTTAAAAGAGGAACCTTGCTTGCCGCACCGGAGAAACTTGGCGCCAATGTGCATTCCAGTGTGGATGGTGTGGTAAGAGAAATTACCGAGGAAGCGGTCATCATTGAAGCTTCCGAGCAACAGAGCGAAGATTATGTAAAGATTGAGGGCGAGAGTACTCTTGATTTGATTAAAGCCGCAGGAATTGTGGGAATGGGCGGTGCAGGATTCCCCACAGCTGTGAAGTTGAATATCGACTTGAAGGGCGGATATATTCTGGTGAATGCAGCGGAGTGTGAACCTTTGCTGGAGCATAACATGAAGCAGATTATGGAACAGCCTGAAAAAACCATGCGGGGTATTGATTACTGTATGAAGGTGACCAATGCTGCTAAGGGTGTAATCGCCATTAAAAAGAAGCATGAGGAAGAAATTAAAGTTCTTCTTTCTTTACAGGACAAATTCCCGAATATTTCCATTCATCTACTACCGGATATCTACCCGATGGGAGAAGAAAGAGCTGTTGTTCGTGAGGTTCTTGGTAAATTACTTCCTCCCACTTCCCTTCCTTCAGAAGCTGACTCTGTTGTTATTAACGTAGAGACCTGTCTTCGTATAGCAGAAGCGGTTGAAGATAAGAAGCCCAGTTTCTTAAAGAATATTTCTATCGGCGGTAAGCTAAAGAAGGGGACCAAGACTCAGGTCTTCATGGATGTTCCTATCGGTACTACGGTAGGAGAACTTATTGAGATGGCCGGAGGTATTGACGGGGAATACGGAGAGATCGTTTTAGGAGGTCCTTTCACCGGACATGCTGTAGAGTTTTCTACACCGATTACCAAAACCAGCGGCGGAATTCTGGTTACAGAACCCTTTAAGGATTTAAAGGGAGCAAAGATGGGTATTCTTCTTTGTGCTTGTGGCGGAAATCTGGAGAGAATGGAAGATTTGTGCAAGAAGTACAATGCCGTTGTTACGGACGTACAGGCTTGTAAACAGGCTGAAGACGTTCGTGGAACACTGAAGTGCCAGAACCCCGGAAACTGTCCCGGACAGGCACAGAAGATTTTACACTTCAAGAATGCAGGATGTACCGATGTCATTATCGGAAACTGTAGTGACTGTACCAACACGGTTATGGGATCTGCACCGAAGATGAATCTGAATGTTCATCATCAGACTGATCATATCTTTGAAACCGTGGGTATGGAGCCTATGCGTTACTTAACCAAGTCCAAGGTTGTAGAGCAGCTACCGGTAGATGATAAGGGTCGCCAGCTTCCTTTCCCGAAGGAAGAGGAAAAGAAGGAGCAGGCAGTGGAGCAGGAATTCAGCTTTTCTACCATGCTGGATGATGGATTATTCCATATCCAAGTGGAGGAAGGCCAAGATATTCATATAGAATTTTCATAAGAAAGGAAGCAAAATATGTCTATTTCAGCAGAGTATGCAGAAGAGCACAAGAGCAGTCCGGCAGTGTTATGCTGTAGGGCTGAGGAGGGAGTGGTTCTCTCCAGCCACAACTTGGAGGATCCTGAAATCTTTGATGATTTGGTAGATCAGGGATTGTTGAAGTTGGATGGTTGTTTAACCATTGGCGATGTTTTAGGAGCTAAGCTTTTAAAGACCTGTGATTCTCTCACACCTCTTACAAAGGATTTGGTAGAGCTCGCCAATAAGCCTGCAGAGGCAGCAAAAGAGGAGGCTCCTGTTGCTTCAGCTGTTGCAGCTCCGGTAGCTTCTGTAGGAGCAGTGGCAGCACCGACTTTAGGAGGAAGCTTGAAGATTCACATTGGTGAAGGTAAGGGAATCGACATTCAGATTCCTGTAGGTGCTTTAGGCGGTGCATCCGGCGTTCCTGTAGTATCTAACGTAGCACAGGCTGTAACAGGTAATGCAGGTGTTGCAGCTCCCGGAGCGGTTGCTACAGATGAGGAAGTGGTAGTTCGCAGTCTTACCAGAAAGCACTTCAAGATTACTGAAGTTAAGAGAGGTCCTGAAACCAAGTTAGAGGGTACCGTTCTTACCATTCGTGAAGGCATTGAGAAGGAATGTGTTGATTCTCAGAAGCTTGTAGTGGATCTGAAGATTGATATCATTACTCCGGATCAATATCATACCTACTCCAATACCATCATGGATGTTCAGCCTATCGCGACCAAAGAGGGTGATGATGAAGTGGGAACCGGAACAACCCGTGTATTAGACGGCGTTGTTATGGTGGTTTCCGGAACTGATGAGAATGGTGTTCAGATCGGTGAGTTCGGATCCTCCGAAGGATACCTTGATGAGAATATTATGTGGGGACGTCCCGGTTGTCCTGACAAGGGAGATATCTTCATTAAGACCAACGTAACCATCAAAGAGAAGACCAACATGGAGCGTCCGGGACCATTGGCTGCTCACACAGCAACTGACTTAATTACCGATGAAATTCGTAAGGTATTAAAGAAGGCTGATGAGAGTCTTGTTGTTGATACTGAGACCTTTAACCAGGTAAGAAGACCGGGTAAGAAGAAGGTTGTTATCGTTAAGGAAATCATGGGACAGGGAGCAATGCATGATAACTTACTCCTTCCTGTTGAGCCTGTCGGCGTACTTGGTGCTAAGCCTAACGTTGATATCGGAAACGTTCCTGTAGTAGTTTCTCCATTAGAGATTCTTGATGGATGTATTCATGCATTAACCTGTATCGGACCTGCATCTAAGGAGATGTCTCGTCACTACTGGAGAGAGCCGTTGGTATTAGAGGTTCTTCATGATCATGAAGTAGATTTAGCCGGTGTTGTATTGGTTGGATCTCCACAGATTAACGCTGAGAAGTTCTATGTTTCTCGCCGTGTAGGTATGACCTTAGAGGCTATCGGACCGGATGGTGCATTTGTAACCACTGAGGGATTCGGAAACAACCACATTGACTTTGCTTCTCACATCGAGCAGATCGGTAAGAGAGGAATCAAGGTTGTAGGTATGTCCTTCTGTGCTAACCAGGGTGCTCTGGTAGTAGGTAACAAGTACATGACCAGCATGGTAGACAACAACAAGTCAGAAGGCGGAATTGAGAACGAGATTCTTGCGAACAACACCCTTTGTACTGAGGACGCTATCCGTGCATTAAGCATGTTGAAGGCTGAGATGGCAGGGGAAGAGGTGAAGAAGGCTGAACGTAAGTGGAATCCAAACGTAAAGACACAGAACATTGAGTTGGTTTCCAATGTTACTGGAAAGCCCATTGAGCTTGTTGAGAATGAAACTTCTCTTCCCATGAGTGATAAGTTCAAAGAGAAGTACATGAACGCATAATTATGGCTAAATACACAGATAAGATTATTTACATGGAAGGCATTATCGTGGAGGTTCATGATGGTGCCGTGGGGATTGACTTAAAAGGTCGTTTAGGCTTTTTAAAAATTCCCATGCGGATGCTCATTTCCGATTATGAAATTAAAGTCGGTCAGGAAGTTGGTTTCAATATGAGCTTTATTGAGCAATTAAGTCCGGATGTAAATGAAAAATACATTAGTAATATTCAAAAGCGCCAAGAGCCGTAGAATAATTACATAAAAAAATTTATGAAAGGAGAAAGACATGGGTAATACTGTAGTAAAAGGGATGCAGTCTGAAATCTTCGTACCTGTTACTCCTCCACCTGTATGGGCTCCTGTCACAAAGCCGTTAAAGGATATGGTTATTGCCATTGCAACGGCCGCAGGTGTGCACCATAAAGATGACAAGCGTTTTAACCTGGCTGGTGATTTTACCTTTAGAGTTATCAAGGATACAATGCCTTCTAGCGAACTAATGGTATCACATGGTGGTTACGATAACGGTGACGTTAACAAAGATATCAACTGTATGTTCCCAATTGATCGTCTTCATGAGTTGGCTAAAGATGGTGTAATTAAGGGGGTAGCTCCTGTACACTTCGGATTCATGGGCGGTGGTGGAAACCAGGAAAAGTTCAAAAACGAGACAGGTCCTGAAATTGCCAGACAGCTGAAAGAGGAGGGCGTAGACGCCGTAATCCTCACCGCTGGCTGAGGAACTTGCCATCGTTCTGCCGTGCTTGTGCAGAGAGCTATTGAGGCCGCAGGAATTCCTACAATTATCATTGCTGCGTTACCTCCTGTCGTAAGACAGACCGGTTCCCCCAGAGCAGTTGCTCCTCTCGTTCCGATGGGTGCAAATGCCGGAGAGCCAAACAACAGAGAAATGCAATACAATATCGTAAAGGATACCTTAGAGCAGCTTGAGGAAATCGAGTCTGCCGGTAAGATTGTTCCTTTGCCATATGAATACGTTGCGAAGGTATAATGCCAAGAAATGGAAGCATGATCTTCATGCTTCCATTTTTTTCTAAAATTTCCTTGGAGGATAGAATGAGTGAAGAAAGAGTATTGAGACAGTTAGCGATTAAAGCTTTTCATGTTCGTGCTGTTTCAGAGGGAGAGAAAGTCTCCTTAAAAAAAGAGGAAAATAAAGAATATAGCTTGGTGATTAATCCCAATCGTTTAAAGGACTTCGCTAAGCAGGAAGAGCTGATTAAAGATTGCAGTCTAAAAATCATTCATAAAAATGAAAGACACATTCCCATTAATTCCATTATGGATATAATGCCTATTTCTACCAAAGTATTGGGTAAAATAGGAGAGGGAATTAGCCATACTTTAACCGGAGTGTATGTAATCCTTACCGCAACGGATACGGAAGGAAATTATGTCTCCGCTTTTGGTAATTCCGACGGATTTTTAGATGAGCAGGTGGTATTTGGCCGTGCCGGGACTCCGGGACCTGAGGATATCATCATTCTAATAGATGTGGTATTACAGGCGAAGGCCGGATATTCCAGACCGGGGCCTGATGCCTGCCATAGACTATGTGATCATTTCTGTCAGGAAATTCGCGAAGTATTGAAGAAAACCAATGGTTCCTTCTGTACGGAGCGTCATGATTTTAAGGATGTAGAACGTCCGGGTAAGGATAAAGTGGTTTTGGTGAAGATGGTTTCCGGTCAGGGAGCTATGTATGATACCAGATTTCTTCCGGATGAACCTTCCGGATTTATAGGATCTCATTCCATTATTGATATTACCGGAGCGCCGATGATTATTTCTCCCAATGAGTATCGTGATGGCGCTATTCGAGCATTATATTAAGAGGAGGAGCTTATGGGAATTGGACCATCAACCAAAGAAACTACCCTGCATCATTTTCGTGACCCTCTGGTAGAAGAGCTTTGCGATGATACTGACTTGGATTTTGTAGGTATTATAATTGCCGGAATTCCACAGGATAACGTTAATAAACTTTTTACCGGTAGTCGTGTAGGTGCTTGGGCTGAAGCCCTTCGTGTAAAAGGGGCAATTGTCAGTGAGGACAGCTGGGGAAACAGCAACGTGGATTTTGCTCAAGCCATTGAAGAAATCGGGAAAAGAGATATTGCGGTTGTGGGAGTTTCCTTTGTAGGAACCCAGGGTGCCTTTGTCGTTACGAATCAATATATGAACACTATTGTGGACTTTAACAAGAGTGAAGAAGGCATTGAAACCAATGTTGTCGGGGAAAATAATATCGTTGCCCAGGATGCAAAGAAGGCAAAGGCACTTCTGAAGCTGAAAATGAGGACCGTGAAAAGATAAGCAGCTTGGAAAGAATTCCTAAATAGAAGCTAGGGATTCTTTCTTTTTTTTGCCTTTTTCTGACAATCCCTCGATTTTCCTGAGTTTATTTTGTATGATAAAAAAGTTAAAGTAAAGATCAAGGTTTAACTTAGATTTGAAATGATGCTTTTGAAAATGTTATGGAGTGAATAAAACTTATGGAAAGTACGCAGAATCTTGATGTTCAACAATTATCCAATGTAGAAAAGCCTGAGGGAAAAAAAGAATCAAAGCATCTGATTATTGGAACTGCAGGGCATATTGATCATGGAAAAACCGCCTTAATTAAGGCATTAACCGGATATGATGCAGATCGACTGGAAGAAGAAAAAAAGAGAGGTATGACCATTGAGCTGGGCTTTACCTCATTATCTCTTCCGGACGGTCAGAAAATCGGAATTGTGGATACTCCCGGACATGAAAAATTTGTAAAAACCATGGTAGCCGGAGCTGTGGGAATGGATTTGGTTATGGTGGTTATCTCCGCCAAGGAAGGTATTATGCCCCAAACCAGAGAGCATCTCAGCATTCTGTCTCTTCTTGGAATCAAGAATTTTATTATCTGTCTAACTATGATTGATCTTGTTTCTCCGGAAGTAGTGGAACAAAGAAAAGTGGAAATTACCGAGTATCTGGAGAAGCAATTTTTTATTACCGTACCAATTTTTCCTCTTTCTTCTTTTACAAAAGAGGGGATTCCTGAATTAACGAAATATCTTTCTACCTTGCATGAATTCATCCAAGGTAAGCCTGAACAGGGTATTTTCAGAATGTTTGTGGACCGGGCTTTCTCTATTGCAGGAGCAGGAACCGTTCTTACCGGAACGGCAATGTCCGGAAGAATAGAAGTAAAAAAAGAGTATGCCCTCTATCCGAAGAATTTACCGGTAAAAGTCAGAAATCTTCAGGTTCATGGCAAAGACAGTGACTTTGCGGTTGGCGGAGAGAGAGTTGCCGTGAACTTATCCTCAATAGATAAGTCTCTTTGTCAAAAAGGAGATGTGCTGGCGGAGAAGGACTTACTTTATCCCAGTTCTTTATTGGATTGCAGAGTTCAAGTAGACAATGCCTTAGAACAATCCATAAAAAACAACAGAAAGCTGGAACTCCTTTTAGGGACAAGACATGTGCTCTGCAAGCTTGTCTGCTTGGAGGGAGAGGAAATCCCTAATAAGAGCTCAGCATTGGTTCAGTTGCAGTGTGAAGAGCCTGTTGTAGCCTTAAGCGGAGACCGATTTATTCTAAGAGACGAATCCCAAAAGCTAAGCATTGGCGGGGGAAAGGTGATAGATCCTTTGCCAAGAGGGAGGCATAGAAGAGGGCGTTTTCAAACGGAACGACTGAGAAGCCTGGAAGATGCGGATGAAGGAAGTTTGCTTCAGAATTTTTTTCACAAGAAAAAAGGCATTTTTTTGGCTCTCTCCGCTATTCGAAAAGCTTTTCCCGGATATGGCAATATCGAAAATGCCTTAAGAGATAAGGAAGAAAAGGGAGAACTTATCAGCATCCTTTTGCAAGGAGAAAAGTATCTGATTCCCAGGGAAGATTTGGAAGAGAAGGAAAAGCAAATTCAGTACTATATGAAGGATTTTTATCAAAGAAATCCTTATAAAATTGGAGAAAAAACATCGGTATTATACAGTCGTTTTTTTAGCTCTTACAACAGAAACATTTATAAAGCACTTCTGGAATATTGGCGTGAAAAGGAAATTTTCAGAATATCTCATGATATTCTAGCCATAAAAGATTATAAGATGAAAAAGGATGAAAAATACACCAATATTGCCAATACCTTGATTACTCTGATGCAAAAGGCTAAATTTTCTTTCCCGAAAATTACGGAGCCCTTATGGAGTAAGGAGGAAGAAAAAATCCTGTTGGATATCGTTGCTTGTTTGGAAGAGAAAGGAACCCTGGTGCAACTGGAAGGGGAATATTATACTTTGGGAAATTTATTTTCCAAGTTAAAAGCATTTACCCTGGAAAAATTACAGAACAATGGAGAAATTACCGTTGAAGACTTAAGAGAGGAATTTTCCCTATCCAGAAAAAACAGCAAACTGTTCTTTAAAGCCTGTGATCGACTGCATATTACCAAGGATACCGGCTTTGAAAGTGCAAGGAAGCCTTATCCTACGCTTGACGAGACAGAGTAGGGGTTATAAAATGGCATTCGTTATCATAGAAAGTTCGAGGTGAAAAAATGGCTAGATATAATCATGCTGCCGTAGAGAAGAAATGGCAGGAATTTTGGGAGAAAAATCCCATAAACCCAAAGGACGAGAAGAAAGAAAAATACTATTGCTTGGATATGTTCCCTTATCCCTCCGGTTCCGGACTGCACGTAGGACACTGGAGAGGTTATGTGATTTCCGATGCTTGGTCACGTTATCAGGTCATTAAGGGAAAGTATGTGATTCATCCCATGGGCTGGGATGCCTTCGGCTTGCCTGCTGAAAACTATGCCATTAAGATGGGAATTCATCCTTCTATCACCACAAAGAAAAATGTGGAGAACATTAAGCGACAGTTACAGCAGATTAATGCCATTTACGATTGGGACATGGAAGTGAATACTACTGATCCCAACTTCTATAAGTGGACCCAGTGGATTTTTGTGAAAATGTTTGAGAAGGGACTGGCTTATGAAAAGGAGTTCCCTATTAACTGGTGTCCAAGCTGTAAAACAGGACTTGCCAATGAGGAAGTAGTGGATGGTAAGTGTGAACGTTGCGGTACGGCAGTCACCAAGAAGAATTTAAGACAGTGGATGCTGAAGATTACCGACTATGCGGATCGTTTGTTGGATGATTTGCAGGAATTGGATTGGCCGGAAAAGGTTAAGAAGATGCAGGCAGAGTGGATCGGTCGTTCCTACGGAGCGGAGGTGGACTTTGCTTTAGAGGGAAGAGAAGATAAGATTACTGTTTTCACCACAAGACCTGACACGCTTTACGGAGCCACCTTCCTTGTTCTTGCCCCGGAGCATCCTATGGTGCAGAAGATTTGTACGGATGCCCAAAGAGAAAAGGTAGAAGCCTATATTTCCATGGCAGCCAATAAGTCCAACGTGGAAAGAATGGCGGTGAATGACAAGGATAAAACCGGAGAGTTTACCGGAGCCTATGCCATTAATCCTTTAAACGGGGAGAAGTGTGCTATTTGGATTTCCGACTATGTATTGGCAGATCACGGAACCGGAGCCATTATGTGTGTACCTGCTCATGATGCCAGGGACTTTGCTTTTGCCAAGAAGTTTGATCTTCCCATTGTTCAGGTTATTTCCAAGGACGGGAAGGAAGAGGTATTGGAAGAGGCATATACGGAAGCCTCCGGTATTATGATTAACTCCGGAGAATGGAATGGAAGAGAGTCCTCCGAATTAAAGGTGGAAGCGGCTAATGAGGTGGAGAAAAGAGGCTTCGGCCGGAAGACCGTAAGCTTTAAGCTCAGAGACTGGGTTTTCTCCAGACAAAGATACTGGGGAGAGCCGATTCCTATCGTACATTGTGAGAAATGCGGAAATGTAGCGGTACCGGTGGAAGAGCTTCCTTTAAAGCTGCCTGAGGTAGAAAACTATGAGCCTACCGGAACAGGAGAATCTCCCTTGGCCGGCATTGCTGACTGGGTAAACTGCACTTGTCCAAAGTGTGGAGGTCCGGCAAAGCGGGAGACTAATACAATGCCTCAGTGGGCAGGATCTTCCTGGTATTTCTTGCGTTATGTTGATAATCATGATGACAAGGCTTTGGTCAGCAGAGAGAAGGCTGATAAATATTTGCCGGTAGATATGTATATCGGAGGCGTGGAGCATGCAGTATTACACCTTCTGTATTCCCGTTTCTGGACCAAATTCCTCTATGATATCGGTGTGGTAGGATTTAAGGAGCCCTTTGTAAAGCTCTTTAATCAGGGAATGATTTTAGGACAAAACGGTATTAAGATGTCCAAGTCCATGGGAAATGTGGTTTCTCCCGATGATCTGGTTAGGGATTACGGTTGTGATGCTCTTAGACTTTATGAGCTTTTTGTAGGTCCCCCCGAATTGGATGCGGAATGGGATGACAGAGGAATTGATGGAGTTTATCGTTTCCTGAATCGTTTCTATAATCTTGTGGAAGAATCCAAGGATAAGAATATCAGCCCTACAAAAGAAATGATTCGTGTACGGCATAACTTAATTCATGATATTCAGCTTCGTTTTGACAGCTTCAACTTAAATACTGTTGTTTCCGGCTTTATGGAGTACAATAACAGCCTCTTGGATCTGGCAAAGAAAGAAGGGGGCGTAGATTTGGAAACCCTTCGCATCTTCTCCGTGCTTTTGGCTCCATTTGCTCCCCATATTGCAGAGGAGTGTTATCATTTGGCCAAGGGAGAAGGCAGTGTATTTGCCGCCGGCTGGCCTGAGTACGATGATAAAGCTATGGAGGCGGATGAAATTAAGCTTCCTTTACAGGTAAACGGAAAAGTAAAGGCGGTACTGGAGGTTCCCAAGGATTTAAGCAAAGAAGAAATTCTTGCTAAGGCTAAGGAATGTTTAGGGGATAAGTTGGGCGGCACTCTCGTAAAGGAAGTGTATATTCCCGGAAAAATCGTGAACTTTGTTGTAAAATAACAGAAGAATTTTTCTTACATTTTTGTAAAGCCCTATAGATTTTTTTTAGGATTCTTTTCTATACAAATGAAAAGATTATGGTATGATAAAAAGGTGCTGTGGTTCAGCACCTTTTATTCTTGAAGAATATCGCCTGCAAAATGAGCGGTATCTTCTTATGAGCCGATGGTATAGGCAAAGCCTGTCCTATCCGGATTATCAATTAATAAACATATACAAAGGATGGAATATGATAGCCAGCGAAAGAAGATTATCTCAAGGAATCAGTAGAGCAAAGGGCGGTTCAAGAAGCAGAAGTGCCCAGTACAGCTATAGCGATAAAGGGGCACGTAGTGGACGAAGTAATGGTAGAAGCGGTGGACGACGCCCCAAGAACAATGGCCATCTTCCTATCATTATAGCCGCAGTAGCCCTACTCGGAAGTGCAGCCGCAGTCTTTGCTTTAAGCCGGAATGCCGGCTTTTTTCATGAAGCGGAGACCACTGCTACGGAAACGGAGTACATAGATCCCAATGCAATTCATGAGGATTTGTATTTGGATTATTCCGCCTTTAAACCAGGAGCGGAGCTTTTAAATCTAAAGGGAATGACCAAGGAGCAGGTAATTGATTTCTTGAAGAAATCTTACACCTGGCATCTTGTGGTAAAAAATGCCAATCCTAATATTGATTATTTTTCCATGCCGGAATTTCCAAAGGCGGAAGACAATAAAAGCGAAGACGGAATTGATGATCAAGGAACGGAAGAAGTGGTAAAGGTTAAGAATACCCTTTCCGATGTAACCATTCGTCCCAATAAGAGTGACTATGAAATTCCGGATATCTTATCCGACAGCATTACAGATTTTGTAGACCAGATTTATACCAAATATCAGGAAGAAAAGGCTTCGGAAAGCAGTACGGAGGAGAGCTCCACAGAGAAGAAAAAGAAGAAGAAGGCGGAAGAAACCACTGCGGAAAGTTCAACTGCCATTCAGGCGGATTATATTCTGCAGCTTCCTGATTTTAGCGCTAAAATTAAAGACTATGTGAATCAGCTTGCGATTGTTTGGAAGATGGCTCCGAAAAATGGAGACATTACCAAGTACAATAAATCTACCGGAGAATTTGAATTTGGCGGCAGCAAGGATGGTTATGCCATTAATGTGGATGCTACCGCGCAGGATATTCTGAACGCCCTGAACAATAAAGAATTTTCCTCCGAGATTAGTACTGAGGGAGAGAAGGTTCCCGCATCCACCGCATCCATTAAGGATCAGTATAAGATTATTGCCAGCTTTACCACCAAAACTACTTCCAATGAACTGAGAAATACCAATGTTCGTCTTGCGGCAGAGGCGGTAAACGGTACTGTTCTTCAGCCCGGAGAGGAGTTTTCCTTTAACGGTGTAGTAGGGCAGAGAACTGCAGAAAAGGGCTATAAGGCGGCTGCGGCTTATAATCAGGGAGAAGTGGTAGAAGAGGTAGGAGGAGGAATCTGCCAGATTTCTTCCACTCTATACAATGCGGTATTCCGCTCCGGATTAACCACGACCTATCGCAGATCCCACACCTTTGCCCCTAACTATGTAACTCCGGGTACGGATGCTACGGTATCTTGGCCGGGACCGGATTTTAAGTTTGTGAATGATTCCAAGCATGCCATCGGTATTCGTGCCTGGTATTCCAACCAAACCGCTACAGTACAGATCTACGGAATTCCTGTACTTCCCAGCGGAGTGAAGTGGGAATTGGAATCCGAGAAGATTAAAGACCTTCCCGTTCCGGCAGTGCAGGTAATTACTCCACAGCAGGGTAAGGAGAGCAACGGTTCCGCCGGTTCCGAATGGCAGGCCTATAAGATTATTACCAAGGACGGCAAGACGGAGAAGGTAAAAGATCATTATGTCAGCTATAAGGGGCATACGCCTAAGAAGTACAGTGCAAATGCTGTAGAAAGCAGTAGTGCAGCGGAAAGCACGGCAGCAAGCAGTGCGGCAAGTACGGAAAGTAAGGCTTCAGAGACCAAGGCGCAGGAGAGTAAAACCCAGAGTAGCACAAAGGCTTCTGAGAATCCTGTTGTTTCCAATGACGGACCTGTTGGTAATAACAGTGTTCCCACTACGGAAGCGGATGTTATTTCCGGCGGTCCCGGAACCTAAGGTTTACGGCAGCTTTGAATTTTTTGACAATTGTCAAGGAATTCAAGGCTGCTTTTTTCTTTAAAAAGCGAAAAAATACTTGTGAAAAAAATAGCTATTGTACTAAATCAAAAACGGTAAGCGTTTTCCTTGATTTTAGCATGGGGATAGATTAGTATTCCCTTGTATGATTTCCCTAAAAGGGGAAAGGTAGAGGTTTTGTTTATTTCAGTTTAGGAGGAAACTTATGGCAAGAAAAATGAAGACCATGGACGGTAATCAGGCTGCTGCTCATGCGTCCTATGCGTTCTCAGAGGTCGCTGCGATTTTCCCAATTACTCCTTCTTCCGTTATGCCTGAGCATATGGATGAGTGGGCAACAGAGGGAAGACAGAATATTTTAGGTGAGACTGTTCAGGTTACTGAGATGCAGTCCGAGGCAGGTGCTGCCGGTGCTGTGCATGGTGCTTTAGCTGCCGGTGCTTTAACTACTACATTTACAGCATCTCAGGGTCTTTTATTGATGATTCCGGATATTTATAAGGTTGCCGGAGAGCAGCTTCCCGGTGTATTTGATGTTTCTGCAAGAGCTGTTGCCAGCCACGCCCTTTCCATCTTCGGTGACCACTCCGACGTTATGGCTTGTCGTCAGACCGGTGCCGCTTTACTTTGTGAGTCTTCCGTTCAGGAAGTTATGGACTTAACTCCTGTAGCTCACCTTGCAGCATTAAAGGGACGTATTCCTTTCATCAACTTCTTTGACGGATTCCGTACTTCCCATGAGATTCAGAAGATTGAAGAGTGGGATTACGAAGACTTAAAGGATATGGTGGATTGGGAGTATGTAGATGCATTCCGTCAGAACGCATTAAACCCGAATCACCCTGTAGAGAGAGGTTCCGCACAGAACCCTGATATTTTCTTCCAGGCAAGAGAGGCTTCCAACCCTTATTACGATGCACTTCCTGCTATCGTTCAGGAGTACATGGACAAGGTTAATAAGAAGATCGGAACTAATTATCAGCTCTTTAACTACTATGGAGCTCCGGATGCAGAGCACGTAATTATTGCTATGGGTTCTGTAAACGAGACCATTGAAGAGACCATCGATTATTTGGCCGAGAAGGAAGGCAGAAAGCTTGGACTTATCAAGGTTAGATTGTATCGTCCATTTGCTGTTGACGCTTTCTTAAAGGCTATTCCAAAGACAGTAAAGACTATTTCCGTATTGGACCGTACAAAGGAGCCGGGATCTATTGGTGAGCCTTTATACTTAGACGTTGTAGCTGCTCTTTCCACCAGCGAGTTTAAGAATGTAACCGTTCTTTCCGGACGTTACGGCTTAGGTTCCAAGGATACTACTCCTGCACAGATCGTAGCTGTATACAACAATACCGATAAGAAGAGATTTACCATCGGTATCAACGATGATGTAACGCACCTTTCCTTACAGGAAGGACCATCCATCGTTACTACGCCAAAGGGAACTGTAAACTGTAAGTTCTGGGGACTCGGAGCAGACGGTACTGTTGGTGCGAATAAGAACTCCATCAAGATTATCGGTGATAACACAGATAAGTACGCACAGGCTTACTTTGACTATGACTCCAAGAAGTCCGGCGGTGTTACCATGTCTCACCTTCGTTTTGGAGATCAGCCGATTAAGTCCACCTACCTGATTAAGAGAGCTAACTTCGTAGCTTGTCACAATCCTTCCTACATGACCAAGTTCAACATGGTTCAGGAGCTTGTAGACGGCGGAACCTTCTTATTGAATTGTACTTGGTCCAAGGATGAGGTGGAGAATCACATCCCCGGACAGGTTAAGAAGTATATGGCTGATCACAATATCAAGTTCTACATCATCAACGGTGTTAAGATTGGTATTGAGACAGGAATGGGACCAACCCGTATCAACACCATCCTTCAGTCCGCATTCTTTACTTTAACCGGAATCATCCCTAAGGAGCAGGCTAACAAGTTAATGAAGGATGCCGCTCAGAAGACCTACGGTCGTAAGGGTGAGGACGTTGTAAAGAAGAACTGGGCAGCTATCGATGCCGGTGCAAATGCCTTCGAAGAAGTAGAAGTAAAGAAGGAATGGAGCAACTGTGCCGATGAGGGACTTGAGTTCAAGACCAAGACTGCCGGAAGAAAGGATGTTTTGGATTTCGTAAACAATATCCAGAACTATGTTTCCGCACAGGAAGGAAACAATCTTCCCGTTTCCGCATTTGCTGATTATGTAGACGGTTCTACTCCTGTAGGATCTGCTGCTTATGAGAAGCGAGGTATTGCCGTAAACGTTCCTGCATGGAACCCTGATAACTGTATCCAGTGTAACTTCTGTTCTTATGTATGTCCTCACGCAGCAATTCGTGCATTTGCATACACCGAGGATGAGGCAGCTAAGGCTCCGGAAGCAGATCAGCAGAAGGCTATGAACGGAATGCCTAACTACAAGTTCGGTATTAAGGTTTCCGTATTAGACTGTGTTGGTTGCGGATCCTGCGCAAACGTTTGTCCCGGAATGAAGGGCGAGAAGGCTCTTGTAATGTCCCCAATCGAGGATAATCTGGATCGCCAGAAGTACTTCGATTACGCTGTTGAGCTTCCTGAGAAGCAGGAAGTTATTGCGAAGTTTAAGGAGACTACCGTTAAGGGATCTCAGTTTAAGAAGCCACTCTTCGAGTTCTCCGGCGCATGTCCCGGATGTGGAGAGACTCCTTATGCGAAGTTAATTACCCAGCTCTTCGGAGAGAGAATGTACATCAGTAACGCAACCGGATGTTCTTCTATCTGGGGTAACTCTTCTCCATCCACTCCTTACACCGTAAATGCTAAGGGACAGGGTCCTGCATGGGATAACTCTCTCTTTGAGGATAATGCGGAGTTTGGATACGGAATGCTTTTGGCACAGAATGCTATCCGTGACAGATTAAAGAAGCAGGTTGAGAAGCTTGTAGAAGAAAATAAGGATGCCGCTCTTGTAGAGGCAGCTAAGGAATATTTGGATACCTTCTCCATCGGTGCTACAAACGGAACAGCTACAGATAAGTTAGTGGCAGCTTTGTCCGGTAAGACAGATGCGGTTGCTGTAGATTTATTAAAGAACAAAGACTTCCTTTCCAAGAAGAGCCAGTGGATCTTCGGTGGAGACGGTTGGGCTTATGATATCGGTTTCGGTGGACTTGACCACGTTCTTGCTTCCGGTAAGGACATCAACGTAATGGTATTCGATACCGAGGTTTACTCCAACACAGGTGGACAGTCTTCCAAGTCTACTCCTACCGGTGCAGTAGCACAGTTCGCTGCCGGCGGTAAGGAAACCAAGAAGAAGGATTTGGCCGGAATTGCTATGTCCTACGGCTATGTATATGTAGCACATATCGCTATGGGTGCTGATATGGCGCAGACTGTTAAGGCAATTTCCGAGGCTGAGGCTTATCCGGGACCATCCTTAATCATCGCTTATTCTCCATGTATCAACCATGGTATTAAGAAGGGAATGGCTAAGGCACAGACAGAAGAGAAGCTGGCTGTAGAGGCAGGATATTGGAACAACTTCATTTACAACCCGCTTGGTGGAGACAAGAAGTTTACCTTGAATTCCAAGGAGCCTAACTTCGAATCTTATCAGGAATTCTTAAAGGGCGAAGTTCGTTACTTATCTCTTTCTCTGAAGAATCCGGAGCGCGCAAAGGCTTTAGATCTGCAGAACGAGCAGGAAGCTAGAGAGCGTTATGAGAAGCTGAAGAAGATGGTTGATCTGTACAATAACTAATGTACAGAAGACAAGAAATTTGGCTTTTACTGAAGAAGCTTGCTGGAATTAAAATGTTGTTTATTGTATACGGCATAGAGGAAGTATAAAAAGAGGAGAGGCTTAGGCCTTTCCTCTTTTCTTATAGGAGAAAAAATGGTAAAATATCTCCATTTGTTATAGGAATTTATGGGAGGGGCAAATTGAGAAAAGTTATAGTAGCAGTGGTCGGAAGACCGAATGTGGGAAAGTCCACCCTTTTTAATACGATTGCCGGAAAGCAGATTTCCATTGTTCAGGATACTCCGGGAGTAACCAGAGACCGTATTTATGCGGAGGGAAACTGGTTGAATTATTATTTTACCATGGTGGATACCGGAGGTATCGAACCGATTTCCGATGATGTGTTATTAAAGCAGATGCGATCTCAAGCAGAATTGGCCATTGAAACTGCGGATGTGATTATTTTTGTCACAGATGTAAAGTCCGGCGTAGTGGACGCGGATTATGAGGTGGCAGAGATGCTTCGCCGTTCCAAAAAGCCTATTGTCCTTTGTGTAAACAAGGTAGACAGCATCAAAAAGTATGGTAATGATATTTATGAGTTCTACCAGCTGGGACTGGGAGAACCCTTCCCGGTATCCGCTGCCAACCACTTAGGGCTGGGAGACCTTTTGGATGAGGTGGTAAAGCATTTTCCCAAGGAAGGACTGGAAGAGGAAGAGGACGGTACTTTGAAAATTGCTCTTATCGGAAAGCCAAACGTGGGAAAAAGCTCTTTAACCAATAAGCTTTTGGGAGAAAATCGTGTTATTGTATCGGACATAGCCGGCACCACAAGAGATGCTATTGATACGGAAGTGACCTATAACGGTACACCCTATATCTTTATTGACACCGCCGGTCTGAGAAGAAAGGGGAAGGTAACGGAAGATATTGAGCGATATTCCGTGATCCGAACCGTTGCCGCAGTGGACAGGGCTGATATTTGTATAGTTTTGATTGATGCCGTAGAGGGAATTACCGATGGGGATACCCGCATTGCCGGTATTGCCCATGAATCCGGAAAGGGTGTTATTATTGCCGTCAATAAGTGGGATTTGGTGGAGAAGAACGATAAAACTATGCAGGAATTTACAAAGCAGCTGAAAGAGAAATTTGCTTACATGGACTATGCGGAGTATCTCTTTATTTCTGCGGAAACCGGACAGAGAATTCATAAGATTTATGAATTGGTGAATATGATTCACGACAATCAGGTAATGCGGATTAAAACCGGTGTTTTAAATGAAATTCTGGCAAGAGCAACAGCCATGAAACAGCCCCCCTCCGATAAGGGAAAGAGATTAAAGCTTTTCTATATTACCCAGGCTTCCGTTGCGCCTCCCACCTTTGTAATCTTTGTTAATGACAGGGAGCTGATGCATTTTTCCTATACCCGATATATTGAAAATCAAATTCGAGAAAATTTCGGCTTTAGAGGAACCCCTATTCGCTTTATTATCCGGGAAAGAGGAGAAGATTAATTGTCATGAGTATACTTCAACTTTGTGTTTGCTTTATTCTGGGCTATATTTTCGGAAATATACCCAATGGATATCTCTATGCGAAATCTCAGGGAGTAGATATTTATCATCAGGGCTCAGGCAATCCGGGAAGTACCAATGTTTTACGAACCTTGGGGAAAAGAGCCGGCATCACGGTGCTTTTAATGGATATTGCGAAATGCATGGTTCCTATATTTCTGATGATTTTATTTTGGAAGCCGGCAAATGAAGATCAGAAAACCTTGATTTTAATGCTTACCGGTATAGGAGCCATTCTGGGACATAATTTCCCTATCCTCCCCGGGGTAAAGGGAGGTAAAGGTGTGGCTTGCACCGGTGCTTTGTTGATTGCTTTGGCTCCCTTATATACCCTGGGACTTTTATGCTTTTTTATCCTGATTGTTTTAACAACGAAATATGTCAGCTTAGGCTCTGTTCTTTCCGTTTTTGTCTTCTTTTTATCCGTGCTTCTTATGGGAAAATCAGGAATTCTTTTTCCGTTTTCGGAAGCTATTTATCTGCCGATGTGCGGATTAAGTCTTTTTTTGGCCTTACTTTGTTTGTTTCAGCATAGGGAAAATATGAAACGATTAATGAATGGTACGGAAAATAAATTTGGCAAGAATAAATAGAAAAGCGGAAAGAGTAACTTGTAAAATTAAGTTTTTTTCTTGAATAAGGATTTCTCAATATAAAATTTCATTTTCATACAAAGGAGTCTTCATGAAGATTGCTATTCTGGGTATCGGAACCTGGGGTTCCGCCTTAGCCATAACGCTAAGAAAAAACAATCACAGCTTAAGCTTATGGACCTATTCTAAAGAGGAGGAAGCAGAACTGAAAAAAACCAGAGAACCGAAGAATCTTCCGGGCACAAGCTTTGCTGAAGATATCGAAATCACCTCCTCTTTGGAAAGGGCACTAAAGGATAAGGAAATGGTCATTTTTGCGGTGCCTTCTTTGTTTACCCGATCTGTAGGAGAGCAGGTAAAGGACTATATTCAAAAAGATCAAATTCTTCTAACGGTATCCAAGGGGATAGAAGAAAAGACCTTACTGACCATGTCCCAGATATTGGAAGAGATTTTTCCGGAAAATCCTGTGGCGGTTCTTTCGGGCCCTTCCCATGCGGAGGAAGTATCCCGTTTCCTACCTACTACTATTGTATGTGCTGCCGGGGAAGAAAGCTGTGCGAAAACCATACAAAAAACTTTCCAATCTGACAGCTTTCGCGTATATATCAATAAGGATGTTCTTGGAGTGGAAATCGGTGCCGCATTAAAGAATGTTATTGCATTAGCGGCCGGAATTGCAGATGGTTTAGGCTATGGAGACAATACCAAGGCTGCACTGATTACCAGAGGGATTGCGGAGATTGCAAGGCTGGGACAGGCTATGGGAGGACATTTGGAGACCTTTGCCGGGCTTTCCGGAATCGGCGATCTGATTGTAACCTGTGCTTCCAAGCATTCCAGAAATCGTAAGGCAGGCTTCTTGATTGGCAAAGGATTAAGCTATGAAGAAGCTATGAAGGAAGTGGGACAGGTGGTAGAAGGGGTATACGCAGCCAAGGCTGCTCTAGCTTTAGGCGCTAAGTATGGTGTAGATTTGCCCATAGTCCATGAAGTAAACAGGGTATTATTTGAGGGAAAGAACCCAAAGCAGGCCGTAATGGATCTTATGCTTAGGGATAGTCGGGCGGAAAGTCCGGGAGTTAGCTTCCCGTAAGTGGAAGTTTTTGTTTTTTTGTGATAATAATATTCTACATTCTATTTAAATAGAGAAATTTTCATAAAGCTATATCCTGTAGAGCGGTTATTTATGATAGGTATTCCTTTTGGTTATACCCATCTCTTTTTTTATATGAAATTGTTATAAAAAGAATTGACAAGAAAAGAACTTCTCCCTATAATACGGAAAGTATTTTACTGATAGTGAAATAAGGGAGGATTAACATGAAAAAACAATTATCTATGGTTTTAGCCGCATTAATGGTAGCATCTTTAGTAGCCTGCGGAGGCGCAAGCGGAGAGAAGAAAGCTACAGAAGCGGAATCTAAGGCAAATGCAGAGAGCTCCGGAGCCGAGAAGAGCGGATTAACTTGGAAAATCGGAGGACAGGGACCTTTAACCGGCGGCGCTGCAGTATATGGTAATGCCGTAGTAAACGGTGCAGAAATTGCTATTGATGAGATTAACGCAAATGGCGGAATCAACGGATACCAGATTGAATACAAGAAGGCTGACGATGAGCATGATCAGGAAAAGGCTATCAATGCATACAACAGCTTAAAGGACTGGGGAATGCACTTCCTTGTAGGACCGACCACCAGTGCTCCTGCTATCGCAGTAGGAACGGAAGCGGAAGGGGATAATATGTTCGTTCTTTCTCCCTCCGGATCTGCAGTAGAAGTTACCGCTCCCAAGAATGTATTCCGAGTATGCTTTTCCGATCCTGCACAGGGAACAAAGTCTGCAGAGTATATCGGAAGCCATAATTTAGGCAAGAAGATTGGAATTATCTATGATTCCTCCGACGTATATTCTTCCGGAATTCATGATTCCTTTGTTGCAGAAGCGCCTAAGCAGGGATTGGAAATTGTTGCGGATGAGCAGTTTACCGCTGATTCCAACAAGGACTTCTCCACACAGCTGCAGAAGATGAAGGATTCCGGTGCTGAGCTGGTATTCTTACCCTTCTACTATAGTGAGGCTGCTTTAGTCCTTACCCAGGCCAATACCATGGGCTTCAAGCCGACCTTCTTCGGATGTGACGGTATGGACGGTATCTTAAATGTGGAAAACTTCGATGTTTCCTTGGCAGAAGGCCTGATGCTTTTAACTCCCTTTGCTGCCGATGCAAAGGATGATTTAACCGTTAACTTTGTAAAGAACTACAAGGAAAAGTATAAGGAGACTCCGATTCAGTTCGCAGCAGATGCTTATGACGCAGTATATGCCATTAAGGCAGCTGTAGAGAAGGCCGGCTTAACTCCTGATCAGAGTGTTTCCGATTTAGGTACTGCCATGGAGAAGGCTATGACAGAGATTAGCTTGGATGGACTTACCGGTACCGGCATGAAGTGGAATGAGGCCGGAGACGTGGATAAGGAGCCTAAGGCTGTCATTATCAAGGACGGAGCTTACGTATCTGCCGAATAATGATTGTCTTATAAATGGGAGATTACGGGCTCTGCCTGAATCTTTAGTTAAGAAGTCGTTATACACCGGAAGTCAAAGGCTTCGCCTGGGCCACCGGTAAGAATTATGGAAAGGGCAATGCTGAGGCTTGCCCTTTCTATTTACATCAAGAGAAAGTGAGAAAAAGATGAGTTTTATTTCCTATCTTTTAAACGGAATCAGTTTGGGCTCGGTGTACGCCATCATTGCCCTAGGTTATACCATGGTTTACGGCATTGCAAAAATGCTGAATTTTGCCCATGGAGATATTTTGATGGTGGGAGGCTATGCCGCTTTTCTCGCTTTTAACCAGATGGGATTGGGTATTCCCTTATCTATTCTTTTTAGTATGGCAATCTGTACCGCCCTTGGCGTTTTAGTGGAAAGGGTAGCTTATAAGCCCCTTCGTTCAGCCAATTCTTTGGCTGTACTGATTACCGCCATCGGTGTGTCTTATCTTTTACAAAATCTTGCTTTATTGCTTTTCGGAGCAAATCCGAAAAGCTTCCAGTCCTTTGTAAAGCTTCCTGCATTAAAGCTGGCGGGAGGTCAACTGATTATTTCCGGAGAAACTATGGTCACCATTTTGGTGGGAATTTTAGTTGCCGTTGTTTTATTATTGTTCATCCATAAAACCAGGGCAGGACAGGCTATGCTAGCGGTATCCGAGGACAAGGGTGCAGCCACTTTGATGGGAGTAAATGTAAATGGTACCATTGCCCTTACCTTTGCCATTGGTTCCGCCTTGGCCAGTGTGGCAGGAATCCTTCTTTGCTCTGCCTACCCTACCCTTACGCCCACCACAGGAGCCATGCCCGGTATTAAGGCCTTTGTGGCTGCCGTATTGGGAGGAATCGGTTCTATTCCCGGAGCATTTATCGGAGGAATTTTACTTGGTGTTCTGGAAAATCTCTCCAAGGCCTATATTTCTTCCAAACTGTCGGATGCTATTGTTTTTTCTGTATTAATTATTGTATTACTCATTAAACCAAGCGGAATTTTAGGAAAGAAGATTATGGAGAAGGTGTAAGATGAAGAATGTACAAATGAACAAAATCAAAGATATTTTTTTGAATTACGGAGTCATTCTTATCGTGTACTTTGTTGTTCAGCTATTCCTAAAATCCGGTTCCGTAAGTTCCCTAATGAAGGGACTTTTGGTTCCTCTGTGTATTTATTCTATTTTGGCCATAAGCCTAAACCTTGTGGTGGGTATTTCCGGAGAATTGTCTCTGGGACATGCGGGGTTTATGTGCGTAGGAGCTTTCTTCTCCGCCAGCTGTTCCATGCTTTTAAAAGGAAGCTCTCTTCCTCCTATGCTTATTTTCTTTATCGCCCTGTGCATTGGTGCTATTTCAGCCGGATTCTTCGGCTTTTTAATCGGTATTCCGGTTTTAAGACTGAAAGGAGACTATTTAGCCATCGTGACCTTGGCTTTCGGAGAAATTATCAAAAACATTATTAATGCTCTGTATTTTGGGGTGGATAAGAATGGTTGGCATTTTTCCTTAAAGGACGGTACAGCTGTTGCTTTGGGAGAAGGGGGAAAGTGGATCATTAAAGGTGCACAGGGAATTACCGGTACGCCGAAATATAGTAATTTTACTGTAGGGATAATTCTTCTTTTACTCTCTATGCTATTTATTCAGCATTTTATTCATTCCAGAACGGGAAGAGCGGTTATGGCGATTCGAGATAATCGTATTGCGGCGGAAAGTATTGCGTTACCCGCTTCAAAACTGAAGTTGCTTTGCTTTACGATCTCTGCGGCCATCGCGGGAATTGCCGGAGTACTGTATGCCCATAATTTAAGCTCTTTACAAGCTTTGCCAAAAAACTTTGGATACAATCAGTCTATTATGATTCTGGTATTTGTCGTTTTAGGCGGAATAGGCAATATGCGCGGCTCTATCTTGGCCGCTGTTGTTCTTACTCTGCTTCCTGAACTTCTTCGTTCCTTAAACGACTACAGAATGTTGATTTATGCCGTTGTTTTGATTGTGATGATGCTATTTACTTCCGCCCCCGGCTTTATTGCTTTTCGGGAGAATATTCTTCATCGTTTGTTCCGTAAGGAGGTGAATGCATGAGTCTTTTAGAAGTGAATGCCTTAGGCATTTCCTTTGGAGGTCTGAAGGCGGTAGATCAGTTCCATATCTCTATTGAGAAAAAAGAGTTGTACGGTTTAATCGGACCTAACGGTGCAGGGAAAACCACAGTATTTAACCTGCTTACCGGAGTTTACCAGCCCAACACAGGCGAAATTCTTTTAAATGGGAAAAATATTGTAGGGAGTTCCTGTATTGAGATTAACAAAAAAGGAATTGCCAGAACCTTTCAGAATATCCGATTATTCGATAAGCTGACAGTATTGGACAATGTAAAAGCAGGATTTTTCCAGGAAAATTCCTATTCTTTTATTGAAGGGATTTTTAGACTGCCTCGGTATTTTCAAAAAGAAAAAGAAATGTCGGATAGAGCTCTGGATTTACTTTCTGTTTTTCACCTGGAAGAGCATGCTTTGGACCTGGCGGGAAATCTTCCCTACGGAAAACAAAGAAAGCTGGAAATTGCAAGAGCTCTGGCAACCAATCCTTCCTTACTTTTATTGGATGAGCCTGCAGCGGGAATGAATCCCAATGAAACGGAAGAACTGATGGACACTATAAGACTGGTTCGAGATCGTTTTGATATGACCATTTTATTGATTGAACATGATATGAAGCTGGTATCCGGCATCTGTGATCGCCTTACCGTACTGAACTTCGGGCAAGTCCTTACAGAAGGGAAGACCCAGGAAGTGTTGCATGACGAAAAGGTTATCAAGGCTTATTTAGGAGAGTAATTATGGAACAAATTTTAGAGGTAAAGAATCTTCATGTACATTATGGGATGATCCATGCCATTAAAGGCTTGGATTTCCATGTGAACAAAGGAGAAATCGTAACCTTAATCGGGGCCAACGGCGCCGGAAAAACCAGTACCCTGCAAACGATTACCGGCTTAATTCCCCATTCCCAGGGAGAAATCATTTATAGAGGGGAAAATGTCAGCAAGCTTCCCGGATATAAGCTGGTTTCCAAGGGACTTGCCCATGTTCCGGAGGGGAGAAGAGTTTTTGCCAGTCTTACGGTATATCAAAATCTGATGCTGGGTGCCTACACCAGAAAGGACTCAAAGGAAATTGAAGAAAGTCTGAATATGATCTATCATCATTTTCCCCGTCTTTTGGAAAGAAAAAATCAGGTAGCCGGAACCCTTTCCGGAGGAGAACAGCAGATGCTGGCCATGGGAAGAGCCCTGATGTCCAAGCCGGAGATGATTTTACTGGATGAACCCTCCATGGGCCTTTCTCCCATTTACGTAAATGAAATCTTTGATATTATTCAAAAGATTCATGAGTCAGGGGTAACCGTACTCCTGGTAGAACAAAATGCCAACAAGGCTTTAATGATTGCAGACAGAGCTTATGTATTGGAAACCGGAAACATTCGATTAGAAGGAAAAGCCGGAGACTTACTATCCGATCCTCAGGTAAGAGCGGCTTATTTATCGGAATAATTATGCCCAGAAAACAATTTATGGCTTATCTCAAGATTTTATTGCTTCTTTTCCTATTTCTGAGCCTTGTAAGCTTTGGCCTGCACAGGCATTGGAAAAATGCGCTAAAAAGCTATGAGGAGAACAGGAATAGCAGAGAAGAAGTTCAAGAGCCCCTTTCTCTGCTTCCCAGTGAAGAGGATGATGAGGAGCCGGATTCCGACAGCTATCTTCGTTTTCAAAATGAATTTCAGCTATTGAATCAGATAGAAGAGGATGAAAGCTGGCAGAAAAACCTCTCTCTGCGAAGACGATATGAAAAAATCGGAGAACTCTACGATAAAGAAATGCAACGTCTGGTAAGCTATTACAGCAGAAATATCACCGGAAATGAGAGGGAAAACTTTTTTGCCGAGCAAAGTGTGTTTTTGAGTCAAAGAAGCATGGAGAGTAAAAAAGAGCTAAGCATGGAGAAAACCGGTGTAGAGGAAAATATCGACTACTTAAAAAAATATATTCAGCTGACAAAGGCTAGGTGTTCTGTTTTATTGGAGAAAATTTTTGAAGATCAGGACGGCTAGTCCTTTTCTTATGAAAGACTTTTTCTCCTCCCTTGCCTCATAGCCCTAAGTACTGTATAATTTCTAAGATTGTGTGGAGAGGGTATTGCAGGCCTTCTTGCTTTATGAGTACCTTACTGATTTTGCCGTGCTTAGTAAGGGGATTTCAAAATTTTTATACTGCATAAAGGGAGATTGTATGAAGAAATATGGTGTTAACGAATTAAGAAAAATGTTTTTAGCCTATTTTCAGGAGAAGGAACATTTGGTAATGAAAAGCTTTTCCTTGGTTCCCCATAATGATAATAGCTTATTGTTAATCAACTCAGGAATGGCGCCTTTAAAGCCTTATTTTACCGGTCAGGAAATTCCGCCAAAGAGAAGAGTGGCTACCTGTCAGAAGTGCATACGAACAGGAGATATTGAGAATATCGGAAAGACTGCAAGACATGGTACCTTCTTTGAGATGCTGGGCAATTTCTCCTTCGGAGATTACTTTAAGTCCGAGGCATTACATTTTGCCTGGGAATTTTTGACAGAGAGAGTAGGTCTTGAGAAGGATCGTCTTTATCCCAGTATTTACTTGGAGGACGAAGAGGCTTTCAAGGTATGGAATGAGGAAATCGGCATTCCTGCAGATCGCATCTATCGCTTTGGCAAGAAAGATAATTTCTGGGAGCACGGTGTTGGACCCTGTGGTCCTTGTTCCGAGATTTACTACGACCGTGGAGAGAAGTACGGTACAGGTCCTGAGGATGTCATGGGAGGAGAGGGCGATCGTTTCTTAGAGGTATGGAACGTGGTATTCTCTCAGTTTAACAATGACGGCAAAGGAAATTACACCGACCTCATTCAGAAGAACATTGATACCGGAATGGGACTGGAGCGTCTTGCGGTAGTTTGCCAGGATGTACCTTCTTTGTTTGATGTGGATACCAACCAGGCCATGATGACAGAGATTGAGCGTCTTTCCGGAAAAAAATATTTGGAAGATAAAACAGCAGATGTTTCCTTCCGTATTATTGCAGACCATGTAAAGAGCTGTACCTTTATGGCGTCGGACGGTATTATGCCTTCCAATGAAGGAAGAGGCTATGTTTTCCGTAGACTTTTAAGAAGAGCGGCAAGACATGGACGTATTCTGGGAATTCCTGCAGGAAGTTTATCCAAGCTTTCCGAAAAGGCTATTGCCTTGTCCTCTGACGGATATCCCGAGCTTTCTGAGAAGAAGGATATGATTCTTCGGGTTATTTCCGAGGAAGAAGATCGTTTCAACAAGACTATTGACAACGGTCTTGCCATATTACAGGGCTTAAAGGAAGACTTACAGAAAAAGGGAGAAAAGCTTCTTTCCGGAGAAGATGCCTTCCGCCTATATGACACCTACGGTTTTCCTCTGGATTTAACCAAGGAAATTCTGGAAGACAGTGGTATTACTGTAGATGAAGAGGCTTTCCAAGAGGCTATGAAGGTGCAAAGAGAAACCGCAAGGGCTGCAAGAAAAAGCACCAACTACATGGGAAGAGATGACGTTTATCAGAATTTGGACGCATCTTTAAAGACTGAATTTGTAGGTTATGAGACTTTGGAATGCGAGGGAAAGATTACCGCATTGGTATACCTTGCGGACAATGGAGATGAGGATGAAATTCGTCCTTCCGTAGAAGCCGGAAACCGTGCCGCAGTAATCACCGACTGTAGCCCCTTCTATGGAACCATGGGTGGACAGCAGGGAGATCAGGGAAAGATTTGTTCCGGTACTTCCGTATTCATAGTGGAAGAGACTATTCACTTACAGGGGGGAAAACTGGCTCACCTGGGAACAGTAGAGCAGGGAGGTTTTTCCGTAGGAGATTCCGTAACATTAGTCGTAGATGCTAAAAAGCGTGCCCTGACCGCAAGAAACCACACCGCTACTCACCTTTTACAAAAGGCTCTGAAGGAAACTCTGGGAAGTCATGTGGAGCAGGCGGGAGCTTACTATGATGACAAGCGTCTTCGTTTTGACTTTACCCATTTTACCGCCTTGACCAAAGAAGAACTTGAGAAGGTTGAAAATTTGGTTAATGAAGAAATTGCCAGAGCTGACGTGGTGCTTACACGGGAAATGCCCATTGAGGAAGCCAAAAAATCCGGTGCTACCGCATTATTCGGAGAAAAGTACGGTGACACCGTAAGAGTGGTTTCCGTAGGCGATTTCTCTATTGAGCTTTGCGGTGGAACCCATGTAGAGAATTCCTCCTCCATCCAGGCCTTTAAGATTCTTTCCGAGCAGGGTGTTGCTGCCGGAGTCAGAAGAATTGAAGCCATTACCTCCCAGAACCTCTTTGATTACTTCCACCATGAGGAGGAACTGTTAAAGAGTCTTAGCGGAAAATTAAAGGTAGATCCGGAGCATTTATTGGCCAGGGTAGAGAGTTTAGAGAAAGAATTAAAGGAAAGCCGTTCCCAGTGCGAGCAGTTAAAGGCGAAGCTGGCCAATGCGGAAGTGGAAGACTTGGCAGTGGTAGAATACAAGGATTGTTCTCTGATTGCCACCAATATTCCGGGTATGGACAGAAATGCTCTGAGAAATCTGGGAGACAGCTTAAAGGATAAGCATAAGAATGCCTTTATCCTCCTGGCCTCTGTAGAAGACGGAAAGCCGATTCTTATGGCTACAGCCAGTGACGGTGCAGTAAAGCTTGGTGCTCATGCCGGAAATCTGATTAAAGAGATTGCGCCTATCCTTGGGGGTGGGGGAGGCGGTAAGCCTCAGATGGCTCAGGCCGGCGGAAAGGATACCACAAAGCTGGAGGAAGCTTTAAAGCAGTCTTTGGAGAGCATGAAGAAACAGCTTGGATAAGAAGAAAGCTATAGTTAAAAAATAGCTATAGTTCTAAAAAAAGCATTGACGAATGAAATATTGGTGCTATAATATACACTAGTTTGTGCCCGAAGGGAGGTTTGGGGTATCGCATGTCAAATGTCATCGTAAAAGAAAACGAGTCTTTGGACAGTGCTTTACGCAGATTCAAAAGAAACTGTGCTAAGGCAGGAATCCAGCAAGAAATTCGTAAGAGAGAGCATTACGAGAAGCCATCAGTAAGACGTAAGAAGAAGTCTGAAGCGGCTAGAAAGCGTAAGTTCAACTAATTTATAGCTTAGATGTTAGCCCTGATTCAGCAATGGATTAGGGCTATTTTCTTTCAAAAAAGGAGTCCCATGGCGGAAAGAGAATTACTATTAGATATTCCTCTGGAACATGAAATGAACATTCTGGGACAGATGGATCAAAATTTAAATAAAATTCAAAAACAGTTTCAAGTCAGTATTATTGACCGAGACGGATTATTGAAAATCATAGGGGAAGAAGACGCTGCAAATAAAGCTAAGGAAGTGCTTCTTTCCCTTTTGAAGTTATCTCAAAAGGGGACTGCCATTAATGAGCAAAATGTAAACTATGCCATTTCCTTAACGGTTAAGGAAGGAAAGGGAGATGCTCTCCTGCATTTGGATGAGGATTTGCTGGCAAGAACCGCTTTGGGAAAACCTGTAAAGCCTAAGACTTTAGGGCAAAAGGCCTATGTGGATGCCATACGGAAGAATATGATTACCTTTGGCATCGGTCCGGCAGGAACCGGAAAAACCTATCTGGCCATGGCTATGGCGATTTCCGCCTTTCGTGAAGAGGAGGTTTCCCGAATTATCCTGACAAGACCTGCTATAGAGGCGGGAGAGAAGCTTGGATTTTTACCGGGAGATTTACAGTCCAAGGTGGATCCCTATCTTCGTCCTTTATATGATGCTCTGTATCAAATTATGGGACCGGAACAATATCTGGCCAATGCGGAGAAGGGCCTTATTGAAGTGGCTCCCTTGGCCTATATGCGTGGTAGAACCTTGGATAATGCCTATATTATCCTGGATGAAGCCCAGAATACCACTCCTGCGCAGATGAAGATGTTCTTAACCAGAATAGGCTTCGGCTCCAAGGTGGTGGTTACCGGAGATTTAACCCAGAAGGATTTGGAAGAAGGAAAGAAATCCGGTTTGGAGGATGCTATCCATGTTTTAAAAAATGTGGAGGGAATAGCATTTTCCACCCTTACCAGTGAAGACGTGGTTCGTCACCCCTTAGTGCAAAGAATCGTTAATGCCTACGAAAAGGACGAAGAAAGAAAAAAGAAGGATAAATATGCAAATAGACATTCAGTGGGAAGTGAAGGAACAAACAAGTCTGGATTACGAAAAAATCATTCAGGATATCGTGGAGGAAAGTCTTGATTATGTTTCCTGTCCCTATGATGTTTCCCTCTCCGTAAGCTTTATAGAGTCAGAGGAGATGCGGGAATTAAATCTAAGCCAAAGAGGAATTGATTATGCAACGGATGTTCTGTCTTTTCCTTTATTGTCTTTAGATCCTCCGGGAAGCTTTCCTGAAAGCCTGGAAGAGGAATGGGGGAATTTTGATCCGGAAACAGGAGAGCTGATGCTGGGAGATATTGTCCTAAACTGGGACAAGGTAAAGGAGCAGGCGGAGAGCTACGGCCATTCTTTGGAGAGAGAGCTTGCTTTTTTGATTGCCCATTCCCTTTTACACCTTTTCTCCTATGATCACATGGAGGAAGAGGAACGAAAAGAAATGGAGCAGAAGCAGGAAGAGATATTAGAGAATAGAGGATATTACCGATGAGAGAAGGTAGAAGACAAGTCTCCACAAAAAGAAGATCAAGCGGAAATAATTTTGTTCTGCAGGGATCTCTTCTTGCAGTTGCCGGAATTCTGGTTCGCCTTATCGGCATGGTTTACCGAATTCCACTTTCCGCAATTATTTCCGATGAGGGAAATGGTTATTATACCTCAGCCTTTTCTATTTATACCCTACTCCTGATTTTATCCAGTTATTCCATGCCCACTGCCATTTCCAAGCTTATTTCTCAGAATTTGGCGGCGAAACGTTTTAAAAATACGGAAAGAGTTTTAAGGGTTTCTTTTATTTATGCTTCCATTATGGGAGCAGTTATGGCTTTTGTGCTCTTCTTTGGGGCAGATGCCATTGCCGGAGCCTTGAAAAAGCCCTTTGCCGCTTATGCCCTTAGAGCACTGGCTCCAACCGTTTGGATTATGGCCTACCTGGGGCTTCTGCGAGGATATTTTCAGGGCATGGGAAATATGATTCCTACAGCTATTTCTCAAATCTTGGAACAGATTGCCAATGCCGTTTTTTCCGTTTTGATGGCATACCTTCTTTTCGCTAAGGGAAAAGAAGCCAATTTGCTATACAATAACACGGAGTATTCCTATGCATTCGGTGCTATGGGAGGAGCTATCGGAACCGGTGTGGGCGCTTTTATTGCCCTGCTGTTCTTTTTGATGCTTTATTCCTATCAAAGACCAAGACTTAGAAAGAGAGCCAAGAAGGATAGCAGTATGGTGGAAAGCTACGAGCGTTCCGCCTTATTGTTGTTTTCCACCATGGTTCCTATCCTGATTTCCAGTACGGTATATAATATTTCCTCTGTTCTGGATGATTATTTTTATTCCAGTATTATGACTAAGCTTCAGATTCCCACCAAGCGGATTGTAATGGAGTGGGGAATCTTCGGGGAATATCATATTCTCTTTAATATTCCCGTGGCCTTGGCCAATGCCTTATCCTCCTCTTTGATTCCCAGTCTTACTGCGGCGGTTGCTTCCCATGATCGGAAAAAGACCCTTGGACAAATCCAGACCAGTATTCGCTTCAGCATGCTGATTGCCGTGCCCTGTACGGTGGGGATGTGTATTTTAGCGGAGCCTCTATGCAGAATGCTTTTCCCCGGAAAAAATGTAATGCTTTTGATTAATGTGACCAGAATCGGAGCCTTAGCAGTTTTGTTCTATTCTCTATCCACCATCAGTAATGCCATTTTACAGGGATTGGGACATCTGAATCTGCCTCTGAAGCATTCCGTTATCTCTCTGGTATTCCACTTGGCCAGTTTGTTACTTCTCTTATATGGAAGAACCGGCATCTACGGAGTAGTTGTTTCCAATATCCTTTTTGCCATCATGATGTGCATCTTAAATCAGGCCGCTATAAAACGCCATACCAGATGCGTAATAGACTGGGGGAAAACCATAGGATATCCTATTTTAGCTTCTCTCATTATGGGAATTTTTGCATTTGGCTGCTATTTCTTGATTCATTTCCTTCTTCCGGAGAAGCTTGGGAAGGGAAGAATCGGTTCCGCCCTGTCTTTACTTCCGGCGATTTTCGTTGCGGTGGTTCTCTACTTTGGAAGTCTTCTGAAGATGAATGCCTTTTCCAAAGAAGACCTGGATGAAATGCCTATGGGGGGACGTTTAAAGAGATTTATAAAGGATTAAAATCGAAAACTATAAATAAGCTTAAATTTAAAAAGATGAAATATAATCAAAGGATATAGAAAAGAATAGGGGCAATATGAAGGATTGTATCATTGTGGGAGGAGGAGCTGCCGGTATGGTGGCTGCCATAGAAGCCAAAAGAGCCGGTGCAAAGACGGTTCTTTTAGTGGAAAAACAAGCCTGCCTTGGAAAGAAGTTAAGCCAGACCGGAAACGGAAGAGCCAATTTCACCAATCTTTCTATGCCGATTTCTGCCTATCGCAGCAATCATCCGGAATGCATTCCTCCCTTTTTAGCACAGTTCAATAGCATAGATTCTCTGGAATATTTCAAGGCTTTGGGAATCTATCCTAAGTTTAGGGGAGACTATGTGTACCCCTACTCGGATCAGGCAAAAAGCATAGTGCAATGCCTGGAAAACGCTCTTTACAAGCTAGGCGTAGAAATCTGTCTGCAGCATAGGGTTGAAGCAATTTCTTGGACTGAAAAAGAGGGCTTTTTCTTAAAAGGAAAAAAGCTTCTGCCTAAGAGAGTAGATGATTCTTTCTTTCAAAAGGATCATTTTTCCGACTATGCTCTTGTCTCCGGAAGTAAAGAAAAAAACAGAAAAAAGGAAAAGAATAAAAAAGAAAAAATAGAATGGGAAGAAAAAGAGTTTTCTCTACAAGGAAGGAAGCTTTTAATTGCCAGCGGAGGACTGGCTATGGAAGCTCTTGGAGCTTCCGGTGAGGGCTATGGTTTTGCGAAAACTTTATCCCATACGATTTCTCCTCTTTTCCCCAGCCTAGTCCCCATCTATACCAAGGAAGACTATGTTAAGCTTTGGTCCGGTGTCAGAGTGGATGTGAGGGCGAAGCTTTGGAAAGAGCAGGATTTACTTTTTCAGGATGAGGGAGAACTGCAATGCACGGATTATGGTATTTCCGGTATTATTGTTTTTCAAATGAGTCGCCTAGTGCACACTCTATTGCAAGATAAGGCAAAGTTTTCTTTGGAACTGTCCTTTCTTCCGAAATTTGGTGAGGAGGAAGCCAAAGACTATTTTCTTCAAAGAAAGAAACTTTTGGAAAAGGAGAGAGGAGAAGCCTTTCTTCTTGGACTTTTCCCGGAAAAGTTGAGTCAAGTATTTTACGAAAGGGCAGCTTTTCCCATAAAACAAAAGATACAAGATATTTCGGATAAAAAAATTTTGGAATTATGCCGTCTTAGCCTACATTTTCCCTTTCTTCCGGAAAAAATCGGAGATTTTCAAAGAGCCCAGTGTACGGCAGGGGGAGTAAATCTATCGGAGATTTTTATTCCGGATTTTCAAAGTAAAAAGAATCCGAATTTATACTTTGCCGGGGAGATACTGGATGTGGACGGCATTTGTGGAGGCTATAACCTACATTTTGCCTTTGGATCGGGAATTTTGGCAGGAAGAGCCATGGGGAAGAAAAATGATTAAAATTGGACAGTTAAAACTCGCTATAGAAGAGGGGCAAGACAGACTTCTTCCGGCCATTGCCAAATGCCTGAAGCTGAAAAAGGAGGAGATTTCTGCTTATCAGATTCTTCGCCGTTCTTTGGATGCCAGAAAAAAGCCCCAGCTCTTTTATGTGTATACGGTTTCTGTAGAGCTAAGGGGAGTCTCGGAAAAGAAAGTTCTGGCCAAGGTAAAGAATAAAGATATTCAAAGCTATATTCCCGTATTGTATCAAGAGCCTAAGTGTCCGGAAAGGATTCAAGGAAAGGCTTTGGAAGATTTCTTTCAATGGGAAGAGCATCGCCCTATAGTGGTGGGCTTTGGACCGGCAGGAATCTTTGCAAGTCTACTTTTGGCCAGAGCAGGCTGTCGCCCCATTGTCTATGAGCGGGGGAAGGCAGTAGAGGAAAGAGCTAAGGATGTGGAAGCCCTTTGGGAAAAAGGGATTTTAAACAAGGAATCCAATCCGCAATTTGGAGAAGGGGGAGCAGGTACCTTTTCAGACGGAAAGCTCAATACCTTGGTAAAGGATCAAAACGGTCGTTCCCGTTTTGTCCTTCAGGAATTTATCCGGCATGGTGCCAAGGAAGAAATCCTCTATGATGCCAAGCCCCATGTGGGAACGGATGCCCTGATTTCCATTGTTTCCTCTATCCGAAAGGAAATCGAAAGCCTTGGAGGAGAAATCCATTTTGGACAACAGTATCATTTTCAAAAGGAGGAGAAGCATCCTCTAATCATTGCCATAGGACATAGTGCAAGGGATAGCTTTCGGGAGCTTCACGCCCTTTCTTATCCTCTTTTGGCAAAGGATTTTGCCATGGGCTTTAGAGTACAGCACAGTCAAAAAGATATCGATACGGCCCTTTACGGTGAGATTTCCGAGGAATTAAGAGAAAAGTTGGGAGCCTCCGCCTATAAAATCAGTCATCAGGCAAAGCATCGTTCTTTTTATAGCTTTTGTATGTGTCCGGGAGGATATGTGGTAAACTCTTCTTCGGAGGAGGGGAGACTTTGTGTGAACGGCATGAGCTATAGCAAAAGAGATAGCGGCTATGCCAACTCTGCCATCATTTTCACGATAAAAAAAGAGGAGTATGGTGGAGAAAATAATCCCCTTGCCGGAATTGCTTTACAGGAATACTGGGAAGAAAAAGCCTTTCACCTGGGAGAGGGAAGAGTGCCTTATAGCAGATACGACAAAATTAAAAATGTCGTAAATAAAACCGAAGATTTAGAGCTCATGCTGAAGGGACAGAGCAAGGAATGTGATCTAAACCCTCTTTTCCGGTTTGAAAACTATCCAAAGCTTGGCAATATAAAAGAGGATTTTATCGAATCTATGGAAGCCTTTGAAGGAAAAATGAAGGGATTTGCCAAGGGGAATACTCTGGTTTACGGCGTGGAGAGCAGAACCTCTTCTCCCCTTAGAATTTTAAGAGATGAAAATTTTTGCTGTATGGAAAAGCAGATTTATCCCTGCGGTGAAGGAGCAGGCTATGCAGGCGGCATAATGAGTGCAGCCATGGATGGTATGAAGGTGGCAGAGGCCTATATTCGTTCCTTACAAAACCGCGGATAGAAGATAAGAAGAGATTTCTTACCTACAGGCTTCTATAGAATACCGGAATAAAATTTAGACATTGATTTTGAAATTAAGTATAGAAATAGATTTTAGAAATGTGAGGGAATTGTGGGAAATAAGTTATTTACGGAAATATTGGAAAACGCACCTGCCAATGAGCCGGAGCGCCAGTTTTACTTTATAGAACAAATCAAAGCCCTGTTGGATGTAAAAAAGGGAGAGGGCTATGAGGCCAAGGCCATGGTGACTGTCATCGGTTGCCAGATGTCTGCCAAGGACGGAGAAAAGCTGCAGGGAATTTTACAGGAAGCAGGCTATAGCATTACGGAGAAGGAAGAGGAAGCGGATGTAATCCTCTTTACCACCTGTACCGTCCGGGAGAATGCCAACCAAAAGCTTTATGGTCGTATCGGACAGCTTAAGCATCTCTATCAAAGAAATAAGGACTTAATCATTGGAATTACCGGTTGTATGATGCAGGAAAAGGATGAGGTGGAAACCATTCAGAGAAAATATCCCTATGTGCATCTGATTTTCGGTACCCACAATATTTATAAGCTGGCAGAGTATCTTTTGGAAACCATGCTCTCCAAGGAGAAGAAGGTAGAGCTTTTGGAGGATAGTGCGGAAATTGTGGAAAATCTTCCCTCCAAGAGAAAATATAGCTTTAGAGCAGCCGTAAATATCAGCTTCGGCTGTAATAATTTCTGTACTTATTGTATTGTGCCCTATGTGAGAGGAAGAGAAAAGTCCAGGGATTCTCAGGAAATTTTGAAGGAATGTGAGGCATTAATTGCCGATGGCGTAAAAGAAATCATGCTACTTGGGCAAAATGTGAATTCCTATGGCTTGGACAAGAAGGAGGAATGTTCCTTTCCGGAGCTTTTGGCAAAAATTGCAAAGCTTCCCGGCCTTAAGCGGCTCCGTTTCATGACTCCGAACCCTAAGGATTTTTCCGATGAGCTTTTACAGGTTATGAAGGAAAATGAAAACATTTGCAATCATATTCACCTGCCTCTACAATCCGGCTCTACTGCTATTTTAAAGAGGATGAACCGGCATTACAGCAAGGAATCCTATATGGCTTTGGTGAAAATGATAAGAGAAGTTTTGCCGGATGTGAGTCTGACAACCGACATTATTGTAGGTTTTCCCGGGGAAACGGAAGAGGATTTTCAGGATACCATGGAGGTGGTTGCCTACTCCAAGTTTGATTCCGCCTTTACCTTCCAGTACTCTAAGCGGACGGGAACCCCTGCCGCCAAGTGGGAGGCAGTTCCTGAGGATGTGGTTAAGGAGCGATTCCAGCGACTTTTAGAGCATATTCGTCTTCATTCCCAGGAGCGAGAAGGAAGAGACCTGGGGAAGGTCATGGAAGTTTTGGTGGAAGAAAAGGACAAAGAGTCCGAGAATATGCTCACCGGAAGACTGAGCAACAATGTGCTGGTGCACTTTGAAGGTGGAGAGCGCTTAATCGGAGAAATTGTTCCGGTTCGTTTGGATAAATCTATGGGCTTTTATTACTATGGGAGTGTTCTTTAATGGATGAAGCAAAATTATCCCCTATGATGCGGCAATATTTGGAGAGCAAGAAGGAGGTACCTGATGCCCTCCTCTTTTACCGCATTGGGGATTTTTATGAAATGTTCTTTGAGGATGCCATCAAAGCCTCCAAGGCTTTGGATTTGGTGCTTACAGGGAAGGATTGCGGTCTGGAGGAAAGGGCTCCCATGTGCGGAATTCCTTATCATGCGGCGGATTCCTATGTCAGCAAATTGGTTTCCCAGGGCTTTAAGGTCGCCATAGGAGAACAGGTAGAGGATCCAAAGCTTGCCAAGGGACTGGTAAAGCGGGAAATTATCCGAGTGATTACTCCCGGAACCCAGACTGAGGAAACTGCTTTAGAAGAAGGGAAAAATAACTATCTTTCCGCTATCTATCCCGGAAACAGCGGCATCGGCCTTGCCACCGTGGATATCAGTACCGGAGAGCTATACAGTTTAAGTGTTTCCGACAGCAAGGAGCTTCTGGATGAAATCTCCCGTTTTTCCCCAAAGGAGATTCTCTGTCCCATAGGCTTTTTAGAGGATAATGCATTAAGCTCTGCCTTGGACAGTCGCTTTAGCTTAAGCATTACGGAAAAGGAGAAGGAATACTTTGGAAAGGAGGAGGCGGATAAGATACTTTCTTCCCATTTTTCTTCCTCCATTCCCGGACTGGGACTGGAGCATGCCCCCTTGGAAAGAAGGGCCTTAGGGGCCTGCCTCCGCTATCTATACGATACCCAGAAGAATATTTTATCCCATATTCGACATATAGAGCGTTTTCATCGGGAAGACTATATGCTTTTGGACCTTTCCACCCAGAGAAATCTGGAGCTTTGGGAAACCCTTAGAGACAAGAAAAAGCGAGGAAGCCTGCTTTGGGTACTGGACAAAACCCACACCGCCATGGGCAGTCGTATGCTTCGCCATTTTCTGGAACGACCGCTTCGGGAAAGAAAGAAAATGGAGGAGCGTTTAGATTGTATAGAAGAGCTTTGTCAGCGTTATATTGACGGAGAAGAGCTTAGAGAATATCTGGATTCCATCTACGATATGGAAAGACTGATTGGAAAAATCAGTATATCCTCCGCCAATGCCAGAGATATGCTGGCTTTAAAATCCTCTTTACAATTCCTGCCGGTGATTAAAAGAACTTTAAGCTCCTTTTCCGGAAAGCTTTTACAGGGCTTAGGACAGGAAATGGATGCTCTGGAGGAGCTCTATCAAAAGATTGATGCATGCATTGAAGAGGATCCTCCCCTTAGCATTAAGGAGGGAGGAATCATTAAGTCTTCCTTCCATGAAGAGGTGCGACTTTTCCGGGAAGCGGGAGAGCATGGGAAAGAGTGGCTGAACCAGCTGGAAGAGCGGGAAAGAGAAAAAAGCGGGATTAAAAATCTGAAAATCAAATATAATCGCATTTTCGGCTACTGCTTTGAAATCTCCAAGTCCTATCAAGGGGAGATTCCCGACTATTTTATCAGAAGGCAGACTCTGGCTCAGGCGGAACGATATACTACCGTAGAATTACAGGATTTACAGAATAAAATCTTGGGATCGGCGGAAAATTTACAGCAGCTGGAATACAGCCTCTTTGTAAACTTGCGGGAAGAGCTTTCCCGGGAGCTTGGAAGAATGCAAAAAACCGCCAAGGAAATTGCCTTTTTGGATGCCTGCCTCTCTTTGGCCAAGGTAGCCATGCAGGAGCAGTATGTTCGTCCAAAAATCAATGAAGAAGGTAATTTAACAATTGTGGATGGTCGTCACCCGGTGGTGGAAAAGCTTTTACAGGACCAAAGCTTTGTCCCCAATGATGCAAGTCTTGGCAAAGAGGAAAAGATAGCGATTATAACCGGTCCCAATATGGCAGGAAAATCCACGTATATGCGACAAGTTGCCTTAATCGTGCTGATGGCTTCCATCGGCTCCTTTGTTCCGGCAAAGCAGGCGGATATTCCTATCTGCGACAGAATCTTTACCAGAGTAGGAGCTTCCGATGATTTGGCCTCCGGTCAATCCACCTTTATGGTGGAAATGAGTGAGGTTTCCAATATTTTACGAAATGCTACGGAAAATTCTCTCTTGATTTTGGATGAAATCGGAAGAGGTACCTCCACCTTTGACGGCCTTTCCATAGCCTGGGCAGTGGTGGAATATCTGGCCAAGGAAATCAAAGCAAAAACCCTCTTTGCCACCCACTACCATGAGTTAAGTGTACTAGAGGGGAAGCTGGAAAATGTGAAAAACTACTGTATAGCGGTATCCAAGGAAAAGGGAGAAATACAGTTCCTTCGTAAGATTATGCCGGGAGGAGCGGACGAAAGCTATGGGATTGATGTAGCCAAGCTAGCGGGTGTTCCGGCACCCGTATTGGACAGAGCCAGAGAAATCTCCAGCTTCTTAAATGAAAAGGACCTTCGCCTTCAGCATTTGGATTTTGAAGAGGAACAGGAAGAAAGCTTTGCAAAGGATTTTCCGGAAAAGGTCTTAAAGCCGGGAGAAAGAGGAAGGAAAAAGTCCGGTGCAGAGCTAAGAAAAGAAGAGAAAGAAGTATTAGACTGCATTCGAAATGATTCCTTTGAAAGCATGAGTCCCTTGGAAGCCATCAATCTGTTGTTTAGTTTAAAGGAGAAACTTCGTTGAAAATTCACCTATTAAGCCAGGAGTGCATCAATCAAATTGCCGCAGGGGAGGTTGTGGAGCGTCCCGGCAGCATCGTAAAAGAGCTGGTGGAAAATGCTTTGGATGCCAAAGCTACGGCTATTTCCATAGAGATTAGGGGGGGCGGAATTAGCTTTCTTCGGGTAAGTGATAACGGAGAGGGAATCTTTTCCGAGGATTTGGAGAGGGCCTTTATGCCCCATGCCACCAGTAAGATCCAAAATCCCAAAGACTTGGAAGAGATTTTAAGCTTCGGCTTCCGTGGAGAAGCCTTGGCTTCTATTGCCTCCGTGGCTAAGGTGGAATGTATCAGCAAAAGGCAGGAGGATTTTCTTGCCCACAGAATCCTTGTGGAGGGAGGTAGTTTCTCTCCGGTGGAAGAAGTAGGGGGAATGGACGGCACCAGCATTTTGGTGCGGGATCTTTTCTACAATGTACCTGCCAGAAAAAAGTTTTTATTAAGTGAAAGCACGGAAGCCAGTAGGGTAGAGGAAATGGTGGAAAAGCTGGCTCTAGCCAATCCGGGCATTTCTTTTCATTTTGTGAAGGATGGAAAAAGTCGATTCCAAACCCTTGGAGGAGGGAAGCTTTCCGATGTGGTATTCGGCATTTACGGAAAGGCCTTTGCCAAGGATAGCCTGGAAATAAGGGAATCCTATTATCCTTCCAGCCTAACAGGATTGGCTACCCTGCATATTGAGGGGCTTTTGGGCAAGCCCAGCCTTACCCGTTCCAACAGACAATATGAAATTTTCTTCGTGAATGGACGTTTTGTTCGGGATTCTTTACTCAGTAGAGCCTTGGAGGACGCCTATAAGCCTTTTTTGATGCAACATAAGTTTCCCTTTGCCATCGTCTTTTTACACCTAAGCCCCAATCTTGTGGATGTGAATGTGCATCCCCAAAAGCTGGAGGTGCGTTTTCAGAATCGAGAAAAAATTTATCAGGCACTCTTTGACTGTGTAAGCAAGACTTTATCCAAAGCAGACTTGATTGACCATAGTCCCCTTTCCCTTTTCCAAAAGGAGAAGGAGGAGAAAAATACAGCATTTCTTTCCCCTTCCAGTCAGCTTTGGGAGAAAAAAGCGGAACAGAAGGTGGGGCCCAAAGAAGAAGCTAGGATTGATTTGAAGGATAGGCAAAGTGCCGAACAGCTTTCTGCAATAAAAGAGAATGAGCATGAGAAGGAAAAAACTGAAGCTGTAGAACAAGGGTACTCTATAGTTGAGACTTCGAAGGAAAGCCAATATAGAGCAGAAGCTCCGGAGCAAAAAGATTACCGGGGAGAAGCTTCAGAGACTGTTCCGGATAAAACAGGAGTTCCGGAGCTGAATCAACGGACAGAAGAATCAAGGGAAGAGAAGCTTATTTATGAAGAGTTTGACTTAACAAAAGGGATTCGTTTAGAAGAAGAAAAGACTTCTGAAAAGGAAGGGAATACTGTCCCAAAGGAAGAGCAGCTTTTCACCGAATCGGAAAATCTCCCATCAGCAGAACAGGAAAGTCTATTTTCTCCTTCCTTTTTCTCCGAAGAGGGAGAAAAGGAATTCCGCCTGATTGGGCAGGTTTTTCAGACTTACTGGTTGATAGAATTTCAAAAGGAACTCTTTATTATGGATCAGCATGCTGCCCATGAGAAAGTAAATTTTGAAAAAATGCGAAAGAAAACCCTGGAAAAGCCGGGAATCAGTCAGGGAATTCTTCCCAAAACCATGGTCTTTAATGCGAAAGAGGAAGAGCTCTATGAAAAGACCAAGGACTATTTTACCCATCTTGGCTATAGAATCCGAAAGGAAGAAGAGAAACGATATGCCTTAGAAGGAATCCCTGCGGACTTTCCTTCTTTGGATGCGGAAATGCTTTTCCATGAAATTCTGGATGCTCTTTCGGAAGAAGGGAATCTTTCCGAAGCGGAGAGCGTCTATGATAAAATTGCTTCCATGGCCTGCAAGGCATCTGTAAAGGGGAATCAGCTCCTTAGCTTTAAGGAAGCGGAGGCTTTGGTACAGAAACTTTTTACCTTGGAGAATCCATATGCCTGCCCCCATGGACGACCCACCATTGTGGCCTTCAAAAAGCAGGATTTAGAGAAAATGTTTAAGAGGATTGTATAAATGAATCTTTGGGAAAAACATAAGCCCTTATTGATTTTGGCAGGTCCTACCGCAGTAGGAAAAACCGGTACCTCCATTGCCTTAGCCAAGGCTTTGGATGGAGAGTGCATTTCCGCTGACTCCGTTCAGGTTTACAAAGGACTGGATATCGGTTCCGGTAAGGTCAAAGAAGAAGAGAAGCAGGGAATTCCCCACCATCTTCTGGATATCCTTAGTCCTTCCGAGAATTATGATGCCAGCCTTTTTCAAAAAATGGCAAGGGAAAAAATTGCCGAGCTATACAGCAGAGAAAAACTCCCCATTTTGGTGGGGGGAACCGGATTCTATATTCAAGCCATGCTCTATGATATAGACTTTCAGGAGGAAAACCAAGACGAAAAGGAGAGAATCCGAAGGGAGCTTACAGACAGGCTGGAGAGAGAAGGGACGATTTCCCTTCACCATGAGCTGTCCCAAGTGGATCCGGAAGCGGCAAAGGCTATCCATGAAAACAACAAGCAGAGAATCATCCGTGCCTTGGAATATTATTATCTGCATAAAAGTCCCATTTCCCAACATAATCAGGAAGAGCAAAAAAAAGAATCTCTCTATGATGCTCTATTTATAGTATTGTGTAGAGAACGGGAGAAATTGTATCAGGGTATCCATGACCGTGTTCTGCAAATGAAGGAAGAGGGCTTGTTTCAAGAGGTTAAGGCGCTTTATGAGCAGGGCTATCGGGAAAATATGCCGGGCTGTAATGCTATAGGCTATAAGGAGGTTTTTGCTTATTTAGAGGGACGTTACACGGAAGAAGAGTGTATCGAAAAAATTCAGCAACATTCCAGAAACTATGCCAAAAGACAGATGACCTGGTTTAGAAGAGAGAAAAATACCATCTTCCTCTCTGAGGAGGAATTTATCGGGGGTAAGGAGGAAAGAATAGAATGGATTATCAAAGAATCTATGAAGAAATGGGCATTTCTCCGGAAGTAATTGCCTATAGTGAAAAAATATTAAAAAATCTGGAGAGGCGTTTCAAAGAGATTGATGAAATTGCGGAAATCAACCAATTAAAGGTTTTACAGGCTCTGCAAAAGGCAAAGGTTTCAGAGGCCCATTTGTTGGGGAGTACCGGCTACGGCTACAACGATATTGGAAGAGATGCCTTGGAAGAGGTTTATGCCAATTTTTTTCATACGGAGGATGCCTTGGTTCGTTCCCAGATTGTCTGCGGAACCCATGCTTTGGCCATAGCCCTGCAGGGAAACCTTCGTCCGGGAGATGAAATTTTATCTCCGGTAGGTAAGCCCTACGACACCTTGGACGAGCTTATCGGAATCAGAGACTCCCTTGGCTCTTTGAAGGAATTTGGTGTGAGCTACAAAGAGGTCGCTTTACTGCCGGATGGTTCCTTTGATTATGAGGGCATTAAAAATGCCATTTCCGAAAAAACCAGATTGGTGGAAATTCAACGTTCCAAGGGCTATAGCGATAGAAAGAGTTTCAGTCCTAAGGAAATTGGAGACTTGATTCACTTTATCAAGGGCTGTAAGAAGGATTTGATCTGCATGGTGGATAACTGCTATGGTGAATTTGTATGCACGGAAGAGCCCAGTGACTACGGTGCGGATATGGTAGTAGGATCTCTGATTAAAAACCCCGGCGGAGGACTGGCTCCCATCGGAGGCTATATTGCCGGAAGCAAAGAATGTATTGAAAGGGCAGCGGTGAGACTGACTGCTCCCGGCTTAGGAAAGGAGCTTGGTCCATCCCTACACTGTAACAAGGATTTCTTTCAAGGTTTTTTCCTGGCACCGACTGTTACCGCTTCGGCAGAAAAAAGTGCGATATTTGCTGCAAGTCTTTTTGAATCCCTGGGCTATCCCTGTCACCCTAAAGCAGACAGTCCAAGAAACGATATTATTCAGGAAATTCGTATGGGCAATGGAGAAGCTTTACTGGCTTTTTGTAGAGGAATCCAGGAAGCTTCTCCGGTGGACTCCTTTGTTCGTCCGGAACCCTGGGATATGCCGGGCTATGAGGATCCTGTGGTAATGGCTGCAGGGGCATTTATTTCCGGCTCCAGCATTGAATTGTCCGCAGACGCTCCCCTAAGAGAGCCCTATTCTGTATATTTTCAGGGCGGTCTGACCTTTGCCCACGGAAAATTCGGTGTGATCAAGGCTCTGGATAATATTTTCAAAGAAGGACTTGTGAATATTCCAAAGGAATAAATACCTAAGTAAATCTTACGAGAAATCTCAAGTGTCCCTTGTGCCGCTTGTTCGGAATAAAGGCTTTACTTTTGAAAGAATAAAAATAGACAAAGCTTAAGAAAAGTTTTTGCTCCTAAAGGGGAAAGCGTGTTAAAATAGAATCCTCTGTAGACTCCTCCGGATAGGAGGAAAATATGCATTTAACACTAAAAGAATCCGGGCAGGAATTGCCCAGAGAAAAAGCCATTCGTTTAGGCGTATCCGCTTTAACAGATGAGGAGCTTCTGGCTGTGATACTACGCACAGGAACCAGAGAAGAAAGTGTATTGGCCCTTGCCGAAAAGGTGCTTCATCTGCGTCCTGTTTATGACGGCTTAGTGGGACTTATGCAGTATAGTCTGGAGGATTTACAAGCTATTAAAGGAGTAGGGGAAACCAAGGCCATAGAGCTGCAGGTCATAGGAGAGCTGGCCAAAAGAATTTGGAACCGAAAAATCCGGGAGGAAGTACAATCCTTTCGATCTCCCGGTTCCGTACTTCAATATTTTAAGGAAGAATTACGGCATCTTTCCTATGAGGAAGTTCATGTTCTGTTTTTGGATACAAAAGCTCAACTGCTAAAGGATTTTCTTTTGTCCAAAGGTAGCTCTAATGCATCCATTCTTTCCGGAAGGGAAATCTTTATGGAGGCCCTTAGGGCTGCTTCCGTTTGTTTTATTTTGGTGCATAATCATCCCTCCGGGGATCCTCACCCCTCCAGAGAGGATGAACGGGCTACGGAAGAAATCTATAAAGCGGGAGAGTACCTGGGAATACACTTAATGGATCACATTATTATCGGAGATAATCAATATTACAGTTTTAAGGAACAGGGGAAAATATAGTGGAGCAGAAGAAAAATCAATATATTTTTATACTCTTAACGGTCTTATGCATTATGATGATCGTCTTGTCGTCTGTTAAGGATGGCTTTATGAATCCTCTTCGGAATGCTGTAGGAACCGTTTTGGTTCCTATACAGTCCGGTGTGAATTATGTAGGCTATAAGCTATATTCCCGTTGGGAAAAGCATAAAACCCTTTTGGAAGCTGAAGCGGAAAATGAAAAACTCACTGCAAAAATCGATTTATTGACTGAAGAAAACAATATCCTAAAGCAAAATGACGAAGAACTGAAAAGACTTCGGGAGCTCTATAGTCTGGATCAGCAATATTTACAATATGATAAAGTAGCCGCCAGAGTCATTGCCAAGGACTCGGAAAACTGGTTCCAAGTCTTCCGTATTGACAAGGGCTCCAAGGACGGCATTATGGTAGATCAAAATGTTATGGCCAAGGGCGGCCTGGTAGGGATTGTTACGGATGTAGGCCTGAATTATGCCACCGTACGTTCCATCATTGATGATGAGTCCAGAGTTTCCTGCATGGGAATTCAGTCCAGTGACACCTGTATCGTAGCAGGCGATTTACAGCTTTTTGAAGAGGGAAGACTCAGAATTACCAATATGAAGAAAGAAGCGGTAATTCAGGATGGAGACAGAATTGTTACCTCCAATATTTCCTCTAAATTTCTACCCGGTATTTTGGTAGGCTATGCCATCGGTATAGAAGAGGATGAGAAGCGTTTAATGAAAAACGGCTATCTGATTCCTGCCGCGGATTTTACGGATTTAAGGGAAGTCTTGGTGCTTAAAGAGCGAAAAGACGATCGTTTTCAAAAGGAGAGTAAGGACCTTGCAGAATAAGAAAGTAGGAAAGGCAAGCGCAAAAAGAATCATGGCAATGTTTTACTTTGCCCTTTTGATTCTGGCATTTTTATTGCAAACCAGTGTATTTCCCCTGCTTCCCTTTTTGTCCGCAAGCCCTAACCTGCTTTTAATTCTTTGCTTTTCCTTCGGCTTTTATTATGGCTCTTTACCGGGAATGTTTTATGGACTTTGTGCCGGACTTTTGATGGATTTGTTTTATTCCGGTCCCTTTGGGTTCTATTCCCTGATTTTTGTATTGATCGGTTATGGTAACGGCTATTTTCATCATTATTACTATGAAGAGTACATTACCCTACCATTGTTTCTTTGTGTAGTCAGCGGTCTTATTTATCACTTATATATCTATATTTTCCGTTTTGCCGTTCGGGGAAAGGGGAATATTCCTTATTATGCCTTGCATATTGTTCTCCCCTCTATTGTGTTTTCCTTTTTACTTACCGTAGTTTTATATCGTTTTTTCTTTAGTGCCAGCAAGAAATTGGAGGAAAAAGTCTTATGATGAAAGAGTTATTCGGTTTTCTAAAAGAAATGCTAAACCGCCTGTTTTCCTCCAGACTCTTTGCATTATCCATTGTTTTTTTTCTTTTGTTTTCCGTTTTATCGCTACATCTTTTTCGTCTGCAAATTTTGCATGGAAATGATTATTTACAGGAATACCAAAAAAACACTAAACAGGATTTGGTGATTCCCGGAACCAGAGGAAATATTTACGATAAAGACGGAAAGCTTTTGGCTTACAATGAATTACAATACAATATAACGATTGCGGAAACCGGAAGCTTTTCCGGAACCAGTGCCGGAATCAATAAAAGAAATTTAATGTTAAAGAAGCTGGCGGAAATTATCGAAAAGTATCAATATCCCGTCAAGAGCCAGTTTAAAGTACAAAAGCAGGAAGACGGAAGCTTTGTCTTTACTACCACAAGCGATCAGGACAAGCAACGCCTCATTGCCAATGTTTTTCGAAAAACGCCGGAGAAATTAAGTGAAAAGGAAGCCAACAGTACCGCTGAGCAATGCTTTTTACAGGCAAAAAAATTATATAACTTTACAAAGCTTCAGGATGAGGACGGAAAGCCCATCACATTGTCGGATGAAACCGCCCTGGATATGATCGGTATTATTTATACCCTAAGGCTGACCTCCTATCAGCGTTATATGAGCACCACTATTGTAGATAATGTTTCCCGGGAATGTATGGCAGAGATTCTGGAATCCAAGTATGATCTCCCCGGCGTGGATATTGAAAATGTCTCCGTTCGAAAATACAATTATGCCCCTTACCTTTCCCATATCGTAGGATATACCGGTCAGGTACAGGAAAGTCAGCTGGCGGATTTACAAAAGCAGGACAGTTCCTATGCGGTAAATGATGTGGTGGGCGTTTGGGGACTGGAAAAGAGTGAGGATCTTGTCTTAAAAGGAAAAAAAGGATACAAGGAAATGTATCTGAACAATGTGGGAAGTATTATGGAGGTTATCTCCGAGGAAAAGCCCGGAGCGGGTAATGATATTTATACCACCATTTCCGCTAACGATCAGATTTCCATATATCATCTTTTAGAGCAGGAATTGGCAGGAATTTTAGCCTCCAAGATTACGGAACAGAATGAGCTGGACCAAAGTGCTTTAAAGCAGTCCCAGCTGATGATTCCCGTAAAGGATGCTTATTACCAGCTCATTAATAACAATGTCCTGAATAAAGAGCATTTTACCGCAGAGGATGCCGGAGATGCAGAAAAGCAGATCGGGTCTCTCTTTCAAGAAAATAAAGAAGCCGTGCTTTCTCAAGTGGAAGCTGTCCTTATGCAGGATAGCGGCGGAGAATTATCCGCTCTTCCCCAGGAAATGCAGGGCTATATGGTTTATATCTACGATTATCTATTAGGAAAAGAAGGCGGAATAGTAAATCCGGAGGACTCCCGATTTAAATCCTCCCAGGCTCTTGCCTCCTGGAAAAGCGACAGTATATCCCTTCATGATTTTATCAAAAAAGGAATAGAAGAGGGTTGGATTGATACGACCAAGCTGAACTTATCGGAGGAGTATTCGGACAGTGCGCAGATTTATCAGCTCTTTGTAAATAAAATCATGAGTTTTTTACGAGAGGATTCCGGATTTGAAAAGCTGCTATACAAGTACGCTATCGCAAATCAAAAAATCAGAGGCAATCTTCTTTTGATGGCTCTTTTTGAACAAAACGTATTACCCCAGGATGCCGCCTCCTATGATGCTTTAGCCCGGGGAGATAGTCATTTTGCCTATACCTTTCTGATTGATAAAATCAGAAAGCTGCAACTTACTCCTGCACAGTTCGCTCTGGATCCCTGTAACGGTTCCGTGGTAGTGACGGATGTAAAGACCGGAAAGGTTCGTGCTTTGGTCAGCTATCCCGGCTTTGACAACAATCGGATTAATGATGCCGCTTATTTAAAAAAATGTAATGAAGACTTATCCTTACCGCTGCTTAACGGTGCAACCCAAACCCAGTTGGCTCCCGGTTCCTCCTTTAAGCCCATTAGCTCCATTGCTTCTTTGGAAGAAAAGGTATTGGATTTAAGCACTGTCATTGACTGTACAGGTAAGTATGAGGAAGTTACACCTAATATTCGTTGCTGGATTTGGCCTTCCCGCCACGGAAATGAAACCTTGGTGGATGGTATCAAAAATTCCTGTAACTATTTCTTTGCGGATTTAGGACATCGTTTGGCAACGGATGCAGAGGGAAATTACAATGCGGAACTGGGAATGGAAAGAATCCGGAAATATGCGAGTGACTTTGGCTTAAACGAAAAATCCGGCATTGAACTGGATGAGGCAGAACCCAGAATTTCTGACTATGATCCGGAACGTTCCGCCATGGGACAGGGAAACCATGCCTTTAATACGGCACAGCTGGCAAAATACATTACCGCTGTTGCCAATGGAGGCAATCTTTATAATCTTTCGATAGTGGATAAAATTGCAGATCCTAAGGGAAAGACGGTGGAAGAGGTGGGTGCCTCTCTATTGAGACATTTGGACTATGCAGACAGCACCTGGAATGCAGTACATGAAGGTCTCCGAAAAGTCATTACCGAGGGTGTAGCCAAGAATGTATTCTTAGGACAAAACATTACCGTTGCCGGAAAGACAGGAACTGCGCAGGAAAGAGAGGATAGGGGTAATCATGCGGTGTTCGTCTCCTACGCGCCTTATGAAGATCCGCAAATCTCCGTCACTGTAAATATTCCCTACGGATATTCCTCCGGTAATGCAGCCAGCCTGGCCAATATGGTTTATGACTATTGTTTTGGAAAACTCAGTATGGATACTATTTTACAAAGAGATGCCAGCTCCATTTTGTCGGTCAATGTCAGTGACTAAGAGAAAGAGATTTTATGAAGTGGAAATTAGATTATGATTTTAAGCAATATGATTTTCGGCTTGTCCTATACATGATTGCCTTAAATACCATTGGAATCTTTATCGTCCGCTCCGCAACATCGGCGGAAAGCTTTAAAGATCCCCTTGTAGTACGACAGATTCTCGGCTCCTTCGTAGGACTGGCCATGTGTGTGGGAATCTCTTTGATCGATTACCGGAAGAGTTGTAAATGGTCCCCATGGATTTATATACTCTCCGTAGTGATTTTAGCCGGAGTTAAAATCTACGGTACCGCATCCGGACATGGTGCCACCCGATGGATTACCGTTCCGGTCTTGGGAAAGGTGCAGCCCTCGGAGTTCGTAAAGGTGGGGTTGATTCTATTCTTTGCGGATTACCTGCAAAAACTGAAGGAGGATATCAATCACCCTCATGCCTTATTAATGGAAGCACTTTACTTTTCCATTCCCGTAGGGCTTGTCATGATTCAGCCGAATCTATCCACAACCATTATTATGACGGTCATCGTTGCCGCCATGACCTTTGCTTCTCCCCTGAAATTAAAATGGATTTTTGCCTTTTTAGGGGTGGTAGTGGTAGTTTTGGGTCTTCTTTTCTACCTTTTTTCCTCAGGGCTCTATGATAAGATTCCCATTTTACAGGGCTATCAGGTACAAAGAATTTTGACCTTTTTAAATCCTTCAGAAAACAGCAATGATTATTACCAACAAATGTGGTCCATTATGGCCATCGGCTCCGGAATGTATAACGGAAAGGGACTATTTAATAATTCCATCTTCTCCGTGAAAAACGGAAACTTTCTGGTTGAGGAGGATAATGACTTCATTTTCGCGGTAATCGGAGAAGAATTAGGCTTTCGGGGATCTTTAATAATTATTATAATCTTCTTGTTGATTATCTTAGAATGTCTTATAATAGCCTATAGAGCAAAAACCTTAAGTGGTCGGCTAATATGTGTAGGCGTTATGGCCTGGATCGGATTTCAGACCTATACAAATATTGCGGTGGCAACCGGACTGTTTCCGAATACCGGAATTACACTTCCCTTTTTTTCGCGAGGCGTTAGTTCCCTGCTGTCCGTATACTTTGGTTTCGGAATAGTCTTAAATGTTGCTTTACAAAGGAAGACGTAGGAGGGTAGAGATGAAGGTAGGTTTAATTGCGCATGATTCCAAGAAGAAGCTCATGCAAAATTTCTGTATTGCTTACAGAGGTATCCTGACAAGACATGAATTATATGCAACCGGAACTACAGGTACTTTGGTAGAGGAAGTTACCAATCTGAAAATCCATAAGTTTCTCCCGGGAGAAACCGGAGGAGCCAGACAACTGGCATCTCAAATCGAACAGGGAAATTTGGATATGGTGATTTTCTTAAGAGATCCCTCTCCGGTAAGGGATACGGAACCGGAAGTAAATTCCGTAGTCAGATTATGCGATATTTACAATATTCCTATTGCCACAAATCTGGCAACAGGAGAATTATTAATTCACGCTCTGGAACGTGGTGAGTTAGAGTGGAGGAATATTGGCTAGAAGAAAGGCTTTGAGTACTTTTTTAAGAAGGAAAAAAGCCTTTCTTTTGCTGTGTATTTTTCCCCTTTGCCTTAGCTCCTGTAAGCCAAAGCTGGAAAAGGCCTTTCAAGAAGAACAAAGTATACAAAGATTATCTTCCATTACCGTGGAAGAGGATATTCAGAACAGTACCAAAAGCTTTGCCAAGGATTTGGCTATTCCTTCAGATACAAGCGCGCAAATCCAGGATATGGACGCGGAATATTTTCTTTTGGTGGAAGAAGACAGTAAGGAAGGAGATCGGGCTATCTCCTTTAATCATCCCTATGACAGAACCTATCCCGCCAGCATCACCAAATTAATGACTGCTCTGGTTTGTGTATCTTCCGTGGAAAATCTAGATCAGGAATTTGTGGTTTCCGGCTCCTCCGTAATCAAAGAAGCAGGTTCTTCCACCGCATTTTTACAGGTTGGAGAGAGTCTTAGCATCAGAAATCTCTTATACGGTATGCTTCTCCCCTCCGGAAATGATGCGGCTGTCGCTGTGGCAGAAGCTACGGCAGGTTCTGTTTCCGCTTTTGTAGACAGGATGAATGAGAAGGCTTTGGAACTAGGTTGCCTTTCCAGCCATTTTACCAATCCTCACGGTTTGCCGGATGATAATCATTATACTTCTCCCTATGATATCTACCTCATTTTAAAAGAATGCATGAAATATGACAGCTTACGGGAAATTCTGGCCACAAAAGAAATTCAGGTACAATACAAAGATAAAAACGGTATTCCCAAGTCTCAGGTATGGAAGGCAACAAATTTATATTCTACCGGAGAGAAGGAGCTTCCCGACGGTTTGGAAATCTTGGCGGCAAAAACAGGAACCACCAAAAAAGCAGGCTATTGCTTAGCCTTAACTGTGGATAAAGCTTCCACTGCTATCCCCTATTATTCTGTTGTAATGAAGGGGACAAATAAAGAGAATCTTTATGAGAATATGACAAACTTACTTGATAAGATTTCATGAATAGTCTATACTTTTTATAAAAAGCAGGGCATTGTAGCATAGGCTACCGTTTCTTGTTCAGAATTAAAGGAGGAATGCATATGGTTCAGTTTATTGTAGGACAAAGAGGAAAAGGAAAGACAAAACAGCTCATTGATCGGGCGAACAAAGCCGTTGCGGAAGCAAAGGGAACGGTAGATTTTTTAGATCGCTCCTCTCAGCATATGTATGAGCTTAACAACAAGGTACGTCTGATTAATGTCAATGAATTCCAGTTGGAGTCGGAGGATGAGTTTGTCGGCTTTATCAGCGGAATTATTTCTCAGGATCATGATTTGGAATATTTGTTTTTAGATAGTTTTTTAAAGCTGGCCAGTCTGGAAGGAAAGCCTATCGGAGACTGTGTACGTAAATTGGATGCTTTGTCCGAAAAATACAAGATTAACATCATCAGCAGTTTGTCCATGGACAAAGAAGATGTTCCACTTGAATTAAGAGACCATATTGCGATTGCACTGTAACTATGCCAAGTTCAAGAAAGAGCAAAAAGAATAGCATGTGGAATATAGAGGGAATAATCTTTGTGATTATTGCTCTCTATATTCTTTTTAGTGTATTTTCCTATAGCCGAAGACAAAGCCTTCGTTTTTATGAAGTGGGAGAGGGTAGTCTCGTAAGAGAAAAGCAGTATACCGGATTGATTATTCGGGAAGAAAAAAGCTATTCCGCCAAAGAGTCCGGTTATGTGCATTTTTCCGTGGCGGACGGAAGAAGAGTCAGTAAGGGAGGAGAGCTGTATTTTATTGACGAAACCGGAAATCTGGAGAAGTATTTACAGGAACACCCCGAACTTTTAGGAGAATTTACCCAGCAACAGATAGAAGATATTCGCCTTCGTCTTCAGGACTTTGCAGGCAGCTTTCAAAACAATCAGTTTACCGGACTGTATACCCTTCAGGGCAGTCTTCAAAACACTCTCTTATTTAATACGGAAGAGGGAGAAAATACGGTACAAAAGGCTCTTTCCCAGTTAGGGATTTCCTATACCGTGATGGATGCGGAAGAAGCCGGGATCGTCTCTTATACCATTGACGGTTATGAGGACTTTCAAAAAGAAAAACTTACGGCAGAGATTCTGCAAAATGCCCAAAGCTCTGTAAACTATGCACAAAACGGCGTTCGTGTAGAAGCCGGCAATCCTTTATATAAAATAATTACCTCCTCCCAATGGGAAATTTTATTTCCTTTAGAGGAAGGAGATGCCAAGAAGATGGAAAATACCACTACGGTAAATATTCATTTTCCGGTAAATTCCATGGATTTGCAGGGAAGCTTTTCTCTATATCGAGGAGAAGACGGCAAAATCTATGGGGATATTAAGCTGGACGATTATTTGGACTACTTTCTGGATTCCCGCTTTGTGACCTTCTCCATGCAGGAAAAGGAAGAAAGCGGATTAAAGATTCCGGTTTCTTCTGTAGTCAATAAAGACTTTTATATAGTCCCAAAGGAATTTTTAAGGCAGGGACCGGATAAGAGTAGCGGTTTTTATCGTCAAAAAGCTGATGGCAGTAGAGAATTTCTTTCTACCGATATTTATATGACAGATGATCAATATTGCTATTTAAAAATTGAAACCAACCCCTCGTCCCAGGATATTCAAAGCGGAAATGTTCTGGTAAAGGAGTCGGGAAATGCTTCCTTTGTGGTTGGACCAAGGAAAGCACTGGAAGGTGTCTATGATATTAATCGAGGCTATGCGATTTTCCATCCTATTCAAGTGATAGAAAAAAATGATGATTATCTCATTGTAGATTCCCACAGTAAAAACGGCATTTCCGTATATGATCATATTGTTTTACAAGGAAATATGGTCACGGATGGGCAGATTATCTATTGATTATGCCCTTTTACCCTAAGCTGTATGAGAGCCTTAAAATATTCAGGGAAATTGATATTTTTTAAGCTTGACAATATCTTAAAATTGAGTAAAATAATCTTGTTTAATTAGACCAAATTGGGAGATCGATATGAGCTTTTTTAGCAATTTAATGAAGAAAATGAATTTGGATCGTGAGGACGAGTACGATGACTTGGATCAGGATTATGATTTTGAGGACGAGTACGAGGAAGAAGAGGAAGCAGCACCAAAGAGAAGCTCTTTCTTTGCCAGAAGAGAAGAGGAAGCGTCCGCTGAACCGAAGATTCGATTGTTTGGTAAGTCCAAAGAAAAGGCAGAGCCTAAATCAGCCAGCATGCAGGTTGTCATGATGAAGCCCAGCTCTTTGGGAGATGCAATCAACGTCAGTGATTATCTTTTGGATGGCACCTCTGTTTTATTGAATATGGAAGGCCTTCATACTGAAATTGCTCAGCGAATTATTGATATTGTTTCCGGAACAGTGTATGCCATTGGCGGAGATATCAAGAAGATTTCCACTTATATTTTCATCGCTGGCCCAGAGGATGTGGAATTATCCGGTGACTTTGCAGGAAGTGTATTCTCCTCTAATGCGGAGTATAACGGCATTCATCTGAATATGTAATCTCGTTTATTAAGGCATATCCTATGGGGTATGCCTTTTTTTGTCTTTCCGAGATTTCTGTCAAGCTCGGAAAGCTTTAATATTCTTATTTGTCTTTAAGTAATAGATTAAGGGGAAGAATTGGCATGAGAAAGTTAGACATTTATCAGGAAGATTCATTAATCTACAGTATTTATTTAGAAAAGGATTTTTCGGCATTACCGGAGCGTTTAAACTCTGTATCTTCTAAAAAGAAAAAAGCGCTGATTGTAACCGACGACCAGGTTGCCAAGCTTTTTTTGGAGGATTTGAAAAATACCATTGAGGACTCTTTTTCCGCTATAAGCGTATGTATACTTCCGGCAGGAGAAGAGTATAAAGATTTGGAGCATATTCAAAAAATCTACCAGGCTGCTTTGGATATGGAATTGGAAAGAAAAGACATGATGATTGCCCTGGGTGGCGGTGTTGTGGGCGATATGACCGGCTTCGCCTCTGCAAGCTATCTCCGGGGAGTTGATTTTATTCAGATTCCCACCACGCTTTTAGCCCAGGTGGATTCTTCCATTGGCGGAAAGACCGGAGTGGATTTTTATCATTATAAGAATTTAATCGGTGCCTTTCATATGCCTAAGCTGGTGTATTCCTCCATGCATTGTCTTTTATCTTTACCGAAGGTACAGTATGCCTCAGGTATGGGAGAAATCATTAAGCACGCTTTAATTCATAACGAAAAATATCTGCCTTACCTACTGGAGCATAAAGAAGCTTTACAGGAGAGAAATCCTGAAATTCTCTTGGAGACGATTTATCAAAGTAATCGTATCAAGAAATATTTTGTAGAAAAAGATCCCTATGAGCATGGGGACAGAAAGTTTTTAAACTTCGGTCACAGCTTAGGACATGCCATTGAAAAGGTTGCGGATTTTTCTTATAGCCATGGACAATGTGTGGCCTTCGGAAGCCTGATGGCGCTATCTCTTTGCAAAAATATTGCTAAAGAAGATATTTTAAAGGTTCAGGAGCTGATGGAAGATATGGGCTTGGAAACCCATTGCAAGGCTTTAAAGCATGAAGATATTTTTGAAGCCTTATCCAAGGATAAAAAACAAAAAAATCAGCATCTCCAATTTGTTTTACTTCATCATCTTTGCAGCCCTTATATTGAAGAGGACATCAGCAAAGAACGCATTGAAGAGGTATTGGAGCAGTATATGAGAAGTGAGGAAGTATGAGTAAAAAAGGAACAGCATGGATTGTTTTCTTCCTGTGCAGTGCCCTGTTGATTTTTCTGGATCAGTGGACTAAGGCATTGGCAGTGGAATATTTAAAGAGCGGAAATGAAATACAATTGATTCCCAACATTCTCTCCTTACTCTATGTGGAAAATGCGGGAGCAGCCTTCGGTATCCTACACGGACAACAAATCATTTTCCTGCTCATTACGATCTTTGTGCTGGCGGGAGTCCTGATTATTTTTCACAAAACGCCGATAAAGAAAAGGTATCTGCCTTTTCTTTTTTCCCTTCTCTTGGTTTTTTCCGGAGCTATTGGGAATTGTATCGATCGGCAAAGACAGTCCTATGTAGTGGATTTTATATATTTTCGTCCCATTGATTTTCCCGTCTTCAATCTTGCAGACATCTATGTTACCGGGGCTTGCTTTTTCCTTCTGTTTCTATTCTTCTTTTACTATAAAGAAGAGGAATTTGCCTTCTTAAAGGAGAAGAAATGATTTGGGAAGTAGCAAAGGAAGAAGAAGGACAACGTCTGGATAAATATTTGTCTGAACAGAAAGATCATGATTTCAGTCGTTCCTATCTGGGAAAATGTATTCAGGAGGGCTGTGTTTCTGTCAACGGAGAAAAAGCCAAGGCTTCCCTAAAGGTGAAGGCGGGAGACCGTATAGACTTTGCTATTCCTGAACAAAAGGATCCGGAGGTCCTTCCGGAATCCATTCCTTTGGATATCGTTTACGAAGACGATGATCTTTTGGTGGTTAATAAAGAAAGAGGAATGGTGGTCCATCCAGCAGCGGGACATTACAGCGGTACATTGGTGAATGCCGTATTAGCCCATGCAGGAGCTTCTCTTTCCTCCATTAATGGAGTGAATCGTCCCGGAATCGTCCATCGTATTGATAAGGATACCACAGGTCTTCTTTTAATCTGTAAAAATGACTTAAGCCATCAAAGTCTTGCGAAGCAATTAGAAGAGCATAGTATCACAAGACGCTATCATGCCTTGGTTTTTGGAAAAATCAAAGAGGAAGAAGGCACCATATCCGCGCCTATAGGTCGGGATGAAAAAGATAGAAAAAAACAAGCCATATCCTACAAGCACGGTAAGGAGGCGGTAACCCATTATAAGGTTTTGGAACGATTTTCCGACTCCACTCTGGTGGAGTGCCGTTTGGAAACAGGTCGTACCCATCAGATCCGTGTGCACATGAAGAGCATAGGCCATCCCCTTCTGGGAGATCCTGTATACGGACTGAAAAATAGAAAGGATGGGATTTCCGGACAGGCCTTACATGCCATGATACTGGGGTTCCAACATCCCAGGACCGGGGAGTATATGGAATTTTCCGCTACTTATCCTGCGGATTTTCAAGCTTTATTGGAAAAGCTTAGAAAAAAAGGATAGTGAGAAAATGTTAAAAGAGTATTTCGAAAAAAGATAGAAGGATTTGCAAAGTTTTTGATACTTTAAAGTAGCTACGAAAAGTAGTAAGGGATAAGTATCTTTATAAGTATATTTACGAGTAAAGTAAAAACTTCAATTTAGTTAATAGAGTAGGGGAAAACACTTGTCAAAGAGTAGAAAGAAAAAAGGAAAATGGAAACCGGCTATAGAAAAAGCTAAGTTATTTTTGAAGAGCAAGAAGAAGGAAAGTTTTTTGCTCTTCTTTCTTTCTTTGTTTATGATTTTATGCCTGTCCATCGTATATGCCCAAAAAATGCATGACAGGCAAAATGCTTTAAACAAGAGTAGTGACAGCCTTCTAAAAACCAGCAGTAGTGTGACGGAAAAGGGGAAATGGACCAATACCCTCCATACGGATCGTAAGGAGGATGAATTTTTAAATCCTCGCCCCTTTATTGATCGGTACAATCTTGTGGATATCCGTCAGGACGGAAATCCCCTGGACTCTGTTGGAGGAAGAATTTATCAGGAACTGATGGAAAGGGAAAGTGCTGATCTTGCCAAGATTTATGATAGTACGGGAGACACCCCGGAGCATACCGCAAAGCTTTTGGGACTGAAGCGTTCCGCTATTCTGGGAAGATACAATCCCCAGGCATCCGGCCAATCACCGGATCAAAAAAACAGCTGGGCCATCCCTTATTTTAAAAATATCCATTATCGATATTACAACGGAGACGGAAAGGAAATTCAGGATTCCAGTAATGTAAAGGATATTTTGGCTATGGCCAGTGTGTATACCTATCAGCATAATTATCTGGATGAAGAGCGTTTTCGTGCCATTGTTAACGAGCTGTATACAAAGTCTCATTCCTATACCTTAAGTATCGGTCCGGTCTATTATGACCAGGGCTGTATTCATAAGGATGCTAAAGAGGAAATGCTGGCGGAGGAGGCAGCCAATACCGCCGCTCCCGTAGGCGGGGAAACAAAAGCAAGCGAAGAAAGCAGGGAGGAAAGTGCTTCCGAAAAGTCCTCCGAAACAGCGACTGACAGCAAAGCAAATCAGAACACAAACACTACAAAGGAGAATAAACAGGCACAGGAAAGTAAACAAGCACAGGAAAGTAAGCAAACGCAGGAAACAAAAGCAAATCAGGAGAACAGCCAAAAGAGCTCCACCGGAGAAGGAGGAGAGAGTAGCTCCGAATCTAAAACACAGCCGGAGCAGACGGAAAAGTCTAGTGAAAATAGGGAGAACAGCGCCTCCCAAAATGCTGAACTAAGTTCCTCAAATCTGCCGAAGGAAAGTAAAGTCCCGAAGGAAACAACGGGAACAAAGGCAGAGCAGAAAGCAAACAGTATTCAAGAGCAGAAAAAGTTACCCAAAAATTATTGTCCCGGACATGTGGATTTAACCATTAAAATCACTGTAGTCGGTTTCGATGATGAAAACGGACTGAGAAATATTCAACTGGATTCTATGAAGGATTTGGAGGAACAGGACCAAAAGCCGGGAAGCCGTTGGCATGGCTGGGATGACTATACCATTGCTGCCGTAAAGCGTTTGAAGGAACAGGACTGGTTTAAAGACTACGGTCTCAGTATCTCTTCCGTTGAAAAGAAGTCTCCTCTTACGGAGGAGGAAATATCCGCGTATATGAAGGATTTGCCGGAGGATCTTAGTGAAGAAAGAAAGGCTTTAATTCATTTTGCTTTATCATCGGTTGGAAAAGTTCCCTATTTTTATGGAGGAAAAGCCGGGGTAAAGGGCTTGGAAGGAAACCACTTCGGAGCCACCATCTCTTCTTCGGACTATAAAGGAAGAAATCGAAAGGGCTTAGACTGCTCCGGCTTCGTACAATGGGCTTACTGGTCCAGTGTGGATAGGAGCTTGGATTTCGCCTCCAGCACCCAGGAATTAATCGGAAAAGGACAGAAAATCAAGCGCAGTGAATTAAAGGCGGGAGATTTGATTATTCAACCCAGCGGAGAAAGCCATGTGGTTGTCTTTATAAAATGGACCAAGGAAGGGAAAATGCTGGCAGTCCATGAAAACGGAACAGCGGGTAATATTTCCGTAGATGAAGTACAGGCAAATTATCCTTATTATCGCAGTATTTTGCCATAAAAAGCTTGACGAAGAGGGCAGTTTACTGTAAAGTAACCTAGATGCCGCCTAGCGAGGTTTAAGAAGCATGTCTCACCACAGCTAGCGAGTAAATTTTTATAGGAGGATTCCTAATGTACGCAGTAATTGTAAGTGGCGGAAAGCAGTACAAAGTCAGTGAAGGCGATGTAATCCGTGTGGAGAAGTTGGAAGTAGAAGAGGGAGCAAAGATTACTTTTGATCAGGTTCTTCTTCTCAATGACGGTTCTTTGAAGATTGGTACACCAACAGTTGCCAATGCAAAGGTTAGCGGAACTGTTCTTCAGAATGGTAAGGGTAAGAAGGTTATCGTTTACCGTTACAAGAGAAAGTCCGGTTACCACAAGAAGAATGGTCACAGACAGCTTTTTACAGAAGTAAAAATTGACAAGATTGGTTAATTTTTAGGAAAGGATAGGTATATTACATGGCTCATCATAAGGGTATGGGCTCTACCAAAAACGGTAGAGATTCCGAGTCGAAAAGACTTGGTCAAAAGAGAGCAGATGGTCAGTTCGTTAAGGCTGGAAACATTCTGTACAAGCAGAACGGAACCAGAATTCATCCAGGTCTGAATGTAGGCTTGGGAAATGATTTCACCTTATTTGCAAAGGTGGACGGAGTCGTTAAATTTGGCCGTCTAGGAAGAGATCGTAAGCAAGTATCTGTACTTCCAAAGGCATAAGGAAACATTAACCCCATGCTGGTTATCCGGCGTGGGGTTTTCCTATAGTAAAGGAAAATATTTTTGCAGGAAATCGTCCTGCTACTTTTTAGAAAAAGGAGTATTCATGTTTGCAGATATTGCAAAAATTTATGTTAAAAGCGGAAAAGGTGGCAACGGCCATGTATCCTTTCGTAGAGAGTTGTTTGTTCCTGCAGGAGGCCCGGACGGTGGAGACGGCGGAAAGGGCGGAGACATTATTGTAGAAGTGGACAAGGGGCTGAACAGCCTGGAACCCTTCCGTCATAAAACAAAATATGCCGCAGAACCCGGACAGGAGGGAGACGGCAGAAAGATGCACGGAAAGAACGGCAAGGACCTGATCTTAAAGGTTCCGGAAGGAACGCTCTTAAAGGATGACGAGACCGGTAAGCTGATTGCGGATATGAGCGGAGAGAATCAGCGGATGGTTTTATTAAAGGGCGGTAAAGGAGGCCTGGGCAATATGCATTTTGCAACCCCTGCCATGCAGGCACCAAAGTTTGCTCAGCCGGGAGAAGAAGCCAGAGAAATTACCCTTCGTATGGAATTACGGGTAATTGCGGATGTAGGCTTGGTAGGCTATCCCAATGTAGGAAAGTCCACCTTACTTTCCATGTGCAGCAATGCCAGACCGGAAATTGCCAATTACCATTTTACTACCTTGAATCCTCACCTTGGCGTAGTGAATTTAAAGGGTGACCGAAGCTTTGTTATGGCGGATATTCCGGGGATTATCGAAGGTGCCTCCTCCGGTGTCGGACTGGGCTTTCAATTCCTTCGGCATATCCATCGTTCCAGAGTTCTGATTCATATGGTGGATGCCGCCGGAACGGAAGGCAGAAAGCCGCTGGATGATTTTTTACAGATCCAAAAAGAATGTGAAGAATATGATAAAGAAATTCTCCGTAAGCCTATGATTGTAGCCGCCAATAAGATAGAGCTGGTACAAAGCGAAGAACAGGAAGAAGACCTGGCCCTTTTGGAGAAGTATTGTACAGAGCATAAGCTCCCCTTTTTCCGTCTTTCCGCAGCTTCCAATCAGGGAATTTTACCCATATTGGAGAAAACCTGGGAGCTGTTGGAGGAAAATAAAGAGCAGGCTGTAGTCTATGAAAGCGAAGTGGATCTGGAAAATCTTGGTGCGGTAGAAATGCTGGCCATCAGCTATGATCATCCGGAAGAGGGTGTTTTTGTCGTGGAAGGCCCCAAGATGGAGAAGATGCTGGGCTATACCAACCTGGAAGCGGAGAAGGGCTTCCTTTTCTTCCAGCGTTTTATGGTAGAGCAGGGAATTATTAAAGAATTAAAGAAGATGGGCTTAAAAGAAGGGGACACCATCAAGATTTACGCCCACGAATTTGAATATTATGACACGGAGGACGAGGAATGAAATCCTACATCAAAGACAGTAAAATGCGTTCCGTTTTAAAAGGAGCGGCACAGAAGATAGAACCAACCCTTTCTTTAGGAAAGAATTCCATTACTCCTGAATTTATTGAAGCGGTTAGGGAATATATGGAAAAACATGAGTTAATGAAGATTCATGTTTTAAAAAATTGTATCGATGATCTGAGAGAATTGGGAAATACCATTGCTGAACGTTCCGGAACGGAGCTGGTACAGATTATCGGTCGAATGATTGTTTTATACAAACCCGCAAAAGAAGAAAAAGACAGGAAATTCTCTCTATGAAACCCATAGCCATTTTAGGGGGAAGCTTTAATCCGGTGCATTTCGGACATTTAAAAATGGCGGAAGCCGCCATGGAAAGTACTCATTGTTCCAAGGTTCTTTTTATTCCCACCGGCACCCCCTATCATAAAGAACAGAAGTCTTTACTTCCCTTTTCCGATAGGCTGAAGCTTTTGGAACTAGCTATTGAAAACTACCCGGATTTTTCCTTCTCTCCCATAGAGGGGGAACGGGAGGGAAATTCTTACACCTTCGATACGGTAAGAGAACTTCTGCGACAGAATCCGACGGAATCTTATAGTCTATTAATCGGTACCGATCAGTTTTTAACCCTTCGTTCCTGGCATAAGATTGCAGAACTTGGGAAACTGGTGGATTTTTATATTGCCAATCGAAACGGGGAGATGGAAATCTCCGCATTTCAAAAGGAGAAGGAGTCTTTGGAGAAGGAGCTTTCTTTACGTTGTACCTTATTCCCCATGCCGGCTATCAATCTTTCCAGTACGGAGATTCGAAGTCGGCTAAAAGAAGGAAAGTCCATCCATGGCATGCTTCCCAAGTCCGTGGAAGAGTACATTTTAAAGGAAGGATTCTATCATTAAAAAAGATGTTTATATTTTTTAAATCAAAAAAACTTTTATTTATTCAATAAAAAATAGAAATTAGGAAAAAAGAGAATCCAAAATTTTCATCCGCAATCTTGTAGATACAGAGAGGAAGTATGGAAGAAAAAGAATTTATGCAGAAAATCGAAGAAATTCGAAAGCATTTACAGGAGCATTTAAAGAAGGAGCGATATGAACATTCTCTAAGTGTGGCCTTTACCAGCATTTGTCTGGCTATGGCCCACGGGGTAGATCTTCAAAAGGCGGAGCTTGCAGGGCTTTGCCATGATTGCGCGAAATACATGGGAAAAAAAGATTTATTGGAAGCTTGTCAAAGAGATCATATCCCTCTGCTTCCCGAGTATTTGGAGGCGCCACAGGTTCTTCACGGTATTTACGGTGCCTGTTATGCCAAAAAACATTTTCAAATCGATAATGAAGAAATTCTCTCCGCCATTTATTACCATACCCTGGGAAAACCGGCGATGACCACTCTGGAAAAGATTGTTTATTTGGCTGATTATATTGAGGTAAGAAGAGGGAATCGGGAGGACTTAACTGCTATCCGGGAAATTGCCTTTAAAGATTTGGATTTGGCGGTAAAGCTCTGTTTGGAAGCAAGTATTGCCTATGTAAAAGAAAAAGGACAGCATTGTTGCTCTTTATCCCTGGATGCGTTAGCATATTATCAAGAGAAAAAGGAGGTATAAATGGAATCTTTGGACTTATGTAAAAAAATTGTATCTGTTTTAGACGAGAAAAAAGGAAGTGACATAACTGTTCTGGACATTTCCGAAATTTCCGTATTAGCGGATTATTTTGTGCTGGTTTCTGCAGATAATGTAAGACAGCTGGACGCCCTGAAGGATGCTTTAGAAGAAGCCGTTCATTTAGATAATCGTAAAGCAGAGGGAGAGAGCAGCTCCGGCTGGATTCTTTTAGATTATAAGGACGTTATCGTGCATCTTTTTGACAAGGAAACCAGATCCTTTTACAACCTGGAAAAAATCTGGTCTGATGCCAAGAGAGTAGAATTATAAGAAAGGCTATCGCATGAAAAGTGTAAAAAGACAGGAGCTAAGTAGAGAAGAAGTTTGGCACTTTGATGATTTATATGCCAATGACGAAACATTTTTAAAGGCATTGGCGGAATCCGAAGAGAAAGCAACAGAAATTGCTTCCTATGAAGGACGTCTCGGCAGTTCTCCGGAAGTTTTATTGAAGGCTTTGAAGGAGAAAGAGGCATTGTCCTTATTATCCAGCCATTTTTTGGCTTACAGCATGATGAAAAGCGATGTGGATACCAAAGATCAGGAAGCCTTAAGCTTAAATCAAAGAGCAATGGCTGTAGAGGTTCGAAACGGAGAGAAATTGGCATTTTTCGATCCGGAGATTCTTTCCTTGTCTTCGGAGTATCTGGATAGAGCGTTTACAGAATGCAAGGAACTGGAGAAGTATTCCGTCTACATTAAGGACGTTAGAAGATTAAAAGAGCATACTTTGGATAAGAATGCCGAAAAGCTTTTGGCATCGGCTCAGTCCATGGCCAGTGGTCCTTATCAGGCATTTTCCATGCTGCAAAATGCCGATCTTCAATTTTCTTCCGTAGAAATGAACGGGGAAGAAATTCCCGTCAGTAATGCCCGTTTCGTTCCCTTACAGACCGGCAATAACCGAGCATTACGTAAAGCAGTCTATGAAGCTTTTTACAAGGTTTATCAGGAGCATAGAAACACCTTTGCCGCTTTGTTTGATGCACAACTGAAGCAACAGTATTTCTTTGCCAAAGCCAGAAATTATCCTACAGCCTTTGCCGCTTCCTTAGGAGAAGTGGATGTTTCAGAAAAGGTTTGGGAGCATTTGATTTCTGCCGTTCACAAGAAGATTTCCGCCTTCCATGATTATGTATCTCTTCGAAAGGAAATGCTTGGCTTAGAAGACCTTTCCATGTATGACGTTTACGCTCCCATGGTAAAGGATTACGAATACCATATTGATTTTGAGGAAGCCAAGGAAGTGATTTTAAAGGGTCTCAAGCCTTTGGGAGAGGACTATCAGGAGCTTTTGAAAAAAGCTTATTCCGAATATTGGATTGACGCCAGGGAAAATGACGGAAAACGTGTGGGAGCTTATTGTAACCCTGTATTCGGTGTCCATCCCTTTATTCTTATGAGCTATCAGGGCACCATGGATGATCTCTTTACCTTAGCCCATGAGCTGGGACATGCTATGCATTCCTATTATTCGGAGCAGAAGCAGGGCTTCCTGAATTCTCAATATAAGCTTTTTGTTGCGGAAGTAGCTTCCACCACCAATGAAGTACTGCTGTTATATTATCTAATGGAACAGGCAAAAAACAAGGAAGAGAAGCTTTATCTTTACAACCATTTCCTGGAGAGCTTTAAAGGAACCTTCTTTAGACAAACTATGCTTTCCGAGTTTGAGCGCAAAGCTGCCTCTATGTTGGAAGCCGGAGAGGCCATCACTGCAGATAGCTTGGAGAAAGTCTATCATGATTTGAATCGCTATTACTTTGGTCCGGATATGAAGATTGATGATCTGATTTCCGTAGAGTGGAGCAGAATCCCTCATTTTTACTATAACTTCTACGTATACCAGTATGCTACAAGCTTTGCCGTTTCCTGTGCTATTGCCAAAAGAATTTTAGCCAAGGAAGAGGGGGCACTGGAGCAATACAAGAAGTTCCTGTCCAGCGGTTGTACCAATGATCCGGTATCCTTATTACAGCTTGCAGGAGTTGATCTTTCCACGGAAAAGCCCATGGTGGATGCCATCAGTATGTTCCATAGCATCGTGCAGGAAATGCGAGACTTATACCATGAAGCATAAATTCCCATGATTTTTAAAGAGGAAGTGACTGTGAAAAATTAAAATATAGAAGTTTTCAGACCTATATTGCTTAGAAAACTATTTAAATTTTTACAGTTTCTTCTCTTTTTTTTGTATCTATGGGAATTTTTGCAATAATAATTACCTATAAATCAGCTTCCATTTAAGGCTCTACTTGCGATTTGTCCAATTTTGTTATAGAATTGACAAGTAACAAACACTTTTATTTTGAAGGAGGACAGTATGGAGGAAGTTCAAAAGAAAGAGAAATTCCATCATCCTAAAGGGCTATGGTTAGCCTGCATTGGTATGGCCGGTTCCAGCTATTTGAAGTATGCGGTATCCGGTATTACTATTTTTTTCTACACCTATTCTGTAGCAATGGGCGGTCTTGGTTTAAGCGATAAACAAGCAGGACTAATCATTTCCATCGCCGGAGCTTTCGGTTCCGTGCTGCCACTCTTAGGCTCCATTGTTACAGACCGCTTTCTGGGTATGCAGAAAGCGATGATTATGGCATTCTTCTTACAGAGTGTTGCTTATGCCATTTTCTTCTTCTTTACCCCCCATGTTCCCATGATTATTGTTGGAATCGTGATTAACATGTGCTCCATGGCTTTTATGAACAACAACTTAACAGCCATTGTAGGTATGCTCTACTCCAATAAAGAGCATGCCCGAAAGGATGCAGCTTACGGTATCTTCTATATGGCGGTAAATATCGGAAGCTTCTTTGGACCGATTTTCGGAGGACTTCTTACAGACCACTGGATGGCTGTTAAGGATGCAGAGGGTAATATTGTTAAATACGGTTATAAGTATGCTTACCTGATGGTTGCCATCGGTATGTTTATCGTATTCCTGATTTTCCTTGTTTTAATTCCAAAGTGGTTGGGAGAGGTAGGAAAGCACCCTGCAAATGCAAAGGGCACTAACAAAGAAGAGAAGCAGAAGGTAGAATTCAAGTTTAGTCCGGTAGAGAAAACACGTTTGGTAGGAATGGGTATTATTTTCATCCTGGTAACCGTTTACTGGACAGTGTACTTCCAGACTTCTTATACCATCAATACCCTGGCAAATGATTATGTGAACCTTAATGTAGGCGGCTTCCATGTGCCTGTAGTATGGTTGATTTCCTTTAACGGAATTTTATGTATCATTCTTGCTCCGCTTCTTGGAAATCTTTGGATGACTCTTTCTCAGAAGAAGATGGATCCTCCGGTAAGCTTAAAGATGGCTGTGGGAATGATTATTACCGGTCTTGCTTTCTATATCATTTTAATCGGTTTCAATACCTTACATGGTGTATTGGATAAGACTGTAAAGATGGACCTTTGGTATATGCTTGTGGCTTATACCGTATTAACAGTGGGAGAGCTTTTGGTATCTCCTGTAGGTATGGCTTTATTTAATAAGCTGACTCCGGAGCGTTTCTCCTCCTTAGCTATGAGCGTATGGTATTTAACCTACACCTTCTCCGGAATTGCTTCCGGATATCTGGTAGCTGTAACTAAGGTTTGGGGATATGGAAAGATTCTGAACATCTTAGGTGCAGCCCTTCTCATCAGTGGTGTAGTTATGTTGGTGATTATGCCCTTTATCGAGAAGCTGATTGCTGTAGATAAGTTAAGTTCAGAGGAAACAGCTACAGAGACTGCAGAATAGCTTTAAAAATGACTCTTTTCAACTCTCAGTGAAGCGTCATTCGTATCAAGCTTAATGCTTGTATGGAATACTATAGTGTGAGATAAGAAATCTCCGATATTTCAAAGACTTCTATAAGTTGAGAAACATCGGAGATTTTTTCGTACAAATGTTTGCATAAAAAGAAAGAATATGCTATACTTTTCTAAGTTTTAAATTCTAAGAAAAGAGGCTAGGATGGGAAGACCAAGAAAAGTACCAAATAAAGATAATTTAACAGAGAAGCAATTAGCTATTTACAACTACATAAAAGAATGTGTTCAGATTAGAAACTATCCTCCTTCTGTTAGAGATATTTGCACAGAGGTCGGCTTAAAGTCCACTTCCAGTGTTTTTAGTTATTTAAATGATCTTGAGCAGGCAGGATTGATTCGTAAGGATCCATCCCATCCCAGAGCCATAGAGATATTGGACAAAAGCCATAGCCATAGCGGAAAAGCTCCTAAAAGCAATAAGACAAAGGATATCTCTGCTGCAAAAACTCCGGAAGTAGAAGAAACGATGAAGGAGATGGTGTCTGTACCGGTAATCGGTACCGTAGCCGCCGGTACCCCTATCTTTGCCGAAGAGAACGTTAGCGACCATTTCCCCCTGCCCACAGAGATTTTACCGAATCAGGAAACCTTTATTTTGAAGGTAAAGGGAGACTCCATGATTAATGTAGGAATTTTTGATGGAGACTATCTGATGGTTGCAAAGCAAAATACCTGCAGTGACGGTGAAGTGGTGGTGGCTTTGGTAGAAGATAGTGCTACGGTTAAGCGCTTCTACAAAGAAAAAGGATATATCCGTCTACAGCCGGAGAATGATACTATGGAAGATATTATTGTAAGTGACTGTCAGATTTTAGGAAAGGCGATTGGACTGATTCGTGTCGGACTATAAACTGATAAATAGATGCGACAAAATTAATATTGTCGTTTTTGAGGAATAAAATGCTGGAAAAATGGTCCGAACCGGGTATCGGTCAATTTATAAAAGAAAGCTTTTCCATCAGCTGTAAAGCCGGAGAAGAAGAGTTTCAGAAACTACAGAAAGAATTCATACAGCTGAATAGCCACCTGGAAAAACAAGGAATTAAACTGCGCCTGGGAAGTTTAAAAGATGACAAGCAATGTTCCTGTAGCCTAGAATTATCTCTAAAGCATATGAAGAGAGATGCCGGTAAAAAACGGGAATACGGTACCCATAAGAGCATAGGAGCCGTTTATCTGTATCGTAAAGAGCATAACAGTAAAGAAACAGCTTTGTATTCCGGACTCCCTCTACGTTCTTATCAAAGAAGAGTGAAGAAGTATAAAGAAGAAGGACGTTGGACAGAAGAAGAAAAGGCTTTTTTTTAGCCTTCCCTTCTTCAATCTCACTCCATTCTTATTCCCCTTCTTCTTTTCTGAGTCTTACCAAGTTTCTGACACTGCGGCGTCTTTCTTCTTCCAAAGCTGCATAATGCTTCTTGGTAGTATTTACGTCACTGTGTCCCAGTACATCCGCAACAAGATAGATATCTCCGGTTTCCTGGTATAGATTGGTACCATAGCTACTTCGTAATTTATGTGGAGTAATATGCTTAAGAGGGGTAACCTTTTGCGCGTATTTTTTTACCATCAGTTCTACGGTTCGAACAGACATTCTTTTATTTTGTAAGGATAGAAATAAAGCATTTTCGTGTCCGGCAGCCGGAATTTTACTCTTTCTTTCCTCCATATAAGCCCGTAAGCCTTGTTCCACCTCGTCGGAAAAGTAGATGGAAACCTCTTTACCTCCCTTTCTATGGATACGAATGGCATTATTTTGGAAATCTACATCGGAGCAATTTAAACCTACGCATTCTGACACACGGATTCCGGTTCCCAACATTAACTGCATCATAGCCAGGTCTCTGACTTGATTCTTCTCATGGTAAAGCTTTTCCTTTTTACTTAAATCTTCTCCGGACTCTACCTGATCCAGAAACTGTGCAACTTCTCCTTGATCCATACGAACAATCTCTTCCTGAGAAAGCTTCGGTAAGGAGAGAAGAGCGGTCTTATTCTCTTTGATTTGCTCAGTTTTATATAGATAGCCAAAGAAGCTTTTTAAGCTGGAAATTTTTCTTTTGATGCTCTTGTTATGATTTAAGACTTCAACTTCTTCAATTTGTCCTTCCTTACCGGTCTTTTTTTTCGTTCTATATTTCAAAAATTCCATATATTCCTCTAAATCTACCAGGGATAAACGATCTAAATCCCGAGCTTCAAAATCATAAATATTGGAACGAAGTTTTTTTTCCTCTAATAAAAATTGAAAAAACACCTTTAAATCATAGGCATAGGCAATCTTAGTTCTGGAGGAAGTAACTTGATCAATGCCACGAAAAAAAGAAGCACAAAAGGAGGGTAAATCCTTTTGTAACTGACGAAGCTTTAAAGTATTCTGTTTATCTAATTCTAAATGATATTGTAATGGCATAACGTATTCTCTCTAATAATGTTATTCACTCTAATAAGGTTATTCACGCTAATAAGCTTTTACACCATAATCAATACAGAGTAAATCGTTTAAGCTTGAAGTCGGATTTGATAGCATACCAAAGCCATGTACAAGCCAATGCATCTTCATTTTAGTAGATTATAGCATACACCCTTTTTAAAAAGCAATAACTATTCGTTAAACAAGAGTTTAGCGAATAGTTATTTATCTTTTCATTCTATCTTTTTCTAATTTGTTCTTTTCCAGGTCTTTGGAGAAAACAGAATCAACATGGGAAATATTTCCAATCTTCCTGCCAACATGTCAAAAATCATGACTGCCTTTGAAAATGGCGAATAAATCGAGAAATTTTCTATTGGTCCTACCTTTGCCAATCCCGGTCCGATATTGTTAAAGGTTGCGGAAATTGCTGAAAAGTTTGTAGTAAAATCAAAACCGTCAAAGCTGATAAGAAAAATGGATATTATATAGACAAAGCAATATGCAATCAAATACGTACTTACCGAACGTACCACATTGTAATCCAGGCTTTTTCCTTCTAAACGAATTCTCTTAATGGCTTCCGGGTGAATAATGAGGTGCAGCTCCTTCCCCATATTCTTCAATAAGATAATCAATCGGGAAACCTTTATACCGCCACCTGTAGAGCCTGCACAGGCACCGGAAATCATTAAGAATAAAATCACCATTTGACTGGGTACTGCCCAATGATTGTAATCCAAAGTTGAAAAGCCTGTTGTGGTAATAATACTTCCTACCGTAAAAAAAGCATGGTGAAGGGCAAATAACAGGCCATTTCCCATTTCTTTTAAATTATTAAAAGCAATGAATAAAGTTGAGCAAAGGATAATCAAAAGATAGGTTCTGGCTTCTTCTGAGGAAAAAGCTTCTTTCCACTTCCTTCTTTGTAAAAGATAAAAAACATTGAAGTTAATACCGAACAAAATCATAAAAATGGTAATCAAGAACTGGCTAAACATGGAATAATCCGCCATTCCGGAATTCCTGATGGCAAATCCCCCTGTTCCCGCCGTTCCGAAGCTGATACACAAAGCATCAAAAAGCGGCATTCCGGAAAGTAGAAAGGCAAGAATACAAATTACCGTTAGAACAAAATAAATCTTATAAAGGGCTTTTGCGGTATCTGCTACTCTAGGCACCATCTTGGACACATCCGGTCCCGGAGATTCCGCCTTCATAATCATCATGTTATAACCGCCACCTAAGGGAAGAACCGTTAAAACAAGGACTAATACACCCATGCCTCCCATCCAATGGGAAAAGGAACGCCAAAAAATCAATCCCTTTCCTAAGGCCTCCACATCACTTAAGATGGAAGAACCTGTAGTGGTAAAGCCGGAAACAATTTCAAAAACCGCATCGATATAATGGGGAATTTTTCCACTAATATAGAAGGGCAAAGCTCCCACTAAAGAAAGCACCAACCAGCAGCCTGCTACGATGACAAAACCTTCTCTGGTATAAAAGGCTATTTTTTTCGGTTTTTTTCGCGTTAAAACCGCCCCTACGACTAAAGACATAGCCGACACGGATAATATAGCCGCGGCAGAACTATGCTCCCTATATATTATGGCACAAATAAAGGGAAGCAATAAGCTGATTCCCTCTATTCTCAGTACCCAAGCCAGGATGTAGACAATCATACTAAAGTTCATAATGAATATCCTCTTCCTTCTTTACTTCCAAAATATCTCGTAAATCATTAAATCCTGTGTTGGTGGTAACCACAATCACCCGGTCTCCTACCTTCATAACATCAGAGCCCCTAGGGGTAATAATTTTATTCTGACGTATAATTCCGCAGATTAAAACGCCTTGCTTAAAGGACAGATCCGCAAATGGAATATTGATTAAATCCGGATCATTTAATACCTTAAACTCCAAAGCTTCTGCCTTTCCGTCAGCAAGCTTATACAAGGTCTCTACATTGGAGCCTTTAGAATTCTCCAAAGCCCTTACATATCGAAGAATACTCTCTGCAACAATCTGCTTCGGATAAATGACAGAACCCAAATTCATTTCATTGGTAACATTTTCAAAGGCAATACGATTGATTTTGGTAATCAAACGGGCATCGGAAAGCTTTCCCGCATAAAGAGAAAGCATGATATTTTCCTCATCAAATCCTGTCAATGAACAAAAGGCATCCGTATTTTCTATTCCTTCCTTCTTTAAAAGCTCGGCATCAATACCGTCACCGTTAATGATAATACTATCCGGAAGTACATCTGCCAGATACTCACATCGCTCCTTGTTAGAATCAATGATTTTCAAACGCATATTTAAATGCATCTCATCAATATAGCGGGCAATATAATAGCTGATTCGTCCTCCCCCTACGATAATACAATCCCTTACAGGGGTATAATCCACACCCAACTTAATAAAGAACTTGCTTACATCCTTGGGGGCTGCAATAAAGCTCATCAAATCATCCGCTTCCAAAGCATCAAAACCGTTTGGAATAAGAATATCCTCTCCTCTTTGGATCAAAGTAATAAGTACATTTAAGCCCGTATCCTTTTGAAAGGTATGAAGAGGAATACCAATCAGCTGACTCTCCTTAGGTACCTTTACACGAATCAAATCCAGTTTTCCTCGAGAAAAGCTATCTACCTTCATTGCAGAAGGAAAACGAAGCAGACGCTCAATTTCCTTTGCTGCAGCCATATCCGGATTGATTACCATGGCCAGGTTTAATTCATCTCGAAGATAAGAGATTTCCGTGGTATATTGAGGGTCACGGATTCTGGCAATGGTACGACAATTTCCCTCTTTTTTGGCAAAAAGACAACAAAGCATATTGACTTCATCCCGGCTGGTTGCCGCAATTAAGACATCCGCATTCTGAACCCCGGCTTCCCTTAGCGTCTGAAGCATGGCACCGTTTCCATGGATTCCCATGATATCCAGGAAATCCACCGCATGGCGAAGAACCTTCTCATCCTGGTCCACAATGGTAATATCATGCCCTTCTTTGTTTAATTGATCTGCCAGGGTAAGACCTACCTTACCGCAACCTACCACAATAATATTCATGATTTTTCCTCATTTAACTGTATAAAACACATCTTCATTCAATCAAGTTTGATTAAGCCTTATTCATCTTATTCAAGCACAAAATATCCTGATTTAAAGCCTCTAAAAAATGAACCAGCAAATCCCTTTTCGCCTCTACCAAAAAAGCCTCCCTAAGTTCATCATAGCGAAAACTTTTCTTCCCCCCCTCTTCCATCCTCCGATAGAAATGCTCCAGCTCCCGATAGGGAACATAGTACTTCTCTCCTCTTTTGCTGAAGGATAGGATAATGAAGCTGATGCCGCCTTGCAGCATAAAACGCTTCATAAAATCCATTTGATGAGCATGAAGGTTTTGCAAGGGAAAGGAATCCTTGTGACATTCCTTAGCATCAAAACAAATGGGAATCCCCTGAACAATTCCCATATAATCCACCGTTGACTTCTTATCAAAATAGGCCAGGGTGATTTGTTTATGGCTTTGATCCAGCTTAATAGGAGTAATGGGAGTAGGAATCTTTTGAATGAGAGCTAAATTCTTTTCCTCATAAAGCGCAATGGTATGATTAATTTCCTCTTCCAAAAGAGAGCCTCTTAGCCCTCGTGACTTCCATGTACCCATGTTTCCCATTCCTGAATGATGGAATTGCCCTGGAAATAATTGATTTTCATGGCTTCACATACTTCTCCCAGGGTTTCCTCAGTCCGCTGTCTTGCCAGCTTTGTGCCTTCCAGTAAAATCTCATAGACCTCCGGAATATTATTTTCCCAGTGCTTTCTCTTTTCTCGGATAGGCTGTAGGATTTCTTCCATTACAGCCAATAAAGTCTTCTTACACTTTACGTCCCCAAGACCTCCTCGCATGTAATGCTCCTTCATTTCCTCCAGGTTCTGATAGTCCGGACAGAAACGAGAGAAATCCTCCTTGGGTGCAAAGGCATCCAGATAGGTAAATACAGTATTGCCTTCCACATGTCCCGGATCTGCCACATTGATATGAGTAGGATCTGTATACATACTCATAATCTTGGTTTTTACCGTGCTTGGGTCATCGGAAAGGTAAATGCCGTTACCTAAGGACTTACTCATCTTCGCCTTACCGTCCGTACCCGGCAGTCTTCTTTGGCTGGAATGCTCCGGCAGAAGAATTTCCGGCTCTAAAAGCACTTCCTTTTGGTACAGCTGATTAAACTTACGAACGATTTCCTTACATTGCTCAATCATAGGAAGCTGATCTTCTCCTACCGGCACGGTAGTCGCCTTAAAGGCTGTAATATCTGCAGCCTGAGAAACAGGATAGGTGAAAAATCCTGCAGGCAAGCCTACTTCATTATCATTGACGCTTTCTCCCCCATGGAAGCCCCGGAGCTTCATTTCCGCCTTCACGGTAGGGTTACGGCTCAGCCTTTGGGTTGTGACCAGATTCAAATAATAAAAGCTAAGGGTATGGAGAGCCGGTAATCCGGACTGGATACAGATTGTACTTACCTTGGGATCAAGCCCAACGGAAAGATAATCCAAGGCTACTTCGATAATATTATCTCGAATCTTCTTGGGATTATCGTAGTTATCCGTTAAAGCCTGGTCATCTGCAATCAAAATATTGATCTGATCATATTCTCCGGAATTCTGTAAATCCACTCTTCTACGTAAAGATCCTACATAATGTCCCAGATGTAATTTTCCTGTGGGACGGTCTCCGGTTAAAATGATTTTCTTTCCTGTACTTCCCATTTTTCTCTCCTTAAACCTTAGATACTTCTTTATTTCTTGAAGTATTTATAATAATCGAAAGTCTTTCTTCTTATTTATAACCTTGCCCAGTATACCATAGATTCTCTTAAAAGGCATTTTGAATCAGCTGAATCTTCTCTCCTTCTATACTGACCACATCAAAGCGACAGGCTGTTTCTGTCAAAGAATAGCCATGTTTACAAAGATAGGCGGTAGCCCAGGTACGAAGGCGCCTTTGTTTTCCTCTATCTACCGCATATATACCGGAAAGATAGCTATGCTCCTTCCTGCCCTTCACCTCTATAAAACAAAGCATCTCCCCATCTTTCGCCACCAAATCCATTTCCAGATGATGAAAACGACTGTTACGCTCCAGAATTTCATAGCCCTTTTCTTCCAAAAAGGCCACAGCCTTGTCTTCAAATGCCTTTCCCTTCAGTGTATTGGAAATATTGAAATCCTTGATGCCTGCTATATCTTCTTCTGTCTTTCCCATCTGTACTCCTAAAGTTTTACGATTGTCCGGCATAAAGTTTTTTTAAAAAGCTCCGCCGGTGTATAGGACAGGGACCATGCGCTAAAATAGCTTCTGTATGGGCTTTGGTTCCATATCCCTTATGTTTCTCAAAGCCATATTCCGGATATTCCTTGGCATAATCTTGCATGAGATGATCCCTACTTACCTTGGCCAAAACGCTGGCTGCCGCAATGGACAAAGACTTGGCATCCCCGTGAACAATCGGAATTTGGGGAATATCCACCATAGGAATCCTTACTGCATCATTTAGCAGAAGGGAAGGGATAATAGAAAAGTTCTTTTCCATCTCCTCTATAGCCATTCGCATAGCCTCATAAGTCGACTGAAGGATATTGATTTCATCAATTCTTTCCGGAGAAACGATGCCGATTCCATAGGCTATCGCATTTTCCTTGATTTCAAGAAATAGAGCTTCTCTCCGCTTTTCCGTCATTTTCTTGGAATCATTGAGGAAATAAAAATGATGATCCTTCGGTAAAATGGCGGTAGCCGCCACTACCGGACCTGCTAAAGGTCCTCTCCCCGCTTCATCCACTCCGGCAAGATAGGGAAGATATGCATGCTCTTCCTCCAATTGCCACATTGCCTTTAAACGGGCTTCCTCTTTAAGTCTCTGTGCTTCTGTCATGCCTTGGCCTCATTTCTGTAAATCGCTTCTTCCAAGCATTTTTTTGAACTTTATTCAACTGCTAAATCCTCATCCCCTTCATCAGACCACTTGCCGGGATGCTCCAGACTGATTTTCCCCAGTCTGCCACTACGAAAATCATCTAAAATCAGACGGGAAACTCTGGTATAGTCCACATCTCCCCCCTTTTTGATACAGGCTCTTTTTACGGCAATCTTATCCATAATGGAAAGGGCAGCTTCCCCTTCCTCCGGCTCTATTCCATAGCGCTCCAGAATCGCTTTAGGATAGTAGCGGACAAGATATTTTAAGAAATAAAAAACCAGATCCTCAATAGGCAAAATATCATCATTGATGGAACCGATAAGCGCCAAGTTATAGCCCACGATTTCCCGTTCAAACTTCGGCCAGGTAATTCCGGGAGTATCCAAAAGCTGTACATTTTTATCCAGCTTAATCCACTGATTTCCTCTGGTAACCCCGGGCTTATTGCCGGTCTTTGCAGTGGAACGCCCCACAAAAGCATTGATAAAGGTGGATTTTCCCACATTGGGAATGCCTAAAACCATGGCTCTAACCATCTGAGAGGAAATACCCTTTTTTCTGTTCTTCTCATAGAGGGGTTGGGAAGCCTCTTGAATCAATTTGTTGACCCTTTTTACGCTGGCCCTGTTTCTGGCATCAATCCCCAGAGTAAAAAAGCCTCTTCTATGGAAGTCCTCCATAAAGAGCTTGCTGCGCTCATCATCCGCCAAGTCCAGCTTGTTAAAGAGCAAAATTCTAATTTTATCCTTAGCCAGCTGGTCGATTTCCGGATTTCTGGAGGAATTGGGACAACGGCTGTCAATAACCTCTACGATAACATCACATAAAGGCAAATCTTCCTTCATTTTCCGCTTGGCCTTTGCCATATGACCGGGATACCACTGTATCTTCATTTTTCCTCCTTAGCCAATCAAGGATATTTTCCGAAAAGGAAAAATCCTGAACCAAACCCTGCCTATAATCTGGCTCTCCTGTATATTTCCCATATTTTGAAAACGACTGTCCTCCGATGAATCCGTATTATCTCCCAGAAGAAAATATTCATTTTCTCCAAGCTCCACCGGATTTTTCGCTACTCCTTCAAGGACAATGGGAGAAAGCTTGTCTGTTTCCAAAAGAGTGCCGTTGATATACACACGGCCATTTTGGATAATCACGGTTTCTCCGGGCAGTCCGATGATACGTTTTATATTGTTGGACTTATCCTTTTTTTGAAAAAGCACCACATCATAGCGTTTCGGCTTTTTAAACTGGTAGAAAAATTCATCCACCAACACCGTATCTCCCGCAGAAAGGGAGGGCTCCATGCTGTGACCGGAAACTCTTGCCAAAGAAAAAAAGCTATGCACCACAAACCAGGCCAGGGAAAGGATAACAATAAAATCCACTAAATTACGAATCCATTTTTGCAGTATTGCTTGTTCTTTCATGGGGCTCCTTTTCCTTTTGATTTTTCGTTTCTAAAGCATAGCAACTATTTTTAAAGTACATCAACTATATTCTACACATTGCATCGATAATAAAAAAGGTGTCCCCTGAGGAACACCGCTTTTACTCTTATTTTGCAGCCTTAACCTTAGCAGCCTTACCAACACGGTCACGAAGGTAGTTCAACTTAGCTCTTCTTACCTTACCTCTACGAACCACTTCAATCTTCTCTACGAATGGGCTGTGGATTGGCCAAGTCTTCTCTACACCCACACCGTTGGATGTCTTACGAATAGTAAAGGTTTCTCTGTTGGATCCACCCTGAATCTTCAGAACAGTTCCCTCGAAAACCTGAGTTCTCTCTCTGTTACCCTCTTTGATCTTGTTGTATACCTTAACGGTATCTCCTGTGTTGAAGTCTGCCAATGCTTCTTTTCTCAGCTGAGCATCTTCAATTCCCTTAATGATTTCATAATTTGACATTTCTTTGTCCTCCATAATAATTCCATGTTCATACACGTCTTGCGTCAGCGGAACATATGATACGGTTTTCGTTTTGTCCTATTACAAAACAGCCCTAATAAATTACCACAAAGCCTTGGAAAATGCAAGCAAAATCCCTGCCTTCGCTTCATTTTTTCATCTTTTCCTCTTCTTTTTTTCGATAAAAAGCTCCGGATTTTCTTCTCTATATTTTTCATATAGCTCCGGTCTTTGTTCCTTCGTGACTCTAAGACTTTCTTCCCACCTCCACTGCCGGATTTTTTTATGATCTCCGGAAAGAAGAATCTCGGGAACCTCTCTATCCTGAAAGCATCTGGGACGGGTATATTGGGGATATTCCAACAGTCCTTGGGAAAAGCTTTCCTCTTCAAAGCTCTCCTTTTTGTTTAAAACCCCGTCCTGCAAACGGGCTATGGCATCAATCATGATGACGGCAGGGAGTTCTCCTCCGGTAAGCACATAGTCACCTATGGAAACCTCTTCCACCTCCAGAATATCCAAGGCTCTTTGGTCTATGCCTTCATAATGCCCGCAAAGAAAGAGAATATGCTCCTCCTTGGCCAATTCCATAGCCATGCTTTGCTTAAATACCTTCCCCCTGGGAGAGCAGTAAATCACTCTATCCGGTCTTCCTTCTCTTCTCACCAAGTCCTCAAAGGCGGAAACAATGGGCTGAACCTGCATTAACATTCCTGCTCCTCCCCCAAAGGGCGCATCATCCACATGGCCGTGGGGATCCTCCGTAAAATCACGAATATTTACGCAATTTAAGGAGAGCTTCTCGTCCTCCATGGCTCTTTTCATAATGGAATGGGATAGGGCATTTTCAATCTGTTCCGGAAATAGGGTAAAGACAGTAAATTTACTCATAGCTCCAGTAACCCTTCCATCAGATGAATACCGATACGATTTTCCTTGATTTCATATACCACCGGAGGAATATGGGGAATCAGGTATTCCTTATCTTTCCCTTCCACGGAAAATACCAGGTTTGCCCCGGTTTCTATCACTTCTTTCACTTCTCCCAGGAGCTCTTTTCCCTCAATATAGACTTCCATACCGATATAATCCCCAAGGAAAAACTCATTTTCCCCTAAGGGAAGAGCCTGCTCTCTGGGAATCATCAAAGATACATTACGATATTTCTCCGCCATTTCCACAGAGTCAATCCCCTCCAGCTGTAAAAGCAGGAATTCCCCTTGAAAACGAACAGACTTGATTTTTCTACTTTCGGAAAATGAAGTATCCCGAAGTCCCTGACTATCTCTTCGTAAAATCAATTCCTTTAATTGGGTGAAGCGTCTCGGTTCCTCCGTTGTGGGATAAACCTTCATTTCCCCCTTTAAACCGTGGGGCTTCAAAATTGTTCCCACTCGTAGCTCTTTTAACATCTTTCCTCCCCTAGCGTGAAGAAAAGGTATGCCCTAAGACATACCTTCCCCTTACTGAATATCAATGGATATTCTGAGATTTTGCTTGGATGCAGCAGCATTCATGACAGAACGGATCGCCTTGGCGATACGACCTGATCGTCCAATCACCTTTCCCATGTCCTGCTCATTTACGGAAAGAGTCAGGTGGATTTCTCCCTCCTTCTCTTCCATCTCAGCATGAACATCTTCAGGAAACTGAACCAATGCCTTTGCAATGGTTTCCAGTAATTCCTTCACGACAGCATCCTCCTTTGAAATAAGACTTAGATGTCAAACTTCTTCAGAAGTCTTGCAACAGTTTCTGTTGGCTGTGCTCCGTTCTGTAACCACTTCTTTGTCTCTTCTGCGTCTACCTTAAATACTGTTGGCTCCTTGGTTGGATCATAGTATCCAAGCTCTGCAATGAACTTACCGTTTCTTGGGCTTCTGGAATCTGCCACAATAACACGATAGTAAGGTGCGTGAATCTGTCCCATTCTTCTTAATCTGATCTTAACTGCCATTTCTTTTCTCCTTTGTGTGTGTTTAGATAAATTTATTTCTACAGACTAGCTGTTGAAACGCTACATAAAATGCTTGATGAAAATGCAAGTTTCCTATCCTTTAGAAGGGAATCCGCCTATTTTTTAGAAGGAGAGCCTATCTGTTCTTTGGAAGGGAAATCCATCTTTTCTTTAGAAGGGGAAACCGCCGCCTCTTCCAAAGGGATTCTTCCCCATCCCCATTCCCATTCCCGGGAAACCGCCGTGCTTTCCCTTCATGGAACCGCCAAATTGCTTCATCATTTTCTGCATCTCTTCAAACTGTTTTACCAGCTTGTTGACTTCTGCAATATCCACTCCGGCTCCCTGAGCAATTCTTTTCTTACGGGAGGGATTCATAATCTTCGGATTGGCTCTTTCCTTAAAGGTCATGGACTGGATAATGGATTTTACCTGCTTCATCTTCTTTTCGGAATCTTCCAAATCAATCCCTTGCATAGCCTTGTTCATTCCGGGAAGCAGCTTTAAAATCCCTGCAATTCCTCCAAGCTTTTGCAACTGATTCATCTGATCCAGGAAATCATCATAGTTAAACTGTCCCTTGGACAATTTCCGAACGGATTCCTTGGCCTTTTCCTCATCCATTTCGCTCTGGGCTTTTTCAATGAGGGAAAGTACATCTCCCATTCCCAAAATTCTTCCTGCCATACGGTCCGGATAGAAGGGCTCTAAATCGGAAAGCTTTTCTCCCATACCAAGGTATAGAATAGGCTGTCCGGTCATCGCCTTAATGGATAAGGCAGCTCCTCCTCTGGTATCTCCGTCGCACTTACTGAGGATTACGCCGTTAACGCCAACTTCCTTGCTAAAGCTCTCCGCAACATTTACCGCTTCCTGTCCGGTCATGGCATCCACGGTAAGAATGGTCCAATCAACAGGAACAGCAGATTTCATTCGCTTTAGCTCTTCCATCAGAGCATCATCAATCTGCAATCTTCCGGCGGTATCCAAAATCAAAAGGTTATAGCCCTTTGCCTTGGCCTCTTCATAGGCTTTCTTTGCAATTTCCTCCGGCTTAACCTGGTTTCCCAAGCTGAAGAAAGGAATGGAAAGCTTTTCCGCGTTGACACGAAGCTGTTCAATAGCCGCCGGTCTGTAAATGTCGCAGGCCACCAGTAAAGGCTTTCTGTGCTGCTTTTGGAACTTGCCCGCAAGCTTTGCCGCAGTGGTAGTTTTTCCTGCACCCTGTAAGCCCACCATCATCAAAACCGTGATTTCACTTTGGGAACGAAGCTTTAGCTCCGTATTCTCCTCCCCCATCATCTTGGTCAGTTCGTCCCGAACAATCTTAATCACTGTCTGGGCCGGACTTAACGAGGAAAATACCTCTTCTCCGATGGCGGATTCCTTGACCTTGGCAATAAAATCCTTTACCAGCTTGAAGTTCACGTCTGCTTCCAACAAAGCCATTCGAACTTCCTTTAAGGCAAGGTTTACATCCTCCTCGGAAAGCTTTCCCTTTCCGGATAAATTTTGAAATATATCACTTAAACGATCGGATAAACTTTCAAATGCCATGAATGATTTCTCCTGCTAATGCTTTGATTTCCGCATCCCGTGCCTTGCTCTGAATTTCTTCCGCACAACGCCGTATACTGAGCCACTTTTCTGCCAGGTGAAGATTCTCTTCAATGAACTTTAACTTTTCGTCCGCCTTTCGAAATACCGCCTGGGCTGCCTGCCTGGTGATACCCATTTCCAAGCCAATCTCCGTAAAGCTCATGTCATCCAAAATATGGTATTCATAAATCTGTCTTTGCTTCTCCTTTAACAGGCCGGAATACAGCAAAAACAGGTTTCCCTTTTCCACAAATGCTTCCATACTTCACCTCACGATATAGTAAAATAACAAAAAAGCTTCCTACTGTCAAGCGTTTTTGTTGACAGTATAAAAGCAAAGGGCTGTAATATTTCGTGTAATAGAATTTATATATGCAGTATAGGTCTGAAAAAAGGGGTAATCTGAGCCCGTCAGTACTTACTGAAAGCGAAGCTTGAAGTTAGTACTGCTACGAGGCGAGGTTAGCGAGAGCGTGCCCCACTTTCAGACCTATACTGCATATATACTATTACAAAGGATTACAGCCCCTTTGCCTTAATGCAGGTCAAAAATATCTTCAACATATCTCTTGGCATCGAAGCGCTGGAGGTTTTCCACTTTTTCCCCAGTGCCCATGTATTTTACCGGCAGACCCAGTTCTGCCTGTATGGAAAGGGCCATACCGCCTTTCGCGGTGGAATCCATCTTACTTAAGATTACGCCGGTAACCTGGCTGCATTCTTTAAAAAGCTTTGCCTGGCTCATGGCGTTCTGGCCTGTGGTGGCATCCAGAACCACCAGAGTTTCTCTATAGCCTTCCGCAAATTCCCGGTCAATGATGCGGTTGATTTTTCCAAGCTCCTGCATCAGGTTTTTCTTATTGTGCAGTCTTCCTGCGGTATCAATAATCAAAACATCCGCATTTTTCGCCTTAAAGGACTGAAGAGCATCGAAAACTACTGCCGCAGGATCGGAGCCTTCCTTTTGATGAATAACATCCACCCCTACACGGTTTCCCCACTCCACCAGCTGCTCAATGGCTCCGGCACGGAAGGTGTCCGCCGCCGCAAGGATAACTTTCTTCCCTTTTTTCTTTAAATGATAGGCCAGCTTTCCGATAGAGGTGGTTTTTCCTACGCCATTTACGCCGATGACGGAGATAATGCTTTTCTCCTGCTCAAAGGCATAATAGCCTTCTTCCACCATCATCAAATCCAAAATATAGTCCTTTAGAATCTTTTGCACATCCCGGGTGAGGTTGACTCCCCTCTGATTGGCCTCATGCTTTACCGCATCAATAATACGCATGCAGCTGCTATAGGAAACATCACTGAGGATCATGGCCTCTTCCAGTTCTTCATAAAAGGCCTCGTCTGCCACCTCATTGGATTGAAAAATATTATTCAGTATTTTGGTAAAAATATTTGCCATGACGCCTCCTTATTGCAACTGGTCTTCTACCAGGTCAACAGATACCAGTGTAGAGATACCCTTTTCCTGCATGGTAACACCGAAAAGTCTGTCTGCCCTTTCCATAGTTCCTCTTCTATGGGTAATGACAATAAACTGGGTGTTCTTAATCAAATGATGCAAATACTCCGCAAAGCGTACTACATTGGAATCATCCAGTGCCGCCTCAATCTCATCCAACAGACAGAAGGGAGAAGGCTTCAGACTTTGCAAAGCAAAAAGCAGGGAAATAGCGGTTAAAGCCTTTTCTCCTCCGGAGAGCTGCATCATATTTTGTAGTTTCTTTCCGGGAGGCTCTGCCACGATGCGAATACCGCTTTCCAGCACATCCTCTCCCTCTTCCATTTCCAGTCTTCCCTGTCCTCCGCCGAAGAGAACCCGGAAAACCTTGTTAAACTCTACTTGGATCTTGGAGAAATTTTCATGGAACTGCTTCCGCATTCCCCGATCCAGATCGGCGATAATATCCTGCAAAGATTTTTCGGAAGTAAGAAGATCCTCCACCTGCTGATGCAGGAAGCTGTAACGCTCCGAAACCTCTTCGAATTGCTGAATACTGTCCAGATTTATGGGGCCAAGGCTCCGGATATTTCCCTTCATCTCCTGAATTTCCTTGGAAAGTGCAGGATCTTCGCTAAGCTCCTCCCGATAATACTGTTTCACCTCGGAGAACTGTAATCCGTACTCTTCCAAAATATACTGGGCGGACTTGGCACTTTGCTCTTCCAATTTTTCCTTTTGGTTTTCCAGACGAAGAGCTTCCTTTTCCTGATTCAACTGAGCCTCTGCAAACTTCTCTTTTTCCGCAAAATATGCCTTTTGCTTTTCGGCAATCTTTTGCTTCTGCTCCTGAATCCTTTGCAGGCTTTCCTTTCTATCGGAAAATGCTTTTTCTCCCAAAGAAAGCTTTTCTTGCAATTTTTGGATTTCCTCCTCCTGATGCAGTACGGATTCCTTTGACTGTTTTTCCGCCTCTTCCAAATCAAATTGCTCGGCAAAAAGCTTTTCCAAGGCATCGCTGTAGCCATGCATCTGCTCCGTGAGAAAATCCGTCTTGGTGGACAGGGTTTGATACTCCAACTGCATCTTTGCTTGAAGCATAAGCTCCAGCTCGGAAATACCCTTTTCCTGTTGATGCCTTTCTTCTTCCTTGGCGGAGAGCTCCTGTTCCAGCCTATTGCAGGCACTCATCTTCTCCTCCACAGACTTCCGAATATTGTTGCAGGCTTCCTTTCCCTTCTCAATACCCTCCTTAAGCTCTTCCATCTCTCTTTTTCTTCCCATAAGAGAGGAATTATTTTTATAGGCACCACCGGAAATAGCTCCACCTGCCTGTAAAAGCTCTCCTTCCAGAGTAACTATCCTTAGGCTATGATGATATTTCTTTTCTAAGCTAAGGGCCTCCTCCATGCTTTTCACCAAAAGCACCCTGGATAAAAGATAATTTTCTAAGCCCTTACAGGAATCCGGAACCTTAATCAGGTCTGCAAATACCCCAATCACTCCCGCTTCCTTTTTTAAACTATCATATTTTTCATCTCTGTTTTTCCGAAGGGAAGGCAAAGGAAGGAAACTGGCTCTACCCTGCCTCTCCCTTTTTAACTTTTCAATCAATCGTTTTGCAGTGCCTTCATCTTCACAAACCAACTGTTGCAGACCGGAACCAAGTACCGTTTCCAGTGCCAGTTCATAGTCTTTGGGAACGGATATCAGCTCCGCCACAACACCGATAAGGCCTTTTTCTTTAGCCTTTTCCCTCATACAGAAGCGAATCGCATTTCCGAAGCCCTCATAACGCTCCGCAAGATTTTCCAGATTGTCTAAACGGAGGCCTTGGTTTTCCACCGCCCTCTCCTGAAGGGCCAAACGACTCTTTTCAGATTCCAGCTCCTGTCTTTTTTCCTGCAATTCCCGGGAAAGTCCCTGCATTGTTTGCAGTAAAGACTGAAATGCTTCCTTGGCTTTTTGCAACTCCTCCTCTTTTTCCTGAAAGGCTAAAAACTGCTCTCCAAGATTTTCTTCCTCGCTCTTAGACAGCTTTGGAGCCTCTTCAAAGGCAAAGGCATTCCCGTAGCAGTTTTGAATGGTTCTTTCCGCTTCCTTAATAGTGGAACGGATAAAATCCACATCCAGCTGAACTTCTGCCTTATCCTTACTAAAAGGGAGCAAAGAGGAAAACTGCTCCTGCATAGCAAATAAAGTAGCCGCCAAATCCTCCATTTTTCCAAGAAGCCGGCTACTTTCCTCCTTTAGCTTTTCAATTTGTTCCTGAAAATGCTTTTTACTGCTTTCTTTTCCGGAAATATCCTCTCGAAGCTGAGAAATCCGGCGTTCTATCTCCGCCTTTTCCGACAGATACTCTTCTTCCCGCTTTCGAATCCTCTGTTCCTCCGCCTCTAAGGCGTCCCCCTCCCTTTCCATTGCTAAAAAGGCTTGGGTTAAACGGTTCTGTTTCTCTTCCTCTTCCTTTTGGTAATAGCTTAAGTTCTCAATTTTTACCGCTAATTCCTCTAAGCCCTTCTCCGCCTCCTTCATTTCCAGAAGGAAATGATTGGCTTCATAAAGTAAAAGCTTATCCCTTAGCTGTAAGTAATTTTTTGCCTTTCCGGACTGCCTCTCCAATGGAGCCAGCTGCTTTTCCAGCTCTGAAAGAATATCCCGGATACGCTCCATATTGGCCTGCTCTTCTTCCAGCTTTTTCTGGGAAATGTCCTTTCTTCTTTTGAACTTCACAATTCCCACCGCCTCATCAAAGAGAGCCCTTCGCTCTTCCGCCTTTCCAGACAAAATCTTATCAATCTGTCCCTGTCCAATGAGGGAATAGCCTTCCTTTCCGATTCCGGTATCATAAAAAAGCTCATGAATATCCTTTAAACGGCATTCCGCATCATTTAAACGATATTCCGATTCTCCGGAACGATAGAGTCTTCTACTAACAGTAATTTCTTCATAAGGAAGATTTAAGGCATGGTCTGCATTGTCAAAGCACATGCTCACATAGGCATAGCCCTGAGCTCTTCTTAGAGCTGTTCCTGAGAAAATAACATCCTGCATGGAATTCCCACGAAGCTGTTTTACCTTCTGTTCTCCCAAAACCCAACGAACCGCATCAGAAATATTGGATTTTCCGGAGCCGTTAGGCCCTACAATCCCGGTAATACCGGGAGAAAAATCCAAAACAGTTTTATTGGCAAAGGACTTAAATCCTTGAATTTCAATAGACTTTAAATACATCCCCTGTTTCCACCTTTATTTTTTCTAATGCAAAATAGGCAGCCGCCTGCTCTGCCTTCTTTTTAGAGCTTCCCTCTCCAATGCCGTAAACTTCCTCATTAACTTTCACAGACACCTTATAAAAACGCTGATGAAAGGGGCCGCTTTCCTCCATCAAGGAATACTCCAGAGGATAACGTTTCGCCGTACAATACTCCTGCAACATGGTTTTTGCGTCCTGAAAAAGAGTTTTATGCTCAATATCGGATAAAACTATTCCCCGAACAAAGCTTTCCGCCTTTTCCATGCCGCCATCAAGATAAATGGCACCAATCACCGCTTCCAAAGCATCGGACAGCACGGAATCTCGAAATTGAATGCCCTCTCTTTCCTCTCCCTTTCCCAAGAGAAGATAAGAAGAAAGCTGTAGCGATTTTGCCACCACAGCCAGTGCCGATTCACATACCAATGCCGCCCGAAGTTTGGTCATCCTTCCTTCCTGAATCACCGGTTTCTTATGGTAAAGAAGGGTACTGGAAACCAACTCCAATACTGCGTCCCCCAGAAATTCCAGCCTTTGGTTGGAGGCTTCCTTGGGATGCCCCATCTCATTGGAATAAGAGGGGTGGGTTAAGGCGTGCAATAAAAGCTTCTGATCTTGAAAATGGTACCCCAAATCCTCCTCCAACTTGGAAAGAGAAGGGATACTGCCCATGTTTTCCATCATTATTATTTTCCTAAAGCCTTTAAAATAGCTTTGTGTGCTTCTCCAACAGTTTTAATCTGAAAACTTGCTTCTTCCGGAATTTCAATGCCGAACTCTTCCTCAATTCCCATAATAATCTGCACAGTATCCAGGGAGTCCGCATTTAAATCCTCTACAAAACGAGAATCCTCCGTAATCTCCTCTTTCTTCACATGCTGTAATTCTCTGGCAATGATTTCCTTTAACTTATCCAATTCCATACCGCGTTCCTTTCTGCTATTTAATATTTCTGCTATTTGCTTTCTCTTCTTCAGGGAGAATTTTATTTTCCTTCACTGCCTTCCTCTTCATCAGAAAAATCCAGTGCCGCTGCAATCTTCGTGGTCAAGCCCTTTTCTGCAAATTCCTTGGCCTGTCGAATGGCCGTAGTAATCTCCACTCCATCTGTATTGCCGTGAACCTTAACCACCAAGCCCTTCAAGCCCAGGATAGGGGCTCCTCCATAGCTTTTGGCATCAAATTTTATCATTCTCTTTCGTAGGGCAGAAGAAATCAAAGCACCGCCTACCAAAGAAAGAGGGCCACCCTCTTTAATGCCGGACTTGATTTCAGAAAGAAGCATCTTTCCTACACCCTCGTACATTTTCAAAACCACATTTCCTACAAAGGCATCTGCCACCACTACGGAACAGTTTCCTTCTACAATATCTCTGGCCTCCACGGAACCGATAAAGTTTAAGTCCTTTTCCTCCTTACACTTTTCCATGGCAGCCTTCACCAGAGCATTTCCCTTTTCTTCTTCCGCGCCGATATTTACTAGGCCTACTGTTGGGGAGGGAACGCCCAGCATTTCCTTCATATAGATGGCACCCATCTTGGCAAACTGTACCAGCCACTCCGGATGGGCATCCACATTGGCACCGCAATCTGTAAGAAGAGTTACTCCCTGTCTTGTGGGCATTAAAGCCGCAAGGGGAGGACGCAATACGCCCTTTTCTCTTCCTACAATCAGCTGTCCTCCGGCTAAAATCGCTCCGGTGGAACCGGCAGAAAGAAAGGCCTCCGCCTCTCCATCCTTTACCGCCTTCATTCCCCTAACAATGCTGGAGTCCTTTTTTCTCCGAATGGCCATAACCGGAGACTCATGCAAGCTGATATTCTCGCTACAGGGAATAATCTCAATTCTTTCTTTATCATATTGGTATTTGGCACATTCTTCCTGAATGGCTTTCTCCTCTCCATAGAGAAGAAGCTTAGTATTTGGGCAGGAAGAAAGGCTGTCAATTGCCCCTTTTACAATGGCAGCAGGCGCTAAGTCCCCTCCCATGGCATCAATGGCTATACGAATCATATTCACCTCATCTGAAAAACATTATTTCTTCTTAAGGAATCAGAAATATGATAGAGTATTCTTGATTTTCTGTCAATGTAAGCAGCAAGTCATTTCTTGCTAGATTACTGTCAAGTAATCGTTGGCAACTCCATCATGCAGACTTATGAATGTCTTGCTCGGCTTAGGCTCTGCCTCAAAGACACACTACGTTTCCTACTCGCTGCACTCGCTTTTTCGCTCAGGCTCCTGCGCAAACTCGCCCTTCGGGCTCAAACATGCGCTCTCCTTCATTGCTAGAGTGCAGCTCCCTACGGAAGCCTCGCGACAGTCTTTTTCACGCAGAGCCTAAGCCCTCGCAAAGATTCCTTAATCCCCCGCCATAAAAAGCAAGCTCCTATGTTCTCCTCTTATTTCAGCATCAAGCCACAACATATGGCCTATGATCGGATACCGCTATCCTTTTCTAAGCTTTTCTTTGACTTGACCCGCCTGTAGTATATTTCCTTTTATTCTTTTATAATGTCAGCCCATTGCCCTGTTCGCATCCTGCTTGTAGCAAGTTTTGTGTTCATCTTCAATTCCTCCCTGAGATAGTGTACAAAGTGGGAAAAGTTTATAAAGTGGAAAAAGTGCGTTCAACTTTTCACACTTTTCACGATTATCTCAATTTTTGTGGAGAGAAAAAATGACGGGTTATTGACCATTTACATAAAAAAACAGTAAACCGACTTGATTTACTGTTTTTTTATATTAGAATATTTTTTTCTGAAATATATTTGATCAAAACAAATTATTATTAATTCATAGAATCAAACGCACTTTTTGCGTATAATCGTTACTCTAACTATTTTCATCTTTCTTTAAATTGGCTTTCTTAAAAAATGCAAAAGCTATTGTACAAACCAAATAAGTAACCCAAAATACTATTAATGTATCGTTAGAAATGAAGTTCTTTAAACTCCATGTTCTATCGGTAAAATATGCTATCATAAAGCTTGTTAGCATTTGTACTACCAGTATTAAAAGTGCACGTAATATCTCCTGTTTCGCAAATTTCATACTTTAATGTCCCCATCGTTTACTGAATGACCAAGAACCCACATACTGTGTTCTCGCCGAATCTAAATAATATTTGTTTTCATATCTAGTATTAATTTTAACCACGCTGTAGCTTGTATATACATCACTTGTCACATATAAATAATTCGGCAAAGTCGCCGATCCTGCTGCTATTGCGGCAGTAATAATCTTTACTGCAGCCGGAATACTTACATAGGGAGTCGCCGCTACTATTGCCGCTACAGCTGCCGCAATTGTAACCCTTTTGCCAAGAAGGGAGATTCCGTACTTCTCAGTTCGCAGATACTTCTTCTTTCCTAAAGTCGAAACGCCACTCTGAGTCTGAATTTGTTCGTCAAGTTTTCCACACTGATATTTATAGTATTCTGTTTACTGATGGCTCTTCCTAAATAATTGCTTTACTTTATACCCTACATCCCAAAATAAAAATCTGTAAATCAAGATATAGCACAAAAGAACCGGAAGCATATACGCAATACCAAAATGCTCATACTCTCTAAACACATAATAAAGCGTTATGAAAAGGAGCGAAATAAATGAATCCAGAGTATTCATAAGCCCAAGTTCTATATAAATTGCTTCGGCTTTTCTTATATTGAATACATCTTTTAATCTTTTCGATAGAAATGCTTTCAATATGGCAAAGGCAAGAACATAAGAAAAATACGTGATAAACGCACTAATATTCAACAAATAGGAAACAACACATACTACTATCGTGAATATTGTCAACATCTTCTTTGCTCCTTTATTTATTAGGGTATAGATACATTTCCAGCTCAAGGCACACTTGATTAGTTATATCTAACTTATTGGAATTCTATCATTTTCATAGTTTATTTTCAAGTAATTACTGCTAAATTTTGAAATATTTTTTTACACACGTTTTGTTCTATAACGCTCATTTCTTCCTTGTAAATATAAAAAAAGGTAGCCAAAACTATAGCTACCTTTAAGTTTGATATTTAGTTTGAAATGCAATTCTAACTCTTATGGTATATTTTTCTGCCCACTATAATCATCAAAATAATAATAAGACAATACACAAAAAACCCAAGTACTCCTTTTGGTTTCCAAACTGAAAATACACAAGAAAGAGCAAACCCTACCACTACGACTACAATGGGATATATTATCTTAAGAATTCTCATTTCTTTTTATTCTTCCATCATCTTCTTGGACTCTTCCACTACACGATTCTGGATATCTCCGGGAGCCTGCTCGTAGCGAACGAAGTAGAAGGAAAAGCTTCCTGCTCCTCCGGTCATGGAGCGAAGGTCCGTATTATAAAGATAGAGGTTACTCATGGGAAGCTCAGCCTCAACCAGCTGCTTTCCGTCTCTAAGGGCGGTCATACCCAAAATCTTACCTCTACGCTTATTCAGATCTCCCATGATGTCTCCGGTAAATGCGTCCGGAACAGTAACATTCAGGTGCGCAATCGGCTCTAAGAGTATGGGGTTTGCCTGAAGGAAAGCATCCTTAAAAGCCATGGAAGCCGCTGTCTTAAAGGCCTGCTCGGAGGAGTCTACCGGATGGTAGGAGCCGTCCAATAAGGTGGCATTTATTCCTACAACAGGATATCCTGCCAAAGGTCCCTTCTTGCAGGACTCTGCAATTCCCTTTTCAACAGCCGGGAAATAGTTCTTCGGTACAGCACCGCCGAATACCTGCTCCTTAAAGCTATAGGCCTGGTCATAGTCAAAGCTTGGAGAGAATTCCATAACAACATCTCCATACTGTCCGTGTCCACCGGACTGCTTCTTGTATTTGCCCTGGACCTTAACGGTCTTTTTAATGGTCTCCCGATAAGCAAAGCGTGGCTTTTCCAGGTTAATGGAAACATTGTATCGATCCTTTAATCGGGAAGCCAAAACCTCTAACTGCTGTTCTCCGATAGCATAGATTAAGCTTTGTCTATTTTCCGGGTCAGCCTGTAATCTGATGGTTCTGTCCTCGTCCATCATCTTCTGTAAAGCAGTGGAAAGCTTATCCTCATCCGCCTTTTGCTCTGCACGATAAGCCATAAAGGTAAAGGGCTCGGAAAGCTTGGGTCCATGATACAAAATAGGAGCATTACGAACGGAGATACTGTCTCCGGTTTCACTGATATTTAACTTCGCTACTGCACCGATGTCTCCACTCTTTAATTCAGGCACTTCGATAGGAGTATTGCCCCGAAGGAGATAGAGCTTTCCCACCTTTTCCATGCTTTCTTTATTTACATTGTAAATCTCGGAATTGGCCTTTAATACACCGGTACAAATCTTAAATAGACTGTATTTTCCAAGGAAAGGATCTGCAATAGTCTTCCAAATCTTTGCACTGAGGCTCTTATCGGACTGGTACTTCGCTCTGAAGTGCTCTCCGGTAGAAGCATCCACACCGATGGATTCCAAAGACTCGGGAGAGGGGAAATATTTCTCTAAAACCTGAAGCAATACATTAAAGCCCTGCACATTGGGACCTGAACCCATAAGTACCGGAGCAATCTTGCAGGCTTCTACATTCTCCCGTAAAGCGGCCTGAATCTCTTCTACCGTAAACTCTTCTCCTGCAAAATACTTCTCCATCAGTTCATCGGAGCTTTCCGCTACTGCCTCCAGCAAGGCGGAACGGGCAATGGTTAAGTGCTTCTCCACATAGTCGGGAATAGGACAAGCCTCATATTCATTCATCTTTGTAAAGCGTCTTCCGGCCATCTTTACCACGTTTACAAAGCCCACGAATTTCTCATTTTCACGGATAGGAAGCTGGAAAGGTGCTACGGACTTACCGAACTGCTTTTCCAAATCCAGAACCAGCTGTCTGAAGGAAGCCTTGTCATCATCCATATTGCTGACAAAGAAAAGTCTGGGAAGAGCATTGGCTTCACAAAGTTCCCAAGCCCGTACCGTTCCCGGCTCAATCCCCGCCTTACCGTTTACCACGATAATCGCCGCATCTGCCGCAGAAACAGCCTCTTCCACCTCTCCTACAAAGTCGAAGTATCCGGGAGTATCCAAAATATTCATCTTCAGCTCTCCGGACTCTCCCTTATACTCGATAGGAATCACGGAAGTGGAAATGGAAAACTTCCGCTTCTTTTCTTCTTTATCAAAGTCAGACAGGGTGTTCCCGTCATCAACGCTGCCCATTCTATTAATTCCAGAAGTTACATAAGCTAATGCTTCTGCAATGGTGGTTTTTCCGGCACCTCCATGACCTAAAAGAACTACGTTACGAATACTGCCGGTTTCATAAACTTTCATAGATCCTTCCTCCTATTTCTAACAATGCAGTCTATTGCATGTCGCAAGATATATAGTTGTATTGTATATGAAAAAAGGCAATATTACAAGAAAATCCGTTGTTTTGTATTAGAAGTCAAAGAGGGACATCTGATTGGATAGGGGAATGTCACCTAGAAGTCCCAATTCATGGAATTTGTCTGCAAAGGCCTTGGGACAGTGGGTTCTTTGAATAAAATCATCTTTGGACAGGTATTTTCCATATTTTGCTCCCTCTTCCAATCCCTGGGCCACCGCCTCTCCCAAACCGGCAATACAACTGAAGGAAGGCATAATCTCTCCCTTTTCCGTGATTTGGAAGTCCTTGGCCTTTGCCTTGTAGATGTCTAAAGGAGCAAAATGAATTCCTCTGGCATACATTTCCTCACAAATCTTCATATCTCGAAGACAGAGGGCATCCGTATTGGAAAGCTTCTCTCTGGAGGAGTACTCCTTAATATGAAAACGAAGCTTCTCCACACCGAAGCACATCTTGTCAAAGTCAAAGCCGTCCGCTCTAACCGTATAATAAGCGGTATAGTATTCCTTAGGATAGAAAACCTTACAATAGGCTACGCGATAAGCCATCATAACATAGGCCGCCGCATGGGCCTTAGGGAACATATACTTGATTTTTTTACAGGCATCAATGTACCACTGGGGCACTCCATGCTCCAGCATATGCTCACACCACTCGTCCTTTAAGGGCTTATGCTTTCTGGTAGCCTCCATAATGTTAAAGCTTTCTCCCGGCTCCAAGCCCATGTGCATCAAATACACCATGATATCGTCACGACAGCAAATAGCTTCACGAAGGGTGGTTACCCCGCTTAGGATAAGATCCTGGGCATTGTTCAGATAGACATCCGTTCCATGGGAAAGTCCGGAAATACGAATCAGGTCGGAAAGGTATTTCGGTTTGGTATCCTGCACCATTTGCATAGCAAACTGGGTACCAAACTCCGGAATCCCAAGGCATCCTAATTCCACTCCCTGAATATCTGCCGGGGAAATGCCTAAAGCTTCCGTGGATTGGAATAAAGACATCACCTCGGGAGAATCCAAAGGAATATCTTTTACCGGATCCAAGCCTGTTAAATCCTGTAGCTTTCGAATCATGGTAGGGTCATCATGCCCCAGAATATCCAGCTTCAAGAGATTATGGTCAATCTTATGGTAGTCAAAGTGGGTGGTAATAATGGGGCTTTCCGTATCATTGGCTGGATGCTGCACCGGTGTAAAGGTATTGATATCCTCTCCGTGGGGAAGCACCACAATACCGCCGGGATGCTGTCCTGTGGTTCTTCTGATTCCGGTGATGCCCTCCACCAGACGATTCAACTCGGCAGTTCTCTTCTTTTCTCCCCGTTCTTCATAGAATTTTTTAATCATACCATAGGCGGTTTTCTCTGCCAAAGTGCCTATGGTTCCCGCCTTGTAGGTATTTTCCTCTCCGAAAATTGCGCCGGTATAGGCATGGGCCCTGGCCTGATATTCTCCGGAGAAGTTTAAGTCGATATCCGGCTCCTTATCTCCGTCAAAGCCCAAGAAGGTTTCAAAGGGGATATCAAAGCCTAGACGATTTAAAACCGTACCGCAGTGGGGACAGTTTTTGCTTGGCATATCATAGCCCGCCATTCCGGAATAGGACTTTACCTCCTCCGAGTCAAAGTCCGTGTAGTAGCATTTGGGGCAGACATAGTGGGGAGGCAGAGGATTTACCTCCGTAATATGGGCCATGGTAGCGGCAAAGGAGGAGCCTACGGAACCTCGGGAACCTACCAGATAGCCGTCCTCATTGGACTTATCCACCAGCTTTTGGGCAATAATATACATCACGGAATAACCGTTAGAGATAATAGAATTTAATTCCGTCTCCAAGCGGTTTTCTACCATGGCAGGTAAGTTTGGACCATAGATTTTATGGGCAGTTTCGTAGCAAATCTGCCGTAAAGTTTCGTCTGAATGTTCAATAATCGGAGGACACTTGTCGGGCCGCACCGGCTTTATCGGCTCACACATTTTCATGATTTTCAAGGGATTGTCAATAACCACCTGCTTCTGGGTATTGCTGTCCAGATAGGAAAATTCCTCCAGCATCTCCGTGGTACTTCTAAAAAAGAGTCTTGCCTCTCCTTCCTCATCTGTCATTCCCTTGGTAGCCAAAACAATTCTCCGAAGAACATCATTTTCCTCATCCGCATAATGGGCATCACAGGTAGCACAAACCGGCTTTTTCAACTGCTCTCCCAAGGCAATAATCTTCTTATTATAGGCAATCAAATCCTCTTCCGTTTCTGCGGAAAAACGATCTGATTCCAGCATATAGGCATTATTCCCTATGGGTTGAATTTCCAAATAATCATAGAAGGAGGCAATCTCCAAAAGCTGCTGGTCATCCGCCCCTCGCACCATAGCCTGAAAAAGCTCTCCGCTGGAACAGGCTGAGCCGATAATCAGTCCTTCCCGATATTTTTTCAGCAAAGACTTGGGAATTCTCGGCTTCATTCGGAAATACTGCAAATGGGACAGAGAAACCAGACGATAGAGGTTAATTCTTCCAATATCATTTTTTGCCAGCAGGATAATATGGTAGCTGGGGAGCTTTCGTACCTTCCCCACCTGATCCACCTCCAGACTATCGATTTCTTCTAAGGAGCTAACGCCTCTTTGCTCTAAAAGCTCTAACTCTTTTAGATAAATTCTTGCAGTAGCCTCCGCATCATCTACTGCTCTATGGTGGTGCAAAAGCTCAATCTTTAATTCCTTTGCCACAGTATCCAGCTTAAAACGACTTAGTCTTGGTAAAAGCAGGCGGGACAAGGCCACCGTGTCAATTACCGGTGCTGAAAAAGGAAGATTTAAAGCCTTTGCCTTAGTGCTGACAAAGTGGTAGTCAAAGTCCGCATTATGGGCAACCAAAATCGCATCCTTGGCAAAGTCCAGAAATTGTGGAAGCACCTCTTCGATGCCCTTGGCATCCATTACCATGGAATCATCAATGGAAGTTAATTGGGTAATTCGAAAGGGTATCGGCACACCCGGATTTACAAAAACATCCATCCGGTCAATGATTTTTCCGTTTTCAATCTTTACCGCACCGATTTCAATAATATGATTGACTCTCGGATCAAAACCGGTGGTCTCCAAATCAAATACCACGGTGGTACTGCTTAGATCTCTCTTGCAAGCATTTTTTACAATGGAATCCAAATCATTGACAAGATAGCCTTCCATGCCGTAAATCAGCTGTAAATCCTTCTGTCTTCCTATCTTTTTCAAATAAGCCATGGCATCCGGAAAGGCCTGTACCACACCATGATCCGTGATAGCCATGGCAGGCATACCAAAATCCAAGGCTCTGTCGATATATTTTTCAATATCCGAAACCCCGTCCATATCCGACATCTTACTATGTAAATGCAGTTCTACCCGCTTTTCTTTCTCTAAATCTTCTCTCTTTTTCCGGGTAAAGGAAGATTTCTTGATTCCTTGCACATGGGCCAGCTCCATCTCCTGGTCGTAGCTGTCATACTCCATGGTTCCCTTAATGCAAATGGCATTATCCTTTTTGAGAAAGGCTCTGGCTTCCTCCAGATTCTCTTCCTCCACAAAAATCTTAGAGGCTAAAGAATCCGTATCATCCGTAAAAGAGAAGCTGAAAATGGTTTTTCCCGAGCGGGTGCTTCGTTCATCCACCTGAATAATCAAGCCTTCCACCGTTACCAAACCCCCATCCTCCGGGATATCCTTTAAAGGAATGGGGGTATCGGAGAAGTCTCTTCCATAGTACACATCACTATGGTCGGAACGCTTAAACTGGAACTTTCCTTTGTTAAAGCTTTTTTTCTCAAAGCCCTTCTTTTCAAAGGATTTTTCCCCGGAGCTTTTCTTCTGCTCGGGAGAATCTTCCGCACTTTTCTTTTCCAAAGTAGCATTAGCAGTATTCTTTGCTAAACCGCTATGTTTATTGCCTGCATTTTGCTCAGCCTCGAAATCTTGCCCTTGTCCTGCATATTCCGCTGATGCACTGCTTCCATCAGAAAGGGCGGAACTCACTTGGCTTAGTGAAGCTGCTTCCCCATCCTGTATTGCCGTATCTGCTGTTCCGGGAGAACCTGCACTTCCCTCTGCCCCTGAATAAATATCGGACAATCCTTCTTCTGAATATCCCGGATTTCCGGAAGAAGAATACAGAGAGGCAATTGCCTTATCCTCTTCCTCCTCAGCCTTTTTATTTGCCGGTACAAACTGAATGGTAAAATGGATGGGAACACCGCAACGCTCTTCAAAAATCTTTTGAATGACCCTAACACATTCCTTTTCTTCCTTTCGAAAAAGAATTTGTTCCTCTAAAATAAGAGAGAGACGATTGTCTTCTCTCCATTCCAGTTCTCCCTGCTTCATCATCTGATACAGGAGAATGTTTCTTTCCTTTAATTCCTCAAAAAGAGACTTTTCATAAAACTCATAAAGTACTTTTGCCGTATATTGGCTGGATAGATGAAAGCTTTCCCGGATGCAAATGCTGATTTTCTTCCCGATAAAGAGTTGCTTATAGATAGCCTCTTCCATTTCCCGAATATCACTTCGCTCCAGTAAATGATCGCTATGCAAATAAATACTCAGCTTCGACCTGTCTTTTTTCAAGGTGATTCTGCTTATGGTGGTATTCAAAAACATTCCCCTTAAATGCTCCGATACCGTTAATTCCTGAAATACTTGAAAAAACTGCTTCATGCCTATCCTTTCTGTTTATTTAATCAGGGTATTTTTCTATTTCCTCCTTGAGGGCGGAGAGCAAATCCTTCTCTTCCACCTTTCGAATCACTTCACCGCGCTTCATCAAAAGCCCTACACCCTTGCCCCCGGCAATGGCCAGATCCGCCTCCTTGGCCTCTCCCGGACCGTTTACCACACAACCCATTACAGCAAGCTTTAAGGATTTATCCGGATAGGACTGAACCAGCTTTTCCACAGCATTAGCCAGAGAAATCAGATCAATGTCGGTTCTTCCGCAGGTAGGACAGGAAACTACATGGATACCACCCTTTTTCAGTCCTAGAGTTTCCAAGATTAGTCTTCCGCTTTTGATTTCTTCCACAGGATCTGCAGAAAGGCTCACGCGAATCGTATCTCCGATTCCTTCTCCCAAAATCATGGCCAGTCCCATGGCAGATTTGATATTACCGGACCAAAGCGTTCCGGACTCTGTGATGCCTACATGCAAAGGATAGGGGCAGGATTCTGCCACAATTTTATGAGCTTCCACCGCCATCAAAACATCAGAGGACTTCATGGAAAGCACCAAATTCTGATAGCCCATTTCCTCTACCAAACGCAAATTCGCCAAGGCAGACTCAGCAAGTCCCTGTGCAGTAACTCTACCATGATATTTTTCCAAAACTTCTTTTTCTAAGGAGCCGGAATTCACCCCGATCCGAATGGGGATCTTTTTTTCTTTGGCGCAGTCCACCACAGCCCGAAGCTTTTCCGAAGAGCCGATGTTTCCCGGATTAATACGGATTTTATCCGCGCCGTTTTCCATGGCAAGAATCGCCATGCGGTAGTCGAAATGGATATCCGCAACGATAGGAATAGGAGAAGCCGCCTTTATCTCTTTTAAGGCAAATGCCGCTTCTTTTGTAGGTACGGTAAGACGAATGAGTTCACAGCCCGCCTCTGCCAGTCTAAGAATTTGGGCTATACTTCCATTGATATCCTCCGTCTTGGTATTACACATGGACTGTAAAACCACCGGATTTCCACCGCCGATTTTAAGTTTTCCTACTTCTACTACCCTAGTATCTTCTCTTTTGAACATAGTATTCCTTTATACAATAAACTTATGAGCTAAAATATTTTGAATAGGCTCCGGTCAACAAATTAAACACATCATTTCCGACAATCAATACCATAAGGGCTAGTAGAAAAACCATCCCTGCGGTATTGATTCGCTCCTCCCACTTGGGATTAAGCCTCTTTCTTGCCAGCATTTCCAAAAGAATGAACAGAAGTCGTCCTCCATCCAGGGCAGGAATAGGCAAAAGGTTCATTACCGCCAAATTTACGCTTAACATCATACTTAAGTTTAGTAAAACCAGTAGCATTACGAAAAATCCGTATTGGCTGGAGCTGGAAACACTTTCTCCGATAACCGCAACTGTACCCACCGGACCCATAACTTCCTGTCTGCTTACCTTTCCCTTACTAATCAATGCCAGACTGTCAATCACCACTCTGGCATTAAAGGCCAGTTCATAAAAGCTGTACTCTATAGTCTTCAAAGGATTTTGAAACTTCACTCGCTCAGAGGAAAGAACCACTCCCATACGATAAAGCCCTGTGGAAGGATCCTTATAGGCAGGGAACTGAAAACTAAGCTTTTCTCCATCTCGAAAAACTGTAAGACTGATTTCTCCTTCTTGCATCTCCTCCTTATGAAGCTCCAAATACATGGCAAGCTCAGAGTAGCTATGAACAGTTCTTCCCCCGGCATTTCCAATCTTCACAAAGCGAACTTCGTCTCCCGCCTGTAGACCGCTCTCCATGGCAGGAGTAGAGGCATTGGAGGAGGCAATTATCGGAAGCTGTACCCCAATCGTTCCGGTGAGGAAAAGGGCAATCAAAAAGCCTAAAAGGAAGTTGTTGAAAACGCCGGCAATACAGATAATAAAACGTTGCCAAGCCGGCTTTCCTTCAAAGCTCTTCGTCTTTAATTCTTCTTCGCTATAAATTACTCCGTCAAAATCATAGACATTTTCCGCATTATCCTCCTGCTTTGGAGCCAGAAAATCACCGGAGCCTGCCGCATCCTCTCCCAGCATGGCACAGCTTCCGCCCAAGGGAAGTAACTTTAAGCTGTATCGGGTATTTTTATGTAAAAAGGATAGGAGTCTGGGTCCCATCCCAATAGAAAACTCATTTACCCCTACATGAAAAAACTTAGCCGCAAGAAAATGCCCCAGTTCATGAAAAAAAACTAAAAATGACAGGGCAAGTATGGCCAAAACGATACTCAATTCTTATCCTCCTTATGTAATCTTCTTACTTCTTCTCTAGCCCACTGTTCCGTTTCGAAAATTTCCTCTACAGAAGGAAATTCTATCCAAGTTTTTTCGTGTTCCTTCATGCAATGGGCAATGCTTCTTGGAATCTCCATGAAACGAATTTTATCCTCTAAGAACAAGCGAACCGATTCTTCGTTAGCCGCATTATATACCGTAGGCATACTGCCTCCCTTGGCACCGGCCTCCATTCCCAAAGCAAGCCCCGGAAAATCCTCTAAGGAAGGAGGATAGAAATGCAAGGAAAAAGCCTTGGAAAAGTCTATCCTTTGCTCCCGGTAACACTCCCTTTCCTCTTGAAAGAGAGCGTAGGCAATGGGCAGGCGCATATCCGGTACCCCCATCTGTCCCTTTACTGCGCCATCCTGAAAGACTACCGCAGAATGTAAAATGCTTTCCCGCTGAATCACTACCTGAATCTTCTCCATGGGAATATTAAAGAGCCAGTGGGCTTCCATCATTTCCAAACCCTTATTCACCATGGTAGCGGAATCAATGGTGATTTTTTGTCCCATGGACCAGTTAGGGTGCTTTAAGGCATCCGCCTTGGTTTTCTCTTCCATCTCTTCCTTTTTTAGTCCGAAAAAAGGACCGCCGGATGCGGTTAACAAGAGGGATTCCACAGATTTTTCTTCTTCTCCCCGAAGGCATTGCCAGATAGCGGAATGTTCCGAGTCAATGGGAAAGAGCTTCGCCCGGTATTCTGAAAGCATAGGCATAATCAAATGCCCTGCACAAACCAGCGTTTCTTTATTGGCTAATGCAATTTTTTTCCCTGCTTTGATCGCGGAAATTGTGGGAAGAATCCCAATCATTCCCACTAGAGCGATCACCACCATATCTGCCTCCGGAAGTGTGGCCAGCTCTATCAAGCCCTCCATTCCGGAAGACACCGGTATATCCAAATCGGTGGAAAGCTTTTCTGCCAAAGCTTCTTCATATACACAAAGCTTGGGAACCTGCCATTCTTTAGCCTGCTCCTTCAAAAGCTCTATTTTGGATTTCACCGAAAGTCCAATGACCTTATGCTCCGGATAATCCTTTAAAAGGGATAAACACTGGGTTCCGATAGACCCGCTGCTCCCTAAAATTACGATATTCATTCTCTACCTTCCCCAAATTACAGTGAAGACTTCCTTTATTAAAGTATATCAAGGATAAGTCTTACATGATGATTTAAGATTACGACATTATTAAATATGTCGTTATTCTTTATTTCATGAGTTTTTGATCTCATCAGTTCTTATCTATGTTTTTCTTGCTTATTATAAAGAGAGGGACGATTGTTTTTCCTTCTTTTGTATTAAATCTTTTTAAAATAATCTAAAACTGTTATGCCATAGTAAATAATCGGTGCAGTAAACAGAACAGAATCAAAACGATCCAAAATCCCTCCATGTCCGGGAATCAGATGGCTGTAATCCTTGATCTGAAAATCCCTTTTCATTCCGGAGGCCATCAAATCTCCGCCTATGGAAAATAAGGCGGCAAGGGATACTGCCAGCGCCAATAATAAGGGGGATAAATGCAAAGGAAGTCCGTGCCCCTTAAAGACAATTGCAAAAAGAAAGGATAAAATCCCCGCTCCAAGAATACCTCCCACAGCACCTTCCCAAGTCTTTTTCGGACTTAAAACCGGCGTCATTTTATGCTTTCCAAAGAGAAGTCCGGCGCAGTAGGCACAGGTATCTGCTCCCCAGCTGGATAAAAACACCAGCCAGACCAGAATCTTCCCATGGGGAAGACTCCTACACAGATAAATATAAGATAAAAGAATTCCGGCGTAGGGAAAAACCAAAAAGAACAGTGCAATCTCCCGAATATCCGCTTTGGGATAGCTTAATACATAATAGAATCCCAAAAGAAAAAGATAAGAAAGAAGCAAAAAGAAAGAAATAGGAAGGTGCAAAAATAAGGCTGAATAGTAAAGAACAACAAAAAAATAAGACAAGAAAGAAATCCCCTTCTTATCTAAAGAAAAGCAATGCAATAATTCATAAGTGGCAAAGAGGGATAAAAACAAGCAAAAAAACAAGACCGGAAAAGCTCCCAGAGGAAGAATTCCAAATAACAGTAAAAGCAGAGCAATACCGCTAATCAGCCTTGTCAGAAAAGAACTCAACTTGTGTTCATTTTGTCCCTTACTTTGTTCCGTCCTATTTTCCTTTTGTTCTACCATATACTACCCTTTACTATAATTTCTATAATCCCTAAATAATTTTCAAAGTTATTCTTCCTTACACTCCTAGCTTCATAGAATAAAAGTTCCTGTGAAAGAAAGACAAATTGTTTATGCTTTCCGTCCACCAAAGCGCCGTTCCCTGTTCTGATAGGAGGAAATGGCCTTTTTCAGCTCTTCCAAGTTAAAGTCCGGCCAGTATACCGAGCTGATATAATACTCCGCATAGGCGGACTGCCATAGGAGGAAGTTGGAAGTACGAAACTCTCCGGAGGTGCGAATCACTAAATCCGGATCCGGTGTTCCTGCAGTATCCAGATACTTCGAAAACTCTTCTTCCGTAAGGTGAGAAAGCTTTTCTGTGAGCTCTGAAGGAGGGCTTTCCAGAGCTATTTTATGAATCGCCCTGATTATCTCATCTCTTCCCCCATAATTTACGGCGAAGCTGAAGAGCATACCGGTATTTCCCTTGGTGCTCTCTTCCAGCTCGGCAATTCCTTTTTGAATGTCTTCCGGAAAACGACTTCTTTCCCCAATCATTTTCGCTCGAACATTGTTGGCATTGGCTACGGTAATTAACTTTTTCATATAGAAACGAAAGAGCTGCATTAAAGCTCCCACTTCTTCCTCGGAACGTTTCCAGTTTTCCGTGGAAAAGCCGTAAACTGTTAAATACTCTATGCCAAGCCTTGCACAATCTTCCACGGTTTGCTCCAGTGTCTCACAACCCTTTTTATGTCCTAAAGCCCTTGGTAACGCATGAGAAGCCGCCCAACGACCATTGCCATCCAAGATGATGGCAATGTGCCTTGGAAGGCTTCTTTGCTCTTGATTATTTTGAAAAATCATACAGTCATTAATTCCTTATTCTTAGCCTCAACAGACTTGTCAATTTTCTCAATCATATGGTCTGTAAGCTCCTGAATATCCTTGGTCTGTCTGCTCAGGTCATCCTCGGTGATCTCCGCATTCTTTTCCAGCTTCTTCGCTAAATCCATAGCATCTCTACGAATATTTCGAATGGCAATCTTAGCGGCCTCTCCTTTCTTCTTAACTTCCTTGGTTAATTCTTTACGTCTCTCCTCGGTAAGCTCCGGGAAAACCAGACGAATCACCTGTCCGTCGTTGGTGGGATTAATTCCCAAATCAGACAAATTAATCGCTTTTTCAATTTCCTTCATAACGGACTTATCCCAAGGCTGAATCTGAAGAATTCTCGCCTCCGGTACAGATACGTTTCCTACCTGCTGAATCGGGGTGGGTGTACCGTAGTAATCCACCATAATACGGTCTAAAACGTGGGGGTTGGCTCTTCCTGCACGAATAGTTCCCAGTTCACTCATCAGGTTGTCGTGAGTCTTGTGCATCTTCTCAATGTAAATGGTAAATTGATCATCCATCTTTCTTTCCTCCGGCTCTTCTTATCTTGTATACTAAAGCTTTATTTCATGGAACAAAGCTTTATTCATAACGAGTATCGCTCGCAAAGCGTGCGATATCTCGTTTATAGGACAATGATTCTTTTTGAAACTCAATCCGCTGTAACTCTGGTTCCTCTATGCTCTCCCAAAAGAGCCTTGGCAATACCGTCTTCCTCTTCTAAAGAAAATACGGACAGGGGAAGTCTGTTTTCCAAGCAAAGAATGGATGCGGACAGGTCAATTACCTGCAGTTTTTTCTCCACTACCTCATCAATGCTTAAGCTTTCATATTTCTTTGCATCCGGAAACTTCTTGGGATCCTTATCATAAACGCCGTCAATGGCCTTAGCCAAAAGAATCTCCTTACATTCCAATTCCAATGCCCGAAGAACTACTCCGGTATCCGTAGAAAAGAAGGGATGTCCCGTACCTCCGGCGCAAAATACCACCTGTCCTTTTTTCAAAGCCTTCACCGCCTTATCCTTGGAAAAAAGCTCCGCCATATCTCCTACGGCAATGGAGGACATAATCTTTGTTTTCAATCCGCTGATGCGGAAAATTTCAGAGACATAAATACAGTTCATCATGGTGGCTAAAATCCCCACCTGATCTGCTTTGTAGCGGTCCACCTGCTCCGACTGTCTTCCTCTCCAGAAATTGCCTCCGCCAATCACAATGGCAACTTCCACCCCTTGGCTTACGGCTTCCTTCACCTGCTTGGCAACGGCAAAAATCACATCATCGGAAAAACCGAAGTGCTTTTCCCCTGCCAGGGCTTCTCCGGAAAGCTTCAACATTACTCTTCTATTTGGCATACTAACCTCCCTTTTGACTTTCCCTAGTTTACCATACAAAAAAAGCCTCGGCAATTCTTCCGAGGCTTTTTCCTGTAAAAATAAACTTTACGAATGATTCCTTAATTATTCCTTTGTAGCATGCATGAAATACCAGAAACCGTTTGGATGATGCCATACATTCTTTAAATTCTCTTTCTGTAACCAGGTATCATTGTAGTAGGCAATAGGCGCAATGGCGGCATCCTTAAGAGCTAACTGCTCTGCCTCATGCATAGCATCATAGTAAGCTGCCTTATCCGTAAGGGTCTTTGCCTTATCCATAATGGAGTCATATTCCGTGCTGGAATACTTACCGTCGTTATTTCCATTAGTACTTACCAGAAGATTCAACATATTGGCAGGATCATCCCAGTCATAAAGCCATCCCTGTCTTGCCACATCAAAGTTTCCGGAACGACGGTCCGCAGTGAAGGTTGCCCACTCCAAAATGTTAATAGAGCAATTTAATCCAAGCTCCTTTTTCCATACATCCTGAGCATACTCCGCTACCGGCTTATGATAATCCGTATCATTGGTGGCATAGGTAAATGCAGGGAAGCCCTCTCCGTTGGGATAACCTGCCTCAGCCAAAAGCTCCTTTGCCTTTGCAAGCTGTGCGTCATAGCCCTTTAAATCAAAAGCATTGCCATACTTTTCCTCGGTAACCTTCTCAAAGGAACTTCCTTCCTCCGCATCGGAAACACCGGTTCCCACGAAGTTGGTTGCCGGACTGTAAAGCCCCTGCATAATGCTGTTGGCAATATAATCACGATCCAATGCCACGGATAATGCTGCTCTCACCTTAGGATTGTTGAAAGGCTCCTTATTGCAGTTGAAAATCATAAAATAGGTTCCACGCAGGGGATCAATATGATAATCTGCTGTCTTTTGAACGCTCTCTAACTCCTCCTTCGGGAAATCTCTGGAGAAATCCAGGTCTCCCTGATTGTAAGCGGTATAAGCTGCATTGGAGTCCTTTACCAAAAGCCAGTTAATGGTTTCAAAGGTAACGTTATCCTTATCCCAGTAATTCGGGTTCTTGGTCAAAACATACTGCTCATCCTGGGTATAGGCGGATACATAGTATGGACCGTTGGAAACGTAAGTCTCAGCAGTGTTGGTCCAAGCATCTCCGTTTGCTTCAATGGTAGCCTCCTGTACCGGAACCATTACCGCAAAGGCACAGATTTGCTCGAAATAGCTACAGGGATAGGCAAGATGGATAACAAAGGTCTTATCATCCGGTGCTTCTACGCCCAAAGCATCCAGATTGCCTGCAGAGGCCTCCTTATAGCCCTTCACCATGCCCAAAAGCTCTTCCGCATAGGGCGCTGCAGTGGCAGGATCTGCTACTCTCTTCCAAGCATAAAGAAAATCCTTAGCGGTTAAATCTGTGCCGTCTGACCACTTTAAGCCGTCCCGTAAATGGAAGGTATAAGTTAATCCGTCATCACTCTTCTCATAGCTTTCCGCCTGAGCGGGAACGATGTTTCCGTCCTTATCATAGCGTAAAAGTCCTTCAAAGGTGTGGTTAATCATGTTTGCCGCTTCTCTGGCATTGTTTAATGCAGGATCAATTGTCTCTTGGGGTGGTCCGATTTCCACGTTTAATACGGAATTATCGGAAGCCTCTGCTTTCTCCGCCTTTGTTGCATCACTTCCCTGCTTTCCGCTGTCAGCTGATTTTTGTCCTCCGCAAGCCGCCAAGGATACAGCTACTGCCATAGAAAGTCCCAGAAAAATTTTTTTCTTCATTACTCCTCCTCTTCAATGAAACGAACCGTTTCGAAAAGCTCGAAACAATCGTTAAGTTAAAAACCTTTGAGATTCTACCATAGAAAAACGGTCAGGACAATGCCCGACCGTTTTTCTTTTATATACTTTTTAAATTTCTTTTAAGCTTTCTTACCATACATAAACAGGAAATATCCCGTTGGAGTATGCCAAACATTGCTTAAGTTTGGCTTCTCCAGATAAAACTCCGTGTAGTAAGCCACAGGGCAAGCGCCATAGTCCTTTAGCAGAACCTGCTCCGCCTGATGCAGATAATCATAGTGCTCCTCTACATTTGCAGTCTTTCTCGCCTTGTCCACCAAAGCATCAAAATCCGGATTGCTGTACTTACCGTCATTGTTACCGTTTCCGGTTTCAAAGAGGTTAATCATATTGGAAGGATCGTTGTAATCCATTACCCAACCGTTTCTTGCCACATCATAGTTTCCGGAACGGCGATTTGCGGTTACAGTCTTCCACTCCTGGATATCGATGTTCATGGTCAGTCCCAACTGCCCCCAAGCATTTTGCAGATACTCTGCTACAGGCTTATGGTAGCTGGCATCATTGGTCAGGTAGGAAAATGCAGGGAAGCCCTGTCCGTTTGGATAGCCTGCTTCAGCCAGTAATTCCTTGGCTTTTGCAAGGTTCTCTTCGTATTTACTGTTATCAAAGAAATTACCGTACTTTTCTTTGGTCACCTCTTCAAAGGAGGAGTTTTCCCCGGCATCACTGATTCCGGGACCAACCAGATTGTTTGCAGGAGTATAGGTTCCCTGCATAATGGTATTGGCCACATAATCCCTATCCACCGCTAAGGAAAGAGCCTCTCTTACCTTAGGATCGTTAAAGGGAGCCTTCTGGGTATTAAAGCTGATATAATAGGTACCCATCATCGGATCCAAGTGAAATTCCTCATTTCCCTTAAGGCTTGGAATTTCCTCGGAAGGAAGGGTTTTTGCCAAATCCAATTCTCCCTGATTGTAAGCGGTATAAACAGAGTTTCCATCTTCAATCAGATGCCAAACAATCTTATCAAAGGTGATATTATCCTTGTCATAATAATATGGATTCTTCTCATAAACGATTCTATCCCCATCCACATATTCCGTCATGCGATAAGGTCCACTGCTGACATAAGTTTCCGGCTTTGTTGCCCAGGCATCTCCATTTTCTTCTACCGTCTTTTTTTGTACGGGAGCTGTAGAAACAAATGCTGCAATCTGATCAAAGAAAGTGCAGGGGCTACTTAGCTTTACCACAAAGGTATCTTTATCCGGAGCGGAAACCTGTAAAGCATCCAGATCCCCGTTGGAAGCCTCTTCATAACCTGCCACCACACTTAGTAAATCATATCCGTAGGGAGCTGCCAAGGCGGGATCTGCCAGGCGCTTCCAGCTATATACGAAGTCCTCTGCCGTTAAATCTGTTCCGTCAGACCACTTTAAGTCGGGACGAAGATGAAAAGTCCAAGTAAGTCCGTCATCGGAATGTTCCCATTTTTCCGCAAGTCCGGGCACAACATCGGAATTCTTGTCAATGCTGAGTAATCCGGTAAAGGCATGCAGAATATAGGTGGCTCCATCAGATGCAGAGTTTAAAGCAGGATCCATGGTTTCCGGAGAGGAACCAACCTGAACATTAAGTTCTCCACCCTCGGAAGCTTCAGAAGCCTCAGCAGCCTGACTGCCGCTCTCTCCCTTTGCAGATTCCTGTTTGCTCTTATCGGCTCCACCACAGGATACCAAAAAGGCCAAACTCAAGGCCGCAATGGGAAGTAGGTACTTTGCTTTTCTCATAAATTTCTCCCTTCTAAAATAATGGTCATAGTGCCTATATAGGAAGGAGCCTATTCTTGGCTAATCTATCTTTTGAATCGCTCCTTAACCTCTTGTATTGCAACAGGATTAAACACCCCACCTTACTGCTATTCCTATTATGACAGTATTGCTTTAGCTGTTAATTTACCCTGTCTAAATGATGACAGGCTGCAAAATGTCCGCTCTCCACCTCTTTAAATTCCGGCTTCTTCTCCGCACATAAGCCATCTGCATAGGGACAACGGGTGCGGAAGGGACAGCCTGAAGGCGGATTTACCGGGGATGGGACATCTCCGGATAAGATAATTCTATGGGATGCTCTGGCCACCTTTGGATCTGCAATGGGAACCGCAGAAATTAAGGACTTGGTATAAGGATGCAGTGAATGGAAGGTGATGGTATCACTATCCGCCAGCTCCACCAAATGCCCCAGATACATTACCCCGATTCTGGAGGAAATATGATTTACGATAGATAAATCATGGGCGATGAAGAGATAGGTCAATCCCAGCTCCCCTTGCAAATCCTCAAACATATTCACCACCTGAGCCTGGATGGACACGTCCAAAGCAGAAACCGGCTCATCACAAACGATAAATTCAGGATCCACTGCTAAAGCTCTTGCAATCCCGATTCTTTGCCGCTGTCCTCCGGAGAACTCATGGGGATAACGGTTGGCATGCTCCGAATTCAGTCCTACCTTTGACAATAAAGATAAAATCTTCTCTCTTCTCTCCGCCTTGGAAGCACAAAGCTTGTGAATATCAATAGCTTCTCCAACAATATCCTCTACAGTCATTCTGGGATCCAAAGATGCGTAAGGGTCTTGGAAAACAATCTGCATCTTCCTTCTGTAGGGAAGCATATTCTTCTTGATTTTCTTTTCCGCATCAAAGATGACTTCTCCGCCATAAGTGATACTTCCGCCGGTAGGCTCTGTTAAACGAAGGATAGAACGACCTGTTGTAGTTTTTCCGCAGCCGGACTCTCCTACCAGACCAAAAGTTTCTCCCTTATTGATAAAGAAGGAAACATCATCCACAGCCTTAACCACCTTATTGCTTCCTGCCACAGGAAAATACTGCTTTAAGTGACTTACCTCTAATAAACGCTCCGGCATTTACGCTTCCCCCCTTTCCTTCAAAAAGTCTTCCTTCTGTTGCATAAAGCATCTGGCATAATGCACACCCTCATACTGATTCTTCTCCGGCTTATGGGTTAGACAAAGCTTCATACAGTTACTGCATCTTGGCGCAAAGCCGCAACCCTTTGGGGGATTCAGAAGATCCACCGGCTGTCCTTCGATAGGTACCAGTTTAGAATAATCATGCTCATGGAACTTGGGAATGGAACGAAGCAATCCCTTGGTGTATTCATGCTTCGGATTATAGAAAATATCATCTGTTGTTCCGTATTCCACGATTTCTCCGGCATACATAACCGCAATATAGTCACACATGGAGGCAACCACGCCCAGGTCATGGGTAATCATAATGATGCCCATACCTAATTTTCGTTTTAATTCCTGCATCAGCTCTAAAATCTGTGCCTGAATGGTTACGTCCAAGGCCGTAGTAGGCTCATCCGCAATTAAAAGCTTGGGTTCACAGGCTAAGGCGATGGCAATCATTACTCTTTGCCGCATACCTCCTGAAAGCTCATGGGGATACTGCTTTAATCGCTTCTCCGGCTCATTAATGCCAACCAATTCCAAAAGCTCCTTGGCTCTCTCCATAGCCGCTCTTCCCTTTTTATCCGTATGTAGGGAAACCGCTTCCGCAATCTGATTTCCCACAGTCCATACCGGATTCAAAGAGGTCATGGGATCCTGGAAAATAATGCTGACCTCATTTCCCCGAATCTTCCGAAGCTCCTTTTCACTCATTTCATGGATTTTATGACCATTAAACTCTACCGAGCCTCCCACAATCTTACCATTCTGGGCGGTAAGTCCCATAATGGAGTAGGCGGTAACGGATTTTCCGGAACCGGATTCTCCAACAATTCCTAAAACTTCTCCCTCGCGCATTTGCAGGGTAACGTTATTTAAAGCCTTTACCTCTCCTGCCGGAGTAAAGAAGGATAAACGCTCTTCTTGAATATCCACAAGATATTGATCGGACATATTTTCCTCCTTACTGCTGTTTCAATTTCGGGTCAAAGGCATCACGCAGGCCATCTCCCAAAAGGTTAAAGCTTAAAATGATGATAAAAATCAAGAAAGCCGGGGCAAAAAGTTTTTCCGGATAGGTTTGGAATCCGTTTAAGGCCGCGCTGGCAAGGGATCCCAAGGATGGCATCGGTGCCTGTACACCAAGTCCTAAAAAAGAAAGGAAGGACTCGGTAAAGATAGAGCTGGGAATCTGTAAGGTAGTGGTTACAATCAAAGTACCGATACAGTTTACAATCAGGTGCTTAAAGATAATTCTACCGGATCCGGCTCCCAGAGCCTTTGCCGCAGTAACATACTCACTCTGCTTTAAGACCATTATCTGAGAACGAACAATTCTGGCCATTCCCACCCAATACAGTAAGGCAAATACGATAAACATGGAAATCATATTGGAGCCAAGCTTTTGCATCCAGGCAAAGCCCGGTTTGCTGGCCAAAGCTTCCAGAGGGAACTTCAAGGTCTGGGCCAAAAGGATAATAATCAGTACGTCGGGAACCGTGTAGATAATATCCACGATCCGCATCATAATCATATCCACTAAGCCGCCGAAGTATCCGGCGATTGCCCCAAATATGGAGCCAATGACCAGGATCAAAACGGAAGCCACAAGACCTACCGTCATGGAGACTCTTCCTCCTACCAGTACACGAATCATATAGTCACGACCATTTTGATCCGTTCCCAAAAGATGCGGAAAAACCTTTTCCCCTGCATCAATTTGCTTCTGCTCCGTCTTTGAGTACTGCATGGGAGCCAAACGCTCCGATCCCTTCATCTGCTGTTCATACTTATAGGGATAAACGCTGGGTACCAGAAAGCAGCAAATAGTAATCAAAAAAACAATAAACAGGGCACTCATGGCAATTTTATTTTTCCGGAAACGATGCAAGCCGTCCTTCCAGAAGCTTACGGATTCTCTCATAAAGACCAGAGACTCCTTATCCTCCACAGAAGCCGGAGTAAAATCTTCCAAGCTCCACTGAAGGCTCAAGGGATTATTCTTTATTTCTTCCATTTTATTCTCCTTACTTTAATTTAATTCTCGGATCCACAATCGCGTAAGCAATATCCACGAAAAGGTTCATGATAATAATAAATACCGCCAGGAAAATGGTGGTTCCCATAATCATAGGGTAATCTCGGCTGGTAATAGAGCTTACGAACTCCGAACCAAGTCCCGGAATATTGAAAATCTTTTCAATGATGAAGGAACCGGTCATTAAAGCGGCAAGCAAGGGTCCAAGATAAGTAATTACCGGTAAGATTGCATTTCGTAAGGCATGCTTGAAAATTGCTTTAAAAGTTGTAACCCCCTTGGCCTTTGCGGTTCTCATATAATCCTGCCCCATAACATCCAGCATGGAAGAACGCATCAATCGTGCCATATAGAAGGTGGGATATAAAGCCAAGGCAACCACCGGCATAATGTAGCTTTGGGCATCCTTTAAGCCAAGAGAAGGCAGCCATTTTAACTTCGTGGTGAAGATATAAATTAAAATCGTAGAGGACAGAAAGGAAGGAATGGCTATTCCCGCAGTGGATAAAACCACCAAAAGGTTATCAATAAACTTTCCTCTGTTAAATGCGGCTACGGCCCCTAAAGGAATTCCGGTGCAAACTGCAAGGATTAGTGCAAGTCCTCCCACCTTTGCAGAAACCGGAAACTTTGTCCCGATAATCTGGGACACCGTTCTTCCCCTCTTCTTAATGGATAAACCGAAGTCTCCCTTTAAAATTCCGGTCATATAGGTGGTGTATTGCTGAAATAAGGGCTTATCCAAACCATATTTCGCCTCCATAGCAGCCTGGGCCTGAGGCGTTACTGCCTTCTCGGACAAGAACGGCCCTCCCGGAACCATGTTCATAACAAAAAATGTTAATGTTGCTACCAAAAAGGCTGTAATTAAGGACATAATTGCCCTTTTTAAAATATACTTTGGCATAGCGCCCTCCTTCTTTAATGAATTTACAGAGAAATATACACGATATGCCCCGGACTTTCAAGACACAATAAAATGAATTTTTGTCATTAGATTGCATTTTTTTTAGACAATTCTTGGAATCTTTCTTTTCATCAATAAATTTTTTAATTTTATCAAAAGACACAACCAAATAAAGACTCTATTTTGTGTCTTTAATATCGCATAAACTCATCATTTTTATTCATACCAATGAATAAAAATGAATTTATAATCTTAACGAGTATCAACCGCCCGGTGTGCAATATCTGGTTTAGAGCAAAAAAAGAGAAGGGACTGTAAAAATCAAAACAAGAAAACTATTTTGATTTTTACAGTCCCTTCTCCGTATAGAATCGAAAACTCTATGGTAGAAAAATATCTTATTCACTTTCTCCCGGCATCAGCCAGCCCTTTTGACTGGTATGCAGAAGCTCTTCCGCTCTTTCAGATAAGGGTTTCTCCAGATAATCCTGGTAAACCAGCTTAATAGAAGGATTCTCATGACAGAAACGAAGGGTTCCTTCCCGATCCTGTTTATAGAGAACCGGTGCACGATGGGCAGCCATTTCCTTCTGATCATGAATCGGCTGGCCACCACCGCCTACACAACCTCCCGGGCAAGCCATGACTTCTACAAAGTCATAATGCACCTGTCCCTTCTTTAGAGCTGTTAAAAGGCGATCTGCATTAGCCAATCCATTAACTACGGCAATCTTTAGCTTATTGCCGGCAATATCAAAGGAGGATTCTTTCCAGCCGTCCATTCCTCTTACATCCTTGAAAGCATCCGGATTCGGATTCTCTCCTGTTGCCAGATAATATGCGGAACGTAAAGCCGCTTCCATAACACCGCCGGTTGCACCGAAAATATTACCTGCACCGGAGCCCAGTCCTAAAGGCATGTCCAGCTCTATATCCTTCATCTTCTTGGGTGAAATATGCATAGCCCGAATCAAGCGATTCACCTCTCTTGTAGTTAAAGCTACATCTACATCAAAATTGCCTTCGCTGTCCGTCATATTGGGATAAGAGCATTCCGCTTTTTTCGCAAGACAAGGCATGATGCTGACAGAGAAGATTTTCTTAGGGCTTACCTTTAAAATATCCGCATAATAGCTCTTGGCAATAGCACCGAACATCTGCTGGGGAGACTTGGAGGTAGAAACCTGCGGAATATACTCGGGATAATGACTCTTAATAAATCTAACCCAACCCGGACAGCAGCTGGTAAACATAGGGAAGTCTCCTTCCTGATGGGTTAACTTATGTAAGAACTCGGAAGCTTCCTCCATAATGGTTAAATCCGCTGCAAAGTCGGTATCGAATACATAGTCAAAGCCCATTTCCTTTAGGCAGCTGGCCAGTCTCTGCACAGAGGCTTCTTCCGCATCCAAGCCGAATTCCTCTCCCCATGCCGTACGAATGGATGGGGCGATCTGTGCCAGTACAATGGTCTCCGGATCATCTAAAGCATCCAATACCTTGTCCGTATCATCTCTTTCTCTAAGAGCACCTACAGGACAATGGGTAATACACTGTCCGCAAAGAGAACAGGGGGAATCCTCCAAACGATAGAAATCTCTAACATCTACCGTACTCTTTCCGCCACTGTTGATAACATCCCAAACATGGGTAGCCTGAATCTTATCGCAGACCTGAATACAACGCATACACTTAATACATTTGTCATATTCTCGAATCAAGGGGAAGCTTTTGGATCCCTTTTGCTTCGGCAAATCCTTAGGAAAGCTTTCTCCCATAATATTTAAGTCATTGGCAACGTGCTGTAACGCACAGTTCCCGGAACGAACACAGGTGGTGCAGGTAACATTGTGCTGAGATAAAATCAGCTCTACGTTACATTTTCTGGCTTCTCTCGCCTTTTTGGAATTGGTATGCACTACCATTCCCTCCAGCACAGGGCTGTTACAAGCGGCATGAAGTCTCTGGTCTCCTTCCACCTCTACAACGCAGACACGGCAGGCACCAATTTCGTTTAAGTCCTTGAAGTAGCAGAGGGTAGGGATATAAACACCAATTTCCTTAGCCGCTTCCAAGATGGTGGTATGCTCCGGAACACATACTTTTTTTCCATCGATTGTACAATTTACCATTTGCATTCTCTGCCTCCCTTAAAGATACCATAACCAAAGTGATCACAGTGAAGACATCTGCCCGACTCTTGGCAAGCCTCTTCATCTGTCATGCCGTACTCCATAAGCTTAAAGTCCTTAACCCGCTCATCGGCAGGACGCTCTTTCATATTGACACGGCCGGTAGGTGCATTGTCATCGAAACGAACCGGTGGAAGTTCGATTTCAGAGGTAATCTCATGGCAGTAGCCAAGGTACTCATCGATGTTAGCCGCAGCAGTCTTTCCTGCAGCAATCGCACGAATTACGGTTGCAGGACCGGTTACACAGTCTCCTCCTGCAAAAATGCCGTCAACATCCTTCAGTGCAGAAGTATCTAAGGCATTAATTCTTCCGGATTCAATAGGAATTTCCTGATATTCCTCGAACTTACGGAAGTCGATACCCTGACCGATGGCTACCAGAACCAGATCTGCCTTAAGCTCTACTTCAGGTGCCTGAGAATCCTTGGGGGAAGGTCTTCCATAACGTACTCCTCCAATAATCTGGGGCTTAAGCACCAGACCCTTACAATGTCCGTTCTCATCCTTCTCAATGCGAACCGGGGAATGAAGCTCTACGATATCGCAACCGTCTGCGATTGCGCCCTCTACCTCTTCCGGTAGAGCGGTCATATCTACTCTACGTCTTCTGTAGGCAATTTTTACGGTCTTTGCTCCCAGACGAATTGCGGAACGCGCCACGTCCATAGCCACGTTTCCTCCGCCCACTACAATGACATTCAATCCGCTAAAATCGGGATAATCATCATCTCCAATATTTCTAAGCATCTCTACAGCGGAAATTACACCCTTGGCATCTTCTCCCGGAATACCCAGCTTCTTATCTGTGTGGGCACCGATAGATACGTAAACCGCATCATACTGCTTTCTTAAATCCTTTAAGCTGATATCATGTCCGATGGAGACATCCGTCTTAACCTGGAAGCCGGCCTTCTTTAAGCCGTCAATTTCGTGATCCAGGATTTCTCTGGGAAGTCTATAAGCCGGAATTCCATAACGGAGCATTCCTCCCAGCTGCTTTCTCTGCTCATATACCATAACATCATGTCCCATAATGCTAAGGTAATAAGCAGCACTTAAGCCGGAGGGACCGCCACCTACGATAGCAATCTTCTTTCCGGTCTTATCCATAATCTTCGGTGCGGGAATCTCTCCCTCATGCTCCACCGCATAGCGCTTAAGTCCACGAATATTAATCGCCTTATCCACCATGGTTCTTCTGCAACGAAGCTCACAGGGATGCTCGCAGATTAAACCGCAGGCAGCAGGGAAGGGATTATCCTTTCGAATCAACTGTACCGCATCTCCGTAACGACCTTCATGAATCAAAGAAACATATCCGGGAACGTCTACATGGGCAGGGCAAAGGGATACGCAAGGAACCGGCTGGCTTAGCTTGGCAAAACAACGTCCATGCTGTACATGCTCCGCATAGTCCTCGTAGAAACCGCGGATTCCTCTAAGCACCATCTTCGCCGCTTCAAATCCGATGGCGCAATCTGCAGAGTTATAGATTCCTTCTGCAGTTTTCTCGATGGTCTTTAAAGTATCCATATCCGCAGAACCGTCCAATACGGATTCAATCAGACCTTCCAACTGTCCAAGTCCCACTCTACAGGGAGTACACTTTCCACAGGATTGGGAATGACATACATGAACAAAAGCCTCCGCCAAGTCAACAGGACAAAGACCAGGCTGGGACGCCTGAATTCTTCGCTCTATGTCTCGGTAAAGGCCTTCTACGGTTTTTTGGGCTTCATTTTCAGTTACAATTATTAACCTGCTCATTTTTTCTCCTTTGCCAAGACGCTATTGCGTCTTGCTATAGACTCTTCCATCCCTAGCTTAGGGTTCATACTCGCAGTATAACACAAAAAACTTTTTCTTTCTGTTAAAAAAAAGAATTAATTTTTTGTACAGAATGCATAATAGACAAAAAATTAACAGGGCGTTTTTTTGTTAGTATACACTAACAATTATAAAAAAAGAAAAAACCGTCAAGGATTTATTTCATCTTTCAATAAGTATTTTCCCGACAGTTTTTTCTAAATTATGTATCCGGTAAACAATGTAGGATAGCTCTATTGTACTGATTCCCTTTACGCATCCGACGTTTAGGAATGGAATAATTTTTTATTTTGATACTGTGGCTCACAGCTTAAACGAATTCCCAATTTTCCAAGGGTTTTTTCATCAATCTGAGAAAGAATCACCGTGGAATGCATTTCACACTGATTGAGCTGTGCCAGCTGCTCCATACACTTCTCCGCATTTTCATCCGTATTGGCGGAAATTGTTAAAGCAATCAAAATCTCATCGGTGTGAAGTCTTGGATTATGATTTCCCAGATGCTCCACCTTTAAATGCTGAATAGGCTCAATGATTTCCGGAGAAATCACCTTTACATCATCCGGAAGTCCCGCACATTTTTTCAATGCATTAAGCAGCATGGCTGCACAAGCTCCCAATAAAGGAGTGGTCTTTCCGGTAACAATACTGCCATCCGGAAGAGAAATTGCGGCAGCGGGGCCATTGGTCAATTCCGCCTTTTGTTTTGCAGCAGCAACAACGGGACGATCCACTATACTGATATTGGCTTTCTCCATTAAAAGCTCTTCCTTCTCCACTATATCAGAAGAAATGCTTCCCTTTCTTTTTTCTACCAAAGCTGCATAATATCTTCGGATAATTTCCTGTTGAGAGGCCTTACAAACCGCGTCCTCATCGATAATACAGTTTCCGGCCATATTGACTCCCATATCCGTAGGTGACTGGTAGGGAGAGCTTCCGTAAATTTTATTAAACATGGCCTTTAAAACCGGAAAGACCTCCACATCACGATTATAGTTTACGGTGCTTACACCGTAAGCCTCCAAATGATACGGGTCAATCATATTGATATCATTTAAATCTGCTGTAGCCGCTTCATAGGCCAGATTTACCGGGTGCTGCAAGGGAATATTCCAAATCGGGAAGGTCTCAAACTTGGCATATCCTGCATTTACCCCATGCTTATGCTCTTGATAAAGCTGAGAAAGACAAACTGCCATCTTTCCTGAACCCGGTCCCGGTGCTGTTACCACAATCAAGGAGCGGGAGGTTTCAATATAATCATTTTTTCCGAAGCCCTCCTCACTGATAATCAGGGGAACATTGGAGGGATAGGAAGGAATGGAATAGTGGCGATAGACCTTTATTCCCAGGGACTCAAGCTTACGCTGATAAGCAATAGCGCTTTCCTGTCCGGCAAAACGAGTTAAAACCACAGACCCCACATACAGGCCATATCCCCGGAAGGCGTCAATTAAACGAAGCACATCCATGTCATAGGTAATGCCCAAATCGCCTCTAACCTTATTCTTCTCTATATCACCGGCATGGATAGCAATCACGATTTCCGCATCATCCTTAAGCTCTCCCAGCATCCGGATCTTACTGTCCGGATGGAATCCAGGCAATACTCTGCTGGCATGATAGTCGTCAAAGAGTTTTCCGCCAAATTCCAGATATAGCTTCCCGCCGAACTTCGCAATTCTTTCCTTGATATGCTCTGACTGGGTTTTTAAATACTGCTCATTATCAAAACCGATCTTGTCCATCTTTCCCTCCTATTTTTTTACTAAGCTGCCACATTATTAAAAAAGCTCTTTTCGGAAGATTCATTTTGCATGAAATCCACGCCAAATCCCCTACAACAAAAAAGCTATTATACTGCTTTTTGGAATTTTTGCATCTGTTTTTTTATTCTTTATTCCAGAAATAAATCCATATTCTTTTTTTGGTGTTCCACCTCTTTGGAAAAGAATACCGCTACCCTGAAAAAGGCCTTTTCCTCCCCAAAGAAGAAAAGCTTTTTTTCCTCTTCCTTTGCATAATATTGTAAGAGAGAATCCGTATAAAACATCCAAAGAATACACTTTCTGATAAGATGAAATAAAGGCAAAATGGATTTTTTCTTTAACCCTGTCATTAAGTAGCGAAAAGTGTAATATCTGCAAAACTCTTCCAAATATAGCTTTTCTCTTTCTTTGTAAAAGCTTTGCATTTTATTCTGCAAATCCTTTTCCGCCCTATGAAAAATTGTCAGAAAACTCTTCCACATTTCGCCTCTCCCTTGAATTTTCTCATTCATTTTACAATATTCTCTAAAGCTTTCCTCTGAAAAAAACGGCTCCGTTAATCCGTTTTCCAAGGCTTCCAATTCTTTACAATAGGGAAAAGCTGTATTTTCATAAAACAAAAGCTCTTCTCCCTGTAAAAATACCGTTTTCAGCTCCGCAAAAAATCCATGAATATCCTTAGGAAAGTCGGGTAAGGCCTCCCAAAGACTTTGGCGAAAAGCCAAAAGAGAAACCAAAAGCTCATTGTGCCCACTTTCCTCAGTGCTGTTTTCCGAAATATTCTCCTTTTCAGAAAGCCTTTCATCCTCCACCTCTTCTCGAATCAGTTCCCCTTTCCAGGACAGAATAGCCTTAGCTGCCTCTTCACAGGATAAATGCAGATCCAGCTGCATATAAGGATGAACAATATATTCCTTTCTGGGATAAGCATCGCAGACCTTGGAAAGCTCCTCTTCTCCCCTTTCTCTCTGGATTTCACAAAGACCGTCCTTCTGAAGAAATGGACATCTTCCATCCTTCTCCACCTCAAAATAAAATTCGCCCTCCTTCTTATGGAGCTTCTTTCTAAGCTTCTCTCCTAAAGCACCGCCCATTTTTTGATATTTTTCCGCAGTATCAAAATCAATGTCAATTAACCAGTCTTTGCAACAGCTGTCTTTACAAGCCTTCCCTATACAGGCAAAATCCGGATAAAAAAGAGGATACTCTAAAAGCATAGGCTTAATCCCTCCCTTACTTGAAAATGGCTTTCTGCAAAAAAGCGATATTTGGCCGCCTTGTATTCCGCCAAATTTTTAGCCTTTCGAATCTCCTTTAAGCCCTTTTCTCCGCCCTGGTAGGACTTGGCAAAATAGCTCCAAAATTCTTTGTACTTTGCCAATATATTTCTTTCTCCTTGGATTTCTTTGGCAAAATTCTCTTCCACCAAACTGAGAAAGTCCCTGAACTCTCCTTCCTCCAAAACCTTTCCGCCTCGAGCCTCCCGAAAAAGAGCCGGATTGGACAGGAGTCCTCGTCCGCACATTATCCCCTGAATCCGGGGAAACTTTTCCTGTAGAAACAAAATATCCTCCCCTGTTTCCACATCTCCGTTATACACAAGGGGAAGCTTGGAGCATTTACAAATATTTTGAAAACAAGGTAAATTTACTCGGCCGGAATAATGTTGCTTTTGGGTTCTGGGATGAACGATGATTTCCGAAAAAGGAAAATGATTGAATACCTCAAAAAGCTCTTCCCATTCTCCTTCTGTATTTAAACCTATTCTTGTCTTTATGGAGACCCTCATTTTCGAATTCTTCAGCAAGGAAAAAAGCTCTTGAAAGAAGTCTTCCAATACCATCGGATTTCTAAGCATGCCGGAGCCTTTCCCCTTAGCCACCACGGTTCCGCTGGGACAGCCCAGATTTAAATTACACTCTTGATATCCCAAGCCCTCCAGATATTCCATAGTCGCATGAACAAATTCCGGACGATTTCCCATAATTTGGGGAATCAGCACTAAGCTATTATTGTTCTCTACTGCACAATCCCGTTCAATTCTTCCGGTATAATGCCCCTCTTCATTGGAAGAAATAAAGGGACTAAAATATTTATCCGTTTCCGGAAACAAGGCTCTATGAGCATTCCTAAGGGGATAGCCTGTAATGGACTCCAATGGGGCAAAATAATACTTCATGATCTCTCCTAAAAATTCCCGGTAAAAAAGGCCAAAAACAGCAGAATAATCAGCATTTGCCCATGCACAATAAGATAATGCAGAAGGAAAAGCTTCAGATTCACAAGCTTAGCTCTTCGCAAGAAAACAATAGCCATAATACTGCTGTAATTCCATGCAAAAGGATGAATTGTGGATAAGATGGAAGCCACAATCAATTGTCTTCCCTTCGTACTAAAGGAAGACAAAAGGACACTGGCCGGAAGTCTTGTGAATATTTCCGACAAAATAAATCCTCGACTTGTTTCATGGCCTAAAATCCATTCGCCAAATAGTTGGCTGAGAAGCGCACTATGATAAGTGCTTTCCTTTAGCAATAAAATCAAAAACAAAAAGAGAAATAAAAAGCCATCCAGCTTTAAGAAAATTCTTCTTCGAAAGATAAGCGTATAAAAGCTAAGAATGGGGAAGAGCAAAAGAATCGGAAGAATCCTTAGATAGGATAAAAAAATAAAAATGGAAAACACAAAAAAATGAAGCAGGGAATTGGTGTCCAATCTGCTTTCCCTGAAATTCCCCTGAAATACGTTATTTTCTTCCTCTTTTAAAATCAGTACATAGGGAAGCAAAAAGATTCCTCCAAAAAGGAAGAAGATAAAGCTAATCCGTAAGAAGGACAGAAAGCTATAGCCATATTCCAAAAACAAATATAGGGAAGAAAGGCTGGTGTAAGGAAAGAGAAAACTTCCGATCTCTCCGGCTAAAACCTGTAGAACCAGAGTATGCACCAAAAGATATTTACAATTCTTTTCTTTTCCCAGGCTGTCCAATGTGATGGGAATCATCACAAACAGACTCAAAGTATCTCCAAAAAAGGTAGAAAATAGAAAGCTAAAGAAAATCAGTCTGCGGGATAAGCCTTTTCTTGTTTTACTGCGGTTTAACTGCTTGTACACCAAATGATGCAAATATTGGCTTTCCATCAAATACACGGATAGAAGCAGAATGGAAAGTATGGAGAAATACTTCTCTACAGGAAAACTCATAAGATAAGAAAAATCCGGATACTGAAAAAGGCAGGATAGAAGCACCAATCCTGCCAAGATAAGCAATACAATATTTTTGGATTTACGAATGGTAATACTTTTAATCTTCATTATGATTGATAAAACCCTCGCCATGTACTTCTCGCACATCGGAAATGATAAAGAATGCTTTATCATCCATACTATAAACCTGGTCCTTCAATCTGGTCACCTCTCTGGGACTCAGCACACAGTATAGCATGGTAATTCCCTGTCTGGTATACATTCCCTTCGCATCAATACCGGTAACACCTCGTTCCAGCTCTTTCATAATCCATTGAGAAATCTCTTCTCCCTTGTTGGAAATGATGGTAACCGCCTTGGCAAAGTGCATACCGTCAATAAAGGAATCACAAAGCTTGGTAAAAACATAAACGGAAACGATAGCATAGCAAGCTTTCGTCACCCCAAAGAGCTGCAATCCCCAAAGTACTACAGCACCGTCACAGAACTGTAAAAGCTTTGGTATAGAAATGTGTTTAAATTTGGTTTGAATAATTGCCGCCATCAAATCTGTACCGCCTGTAGTACTGGATGCGGCAAATACCAATCCACAGCCTATCCCCATTAGAATTGCTCCCATTACAGAAGCCAAGAACAAATCATCCGTAGGAATCAAAGTATAATCCGGAAGCAAGTACAAAATCAAAGAGCAGAGCATAGTAGCAAAAATAGTTCTGGCAATAAATTTCCATCCCTTTGTAATGTAGCCCAGTCCAAAAAGAGGAATATTGATAACTGTATTGCTTAGCCATAAGGGTAAGCCAAAAAGATGCCGAAGAATAATGGAAATTCCGGAAACGCCTCCGATAATTAATCCTGCAGGATCATAAATATTTTTAGAAGCAATGGAAATCAAAAGAGAGCCTATAATCATGTAGATATAGTCTCGAATCAATCGTTTCTTCTTGTTATCCATTTCTCCTCCTTCAACGCTTTGGATTCCCTTCCATAGGACTTTCTTCCATAGGATTACTTTCTATAGGACTCTCTCCCGCAAGGCACTAAACCGGTTTATAGAATCTTTTAAAGCACAGTAACACAGATGAAGACAACTTGGAATATGCCAAGACTCTTTTAGAAAAGATTAAAAGTCTTTAGAGTTTTTAATATTTTTGAAGTTCTTCCTCTTTTTGCACAGTAATAATACTGAGCTTTTCTTTAAGTAACGGAAGCATCTCTTCCATGGCTTCTTTACTAATCGTAATACAACCGGAACTCTCCCAGGTATCCGGTGCCTTGATATGTATGAAAATAGCAGAGCCTCTACCAAAAACTACCGGGTTTTGATTAAAGCCGATAGCCAATGCCTTATCATAGCAAATCTTATAAGAGAATAATCTTTCCCCGGCAATCTTTGTCGGGCTTTCCACCCAGGTATTGTAGGTATTTTTTTCCCCGGACCAGTACGAAGTTTTTTGAATCTGCTTATAAGGAAGCTTGGTATTCACAGAACTTGGAAAGCCGAAGGCAAAGGAAATCGGATAAGCGCCTAAAGGAGTGGTTCCATCTCCTTCCTTTCTTTCCGTTCCTTCTTTCAGACCGTTTCTGCCATAGCCGTTATAAGTCTTCCACTGTAAATAATAGCGATCTTCCCCCTTGTTCCAAAGGCTTAATTCATGATCCAACATTACAAGGAGCTGCTCCTCCTTCTTTCCCACCTCTGTTTGGAAAAGTTTCTTCCCAATGCGAAGTTCACTATCATTATTTTTATCCAAACTTTGATTTTCCAGCTTTTTCTGATAAAGCTCCCCGGGACCGGCAAAAGTGGTAAATATCAAAGACAGGCAAAAAAGACTAAGGAACAGGATGCCTGCAAACACCTTCTTAGTCTTTTTTGTTTCTTTCTTCATAGAGGATAAATACATAGATTCCCTTTCCTTTTTCTTCTGAAATCTCTTGATACAATCCATAACATCATATCCAATTCAGAAAAACTTGTAAAGGAAAAATAGAATTTATCTCCCTAAGTTATTTAATTGTTGTACCGGCTGATTCATAACCAAGATACAATAACTGCTTCATCTCTCCTACTATGCTTTTACCTTATTGCTTGGTAGCTCCACTTGCGGCATCACTCTGATTTGGAGCTTTCGTATTTCCCTGACTTTTGTTTGCTCCTGCTGAATTGTTCTGCTTACTCTGACTCTTATTTGTTCTCGCGGAGTTGTTCTTAGAATTTCCATTTGAGGATTTTCCCTGCTGGCGGTTCTTCCCTGCCTGATTTCTGCTACCGGGCATTCCCTGCTCACCATTCATACCAGCCTGACCTCTACCTCCGGGCATTCCATGATTACCATTATTCATTGAAGGCATGTCTTGATTACCATTATTCATTGGAGGCATGCCCATACCATTGTCGCTGGGGGGATTGCCGGGGAAGTTGTTGCCATCCCCACCGGAGAATCCGCTTCTATCTCCGGGCATACCCTGCTGGCCGTTCATACCGCCTTGGCCTTTGCCACCTTGTCTTCCCTGATTCCCGTTCTGACTCCCTTGACCTCGGCCACCTTGTCTGTCTTGACCATCGTTCATGCCGCCTTGCCCCATTCCGCCGGGCATTCCCTGACCGCCGTTCCGGCCACCTCGACCTCTGCTACCTTGCCCTCCTTGATTATCATTCATACCACCGGGCATACCCTGCATACCGTTTTGGCCGTCATTAAAGCCTCCACTTGGAGGACCTCCCTGTGGGCCTCCGCCGTTTTGGCCGCCGTTAAAGCCTCCGCTTGGGGGTGCACCATGACCCATTCCGCCGCCCATGGCATTTCCATTTCCAATAGTATTGGCAATAGAACTTACGGTAACTTCCTCAGTAGTATCTCCTATGGAAAGTTTATAGCTCTGATTATTGCTAAGATCCGGAGAGGAGAAAAGGACTACGCCGTAGCTGTTTTGCAAATCGGAAACATTGAATATTTCCTTTCCATTACTGTCGCTCAATTTAATTGCCGCTCCGGCATTTTGATTGTTACTTAGATAATCCACTACAAAAGCCTGGGTAGAGCTATTTCCGTCAAAGGTCTGGAACATTTCGTTGTTTCCGGCTACCACAACGGTACCACCGGTAATGGTTCCTGTGCCATTATAGTCTAAAGGTCCGTTTCCGTGTCCGGCACCATCCACAATAAGAGTACCGCCGCTAATGTTTAAATCTCCGTTGGAGTCCAGACCGTCCCCTCCTGCATTTACCCGAACAGTACCGCCATTGATATTGATATATACGCCTTCCTGTGCAGCAAATTCGTTGCCGGAGTTGCTATCGCTGGCTGCATTTAAGCCATCATCCTGAGATTTTACGGTAATTGTGCCGCCATTAATATCGATGGAGGATCCCTCCAGTCCCTCGTTGGAGTTCTCGATATTTACAGTTCCTTCTTTTACTAGCAGTTTACCGTCTGCATGCATACCGTCATCAGATGCGGAAATCTTGAAGTTTCCGGCAGATACGGTCATATCCCCATTGGTATTAAAGCCATCCTGTCCCGCAGTAATGCTAAAGCTTCCATCATTGATGGTCAGGTTGTCCTTACCATTAATGCCATGCTTTGTAGCCTCAACAGTATAGTTTCCGCCTTCAATCGTTAAGCTGTCTTTACCGTGAATTCCGTCCTCATAGTTTCCCTTCACCTCCAGGCTACCGCTTCCACTTAAAATCAAGTCGGATTTACTGTAAATCGCCGCATCCGGAATATCCTCTGTCTTACCACCGGAAGAATTGGAATCGCTATCCTCGCTTGTATTGGCCGCTCTAAGATCCTGCACGGAGTTCTTGGAATTCTCCGCCAAGGTCAGCGTAAAATCTCCTGAAGTCTTTACATAAATAGGAGCCGTTTCTTTATTACTGATACTAAAATTATCCATAATCAGATTCACCTTATGAGTATCTCCTGCGGCAATCACCACCTGCCCGTCTTCCAAAGTACCGGAAAGTCTATAGTTTCCCGCAGAGGAAATGGTAATGGTTTTTCCATTTATACTTACGTCGTTTCCACTACTTTTAATCTCTCCGTTTTCCACGGTAATCTTCGTTTCACTTCCTGTAGACTTCTCTGCTGGCTTTTGACTTGTATTCTGTGTATTACTTGCATTGCTTACTGCCTTATTCTGTGCCGCATTAGCTGTACTACCGCAGGCTACCATAACGGTACTTAATCCCAGTCCTAAAGCCAAAGCCGCAAGCTTATTGTAATTTACCTTCATTTTCTTCTCATCCTTTCTCTTGTCCTTCGCAAAGTGATTCTTGTTTAACTCATCTTTTTTCATTTTCTTTACTCCTTCCTTTTTCACGCTGTGTGAAATTTTACTGTTCTTCTGCTTTTTTCTCTTTTACTTTCTCTTTTTTCTTACTTTCTCTTGCTTCTCTTCTATTTTTTTAGAAATTTCTTTTTCTCATTGCCCTTTTCTTGTTCCCAAAAAGGACAACTAAGAATTTAGAATTCCATGTTATAAACTTGCCCGCTCATCCATACTGCGTGCCAGATATAGCTCCAGATTGCCGTTACGAACTCTCAAGGCGTCTAAGAAATCTTTTTCTTTTTTATCGGATTTCAGCTGTACCTTATACTGCAGTTCGAACAAAGAACCCAGATTTACGGTCTTTACCTGCAATAAGTCGGAAACCGCGGTATATTCTTTGAAAATGTCTTGAAAAACCTCTTCATAATCCAGATTTTCCGGCATGGTAATCTTTAAGTAACGATCTTTCTTCCCCCAATTTTGGAAAATGCCATTTTGAAATAGGATAGATAATAGGCTCAGGCTGACGGCCAAAATGCCTCCCAGGGCAATGTAGCCGATGCCGCAGGCAAGTCCCACCGCCATAGCCAAGAAGATTGCCGTAATTTCCTTGGCATTTCCCGGTGCAGATCGGAATCTCACCAGAGAAAATGCTCCTGCCACCGCAACTCCCGTTCCTACATTTCCGTTTACCAGCATGATAACGGTTTGTACCATAGCCGGGAGTAAAGCCAAGGCCACAAATAGATTGGAGGAACTTTTATTTTTAAAGCTGTGGCAAAAGGCTATCACCAAGCCATATATGATGGATGCCCCCAAACAAATCAGGAATACCTCGGGACTTAAGCTTCCTGTTAAAATGCTTTCTAACATACTGCCTCCATTCTGCCTAAAGACTTTTGCTCTAAAGGATGCTTCTCCCATTTCTCCGAATCGGAGAATCTTACTGTACAAATCTCCTTTTGTTTTTCTTCTATTCCTAAGTTCAAATTCGGGAAGATAACACTCTTATAATAATTTCCGTATTTGGAAAAATTCCCCATAAAGATGGATTCCTCGGATAGGATTTGGCTAAACCATAGGGGAAGAACACCGCTGCTTTTCACTTCCATAAGAACTTCTCCGTTTTGTAGAAGCGTAAAGCCATCCTCTTCCCTGTCTAAGCTTCCCTGTAAAGCATAGCCTCGAATATTTCGATCAAAAGTGATTCGAAATTCCGAGTCTTCCTTTCCCATATAAGCATCCCGATCGTAACGAATCATGACCTTCGGCTCCAGCGCCTCCTTCTTTCTGCTGTAATCAATTTCCCGGAAGATTTGGCTATCCTCCTTTGGAGGAATCTTACGGAATAGATAATTCTCCGCTTCCTGGTAAGAAAGAGAAATTCTTCTTTTATATACTACTCCTTGATATTTTTTCTTCAGTTCCAAAAACAATTCCTTATCTTGATCGGGTAGGCCATAGGACCGAAGTCTCAACTTTTCTTTATACTTTGGCTTTTCTATAGATTTTCTGACAGAGGAGAAGCTATCGTTATCAAAGTACAAACTGTAAATACTGTAGTGCGGATAGGCGTCTTCCAGTATTTTCCCCTGAAGCTTTTCTGAAAGTCTTTCATATTGATTTTTGGTCAATAAATATTTTTTCTCAAATCTTTTGAATATGTTCTGCTTTTTCAATTTCAACATCTCCTTTCTTTTTGAGATAGCCCCAGTATAGAAAGGCTTACTGAAATGAAACTGAAAAAATGTCAGAAAGTTTCAAACATGAAAAAAAGACCGATAAATCCGTATGAGCCGAATCTATCGATCTTTTTGCTGTTTTTTTATCTATAGGATTGAAGAAAAGAAAATTATTTTGTATATCTTCCGTATCCGTATGGCTTCTTGTAGAAAACATCGTGCTCTCGAACAAAGTCACCGGTTCTTGTACAGTGGATAATGGTTCCGTTTCCGGAATAAATGCCCACATGATAAATGGTACTTGGGGAGGAACCATAAAATACTAAATCACCGGGCTGTAACTCTTCCGCGGAAATCTTCTGCGCAGAAGCATACTGGGAACGGGAATCTCTGGGGATGGAAATACCGAATTTCTTAAATACCTCCTGGGTAAACCCGGAACAATCCGCACCGGTACTAAGAGAAGTTCCTGCCACCTTATAGGGAAGTACTGCAATGAAGGAACGGGCATAACTGATTAACTCCGTTGCCTCGGACTTCTTTAAATCCTGTGCACTGTTTCCAACATTTCCACTGAAATTCTCAGCCTTATTCTTAGCCGGTTTTTCCGTTGCAAGATTGCTGTCCCCTTCCACTACAGGTCCGGAATAAGATCCGGAAACCTCCAGCACATCCTGCCCACTCTTCTTTTCTTCCTTTTCACCGGACTTCTTGGTCCCAGAGCTCTTCTTCTCCACAGAAGGCTTCTGGTTTTCCTGATCGGAAACTGCAGTTCCTAAATCCAAATCAGAACCCATCACATCAATGGTTCCGGAGCTGGATTCACTCTTGCCGTTGGTATAGACTCCTACTTCCCCGATAGCCTTCACCTGCACAACACCATCCTTAAGCCAGGCACCGGTAGTATCCACCTTATAGCCTTCTACTGTGGTGTTGGACTTTAACCATCCGTTAGCATCAAAATAATAGCATTCCGCAATGCCGTCTCCGTTACCGTCAATCCAAGCCCAGGTAGACTTGGGATAGGTTCCATCCTGATGATTGTACCACCATTTATTGCTGTTCTTGCCGTTTCCCTTCTGCCAACGACCTGCATAAGCCGGGATGGCAGAAAAAAGAGAAATCAGACAAATAGAGTTCACTACTAAAATTTTCCAATTCTTCTTCATTTTCTTTTCCTTTTTTAATAAAACGATACCTCTGCATGATAAAGCATAGCTTCTCTTTTCGCAAGTTCGAAATAAGATTTGTAAGCTAATCCGGGGAAATGTTAGGATTTTGTAATAATTTGAATAATTAGGCCATGGGGCAGACAAACAATAGGTAGGTCCGGATTTTCCTCACTGATGGCCGGGGTCCGTACACAGATTTGATTATTACAGTTAGATTCGGTACAAAGTACCTTTCCATCCTTAACTTCTATAAAATTCACCTCATGTTTTGCAGGATTTACCTCATCTTCGGAAAGGGATGCCAGATTTTCCTTAAAGTCCACTTCTCTGGCCTCGTTATCCATAATCAAAATTTTGCTGTTTTCCGAGAGATTTTTTTCAATCAGAACAATTCCGTTTTTTAAAATCTGTACTTTTCTGGCATCCTTTTTAGCAAAAGCCTTTGGAAGAAAAAAAGATAAAGCAGCCATCAGACATACCAGAAGAAGAATGATAAGGACTCTCTTTTGTTCCTTTCTCTTCTCCCCTTCCGGTGAACTATTCTCATTCGCCAAGTTCTGCTTTTCCTTTGCTTTAGAAGGCTCCGACTCTATGCTTGTTTTCTTTTCTTCCTTTCCCTGCACTTCCATATCTTTTTCAACTCCCTATTTTATCTATCGACCGTTTTACGCAAAAAAAATCATCAATGAAACGAGATATCACACGCTTTGCGATCGATACTCGTTATGAACAAGATGTCTCAAGCTTCGCCTGAGCCACTTGTTAAGAATAAAAAAGCAGGGAAGCCTACTCTGCTTCCCCGCTAAAGAGAGGCCACAAACCAGACTTGAACTGGTGACCTTCTGATTACGAATCAGATGCACTACCGACTGTGCTATTGTGGCATCTCCCGCAGTATAGCACAGCTTCTTTCTCCATGGCAAGAGCGAAATACAAGCTTATTCCGATTCCATGGTACAAAAACTTCAAGCTTATTTCGCTCTAAAGCTACAGTAACTGTAAGCTTACTCCAACTCAAAGGCTCCGGTATAAAGTTGATAGTACTTTCCTTTTGCGGCAATCAAATCCTTATGACTGCCTCGTTCAATAATTTCTCCCTGCTCCAAAACCATGATGACATCAGAGTTTTGGACTGTGGAAAGTCTATGAGCAATGACAAAAACGGTTCTTCCTGCCATTAAAGCATCCATACCCTTTTGAACAATAGCCTCCGTTCTGGTATCAATGGAGCTGGTAGCTTCATCCATGATGAGAACAGGGGGATCATTTACCGCTGCCCTGGCAATGGATAAGAGCTGTCTCTGCCCCTGAGAAAGATTACCCCCATTTGCACTTAATTCTGTATCGTAACCCTTAGGGAGCCTTGTAATAAAATCATCCGCTCCCGCAAGCTTTGCCGCCGCAATACACTCTTCGTCAGAAGCATCCAGCTTTCCGTAACGGATATTTTCCATTACGGTTCCGGAAAAGAGTACGGTATCCTGTAGGATAACAGCAATAGATCTCCTTAAATCCGAAATGGCAATATCCCGGATATTGATGCCGTCATAGATAATTTCTCCTCTTTGAATATCATAAAAGCGGTTCAAAAGGTTGGTAATGGTGGTTTTTCCTGCCCCGGTAGCGCCTACAAAGGCTACTTTTTCTCCCGGTCTTGCAAAGACATCAATATTCTTTAATATTGTACGTTTTCCATCATAAGAGAAGTCTACTCCCTTTAATTCCATATCCCCTTTCAGTTCTTTCAGGGAAATGCTTCCGTCCGGTAAAATGCTCTTCCAGGCCCAGAGCTCTGTTCTCTTATTGCTTTCTACCAAACGATCTCCTTCATGGGAGCAATTTACAAGACAAACTTTTCCTTCATCCTCTTCCACCTCTTCATCAATCATTTGATAAACCCGATCCGCACCGGCAACCCCCATAACCACGGCATTGACTTCGGAGGAAATCTGCCCTATTACCCCGGCAAACTGCTTGGTCATATTCAGAAAGGGGATGACAATGGCAATGCTTAAGCCTAATCCGGAAATGGAAATGTTCGGTACATGGAAGGCCAAAAGTGCGCCTCCCACAATAGCCACCAAAACATAAAGGATATTTCCGATATTGTTTAAGATCGGCATAATCACATTGGAGTAACGGTTGGCTTCGTTGGAAACCCGGAACAGTTCATCATTATAGCGGTCAAAATCCTGTATACTCTTCTCCTCATGGTTAAAGACCTTAACCACCTTCTGTCCATTCATCATTTCCTGAATAAAGCCTTCGGAACGAGCCAGCTCCTCCTGTTGACGAACAAAGTAATAGCTGGACTTTCCTCCAATTACCTTAATGATTCGAAGCATAATGAAGGAGCCTAAAAGCACCATAAGACTAAGCCAAAGGGAGTAATACAGCATGATGGAAACTACCGTAATCACTGTAATCAAGGAAGAAATGGCCTGAGGAATACAGATAGAGATAAACTGTCTCATGGCATCAATGTCATTGGTATAATGACTCATGATATCCCCGGTTTTGTTTTGGTCGAAAAAGGCAATCGGCAGATCCTGCATATGATTAAAGAGTTTCTGTCGATACTGTTTTAAAGATCCCTGGGTAATAGTCGCCATGTTCATATTGTAGCAATAGGCACAAAACAGTGAGATAGTATAAAATACCAGTAAAATACAAACCAGTTTTAAAATATCGGAAGATACCGCATCCCAGTTTCCCTCCTTATAAACCGTCTCAATCAAACTGATAATTTTTTGCTGAAAAATAGCCGGTATAGAAGTTACTGCCGCATTGATTACAATAAACAAAAGGGTAAGAGGAAGAAGTTTGGGATAAAAGGAAAATAAGTCCTTCATGATTCTTCCTAAGGTTTTCATAAAATTCTTTGGTCTTCCCTTATTCTCCATCCTCTACCTCCTCGTATTATTAAGTTGTAGCTTTTCTTTACCTGTTCTTGGTAATCAGC
>CAUTXF010000001.1:0-161903 GCA_963542215.1 uncultured Oribacterium sp. | reverse complement strand
ACGCCCCGGTAGTATTATCTTGAATCATATGATCTCAGTGAAACAAGAGCAGCGTGACAAGCCCGATTATCGGAAGCTAGCCCCGCATGAAATACTCTTCGGGTGAATCGTGAAACTCCTGTTCATTGTCGCTAGTATGGGAACACAAAGTTTCAAGCTCGTTGCTTGATTGAGGATACAATTTATTACTCATCTTTTATTTTCTTATTTTTCTAACGATTCCGGATCTAATAAGAAATCTTCTATGTAAATCTTACGTTCAATAATCATCTCGTGCCTTTATATTTGTAAAATTATTGCGGCAATACGCATTTTTATAACGAGTTAATTGTACTCTATTCGTGGATCAAATCAATTATACTCATAAAATTTTTGCGTATTGCTGCATTTTTAGAGAGTATGAAAAAACCATACTCAACGCACAAAACCCTCCATCATTTATCTTGTATCATCGTTAAATTCCTCTTTAATAAGATCCTTAATATCACTCTTAATACTCTGCGTATCAACAATTGAATCTTCGCCCAGCTGATGAAATTTTTCTTTATCTTTAATTGTATAATCTTGATTATCATCATATTTCTTAGTAATCAATCGTATCATTTTACGTCTTAAAAATTTCTCGCCTTTTATATTTGATTTTTCTTTTATCCATGCAACAGTTAATATCGCAAGCATCACAAAGCCAATATATCCCAAAATTGGATACATAATAGACACTAATTCTTTAAAGCCCATAAAGGATAACGCATATCCTATTACTACAGTACCAATCAAAATGGGATAGAAACGCTTAGGATTGTCGGAAGAGAAGCGTTTTGCCAATGCATAGAATAAGCTGAAAGCTGTATTAAAAATTAGCCCATAGATGACAAAAGCATATATTAGCGAAAAAATGGGGTGAATCTGTTCAGCGATTGCTAACATGGGCATATCAACTGTAGAAGCTAGTTTAACATTTGCATATAAGACACAAGTTACAACAGTAATAATAATGCTAACACCAAGACCGCCCAAAATACCGCTTTTCTCTGCCACACCAATCCTCATAATGGATCCGCCTAGTACAAAAGCCATGGGGACTGCCGTCATTACCGCAAGTGCAAAATAATTTAGTAAAGAAATCCATACATTTGGCATTGGACTAGGGATTGTGGCTGAAATTGCTTCTAATTCATCGAAATCAAAGCTCCGATTTGTAAAAGTGTGGACTGCAATAATTATAATCATGATAAAAACTATGGGTGTAAATATTCCAAGTACACCAGTAATTTTTTCGAAATCAAGAAAGCTGACAATGATTATTAGTGCAGCACACAACAATCCTCCTGCCCAAAATGGGAGACCGAACTGCTGATTAAGGTTTGAACCGGCTCCGGCAATCATAACAAAACCGACTACAAAGCAAGAAACGATTAAAGCTATATCAAGGATTTTATTCGTAATCGGTCCGGCTATTTGTGAAAGAACTTCAGAGTGATCATTAGATCGGAAATAACTGCCTAGCGTAATGATAATTTTACCAAAAACTACACTTATGATACCAAGAACAATGGTTCCTATAATCCCCCACTTACCAAAACTGACAAAGTATTGCATCAAGTCCTGACCGGAGGATAATCCGGCACCGATAACAACTCCAACATAAGCCAATGAAATATTTAAAATTCTTTTTAACACCTTTTCTCTCCTTACTACTATATATACAAACTACGATTCCTCTTTCTCCAACAACGCCACCACCTCGCAATTATTGGTTCTGGGAAACATATCTACAGCACATAACTTTTGTACCTTATATCCGTCATTTTGTAAAGCTTCCAAGTCTCTTGCCAGGCTCTTTGGCTTACAAGCCACATAGACCAGTCGCTTCACTCCGTAGGAAATGATTTTTTCCAAGGCCTTCTTATGCATTCCGTCTCTTGGAGGATCCACAATAATAAAGTCCGGATAGGGAAGTTCCGTCTCCCCCTGCCCTGCTTCCAGCACCTTCAGCACATCTCCAGCATAGAAAATACAGTTCTCCACCTGATTTTCCTTGGCATTTTCCTTGGCGGCTTCCACTGCCTCTTCCACGATTTCCACCCCGATTGCCTGCTTTGCCACCTTACTCATCAGCTGGGTAATGGTGCCGGTTCCTGAATAAAGGTCGTAAATCACAGGCTTTTCCTCTGCATTTTCGGAAAAGCTGGAGTACTCCTGTACCTTGGCATAGAGCTTTTCTGCACCTAGAGTATTGGTTTGGAAGAAGGAAAATGGTGTGATTTTAAAGTTTAAACCAAGTAGCTCCTCGTAAAAATAGTCTTTTCCGTAGAGCGCCTCTGTTCCGTCGTTAATTACCGCATCCGCCAAGCTGTCATTTTTCGTATGTAAAATGCCCGCATAGCTTCCTTCCAACTTTCCTTCCTTTTCCAAGGAAAGAAGCCTATCTCTCCAGCCGCTTAAAATCTTCTCTTCCTCTTCCCTAGGAAGCTGGGTACTATGCACCAGAGAGAGCAAAATCTCTCCCGTCTTCTCCGCCCTTCTGATTAAGAGATGCCGAAGGTATCCCTCATGGCGCTTTTTGTGATAATAGCCAAGTCCCTGCTCTTGAAAATACAGCCTTGTAGCTAATAAAATCTCTCCCATATCCGGATGGGGCAGGCGACAGTCTTCCGTGTTTAAAATGTTGAAGAAGCTTCTTTTTTGGTGCAAGCCCAAGCAAAGGGGGCCATCCTTTTCCTGATCCCCAAAGGAAAATTCCATCTTATTCCGATAGGCCTCCTTCTTTGGAGAGGAAATGATACCCTCAAAAAGATAGTCTCCCTGAATCACCGGATTAAATAAGTCTCGAATCTCTTGCTCCTTTTTCGCCACTTCCTCTTCATAGGGGATTTCCTGATAAAAGCAGCCGCCGCAACGATCCTGATTTTGGCACCAGTGCTTTTCCTGTGGAATGGTAGCCTCCTCCACTCTTCCTGCTTTTTGCCCCATCGAACTTGCATTCTCCTGTGCCATCATATCCAAAGTATTTTTTTCCATATCTCCTGACCTCTTTTTGCTGACCCTTTCTGAAAGGAAAGCTCCTCTACTCTTCTCCTGTATTACTATTTCGTTCCTGTAATTCTTTTAATCTTTCTTCTTCCGACTTAAGCATTTCCTTTTCGAACAAACTCCATTGTCCAAATAGGATTTCCTTTACCTTTTGCGCCGCTTCACCTGAGTCTATCTCTGAATCATAAATACAAGAAGAGTCTCTTTGATACACCTGAATTTTTTCAAAGATTTTTTCTTGTTCCAATGTTTTAAGATTTTCCACTAAGTGTTGAACTATTTCATCATGGATTGCCCTTTCTGTTGCTCTCGCCCGAAATTTATCAATACTATACATTTCCTCATAACGGATTAGTGTACTGAGATGGGAAAGTTCCGGCTTACATGCCATGATTACTAAAGAAACATGATATTTTCTTGATTTCAAAAGCTTCGCAGTTTTTTTAGGAACCTCAGGATTTCTTAAAGTTCCTTCAATGAGTAATGAATATCCCTTTTCGCTTAAAGCCAGGATGAGTTCCTCCACCATTTTCCCGGCAAATGCATTCGTATATTGTATAGCATCCTTACCATATTGCTTATATAGTTCCTCATAATTCGGATGTTGAAAACGAAATAAATCTCCATCAATAATGATAATATTCCCTTGAAACTCCTCTTTCTTGATTCGATGAAGAAGCGTTTTTCCCGCTCCGCTTTGTCCCCCAAGTAGAATAGCTTCAGGCTTTACACTGGGGATTTTTCCTACTGTCAGTGCACGAATATTTCGTTTTATAGCAAGAGCAAAATCATCCTCACTAAAACACTCAAGCTCCATCACGCTACCACCTGTTGTTCCGCCAAATCCAACATTCTTTCAATGCCATCCAAATATCCCTGATATCGTTCCAGCTCTTCCACACTCTGAATAGTATAGATTTTATCTTGTAAAATCATAGACAAATCATCTCCCAGTAAAACCCATGGATTTTTCTCATCATCAAATGCTATGGCATGTTTATCTTGAAAATGATATAGTCTGGCCAGAATAGATGCTGCCCGCTCTTTAAATAAATCTATTTTGGAGCTAAGTTGGTATTCTTCCAGTGGATTAATCATCTTTTCTTCTCCTACTATTTCTCTATAAGAAACTTGAAACGCTTGGCAAATCCGATCAATAATATCCGTTGAAATAGGACTACTTCCATTTTCATATCGACTTAAGCTATTGCGAGAAACACCTATTCTTTCCGCAAACTCCGGTTGGGTAAGTCCCTGTGTATGTCTAAGCTTTCGAATATTTTCTCCTATCATAAGACCTCCTTATTTTCCATAGTATATCATAAGCATTTTTCTTTTGCACCATTTTTGGTGCGTTTTCGTGATTAAGTAGCTGCCATGGACTTTATGTATTGTAAAGATTATGAAGAAGATAGCGCATCGTATATCTATAGTACTTGTTCTATAAAAAAAAGAGGCTACTGCCTCTTTTTCTTTCGCTCAAAGCACTATGCAATAAGATTATTCCTCTTCCAGATAATCTTCATCCTCTAAATCATCGTAGTCCTCGTAATCCTCCAGATAATCCGGAGCAAGCAAACGATATACGCCGTAAGCCAATCCGCAAAAAGCGATGATTCCACCGATGATGGCCAGTACGGTACAAATCTTTTTCTTCATATCTTCTCCTTCTTTCTGCTTCTCTCTTAAGCCAATGGCATATTGAAAATCATTGCTTAATGCTCTTGCATCTTCTGTGAACTTCTTAGCTCTATCTCTGAAAGCTTCTACATTCCACTGTTCCATATTTTTATCCTTTCCCCAAAAACTTTCTCTTAAGTATAAAGATTCTTGGGTAAAAAAGCAAGTCTTCTCTAAGGATACGAGGCTTTTTCTCTTCAACGATACAAAACTATTTCTGTAGAATACAGAACTTTTTCTTTATGGGCACAGGGCTTTTCCGGCTTACTTCAGTACCCAGTTTCCATCCGCCATAACGAAGTTCTTCTCCACACCCAGCTTATTCATCCAGAATTTGGTCAAAGCCACGGTATAGCTTTCCTGGTCTTCAGTGAAGGCATCCTTACGTTTGTTCCAAAGTTCCTGAGAGCTGGGCCATAAAGCGTATCTGGGATGTACCGCACTATAGAAGGCAAAGGATCCGCCGTGCTGTCCGTGATGAGCCATCTGCACGATATCCGCCTTAAGCTTATCGGCACCTCTTTCTTCCATCAGTTTCCCTGCCGCTTCATAGGGAAGGTCTCCGGTAATCAAAAGCTTCTTTCCGTTAATGGTAATCATATAGCAAACGGAGCTATTGTTTCCTGTGTCGATAGGAATGGAATAAGGGGTATTCAAAACCTCTACTGCCACATTGCCATAGGTGAAGCTGGTTCCTGCAGGGGAGCTTTCATGGCGCTTTGCACTGTCGTACTGGGCCAGGTCTTCCATAATTTCCTTCATCATGGGAATACGGTGAGCAGGCTCATACTGCTCATAGTAAGCCAATGGCAGAAAACCGTAGTAAATCTGTCCCGGGTCAATGTTGTAATAATCCGGATGACCTTCCTTCTTCTGCTGCTCAAGAATTACCGCAAGAGCGCCTACATGGTCTTCATGGGGATGGGTAAGGAGCCAGGCTGCTACCTTTCCCCCTCTGTCCTTAATGTATTTTGCAAGGTAGGGAGCATTGGTCTTTAAACCACCGTCCACCACGATTAAGCTGCCGTCATTGCTCTCAATTACAATGGAAATCTGCTGTCCGCTTTGCTCTCCCTTAATCATGGTAATGCTGGCGCCGCCCAGGCCAATGGTACTGTCGGTGTAAGTTGGAGTAGTACTGCCGTTTTGCACATTTAAAGGAGCGTTGCTTGTAGTAGCGCCCTGGGTACTGCTCTCGGAGGCGCTTCCTGCATTAGCAGCGCTATTGCTTGCTGTACCGTTACTTGCAGTACTGTTGCTAACTGTAGAACCGTTGTTTGCCGCCTGGGTTAAGGAAGCATCCTGCCAAGGCGCCTTGGGGCTTCCGGAAGCCTGCTGATTTACGCCATGAACCACGTTGGGAAGCGCTTCTCCCTGAATGGTACCGTTACTGTACTCATCCGCAAAAGCCTGTCCGTGGAAAGCCAAAGTTCCACTTAATAACAATGCCACTGCTAAAGCTTTTTTCTTCATTTTAACTCCTTTGCCATGCAAAACTTGAATTCTCCTTTGCTGCCACCGTCAAGCTATACTCTTTTGCAATAAGGGCCGCAAACCTATCGAAAATAGTCTCTTCTATAAAGACAGATTATCTCTTCCAAAGGTTACAAATCCTTCCTCATAGAAAGCAAGAATTTTCCCTATCTGTCTCAAACAGCATGCTTCCAAAACCGCTTTGCTTACTGCCGAACACCTTCCCCGTTGATGGTGTAGCCATCCTGTACGGTATCCTTCAGCATAGCGCCTGCGGGAACACCTTCCTTATTCACATTCAGGAAGTACCACTGATTTCCGATATTCTGCCATCCGCTGAGCATTGCACCGTTCTCCGGCTGGAAATAGTACCACTGTCCGTTGATTTCCTGCCAGCCGGTGAGCATCTTTCCCTGTCCCTCGGCCTTTGGCTCCAAGTAGTACCACTGATTGTTTAAAAATGCCCATCCACTAAGCATCGCACCTGCGCTTGCTGCATTTTGATCCAAATAATACCACTGCTCACCAATCTTTCTCCAGCCGGTAAGCATTTTCCCATCCTCATCGAAGAAATACCACCGGTCTTTAATCTGCTTCCACCCCTTGGAAAGCTGACCGTTCTCCTCAAAATACCAGTCTTCTCCGTTCTGTCTCCAGCCTAAAACCGCACCGGAGGGACCGCCGGAAGCATTACTACCATCCTCGGAATTTCCATAGTAGTCATTGGAGGGTCTCTTCTTATTATCCTTAGCCTTCTCTGCCGCAGTCTTCTTCTTTTTCTTGGCACTGTATTCCTTAAAGCTTCCCTTGCTGATTCCCTTTGCCTTCAAGGTAATCAGGTTGAAAATGTAGCCGTCATCGGAATACTCTCCGTCCACATCTCCGGAGGGCTCCACATACAGAGAATCCGCAATATACTGAGCCAAATCATCCTTCTTGTCATACTTTGCTCTTACGGCGATATGGTCAAATTCCTTTCCGTTTTCGGAATAGGACTTCACGTTAATGCTGGTACCGTTTACGGACTTCTTCGCTACCTTGTCATCTCCGTTTTTGGTGGTGTAATAAATAACCACATCATAACCGGAAGCGTAATCCACCTTTCCCCAACGAATCAAAGTTCCGTCCTGGGTAAAGTTTGTGGGCTCCTTCAAAATCGTGAAGGGATAGGCATTTGCCTTAAGCTTAATGCTGCTCTTGGATTTCTCGGTTACCGCCATCTCATAGGCACCTCGAACCTCCACCACGGTATTGTCATCAAAGACATTTCCACTCTCCGCCTTTACGGAAATGGTGTAGGTATAGGGCTTCTTGGGAGAGCCCTGATTCTTTCCGTCAATGGAAAATCCGGAAACCTCATAGCCGCTGTCCATCGCCACAGCCTCAGGCTTGGCATAGGTCTTTCCGGATTCCAGCTCCAAATCCTCACTGGGACTGATGTCGATTTGCACACGGCTTACCGGCTTATCCTCCGCAAATGCGGGAATGCTCCATAGAGCACACATTGCCAGCCCCAAAACCAGAGCCTTCTTTCCTGCTGTTCTGAAAAAGCTATCTTTTTTCTTTAGCATAGTATTATCCTCTTTCTTATTTTTTATTCCCTTTCGAATTGTACGTTCTTGCTCTAAGCGTATGATTTCCATTCGGATTTAATGCTCTTTCTTCAAACGTCTTATTTCCTTAAGAGAAGCCTTTCTTTCCCTTATCTTCATCGGCGATAGTAGGGTATTGTATTATCTTTAGGAAAACCGCTCATCGGAAGCTTTGTTCTATCTTTTGTAAACTACTCACCGGAAGCTTTGTCTTCTTAAGGAAGCCATGCACCGGAGGCATCAAAACGATAGTCCACGCCGTTAATATTTCTCGTGGTATCCGCTACCATCGCGCCGGAATCCTCCATATAATACCATACATTATTGAGATTTCTCCAGCCGGTTCGCATTGCGCCGTCCTCGGAAAGCCAATACCATTTTCCGGAGACCTTCTGCCAGTTCTTGGCCATTGCCCCGCTATCCTTCAGAAAATACCAGTTTCCGTTATCTTTGATCCAGCCGCTACGCATTGCGCCCTGGTCATCTAAGAAATACCAGCTGTTTTGATCCTTCACCCAGCCGGTCTGCATATTTCCGTCGGAATTCATAAAGTACCACTTATCCGATACCTTTTTCCAACCGGTAACAGCCTTTCCGCCTTCCTTATACTGCCACTTTCCGGGAGTATTTTGCACCCAACCGTTTTCCACGGAAGACTGAGATTCTGCTGCAGGTCCGCCGGTGCTGATGGTACTGTTTTCTTCTTTATTCAGGCTTGTATTGCCCCCATTGGAAGAGCTGTTTCCGGAAGAGCCTCCGGAATTGTTGCTGTTCTTCCCGGAGTTTCCGTTATTGGAGGAATTATTGGAAGAATTCCCGCCATTTTGGGAGCTGTTCCCGGAAGTGCCGCCGGAGTTTCCTGCATTTTTCTCAGAAGGGTTGCCCCCGCCGTAAGCCTTCCAGGAAAATTCCGTAGTAACCAATCCTTTAATGCCTCGTACCACACCCTTCTCACTGGACTGCCAAATAGTAGTGGCACTTCCCTCTACCGGACGATACACCCGATCCAACGGATAGGCCGCAAACCACACGTCATAGGGCAAATCCGATAAATTCATGTGTTTGGTCAGCCAGGTTTTATTGGCATAGACCATGGGAATAAAGCCCGCATCCTTCACCTTCTTACAATAGGCATTGGTCATAGCGGTAAGCCCTTCCTTCGTAAGACCGTCGGAAAGCATGGAGCCGACCTCCAGGTCATAGGCCACCGGATATTCAAACTTATAGGGCTTAATCTTCTTTACGGTAAGCTTGGCCTCTGCCAAGGCATCGTCCATATTTTTTGCGGTAGAGCAAAGGTAGGCTCCCACCTTGATTCCGGCCTTCTGGGCTCCCTTGACATTTTCATCAAAATAGGCGTCTTCCTTGGTGCCATAGGCGATTCGAATCATGACAAAATCCAGTCCGTCCTTCTTCGCCGCCTCCCAGTCAATGGCGCCGTTTTCATTCTGAAACTTGGAAACCTCGGTTCCCTTCTCCAGATACTTTAAATCGGAGCCGTCCGCATTGGTATAACCGTACCAACCGGAGTAATCCAAAGCCCCCGAAGTGGTGCTGCTCTGGCTCGTACCGCTCTGCGTGCTGCTTGTTGTACTACTTGTTGTACTGCTTCCTGTGCTGTTCCCTGCATTTTTTCCCAAACTGTCCCCGGGACCTGCGGCATAGCTTACACTTTGTCCGCAAATAAGGCTCAAAGACAAGACAGTCAGGACGGCGACTCTTCGCCCTTTCTTCTGAAATTCCATACTTCCTCCATCATCTTTAACTTCGCTAGCTTATCAGCTTTTCAAGGGCAAATGCAATACCGTCCAGAGAACTGTAAGAGTTTTTCAGAATTCAGTAAGACTTTCCGAAAAATATCCGGATACAAAAAGCCCCGGGACGCTGATAAGCTCAGCATTCCGGGGCTTTTTGCCGCATTTGCCACTTTCGTGGACTTTTTTATCACACACATTCTACTAGGAGAACTTGATAACTATTTGAGGGATAATTTTCTTAGGAATTTTATCCTTGTGATAGTAATATCGGCGGTATGATATAGAGTATAAGCGATTTTCTTATTTTTTAAAGAAAAATATTTTTATACGAACCTTCTAATGGATTTTATAGGCTTGTAGGTTGCAGATTCAATGGTTACACCGGAGCGGGAATTCAATGCGGAAAGCATTCTTCCGTTTCCTAAATAGATTCCTACATGGCCTGCATAAGCCAAAACATCACCGGGAATCGCATTTGCCAAAGAGCCCACATTGGTGCCCAAGGTTCCAATCTCCGCAGAGGAATGGGGAAGGCCGATGCCGAAGTGTCCGAAGATTCCCATCAAGAAGCCGGAACAGTCCGATCCGTGAAGAAGGCTTACTCCGCCGTAACGATAAGGTCTGCCGATATACTGGGTTGCATAATCTACAATCTGCTGACTTCTGCTGACAGTATCTCCCACCAAAACATCGTCGGAAAATAAAGTAGCGGTCTGATCATCCTGAGAAATGATAGCACCTTCCTCGGAAAATACCAAAAGCTCCTCTTCCTTTGGACTTGCAGAAGCTGTAAAAGCAGTACTCATGCTCAAACTCATCAGAGCAAGGGCAAGGGCTACGCCTTTCTTTCCAAATTTAAGAGCGCTTCTTCTCATTCCTTTACGATTCGCTTTTCCTAAATTCCCCTTTACGGAATTTCCCTCTTCTGTTTTATTGTTCTTTACTGTAAAATTCGCGTCCTGCATAAACTCTCCTTTTGGGTTTGTGTTACAGTTTGCCATTTTAGGGAGAAAATGTGGCGAAAATAAAAACACAAGATGAAGATTCACTAACGCATTCTTACAAAACTGCCTAGTGTTTTTACATTTTCATCCCGTGTTTTTTACGAAATTCTGACATTTCCTTATTTTGGAAGCAATTTTACGCTTCTTTGGTAAAATAGTTCCATCTTTTTAGTCATAAGAAAATTCTCTTCTTAACATTTTTCTTTTCTTTGATTCCATGCTTTTCTCTTTTTGAGTACTGACTTTTTATCTCTCTTATACTTCGCTTTTCTTCTCCAAATCCCGCTCTTCTTCCGCCTTTTCACCGCCGGGAGTATAACCAATCCACTTCTCGGAAAAATGCACGTCGAAGAAATGAATAATCGGCCCTAGGAAAAGGGCGGAAACCAAGGTTCCGATTCCTACCAGTCCTCCGGTAAGAAAAGTGCCAAGAGCCGCCAAACCGTCTGTTAACATTCTGCATCCGTAATAATGCTTCTTCGTCTTATCTCTTAAGCCCAACGAAAGGTAATCGTAGGGTGCAACTCCCAGATCCGCTGTCTGGTATAGAGAAACGCCGAAGGAGGTCACCACCACTGCAAGGCTTACCCAAATCAACTGTACCACCAAGCCGTGCTCCTCCGCATAGCCGAAGTGCTTTGTAAATATTTCATAGAAGAAAGTCACGATATAGCCTACCAAGATGCCGTTGGCAAAGGTTCCCGCACCGATATACTTTCGTCCGAAAGCAAGCTGAACCATGAAAAACAGCACATTGGCTATCATATTCTGCTGTCCCAATGAAATCCCGAAGATTTCTGCCAAACGCATATTTAAGGCGGAAATCGGGTCATTTCCCAAATGAGACTCCTTAAACAGGGCGATACCGATGGAAATCACCAGTACCCCCAAAAGCATTCCGATATACCTTCTCACCATAATATTCTTTGTTTGCATAGCCACCCCTTTTCTATACCACTCTATATTCTGTATTTCATACTGTGCTGAGTTTTCTTGTAAGGACATTATCTTAAACAATTTTCCTTTTATTATCCAGCTTTTTTATCATTATTTTTCTTATGAACCGGGAGAAAAAAATAATGATACAGACACCCCAAAAAAAATACGGTTTCTAAAAACGCAAAAAAGTGTAGTGAGCGAAAGCCCTAAGCATCCGATAACTAAACTCTTCCTTACTTTCTTTCTCTTATGGATGAACCACTACCGGGCATCCCTTCTGGATTTTGGCAAAAAGCTCTGCCGCCTTGTTCTTCGGCAGATTGATACAGCCGTGGGAACCATTCTTTACATAAATGTTTCCCCCGAACTTGGAACGCCAGGTCGCATCATGTAAACCGATATTACCGTTAAAGGGCATCCAATAGGACACCGGAGCCTCATACTCCGGCTTTCCGTCCACCATCTTTCCCTTCAGAGTTCTGTTGGTTTCCTTTCCTTTTAGGAAGAATACACCACTGGGGGTAGCACGATCCGCGGTAAGCATCCCGGTTACCGTAGGGCTCTCCCAGGTCAATGCGCCATTTTCATAGTAATACACATGCTGCAATCCCAGATCAATCTCCAGGAAAGTATTTCCAAACTGGGGCTGGGCATACTGTGCAGGCCTATAAGCATAAACCGGTTCTCTCTCCTGACTTTGCAGGGAAGAAATGGCAGCCCGTAACGCATCCCTTTCCGCCACCACGTTGATGTGTAAGCCATAGGGGGTATTCATAGCAATGTCTTTTCCGCTGGCAGAATGGAAGGACACGGTATTTCCAAGATTTCCGTACTTATTTTCCAAAGACTGGGCATAAGCCAGAAGCTTCTCTTCATCGAAGCTTAGTCCGGAAGCATTCACGCCGGTAACCATCTCCTGTAGCTGCTCTCCCGTCAAGCTTTCCTTATTTCCTAAAATGTTGGTAACAATCGTCACAGAGGAAAGCTTATTCATGGCATCAACCTTGCCCTCTAAATCCGCCTTTCTCTGGGTGATGGCATCATAGATTCCGTCATCGGACAGCTGAATCGTATTTTCTCCTCTTTGCAGAGCTCTTTCCACCCTTGCCCAAAGTCTGTCCCAATTCAGAGAATTTCCTTCCTGCTCCGGAATAATGGTGTAGACTCCGTTTTCCTTCACCACGCTGGCAGTTCTGGTCTCCTTGGCATCCTTTACCATGGAAAGCGCTTCCAGCTTTTCCTTCAATTTCACGGTGTCATAGCTTGCGGTACTGCCTTCCAAGGAATAATCGATTCTTTGGTCCGGACTTCCCTGGGCTCCGCTTTCCGCTTCCTTCTGTAAAATTTCCGGAAGATTGCTAGCTGCCTGTAAATGATAGCCGATATCCTTTCCGGAAATCTCCTCCGTTTTTTCTCTTCCTATAAGATAGAGGACATAATTCTGACTATATGCCCCTTCCAGATAGGCCTTGGCCTCCTCTATGGTCTTTCCTCCGATGGGAATACCGTTTCCATAGGTTCCCGCCAGAAAGCGGTCCAGCGCAAAGCCTTTCCCTGCCTGAGAAAATGTCAGAATACCGGAAAAAAGAAGCCCAAGGGCAATTTTTTGAAAATAATTGCTTTTTAAGCTTCTTCCGCTTCTTCCTTTCTGCTTTGTTGCTGTCGGTAGCATTTTCTTCTGTGCATTTATCGCCATGTCCTCAATTTCCTCTCTTTATGTTAGTGTTTACTATTGTACGCCCTAGTCCTCCCCTTGGCTAGTCAAAAAAGTATAAAGAAATAAGTCTTAAGAAAAAAGAAATCTCCATAAAGAAAAGCAATAGGGGCGATAAAAATAGTTTGAATTTTATAGCCCCTATTGCTTATTCTCCGAAGACTTCTTTTCTTAAGCGAATTCCTGTTGGACTGGCTGCCAAGCCGCCCATGGCGGTTTCCTTCAAGGCGCTGGACATGCTGTCTCCTACCGACTTCATCGCCGCAATACATTCATCTACAGGAATCTTCAACTCTACTCCTGCCAGAGCCATATCCGCAGAGGAAAAGGCAATCACTACTCCGGATACGTTTCTTTTAACACAGGGGATTTCCACAAGACCTGCCACAGGATCACAAACCAGGCCCATCTGGTTCACCAAGGACATTCCTAAAGCATCTCCGCAAGCCTTGGGACTTCCCCCCATAAGCTCCACCAAAGATGCTGCTGCCATGCCGGAAGCGGAACCACACTCCGCCTGACATCCTCCCTCAGCGCCGGCAATGGAGGCCTGCTTGGCAATGACCATTCCAAAAGCCGCTGCAGTAAATATAGACATTACAATGTCTTTCTTGTTATAGCCCTTGTCCTGATACATGGAAACCAGGCATCCGGGCAAGATTCCACAGGATCCGGCAGTAGGGGTTGCCACAATTCTACCCATAGCTGCATTACAGTTGGACACGCACATCGCCCTGCCGATAGCCTTGGTCATAAACTCTCCCATCAAACCGCCTTGAGCTTTCTGAGAGTATTCCAGCATGGTTGCTCCCTCTCCTCCGGTAAGACCGGAAGTGGAACGGAGATTCTTATCCCCACCCTTTCCAACGGAGTCCACCATCACATCGAAATTCTTCTCCATCATTTCGTAGATTTCCTCTTTAGGAAGCCCCATCTGCTCTGACTGGTCTTCCAGGCAAAGTTCGCTGATCTTGATTCCCCGCGCCTCTGCCTTGTCACATATTTCTTTAATTGTATCGTATTTAATCATTTTTTCCTCCTGCCGTAGACCTTTCTTTGGTAGCCAATGTACCACCAAATAGTCTCGCAGCTTATCTAATCAATGCTCTATCTAATCAATGTTCTATAATAAATGCTCTATAATAAATGCTCTATAGTAAATGCTCTATAATAAATGCTCTATAATAAATGCTCTATAGTAAATGCTCTATAGTAAATGAGCTCTAATGAACACTAAATTGCACGAATCAGTAAGGCATTCTCCACATTAGGGAGCTTATTGATTTCGTCCATCAGTTCTTCCGGCGGCATCTGGTCTATTTCGATGGTCATTAAGGCGATTCCACCCTTTTCCGGACGGCTTAAACGGAAGTTGCCGATATTCAAATCCTTATATTTATCGTACATAATCTGGGTTACCAGCGCAATCATGCCCGGCTTATCCCGATGCAGTACTAGTATGGTATTACTTTCTCCGGTAAAGTCCACCCGTAAACCGTTAATCACATCTACCCGGATGTTTCCTCCACCGATACTGGCGCCTTCCACCGTTCCCTCCTGTCCATTCTGAAGGACATAGTGAATGCGGGCGGTATTGGGATGAGCCCCGGGAATATCATTTTCAATGAAACGATAATCTATTCCCCTATCCTTAGCAATCTGCAGTGCATCACGAATCTCCTCGGAATAGCTGTGATAGCCCATAATGCCGGCAAGCAAAGCTCTGTCTGTACCATGGCCTCTGTAGGTTCTGGCAAAGGACCCGGACAGCTCGATATCCAACTCCTTAAAATCATCCGATCCTGCCACCTTGTTTACTACTCTTCCCAAACGAACCGCTCCTGCGGTATGGGAACTGCTTGGCCCGATCATAATCGGACCGATAATGTTAAAAACGTTCATAAGCTCTCCTTTGTGTTTTTATGATAGCTTCAACTTAACACAGTACCATCGCCGCCTGAGAACAACGGGCAACACTTCTGCTTTTCCCCCGCTTATTCCAAACGACAAAATCTATCTAAAAATCGCTTTATTTCCTAGTAAAATATACCATAAATTAAAGTAGAAAAAAAGGGAGTATAACAAACACACTCCCTTTTTCTTCAATTTCTCATGATTTGTTTATAATTTCTTTGTAAATATTTCCAAATCCCGAAAAACACTATATTCCGTTCTTGTCTTTTACTGACAGTTTATCCTTTAAGCCTTCTTGGCAAAAAGTCTTTCGTTAATCTCATTGACCACAACACCGATGGCATTGTCTCCGGATACGTTACAAGCGGTTCCGAAGGAGTCCTGGGTGATGTACAAAGCCACCATGATGGCGCAGATGGGGCCATTAGGATCCCCTGCTTCCTTACCGAAAATCATATAGAGGAAGGGAAGTGCTGTCATAATGGATCCACCGGGAGCACCGGGGCTTGCCACCATGGCAATACCCAGAGTCATAATGAAGGGCACAACGGTTCCGATGGAAATCGGAAGGTTGTTCATCAAACATACTGCAGTTGCACAGGCTGTGATGGTAATCATAGAGCCGCACATATGAATGTTGGCACAAAGTGGTACCACAAAGTTACGAATCTGCTCGGATACACCGTCCTTCTTTGCACACTCCAAGTTAACCGGAATGGTTGCCGCAGAGGACTGGGTTCCCAAAGCGGTTGTATAGCCCGGAATCTGATTCTTGATTAAAGTAATCGGGTTCTTCTTGGCAACGGTTCCTGCAATAAAGAACTGTATGGTGATGTAGATTAAGTGCATGCAGATTACGGTTAAGAATACCTTCCACAAAATGCTCAGGATGGCGAAGGTCTTTCCGGAGTAGGTCATATCCACAAAGGTTCCCATGATATACAAGGGAAGCAGAGGGATAATGGCGGTATGCAACACCTTATCAATAATGCCGGAAAAATCCTTCATGGTATTGTAAAGGTCACTGCCGATTTCCTTTCCCTTCATATTAGACAGGCAAAGTCCCAAAATGAAAGCCAGAACCACTGCAGATAAGGTATCTAACAATGGAGGCAAAGCAATACTGAAATATCCGGAAACGGAATTATCCGCAGTCTTTGCAATCTGATCCAGAGCATCCGGAGACATAAAGCTTGGAAATAAGTTACTGGATACTACATAGGAAGCGGTTCCCGCCACTAAGGTAGAGCCGTAAGCCAGACAAACGGTAATCAAGAGGAGCTTCCCTGCTCCTTGAGACAGATCTGCAATTCCCATGGTAACATAAGCCAGAATCATCAAAGGAATTACAAACTTTAAAAAGCTACTGAAGATGCCTGAGAGGGTAACGATTCCTCTACAGAACCACAAGGGGAAAAACTGACCAACAAGAATACCCAAAATGATGGCAATGATCAGTCTTGGCACTAAGCCAATTTTGATTTTCATACGAAGCCTCCTCTTCTATGGGGCTAAGTACTCCGAAGGCGGAACATTCCGCAGAGTCTACAAAATACTAACAAAAAAACACAGGACTGTTTATCCCTTGTCAAGAACGAGATATCGCAGGCTTTGCAAGCGGTACTCGTTAAAAACAAAAAGCCACCTATCCACGGAAATGGATAAATGGCTATTGTATCTGACAATGCTTTTCTGTTTCGAAGCTTCCCTCTCCCTCTCTTCTCCCAAAGCTTTGAGGAAATGCTTCGTTCTTTTTTACAAAAGTATTTTTAATTATTGGAGTATTTTAGCCACTTTGTCCTATCTTTATAAACAACTTATAAAGAATACTCCTCATAGTATAGCACTTTTATAAAATTCCGCCAAGAGTCATAATGAGCGGAGCAAATACCAATGCAATTACGGTCATCAACTTAATCAAAATGTTGATGGAAGGTCCGGAGGTATCCTTGAAAGGATCTCCTACAGTATCTCCTACAACCGCTGCCTTATGGGTTTCAGAGCCTTTTCCGCCGTTGTTTCCTTCTTCGATATACTTCTTAGCATTGTCCCAAGCACCACCGGAGTTGGACATAAAGATTGCCATCATAACACCGGAAACCAAAGATCCTGCCAGAAGTCCGCCAAGAGCCTCAGCACCAAGGAGTAGGCCGATAGCCAAGGGTGCAATAACTGCCAGCACACCGGGAACAATCATTTCCTTTAAAGCTGCGCGGGTAGAAATACTAACACAGGTCTTGTAATCAGGCTTCTCAGTTCCCGCCATAATGCCCGGCTTTTCTTTAAACTGTCTTCTCACCTCGGAAATCATGGCAAAGGCTGCCTTACTTACAGAACTCATGGTAAATGCAGAGAAGAGGAAGGGAAGCATAGCGCCGATAAAGAGTCCGATACATACCCTACTGTCCAAAACATTGATGCTCTTTAACTGTACAGCTTCCGCATAGGATGCAAATAATGCAAGGGCTGTTAAGGCTGCGGAACCGATTGCAAATCCCTTACCCATAGCTGCTGTTGTATTTCCTACAGCATCCAACTGGTCGGTAATCTTACGAACGCCCTCTTCCAGGCCTGCCATCTCCGCAATACCGCCCGCATTGTCTGCAATGGGGCCGTAAGCATCTACCGCAACGGTGATTGCTGTTGTGGAAAGCATACCCACAGCGGATAAAGCAATACCGTAAAGTCCTAAAAGACTGAAGGATACAAAAATCGCTACAGAAATCAGCAAAATAGGAATAGCTGTAGAACGCATTCCGATAGCCATACCGGAAATAATATTGGTAGCAGATCCGGTTTCAGACTGCTTCGCAATTTCCTTTACAGGAGCATAGCTTGAGGATGTGTAATACTCGGTAATGGCACCGATACATAATCCTGCAATCAAGCCTGCCGTAACGGCCAAAGCCGCATGGAAATCTCCGAAGAAATAGTTGGAAAGTCCAAAAGCAAAAACAATAACTGCCACTGCAGCAGAGTAGCTGGCAGTCTTTAATACCTTACTGGGATCCTCTCCACCAATCATAACTACGGAAAAGCTTCCTAAGATACAAGCCAGTAAGGATAATCCTGCAAGAAGCAGAGGAAAGGCAATTCCCTTATCCTGAAAAGCCAGTGCGCCTAAAGTCATAGCAGAAACCAAAGCACCTACATAGGACTCGAAAAGGTCAGCTCCCATTCCGGCAACGTCCCCTACGTTATCTCCTACATTGTCCGCAATAACCGCAGGGTTTCTGGGGTCATCCTCAGGGATTCCCGCCTCAACCTTACCCACAAGGTCTGCTCCAACGTCGGCTGCCTTGGTATAGATTCCTCCACCTACACGGGCGAAAAGGGCAATGCTGGAAGCTCCCAGGGAGAATCCGGAAAGCACACCTACATCCTTAGTGAAGTAGTAGAAAAGTCCCAAGCCGAAGATACCGAAGCCTGCTACGGACATTCCCATTACGGAACCGCCGGAAAAGGCAATGGATAACGCTTTCTTCATTCCGGACTGTCTTGCCGCCTCTGCAGTACGAACATTGGCTGCAGTTGCGGAACGCATTCCGAAATATCCTGCTAATGTGGAAAGCAAAGCACCGAAGACAAAAGCCGCTCCGCTAAGCCAGCTTCTTGTTCCTAAACCGATGCAAAGAAAAAGGCTACAAACAAAAAAAAGAAGAATCTTGTATTCCGCGAAGAGAAAGGCCTGTGCACCCTCTGCAATCGCATGGGCAATTTCCTTCATCCTCTCGTTACCGGAATCTTCCTTCTGAATCTTCTGTGCCTGAAAAAAAGCGAACAAAAGACCCAATACACCCAATACGGGCACCAGCATAAACATAGTATTCATATTTTCCTCCCTCGTGAAACCATAAATTTTGTCAAAAACTCATGGATTTTCTCCTGCTGTTTTCCCATTTTAACAAAATGATTAGGTTTTTTCTACTATTATTTTTAAAAAAGAAATTTATTCCACTATTATTTATGCTTTTCTTTTCGTACAATTTGTTTTTATATTTTTAAATAAATAGCCTTTGCCAAAAAATCTCTCCTTATTTATTCTTCAGTAAATCAATAATCACCCCTATCCCGTAGAGCATTCCTCCCAAGTAAATGGCAATATCCCCTATGTTAATGATGGCGTTTTTCAAAAAGGGAACACGGACATTGATATAGTCTGTCACCTTTCCTTTAATCAGGCGGTCATAGGTATTGGAGGAGGCCCCGCCGATTACCATGGCGGTGCCCCATTTTTGCAAAAAGAAACCGTCCCCCAGAAGAATGCTCATATAGGGCAAGGCAAAAATCAGGAAGAGGGTAGCAAGCAAGGACAAGGTCTTTACCAGCTTCGGATATTTCTCCAGTCTTCCCATGGAAAATCCCGGATTATGGGCTCTTCGTATCTGCACAAGACCTTTTGATCCGGGTAAATCTCTGGGAAAGTTTTCTTTTGGCTCCTCGTCTATGGCATGTTTAAAAAGCTGGTCAAGGGCAAAAATGCCTGCCGCAAAGAAGATTAAATAACGCATTTCCTTACTGAGATACCAAATCCATTCGATATGATACTGCTTAAATATCCTTAATAAAACGCCGTGTTTTCCCATTTTTCACCCTAAATCCTTTTTATAATATTTACCTTCTTACTCTCTATATCTTCGTCATTCTTACATTTCCATATTCTTGATTGCTTCTTTATTTTTCTCTACTCTTTATTCTTCTCTACTCTTTATTCTTTTCCACTCTTTATTCTTTTCCACTCTTTATTCTTTTCCACTCTTTATTCTTTTCCACCCTTTATTCTTAGTCCTTACTCTTTTTTCTTCATCCTTCTGCTTCTTCTTACCCTGTTGATATGCCGTTCAAACTCCCCGCTTTCCAAAAGCTCCGTAAGAATACACTGCTCCAATACCGGCACGGAGCAGGAATAAAAGGCGATTTTCTCCAGATTTTCTTTCAAATTCTTCTTCGGCAACAAAAGATAGGCCATACGAAAGGCCGGACCGATGGTTTTGGAAAAGCTGTTCATGTAAAAGACATTTTCCCCTGCTTCCATAGAAAAGAGACAATCCTCCGGCTTTCCCAAAGGAGAAAATTCGGAATCATAATCATCCTCAATGATGACCGCCCCGTTTCTATGGGCAAAGTCCAGATACTCCCGCCTTTTGGAAGCATCCGCCGTAATCCCTGTGGGATAGCTGTGAAAGGGAGTTACATGGAGCACCTTGGCTCTGGCCTTTTGCAGGGCAGAACTGTCAATACCGTTTTTTCCCATGGGCAGATACTCCAAGTCTAAGCCATGACTTTTGTATATCCTTTGCATCTTATCATAGGAAGGTGATTCCACCGCAAAAATCGTTTCCTCTCCCAGGATTTGTGCCAATAAAGCATACAGATTCTCCGCCCCGGCGCCCAGAATCATTTGCTCTTCCTCCACAAAGATTCCCCGTCCTCTTCGCAAATATTCCTTCAGTGCCCTTCTTAAAAAAAACTTCCCCTGCATTTCGGAGGCTTCCAGAATCTCCTCCTGATACTTGCTCATGGCTCTCCGCACCGCTTTGGCAATAGTGGGATAGGACATTTGCTCCCGGGAAACAGCAGTTTTCCTCTTGAAAAAATCGATAAAACCGTCTTCCTCTTCCTTATCGGTAACAGGAAAAACATCTCCCTCCTGGTAGGAAACAAAGTAACCGCTTCGTTCCTTCCCCTCAATATACCCTTCCTCTTCCAAAAGTGCCAGCGCATGTTCCACCGTAATCAGGGAAATGCCCCGTTCCTCGGAAAGATAGCGCTTGGAGGGAAGGCGTTCCGAGAAGCCGTAGCGGCCTTCCACAATATCCTGCCGCATTTCCCGATAAAGCTCCATGTACTTTTTCACCTTCCCTCCTTTCTTTTCTTATGCTTGCATAATTTTATTTCCTAACTCTTAGACCGGCCGCCTTGTCTTCTCCCTTATCTAAAATTTCGCTTAATCATAGCACAAATCAACTACAGAATTTCTTACTCGAAATTAAATTTTATTCTGTTAATTTTATAAAAACTGCTTGTAGTAAGCAAATGCCGAAGGGATACTAAGCTCTCCCTGAATTTCTTCCTTAGTATAGAAGCGATAGCCCTGTTTTTCCTCCCATCCTTCTTCCTGAAAGTCTCCGCAATAAACCTCATAGCCTATCATTTCCCACTCCTTATGGGTGAAAATGTGTTTCGCCTCTCCTAAGGCTCTAATCCTAAGGGGTCTTAGGCCTAAACTTTCCACAGTTTTCAAAGCTTCCTGTTCCGAACAATGGCCTTCCAGCTTATAAAACTCATAAAGCCCTGCCAAAAGCCCCTTATTTTCACGCTTTTTCAGCATTAGCTCCTCCTGATGCCTTATCAAGAAAATGCTGTACTGCTCCACTTTTCTTTCCTTCTTTTCCGGAAGCTTAGGAAAATCCGAAGGATTTCCCGCCTTGGCACTGCTGCAAAAGGCTTCCAAAGGACAGGACTTACAGCCAATCTCCCCCTTAGGAAGGCAAACGCCGGAGCCAAGATCCATAAGAGCCTGATTAAAATCCCCCGGGTCAATCCCCCGCATTTTCTCCTGAAAAAAAGAAAAGGCCAGCTTCTTTCCCTCCGGCTCCAAAACCACCTTTTGGTAGCTTGTTAAACGTGAAAAAATCCGAAGCAGATTTCCATCCAGCGCCGGAATTTCTTCCTTATAAACAATGGAGGCAATGGCCGCTGCAGTATACTCTCCAATGCCGGGAAGATGCTTTAATTCCTGAAAAGTTTTCGGCATCTCTCCTGCATATTCCTTCATGATTTTCTGCGCCGCCTTTTGCAGGTTTCTCGCCCGGGAATAATAGCCCAGTCCCTCCCAAAGCTTTAAAACCTTTTCCTCCTCCGCATCCGCCAAGTCCGAAATTTCCGGTAACGCCGCTAAAAAGCGGGCATAATAGCCCTTTACCGCCTCCACCCTGGTCTGCTGTAACATAATTTCGGAAAGCCAGGTGTGATAGGGTCCCGGCTCTTCACGCCAGGGAAGAATCCGCCTATTTTCGTCATACCAAGAAAGAAGCGCTTTGGCAAAGGGATCCTCCCCTCCGCTAAACTGTCTTTTCTTTTTGATCTTCGCTTCTTCCATGGATGCAACCCCTTCTTTATTCCATCATTTCCTGTATTATTTCCTGTATTATTTTCTGTTTTTATTCCCTATTTTATTTCTTGCCTTATTCCCTATTTTCCTGCTTCATGACCTATTTCCTGCTTCATTCCCTATTTTCCTGCTTCATGACCTATTTTCCTTCTTACTATTCTTCATGGGCTTCCAAATTCCAAGTCCGTATCTTAAAAGAAAAATATTTCCAATCCAATCAAAATCAAAATCACGCCCCCTAAAATTTCCGCCTTATTGGAAAGAATCGTTCCACATTTTTTCCCTATACCGATGGCAAAGTAGCAAAGGATGAGAGTTTCCCCTCCGATAATCAAAGAAGCCAGAACCGCCTTCATCAAAGTAAAATGGGCGATGGTAAAGCCCAGAGAGAGAGCATCAATAGAGGTGGCGATTCCCTGAAGCAGTATATCCCTTTTTGTCAGAATAGAGTCCGCCTCTTCCTCCTTCTTTTGTATTCCGGCAATCAGCATTTTCCCGCCGATATAAAGCAGGAGTCCTAGAGAAATCCAGGGAATCAGACTTTCCAGTTTATGAAAATACTGCAACAAACAATGTACCATAATCCAACCCAAAAGGGGCATCAAAAACTGGAAAAAGCCGTATACACCTGCAATAGACCACCGTTTCTTTTCCTGCATTCCTTTTTCCGCAAGACCGTTTGCCATGGAAACCGTAACCGCATCCATAGCCAAACCTGCTCCCAATAAAAAACTGTTGATAATAAACTTCATAACGCTCCTGACTTTTGATTTCTGATTTTAAGCCCAAGTCGAATCCTGTTCCTGTGATTCTTCTACACTACTCCTACACAACGAAAACTCCCGCACTTCAGTGCTAATACGCAGGAAAAATGAGATTCCCCGCGATACATTAGCGGTACTCGCTAAAAAACAAAAAGGTATAACGATTGCTCGCTATACCTTAAAAATCCTATGACAGACTCCATGTATAGCTTGCGTTATACATGAGTCTCGCATTTTAAAACAAGCCAGGCTTCCCGCCAGTATGTTGACTTGTTGCGCTTTCGCGTATGCTACTCCCTCACTGCTCTAAAGGAGTTTCCCATAAAAGCACGAGGTTAGTCAATTCTAACAAGATTTTAGACTGTTTTTCTTCCGATACAGTAAATCGAGTCTTGGCATGGCAAAACATTTTCCGAAACTTTATCCAAGAGCTGTTCTTTCCGAATGCCAAGCCGGAACAGTTTATTCAAAGGCAAAAACATTCAGTCCGGTCTGCCCCTTTAAATCTTCCTGTCTTCCCACCTTGCCGGGCAGGGTATGCAGGAAGATTTCTCCCGTTCCGGAGATTCTGCATTTTTTCAAATGTCCTCCGATGCCATGAAGCTCTTCGTCACAGGCATTGGCATGGATGTGCAAATAGGGCTTTCCGTCCTTTTCCGTTACAGAGCCAAGGAGGGAAGTAATCTCCATTTCCCCGGTAAACTCCTTGGGATAGTATTTCTTCTCGTGCACATTATAAAGTCCCACTTCCATACAATCGGAAGCACCGATACCGGAAATACTTGCCAAGGCAATGCCTTCCTTCTCACAAAGGCTTGTCAGGCATTCCATCACTTCCTCTCCCCTGTCTAAACGTACCACATAGTCCTCTCCGATTTTACGAAACTCCATAGAATCTCCTTTCTCTTCACTTAAACTCAACTTGTCTTTTCGCGTAACGCTGTAAATCGTTTTCCTTTCCAGTATATCACTGTGATTAGTTTTCCTTACAGTATAAAACTGTGATTAATTTTCTTTTTCAGGATAACGCTGTTAACAGTTTTCTTTTATAGTATAACGCTGTGCACGGGTTTTTTCTATCGTACACAGGAAAAAGCCCGGAATAGGTTTATCTTGGAAAACACTCGTTTCTTCGGAAAAATCTCAGCGATTCCAGGCTTCTTCGGGAAAATCTTGGCAATTCCAGGCTACTTCGGGAAAATCTCGGCGATTCTCTTTCGGAAAAAACAAAGCTATTGTATACTTAGGCAGACTTTTTGAAGCAGTTTTGGAACATAAAAAAGCTATTTCTTCCTTAATAAAAGAAATGCGTTTTTCAAGTATATGACAGCATCCTACAAGGAAGAAATCAAAAAAAGGAGAAGAGCAAAAAATATGGATATTATTCAGAAAATCAGCGAGGATTTGTCCTTAAAGAAAAAACAGGTAGAGGCGGCGGTACAGCTTTTGGATGAAGGAAACACCGTCCCCTTTATTGCCCGTTATCGTAAGGAGCTGACCTCCGGTTTAAACGATGAAGAGCTTCGAAATTTGGAAGAGAAGCTACAGTATCTTCGGAAGCTGGAAGAACGTAGAGAAAGTATTCTCCATAGCATTGAGGAGCAGGGAAAATTAACGGAGGAATTGAAAAAGGAAATTCTGGCCGCAGATACCGCCGTTCGTCTGGAGGACCTGTACCTTCCCTATAAACCAAAGCGAAGAACCAGAGGCATGATTGCCAGAGAAAAGGGGCTGGAAGGACTGGCGAAGGCTCTTCTTTTACCCTGTGAAAATCCGGAAGCAGAGGCGGAAAAGTACATTTCCCCGGAAAAAGAAGTACTGACTGCTGCGGATGCACTAAACTACGCCAAGGATATTTTGGCGGAGGACTTCTCCGAGGATGCCCGCTTAAGAGAATGGATTCGAAACAAGAGCCTGAAGGAGGGCTTCATTTGCTCCTCCTTAAAGGAAAAGGAAGAAACACCGGAAAGTAAAACCTATGAAAATTATTTTTCCTATGAAGAAAAAATCCAATCCATTCCGGGGCACCGTATTCTGGCCTTGAATCGTGGGGAAAAAGAAAAAATTCTCAGCGTAAAGCTCCGTTTTCCTGAAGAAGAAATCCTTCATTATATAGAGGAGCAGTTGCAAGTCAGTAAGAAAGGAAAATGCAGGCCTTATCTGGAGGAAGCTATTGCCGATTCCTACAAGCGTCTGATTGCCCCCTCCATTGAAACGGAAATCCGAAACATTTTGACAGAAAAGGCGGAGGACGGCGCCATTTTGGTCTTCTCCGATAACTTAAAGCAGCTTTTGATGCAAGCGCCCATTACCGGGAAGGTTGTGCTGGGCTGGGATCCGGGCTTTCGTACCGGTTGTAAAATCGCCGTGGTGGATGCCACCGGAAAGGTACTGGATACCACCGTCATTTACCCCACTCCCCCTAAAAATCAGGTGAAGGAGTCTATGGCGAAGATTCACCAGCTGATTCAAAAGCACCATGTGGACATCATCGCTTTGGGAAATGGAACCGCCTCCAGAGAATCGGAAAAGGTGATTTCCGACTATTTAAAGGAGCAAAAGAGCCCTGTAAAGTATGTGATTGTCAATGAAGCAGGCGCCTCCGTTTATTCTGCCAGCAAGCTGGCCACAGAAGAATTCCCCAATTTTGATGTGGGAGAAAGAAGCTCCACCTCCATGGCGAGACGTTTGCAGGACCCCTTGGCGGAGCTTGTGAAAATCGATCCCAAGTCCATCGGTGTAGGACAGTATCAGCATGATATGAACCAAAGTAAGCTGGCCGAGCAGTTAAACAAGGTGGTGGAGGACTGTGTAAATAAGGTAGGAGTAGATTTAAACACCGCCTCCGCCTCTCTTCTTTCCTACATTTCCGGAATCAGCAAGACCATTGCCAAAAACATTGTAGCTTTCCGGGAAGAAAACGGTGCCTTCAAGTCCCGAAAAGAACTTTTAAAGGTGGCCAAGTTAGGGCCGAAGGCCTTTGAGCAAAGTGCCGGATTCCTCAGAATCCGCGGGGGAAAAGAGCTTTTGGATATGACCTCCGTGCATCCGGAGTCCTACAGCGTGGCTAAGGAAATGCTGGCATTAGCGGGAATTGCGGAAAATGAACTCCTTTCCGGAAAGGGAAAGGAAATGGGAAAAATCCTTTCCGCCCTCCCCGGTGGATTAAAGGGCGTAGAGCAGAAGCTTTCTGTAGGAGAATACACCTTAAAGGACATTATTGAAGCTTTAGCAAAGCCGGGAAGAGACCCAAGAGAAGATGTTCCCGCCCCCATCCTTCGAGAGGATGTGCTGGAACTGGAAGATTTAAAAGAAGGTATGGTTCTCCAGGGAACCGTGAGAAATGTCATTGACTTCGGAGCCTTTGTGGATATCGGGGTACATCAGGACGGCCTTGTGCATATCTCCGCTCTCTCCAAGAAATTTGTGAAGCATCCTTTGGATGTGGTAAAGCTTGGAGATATTGTGAAGGTGAAGGTCTTGTCTGTGGATGTGGCCAGGAAGAAGATTTCCTTGAGTATGAAGGATGTAGAGTAAGGGAAGCGAAAACAATGCTGTCTTCGTTTCTCGAAGTACCATTTTGGTATTCAGGCACGCTCCCGCTAGCATCGCCACGTAGGGGGGGCTAAGCGAAAAACAATACTCTTCCGTTTCTCATAGTACCATTTTTGTATTCAGGCACGCTCCCGCTAGCCTCGCCACGCAGGGGTTCTAAGCTTTTATAAAACAAAAGCTAAGAACCCGCGGGCTCAGACTGCCTTCATCCCAAAATGGTACTATGAGAAACTGCTTATTGGGTTTTCGCTTAAAACCAAGGGAGCATCTTGTAAAACAAGAGCTGTAGAAGATTTTAATATCCTCTACAGCTCTTGTTTCCTTTATACAGGATAGGAGAAATTTTTATGCCCCTGTTGAAGTTTAGAATATCTTATTCTTCTTATCCCTGTTGACGTTCAAAATATCTTTTTCTTTTTATCCCTCTTGAAGTTTGGAATATCTTATTCTTTTTATCCCTCTTGTAGTTCTTCCAATGCTAAGGAGCTTTCTTCCCAGATGGCGTATTGCTCTTGTAGAGAGGCTTCTGCGGCTTCCTGCTCTTTATGTAGCTCCATCAGTCTGCCTGCATCACTTCCCACCTCTTCCATGGCGGTGGAGAGTTCCGTGATTTTTTCTTCCAAGCGAGCGATTTCTTCCTCCGCCTTTTTCAGGCTGGTCTCCCATTTTCTTTTCTTTGCAGCAAATTCCTTCTGAGATGCCCAGTCCTGCTTGGCTGCCTCTTTCTCCTGGGCTTTCTTTAATTCCTCAGGGTCTACCCAAGTGTTTTGTACTATATCTTTTTGAAGGCTGTCACCGTAGCTTCTGACGTCTTCCTTCTTTTCCAGATAATAGTCGTAATTTCCGATATAATTATCAAAGCTATTGGAAAAAAGCTCCATAATTCTTGTAGCTGTTCTGTTGATAAAATATCGGTCATGGGAAACATATAAAACCGTTCCCTCATAGTTACGGATGGCTTCTTCCAGCACTTCCTTTCCCTGAATATCCAAGTGGTTGGTAGGCTCGTCCAGAATCAGGAAGTTGGCATCGGAAAGCATAAGCTTTGCCAAGCTCACTCTTCCTCTTTCTCCACCGGAAAGGTCTCCCACTCTTTTATACACATCATCCCCGGTAAAAAGAAAGGCCGCCAGTACATTCCGAACTCTGGTGTTGTTCATATCCGGGTAGGTATCTTGAATCTCATCAAAAAGCGTCTTTTCCATGTGAAGTACGGCATGCTCCTGGTCATAATAAGCAATCTTTACTTTGGAGCCCAGACGAAACTCTCCTTCATCCGCCTGGATCAGGCCATTTAAAATCTTTAAAAGGGTGGTCTTTCCGGTACCGTTATCTCCGATTACCGCCACATGTTCCCCTCTTTGAATGGAAAATGTTCCATGGGAGAATAGCCTTTTCCCATCAAAGCTTTTTCCTAAGTCTTTCGCAATCAAGACGTCATTACCGGAAGCTTCCCTTGGCATAAACAAAAGCCGCATTTCATTCTGCAAATCCTCCGGCTGCTCCAGTCGCTCCACCTTGGACAGAAGCTTTTCTCTGGACTCAGCCCGTTTAATGCTTTTTTCTCTGTTGAACTGCTTTAATTTTTCAATAACCGCTTCCTGGTGCTTGATTTCCGCCTGCTGATTCTCATAGGCCTTTCTCTCCGCCTCTCGAATCATTTTTTTCTTTTCCACATATTCGGTGTAATTTCCCTGGTACATCCGAGCCTTGCCCCGCTCCAGGTCAATCACCTTGGTTACGATTTTATCTAAAAAGTATCGGTCATGGGACACCAAAAGAACAGCCCCGTCATAGCGCTTTAGGACTTTTTCCAGCCACTGAATAGAGCCGATATCCAAGTGGTTTGTCGGCTCGTCCAAAATCAAAAGGTCAGGCTTCTCCATAAGAATCTCTTCCAATCTCTTCTTGGTCTTCTGCCCTCCGGAAAGAGACTCGTATTCTTCGTCCTCCTGCTCCATATCCGCATGCTGCTGCGCAAGGTAAGCCATCTTTTTATCTTTGGAAAATGCAATCCCCCCCTCATCTGCCTCCTCTATTCCCAGAATACAGCGGAGTAACGTAGTCTTTCCTGAACCATTGATTCCCACAATGGCTGCCTTTTCCTTTTCCTCTAAATGAAAAGATACTTCCTTTAATATTGATTGTCCTACATAGGATTTACTTAGATTAGAAATATTTAAAATCATAGGACTTAGTATACTGGATTCCCAAGCTTTCGGCTATGGTTTTTTCTATTCCTCCATATTGTTTCCTATAGTTCATATTTCATTTCTGCACATTGTCTGTAAACCGGTCAATAGTGTCAACAGTGTTGACACATTTACTTTCAAATATAAGTACATAGTCTAAATTCCGCTGGTTTTTATTTTGAACAAGGGAATTCTGAGAAATTCTTGTCAATATTCCACAAATGCTTTAGAATATAAAGGACTTTACTGGGAGGTGAAGTTACACTTAGTCTATTTATCATTAAAAAGGAGGAACCATTATGGCACACGTAGTTAGTGATGAGTGCGTAAGCTGTGGAGCATGTGCAGCAGTATGTCCAGTAGAGGCAATTTCTGAGGGCCCAACAAAGTATGTTGTAGATCCAGATACTTGCATCGATTGCGGCGCTTGTGAAGAGCCATGCCCAACCGGAGCAATCACAGCTGAATAATCAAGATGTCTTGCTTCGTGTAGGACAGTCATTATGAATAAGAGTTCAAAAAAAGTTGCTCAATTGAGCAACTTTTTTCTTTTATCAAAGACCTTCCAAGAGCTTTTCCGCTTTAAAAAATCTCTATGTACAATTCAATATTTCTCATGCTTACTATCTTGAATACAAAGTATCCTGCGTTAGTACAAAGACCGAGCTTATATATGCCCCATCCATCTAGGCAGTTTCCTGAAGTCTTCGCGCGATAATCTTCTCCATCTTCTTATAGAACTGTACTTTCTTTTTTCTTCTCTTCTTTTCTTCTTCAATCTGCCATAAAAAGAACAGGGAAGCCACAACGGCAAAGTACGCCATCCATCTTACCTGGGGAAGGATCGACAGCATCCCTACCAGACCGAATCCCAACATACAAGCAACAAATATCTCAAAAGTTTTTAACGTGATCTTCATCATATTCTCCTCCTCGCTTCCTTTCGGATTAGCTCTTCCATATTATAAAACAGTACATTTGTTTTGTAAATAGATATTCTCGAATAAATGTTTGTTTTTATTTTTGTTTTATATTCTTCGAAGCATCTACTACGAAATTTAGAATAACAAAAAAGAAGTCCGAAAAAACGGACTCCTTTTTATTGCTATTTTCTTCTGTTTATAACACGAAGGGTCTTCTGTAGAAAGGTAATCTATCCTTAACCGCATCTTCCGCCTTCTTATTCTGATAGGACATAACCGCAAGAGGCGTATTTCCGCCAAAATCTCTTCCCAATACGGAAATATTGGAGAAGCTTGGCTGAATGCTGCCTACATGGCTTACGATGCAAACATTAAACTCCTTATCATTTTGACGGGCTCCCACCAAGTATGCGGCCGTAACATTTTGGTCATCCCGCATATACTCTGCCAGAGCCTCTTCCAATTCCTTGGTGTCTCCTACCGGGTCGGAAAATTCAATAGTATCGGAAACCTGCACCGGATCCTGCCCCATCAAATGCGCTTGATTCTGATGGAAACAGTTTACGATAAACTGACGCCACAGAATAAAGTTTTCGGTATTCATATTAATTACAAAGCCGGAGATTCTAGGGTCGCCCAAAGCCATGGAAGCTACCTGGTGGAAGCTTAAAACGGCATGGGTTTCCAGACCTTTGGTCCAATGCTTTGCCTTTTCTTGTGAAGTAAACAAAACATAAAAATGATTGTGGTCCTTATCCTCTACCACGGCAAAGGCAGGCTTTCTTTCCTGACCTTCTCCCACTGTACGCATGGGCACATAAAATTCTGTATGATGATTCAACGCATCCATCAGACGGTCTTCCCACTGCTGATTAGGCTCAGCCTGTAAACCGTGTATCGCCATTAGCAGGCGGGCATTCTTCTTTTCTCTATAATCACTCATGGAAATAGACCTCCCTTTCCTTTGCCATTTTAACATAGAGGCCTAAACAGCACAAGTTTTGTAAAAAATCCTAATACCCGGATTATAGCAAAAATTGCATTACTCGGGCTGTGTTAAAAATCGTAACACTACAATGGAATTTTCTTTAAAGAGAACTATGGTAACGAAGTTCTATCTCTATCGCCTGAAGAATTGTTTGATACAAAATATTCTTCTTCAAGGCCTCCTTACACCGTTCTATCGCCTCTTCCTCTTCCAAAAAGCTATAGAAATACAGGTCAATGGTGATTTTAGAGATTCTAGGGGTTTCTTCATATCCCTTTACCCCTAAGTAGGATAGAGGGTGGTCTAAAACCACCCTCGCCTTTGCTTCCACATCCTCCAAAGGATTCCCATCCTTCTTCATAAAACTGCAGATGCCATGAAGAATTCCGGAAAGCAAGCCGGCACAGAAAAGATTCACGGAGGTATCGGTATCTTTTTTGCTGTCAAATTCCATTTCTTTAGAAGCGTCTATACAATGGTTTTGCATATAAACTTGAACACGACCATCCTGCCTTACAATCCCTCTATAGCGTAAGTCTTGATGGTGCATTTCATATTCATGGCTCTCCACAAGCTTCCTCCTAATATTTTTTCCGTAAAAATTCCTGAGCCCTTTGTAACTCCTTTAGTTTCGCCTCAATACAGGGAAATTCATTGACAGGACGATTGGCAAATGTAGCAAAGCCGCAGTCCGGATTCAACCATACTCTTTCCTTTGGCAGATATTGCAAAGCCTCTTCTGCCCGTTGTACTATGCTTTCCCCGGATTCTACCAAATCAATTCTCGGATTTATCACACCTAATCCCAAAATACAATTCTCTCTAATTACTTCATTTTCCAAAAGAGAGGATAAGTCTCCCGCCCTCTTGGTGGAGTATTCCAGAGCCAGAACCGAAGGAAGTACCTTGGCAAACAGAGGAACCAGCGGCGTGTAGGAGCCGGTTAAAAGGATCCTCTCGTTCTTACTCCAGTTGCCCCTGCAAACATGAAGAACGCTGCAAAGCTCCTTTTCCTTCATAAAATCCACCACTTCCTTCAATAAAGAAGTGGCAAACTCCAACTCCTCTGTAGGGTCTTTCTTCTCCGATAAGGCGGCACACATAAAGGATCTGGTTTTTCCCTTGCTAAAGACTACCTCCGTAAGTACCGGCTCATCCAACTGAATGACCGATACCCCCATTTGCCTAAGCTCTTCAATTTCTTCTTTTAAAAGAGCCACTACATCTTTCCCCAGCTCCTCTTTGCTGTCATAAGCCTTGGAAGAAAGAGTCGGAAGCCACATGGAACGGGTCATCAGGTAAGGGCCGGGAAGAGTCGCCTTAAGCTCCTTATCGGAAAACTGCCGGATTCTAAGGATCTCTTCCTTTAAAAGGCTTTCCTTCCTTTTGATTTTCCCGGTGCAAATGGCATTTTTGATACTGACTGCGGGTACATCCAGGGTATCCAGAATTTCTTCAAAGCCCTGCTTATCTTCCATGTAGGGTAGCATATCCGCCATGCTCATCATGGTAGCACCTTCCAGCTTTTCCGCCACAAAGGAAACGTAATTGTCCCGGCTTAGCTCTCCCCCAGTAAGAATATCTATTCCGTTTCTTTCCTGCAGACGAATAACTTCTTCCGTTTCTCTAAGCAGCATGGCCTCATAGTCCTCCCGGGAAAGCTGTCCGTTTTGCAGGCGACGTTTTCCGGAAAGCAAGTACTTCGTTCTGGGCATACTGCCTATAAGGGAGCTGGTAAAGGGGAGAAAATGCTTACTCATGCATTCTCCTTCTCAAAGAAATGCAGGTACTCATTAGCCTTCTTAATCTGCTCAAAATTCTTGGTTCTTCCCGGCACCCAAGCTTTCAAACCTTCCATGTCCATCATTTCCTTATGGGCAGGATTCTTATAATCCATCTTATGTAGTACCTCTGTAAAATGAGCAAAGGCTTCCTTGGAAAAATCCGCTCTTCCGGTAAAAATGCAATGGTCAAAGAAATCTGTCTCGGACAAAATCTGCACCTGCGCTTCGTCCAAAGTTCCGTCTAAAATCCAAGCCTTGTAGTTTAAATCCAGCATCCAGCTTCCGTCTACTTCACCGGAAAGCATGGCCTTTGCCGCATCCAGCTCTCCTCCCACATGATCTCCGTGGAGGCCAAGTCCAATATCAAAGCGTTTTTCCGTATAGTCCTTTTCAAACTCCAATCCATTCTTGTGCAAATGATATATGGGAATTAAACGTGCCTGAGGAGAATCATAGGCTCCGAAGCCAATGGTCTTTCCCTTGATATCCGAAATAGTCTGATATCCCTTGTCCTTTCTTACCACAAGATAACTCTTGCGATCCTGATCCGTATCACGCATGGAGCCGTTTAAGCATTCTCCCTTAGTCCGTAAATAACTGTCCAGCCAAGCCAGAGGAGAGTTCCAGGCAATATCGATTTCCCCGCTCATCAGTCCGTCCACCTGACTCTTATAATCCTTATAAAAAACCGGCTCTATCGGACAATTTTCCTTCTCGAAAAACTCCTGAATGATTCCCCAAATAACGGTTACCTTTGGCGCGTAAATAACTGCTCCTAACTTTATCTTATCCATTTTATCCTCTTTTCTTTATATCATCCCGCAAATAACCAAAGAAAGGAAGAGATATTTCCTCCCTCCCTTTCTTCATCCTTTAGAGCTTATACCAAAGGCAAGCCTGTAATGGCTTTTCCGAGCCAAACGGTAAGCACGTCTGCACTGGGTGCCATAATCTGTCCTGCATAAGCATCTCTTAGGAGTCTTTCCATGCATCCGGCCTTGTTGTAAGCCTTTCCGCCTCCGACTCTCATTCCCAGTCTTCCGGCTTCAATAACCATTTCGCAGGCAATGATACGAGCGGACAAAATCTTTGCCAAAGCATCCTCTTCCCCTGCTGCAGCACTTCTGGTCGCTTCCTTTGCCGCGCAAACGGAGGAATTCACCAGATTGTACATCTTAGCAAGGTGAATCTGAACAGTTTCGATTTCTGCCAGGGAAGTTCCGGAAGTGTATTTTCTTTCTTTTGCATGGGCAATGCTTTCCTCTAACATGTGCTCCCCAAGTCCGGAATAGACTCCTGCAAGTCCTGCAATAAAGTAAGGTGCTACAACGTTAAATACATGTTCCTGTCCGGCACCCTCCTCGCCGATTCTATTGCTTACGGAAACAGCCGCCTTGTTTAAGTGCATCTGGCAAGAAGCATTTCCTCTCATCCCAAGACCGTGCCAGGTGTTTTGTTCAAACTTTAATCCCGGCGTCTCCAGAGGAACTAACCAGTTATCAATAGCTCCTTCCACGTCTGATGGGGCTAAAACCAGATAATAGGAAGCCTGCTCTGCAGAAGTAACCATGCTCTTTACACCACTAAGGAGCTTCTTGTCCCCATCATTTTCCGCCTTCAAATCGGAAATATAGAAATGGGTTCCTGTTCCCAGCTCACTGTAAGCCAGAGCTAAAAGCTTTCTTTCTTCTACCACTTCTTTGACAATTCTCTGCTTCATCTCTTCACTTCCTCGAGATAAAACTACTGTCAAAGCCACATTATGCATCATATAGCATAGTCCGGTTGTTGCATCACTTTTCGCAAAAGCTCTACAAACTTCCACATGCTCCTGAATTTCTAAGCCTAAGCCTCCCTGCTCCTTAGGAATGAGCAGAGTTAAAAAATCCGATTTTTTAATCTCTGCAAACGCTTCTACAGGAAATACTCCTTCTTCATCTACCTTTTTGCTATAGGGATCAATGAATTTCTCTGCAAAATTTCTAGCCTCACAATAAATTGACATCATTGTACCTCCATAAAAAAACGACTGTGCTGACCGGGAGTGGCCCCACAGTTTTGTTACAACACTCGTTTATCATCATAATACTTAGTCAGAATACTGTATATCTATATATTCTTTTCAAATATTTTCGTTTATTTATGCAGTATTTGAATAAATAATATTTTTAACTATCCAAATTTTTATAGTGTAACAACTAAATATCTCTATACAGAATAAGGCTTCCATGTTATTATTCCTATTGTTTTACTAGGAATTAAACAAGCGCTTACTTTAATTTTTAAAATCTTTATTTATCAGTATTTGATATAAAAGTGGCGAAAAAAACATGAAAATTCTTTAAAAAGGAGTCAATATGTGGTTTATTTTATCATTAATTTCTATCTTTTTTTGGTCCGGTTCGGATTTCTTTTCCAAGCTGGGATCCCCTGCCAAGGATAAGGATAGTCATTTGAAAATGCTTATGGTGGTGGGACTGGTTATGGGTGCCCATGCCACCGGTCAAGTTTTATTTCATGGCGTAAGCTTTACCAAGGAAATCCTCATTGCCTATCTGCCGGTTTCCTTTCTTTATATTTCCTCCATGCTTTTAGGCTATATCGGATTGCGCTATATTGAGCTTTCCGTCTCCTCCCCCATTTGCAATACCTCCGGTGCGGTGGCAGCTCTGCTTTCCTTTATTTTTCTAAAGCAGGTCCTGGCACTACCCCAGCTTTTTGCTGTTCTTTTGATTCTTTTTGCCATTTACCTGCTTTCCTATCTGCAAAAAAAGCGTGAGGATGCGGAACGAAAAAAGATGCAGGAAAAGGTGGAGGATAAATATGTAAACAGCTTTATCGCCATTTTCTTCCCCATCTTTTACTGCATCATTGACGGACTGGGCACATTTTTAGACGCGGTGGTTCTGGAAAAAATTCCGGAAGCCTCTGCAAATGTAGCCTATGAATACACCTTCTGTACTCTGGCAGTCTGCCTCTTCTTCTATTTGGTTTTTGTAAAAAAGACCAAGTTCAGCCTTCCTACGGAAGGACCGAAATTTTTAGCTGCCGTCTGCGAAACAATAGGCCAGTTCACCTATATCTATGCCATTGGAGCAAATGCTGTTGCCTCCGCACCCTTGATTTCCAGCTACTGCCTCTTCTCCGTAATCTGGGCCAGAATCTTCTTAAAAGAAAAGCTTAGCAAAGCCCAGTACCTTGCCGTTGGACTGGCGGTTTTAGGCATCTTAATTTTAGGCTTCTTTGAAGAAGGATAGTTTTCGGCGAAATTACGCATATCACCGTCCGGCAATGAGTTTCTTTCTGAAGACAATCTGAGCCCGTCAGTACTTGCTGAAAGCGAGTGAACGAAGCTTTCAGCTTAGTACTGCTACGAGGCGAGGTTAGTGAGAACGTGTCTGAAGAAAGAAACTCATTGCATAGGACGGTGATACCACATTTATAGCCCTGACTTCATCGACGCCACATACTCCCCCAGTACGGCCTCTTCCTTCCCCGGATTCTCATGGATTTTTTTCATAATGGCGGATCCTACAATCACGCCGTCCGCATATTTTGCCACTTCCTTTGCCTGCTCTTTGGTGGAGATACCAAAACCGACGGCGCAGGGAATGTCCGTGTGACTCTTCACCATTTTCAAAAGAGAAGACAGATCCGTGGTGATTTCCTTTCGCTCTCCCGTAACCCCAAGGGATGACACGATATATAAAAATCCTTCCGCATCTTTCGCAATCTTTGCGATACGATCCTCGGAGGTGGGGGCCACCATGGAAATGAGGGCAATGCCGAAGTCCCTGCAATCCTGCAAAAACTCTTCCCGCTCTTCATAGGGCACATCCGGAAGAATCAGGCCGGAAACCCCTGCCTCCTTGGCCTTTTCCATGAATTTTCTGCTGCCGTAGGAGAAAACCACATTGGCATAGGTCATATACACAAAGGGCACATCCACTTCCTGCCGAAGCTCCCTGGTCATTTGAAAAACCTTCTCTATGGTGCATCCTCCCTGTAAGGCTCGAAGGTCAGCTTCCATAATCACCGGTCCCTCTGCGGTGGGGTCAGAGAAGGGAATACCCAACTCAATCAGGTCTGCTCCATTTTCCACCATGCTTTTTACCAGCTTCTTGGTACTTTCCAAATCCGGATCTCCACAGGTGATGAAAGGAATAAATGCCTTTCCCCTTGCAAATGCTTCTTTTATGCTTCTCATTCTACCAAGTCCTCCCCTCTGAAACGTGCTACGGAAACGCAGTCCTTATCCCCTCTTCCGGAGATGCAGATAACAATGCTTTCCTCCTTACTCTTCTCCTTCGCCACCTTCATGCCGTAGGAAATGGCATGGGCGGATTCAATGGCCGGGATGATTCCCTCCATTTTCGAAAGATACTCAAAGGCCTCTACCGCCTCCAAATCCGTTACCGGCACATACTTTGCCCGTCCGCTGTCATGGAGTGCTGCGTGCTCCGGTCCGATTCCGGGATAATCCAGTCCCGCGGAAATAGAATATACCGGGGCAATCTGCCCGAATTCATCCTGACAGAAGTAGGACTTCATGCCGTGGAAAATGCCCAGCTTTCCTACCGCAATGGTAGCGGCGGTTTCCTCCGTATCCACCCCTCTTCCTGCGGCCTCACAGCCAATCAGCTCTACACCTTCATCCGGAATAAAATGGTAGAAAGTTCCGATAGCATTGGAGCCGCCTCCCACGCAGGCCAATACTGCTGCAGGTAGCTTTCCTTCCTTTTCCAGAATTTCTTCTCGAATCTCCTTGGAAATCACCGCCTGAAAATCCCTGACCATGGTAGGGAAGGGGTGAGGTCCCATAACGGAACCGAGGCAGTAGTGTGTATCGGAAATTCTCTTCGTCCACTCTCTCATGGCCTCAGACACCGCATCCTTTAAGGTGGCAGTTCCGGTCTTTACGGAAACCACCTCTGCTCCCAAAAGACGCATCTTGTAAACATTTAAGGCCTGACGCTCAATGTCCTCCTGCCCCATGAAGACCACACATTCCATGCCGAAAAGGGCTGCTGCCGTTGCCGTTGCCACGCCGTGTTGTCCTGCTCCGGTTTCCGCAATCAGTCTGGTCTTTCCCATGCGTTTTGCCAGCAAGGCCTGTCCCAAAACATTGTTGATTTTGTGGGCTCCGGTATGATTTAAGTCCTCTCTCTTTAAGTAAATCTTGGCGCCTCCAAGATCCTTCGTCATCTTTTCCGCATAATACAGACGGGAGGGCCGTCCTGCATAGTCATTCAGGTAACGGCTTAACTCCTTCTGAAATGCAGGATCCGCCTTAGCCTCTGTATAGGCCTTATCCAATTCTTCTATTGCCTGCATCAGGGTTTCCGGAATGTACTGTCCTCCATGAATCCCAAAACGTCCAATTTTTTCTGCCATACTACTCCTTTCCGGATATATCTTTCATTCCATCTTCATTGCTACTTCTTTGTATCTTTATTTCATCTTTATTGCATCTTTATTGTATCTTCTTTGCTTCCATTTCTTCACAAAGTCTGCTTCTCATATTCTCTCACCAAGCGAATAAAACTCTCCATCTTCTCCGGACTTTTCCGGACACCATCTTCCCCCTGCTCCTCGATTCCGGAGCTGACATCCAATCCGTAGGGGGAAAATGCTTTGATTTTCTCTACTACATTTTCCGGAGAAAGTCCTCCTGCCAGGATATAGGGACGATGAATCTTCCGTAAAAGCCTTGCCTCCGCCTCTTTGCCTTCTCCCTTTCCTCCATCCAGAAGAATCCAGTCCGCCGGGGAGGCATTTGCCCGTTCTATATCCTTTTCTTCCTTTAAGATAAAGGCCTGCCAGAGAAAGGAATCCCTCCTAAGTTGCTTCATTTTCTCCTTAAGCGTAAGAACATAGGACTCCTCTTCTTCTCCATGGAGCTGAACCCCCTGGATAATCCCCTCCTGCAAAAGCTCCAAAATCTTCGGAATCTCTTCCTCTACAAAGACTCCCACCGCGGGAATGAAAGGATTCAACTTTTCCCTAAGATGCCTTGCCTGCTCCTTGTCCACAAAGCGTTTGCTTTTCTTATAGAAGACAAAGCCCACATAATCTATGGGAAGCTTTTGCAAATGCTGGATTTCCTCTTCCTTTGTGATACCGCAGTACTTGACGACCATGCCAACTCCTTTCAGTACTTGACCTTCACGCCAACTCCTTTCAGCCCTCGATACTTTATGATGCTCCTCACAGGCTATAGCACTTGTCCCGGCTTAATTTTGGGAAGCTTTTCTGTACTCTTCCAAGAATGCCAATGCCTTTCCGCTACTGATAGCCTCCTCCGCCAGGCGAATGCCTTCCTCTATGCTTTCCGCCTTTCCCGCGATAAAGAGGGCTGCTCCAGCATTTAACAAAAGAGCCGTTTTCTTGCTGCCTTGAATTTCATTGGCCAAAAGTCCCTTGGTAATGGCCGCATTTTCCGCCGCATCTCCCCCCACAAGCTCCTCTTTTTTTCCTCTTTCCAAATGGAAGTCCTCCGGAGCAATCTCAAAGATTCGGCTTTGTCCATCCCTTAATTCGCAAACCAAGGTCTTGTCGGAAACGGAAATTTCATCCATGCCATCCTCTCCGAAAACCACCAACGCCCGCTTGACGCCTAAATGATGCAGCACCGCCGCCATAGGCTCTAAAAGTCTCTCCTGATATACCCCAAGAAGCATGGCATCCGGCTTTGCAGGGTTGGTCAGGGGTCCAAGGATATTGAAAATGGTCCGAAAGCCCAATTCCTTACGGATAGCGCCCACATACTTCATGGCGGTATGGTAGTGCTGGGCAAAGAGGAAGCAAAGGCCGGTATTTCTCAGCATTTCCTCCGCCTTTTCCCTGTCCTGCACAATGTTAATGCCCAGGGCTTCCTGACAATCTGCGGTGCCGGACTTGGAGGAGGCTGCCCTGTTTCCATGTTTTGCCACCTTTACCCCTAAAGAAGCTACTACCAAGGCGGAGGTGGTGGAAATGTTATAGCTGTTGCTGTGGTCTCCACCGGTTCCTACGATTTCCAAAACCTCCATGCCCTCATGCTTTACTTCTGTGGCGTGCTCCCGCATCGCCTTGGCAAATGCAGTTATCTCCGTGATATTTTCTTCCTCCCGCTTTCTGCAGGCCAGAGCCGTAAGAAAGGCGGTATTTTGCACCGGAGAGCTTTTTCCGTCCAGAATTTCATTCATGCTTTCGTAGCTTTCCTGAAAGCTTAAATCCTCTCCCAACACCAGTTTTTTGATACATTCTTGCAGCATACTCGCTCCTTTCTCTCCCTTACTGCTGTTCCTTTGAAATCTTTTTTTGACAAAAACCGTCTGTTCTATGCAGGCTGGATATTCTACTTCTCTACACAAGATTCCTTTTTTTTAGATTATTTCTTATTTCAATAGACTCCGTAATTCCTGGAGCTTTTCCTTCTTGCTCTCTGCCCGCATCAGGCTTTCCCCGATTAAAACTGCATCTACCCCGGCTTCCTCTAAAAGTCTTAATTCTTCCGGCTTGGACATTCCGCTTTCCGCCACAAAGAGCTGTCCCTTTGGCACCAAATTTCTTAGAGATAGGCTGTTTTCCATATTTACGGAAAAGGTCTTTAGATTTCTGTTGTTCACCCCGATAATCTTCGCTCCCACAGAGAGGGCACAGCGGATTTCTTCCTCATCATGGCATTCCACCAAGGCATCCAGCCCCAGCTTTCCGGCTATTCTTAGAAATTCCTTTAATTCCCTTTCTCCAAGAAGAGAAACAATCAGGAGAATGGCTTTCGCCCCTAGAAGCTTGGCCTGATAGATTTGGTAGGGGTCAATCAAAAAGTCCTTCCGAAGCACCGGTACCGAAACAGCTTGTACGATTTCTTTTAAATATTGATCCTTCCCCAGAAAATACTTAGGCTCCGTCAAGCAGGAAATGGCGTCAATGCCGGCTTCTTCATAGTCCTTTGCAATCTGTAAATAAGGAAAATCCTCTGCGATAATGCCTTTGGAGGGGGAAGCCTTCTTTACTTCTCCGATAATGGATAAGCCCTTCTTAGCCAAGGCCTGGTAAAAGCTTTTACCTTCGTTTTCTGAAGATTTTGGACTTTTTGCAGCATCCCCCGTAGCTTCGTTCTTTAAGGTAGCTTTCCCCAAGGCTTCTTTTAAAGCAGCTTTCCCTAAGGCCTCCCACTCCTCTAAAAGCCTTTCCAGCTCCAAAAGAGAAAGCAGTTTTTTCTCCTCTTCCACAGCATTTCTTCTTTCCCTTGCGATTTCCTCTAAAATGCTCATTTGCTTCTTCCCTTATGCTCCCTTACAAATCCTTGCAAAATTTTCCAAAATCTTCGCTCCGTCCTTGGTCATGATACTTTCCGGGTGGAACTGAACGCCGTAAACCTTCCGCTCCCTGTCTTCCACCGCCATCACTTCCTCCTGCTTGGTCTTCCCGGTAATCCGAAGCTCTGTGCCCTCCAAACTTTCCTCCTCGGCAATCAAGCTATGGTAGCGAGCTACCTTCATTTTCCGGCCAAGACCTTTAAAAAGCTCTGAGTCTTCCACAAGTTCCACCTCAGACTGTCTGCCGTGCATGGGTTTTATGGCGTGGCTTACGGTACCCCCATAGACCTGACAGATGGCCTGTTCTCCAAGACAAACCCCAAGAATAGGGATTTTCCCCCGAAGAGAACGAATGACTTGGGGGCAAATACCGGAATTTTCCGGTCTTCCCGGTCCGGGAGAAAGAACGATTCCTGCCGGCTTCATGGCCTCGATTTCTTCCACCGTTTTCCCGTCGTTTCGAATCACTTCCACCCTCTCGTATTGGGACAGCATCTGATATAGGTTAAAGGTAAAGCTGTCGTAGTTATCAATTAAAAGAATCATTCTGCCTCCTCCCCTCTTCGAATGGCTTCTACCATGGCCTGCGCCTTATTCTTACACTCCTCAAATTCCTTCTCCTCGGAGGAGTCCACCACGATACCGGCTCCGGAACGAATTCCCACCTTTCCGTTTTTCTTATAGGCAAAGCGGATTGCAATACAAAGGTCCAGATTTCCGTTAAAATCAATGTATCCGATTCCCCCGCCATAAATGCCTCGGCGGTTTTGTTCCAAATCGTCAATCAGCTCCATGGCCCGAATCTTCGGTGCTCCGCTTAGGGTTCCGGCAGGAAGCACGGCGGAAACGCAGTCCAGAGCATCATAGCCTTCCTTAAGTTCTCCCATTACCGTGGAGCCGATATGCATCACATGGGAATAACGCTGAATTTCATGGTACTTTTCCACCTTCACGCTGCCCACCTTGGCGATTTTCCCGATGTCGTTTCTGCCTAAATCCACCAGCATATCGTGCTCGGAAACTTCCTTTTCATCCTGTAAAAGCTCCATGGCGATGCGCTTATCCTCTTCCTCTGTGGCCCCCCTCTTTCTGGTGCCTGCCAGAGGGAAGGTCTGTAAAATCCCGTCCTCAAGCTTCACCAGGGTTTCCGGGCTGGCTCCTGCCAGCTCCAATTCCTTACTGGAAAAGTAGAAAAGGTAGGGGGAGGGATTTAAGCAACGAAGGTGCCTATAGCTTTCTAAAAGACTTCCCTCATAGTCCGCTTCCAGCCTGTTGGAAAGCACAATCTGGAAAATGTCTCCATCCTTCAAATGTCTCTTGGCCTTCTTCACCATTTGCATATATTCTTCCTTGCTATGGAGGAGGCGGAAGTCACTTAGGCATCTGCCGGGCTCTTCCTTCTTCTGCTCTCCGCTCTTTAAGAGCCTGTGCATATTTTCCAATTCCAAGACTGCCCTCTTATAGCCCGCCTCTCCCTCGGAAAGGGACATATTCACAATCAGGAAAATCTTTTGCAGGAAGTGGTCAAAACATATTACCTTGTCAAAGAGCATCAGGTCCAAGTCTTGGAAATCCTCCTCATCCTTTCCGGAAAAATGAAGGCTGCTCTCCTCATACTGAATAAAGTCATAGGCAAAGTATCCCACCAGCCCTCCGGTAAAGGAAGGAGCCCCGGGTACCTTGGGCGCCTTATGCTCTTGAAGGATTTGCCGGATGAGAGCCTTGGGATCCTTGCTGGGAAGCTTTAAACCGGAGCTTTCTACGATACCGTTTTTGCAGGAAATGCTTTGCTTCGGATCATAGCCCAGAAAGGTATATCTTCCCCATTTTTCTCTGTCCTCCATGGACTCCAGTAAAAAGACATTTTGCGAAATATTTTTCAAAATGGACAATGCGGTAATGGGAGTAATGAAATCTGAAAAAATCTCCTTCATGACGGGAAGCAAGCGAAGGCTTTCATCCTTCCGGTAGGCTTCCATTTCCATAAGACTTGGTCTAATCATCATTTTCTTCCTTTCTCTAACTAGTCATATCTGCATGGGAAGTTATTTTTGCTCTTATCAAAAGGACTCTTGAATGCATTTCCCTTTTATCAAAAAACTATCTTAAAAATTTCCAAAATCCATTTTTGAAAATAAAAAAACCCCAGCAGAATATAAATTCTGCTAGGGACGAAAATTAAAGTTCGCGGTGCCACCCTAGTTCACGATTCACTCGTGCTCTTAGCAAGGTACTAACATACCTCCGGAAACTAACGCATTCCTACGCGTCATGGAATACTCGGATTGCTCCTTTGACCATGCCCTCAGTGGTCCATTTGCTAAGCTGTGTTCTGCCCGGCTCTCACCTTCCCGGACTCTCTGTGAGCTCATACTTAACGTTATCTCCACCTCAACGGTTTTATAGTTCTAATATTTAACACAACTTGACTTTTCTCGTCAAGGACTTTTTATTAATTTATTTAACCGGCATTTTTATAAATTTATTTAACTGATATCTTTCTAAATTTATTTAACTGATATCTTTCTAAATTTATTTAACTGCCATCTTTAGGAATCTTTAACCGACTGCTCTGTTATAGGTTTCCGTCATCTCGGAAGCGGCCTCGCTGATTTTTTGGAAGCTTCCATCGGTAGCCCATAAAATTTGCAATTCATTCTCCGAAAATCCTTTTCCACTTTCTTTCCGGTCAATCATCTCCTGAAGCTGCTTCTTGAAATCTCCTGCAGCATCTGCAAAGGTAGTAACATAATAGTTATTATCAAAGCCTTCCTTCTCCGCAGCATCTTTATCCTTGGAAAGGGGCACAAATTCCAAAAGCAGGGTAGCCAGCTCGTCATACGCAGGACGTATCTTTGTCAAATCAAGGTCGGCAATATTGGCTTCCGCTACATTGGGCTGCTCGGAAAAGGCATCAATAATTTGATTTTTCAGATCCATGATTCTCAGCATATCATAGCGGATTGTATAGCCGTTATCCTTCATTCTCTGCATTTCTTCTTGCTGTCTTTCCACAGAAAGGCTGTGAATGGCTGCAGTATAAGTATCTGCCGGATCGATATAGCTTTGTACCAAGGGGAAAAGTCTGCTATGAATTTCCTGAGCCTTGGCATACTGATCATCCTTATAGGCCTGCAAATCTCCATAGCTGGCCGCCTCGTTATAAACCTTCATGGTTTCCAGTACAATAGGAGCCAAAGTTTTTACCTGCTCATCTAAATCAGTAAACTTGGTTCCGGCATTGGCCTGATCCAGATAGTTCTGTACCTGCTCCATGTCATAATCGCTAAAGCTGACCGTAGTATAATGCCCGCCTTCTATTACCTTGAACTCTGTCTCCGGCTCTACTCCCTCAAAATATCTGCCGATATTATCTTCAAAATTACCGGTTAGGAAATTACTGAAATCCACGTAATTGTTGTATTGTGTCAGCTCATCGTCGCTTTCCCCGGAATCCGCGGAAAGGTTCTTTTTCAAAGCATCCAAGGGGTTTTTCCCAGAATCACTGCTGTCCCCGCCGCTCTCTCCGCTTTTTTCCTGCTTTATAGCATTCTGCGCCATCTTTAAGTCTTCACAGGCGGAAAGACTGAGGGCTAAGGCAATTGCGCCAAGTCCTAAAACGATTTTTTTCATACATTTTCTCCTCATCAAAAAAATTCTGCATCTTTCTTTATTTTAAGAAAAGATACAGAACTAATTATACAAAAATTTAAATTTTTTACAAGAAACAGAAAGAATTTCGCAAAAAACAAAAGCTTTATTTAGCTTATGATTTTGCTGTAGCTTTGAACCATTTTTATATATGCCAAATCTATCTTTAAAAAGCTGCCATCTACATTTGTCTGCCCATATTCCTTCTCTGTAAATGGCTCATTTTCATCTATCCTACGAATCATTTCCTGAATCTGTTTTGCAAACTCTTTGGAATCATTGACAAATTCCGACAAATCTTCAGAAATGCTGGGGTCAGTAAACAATTCCGCATCAATTGCTTTCCGATTCCCTATCATTTTTTCGAAATCCGATAGGGTAGCCAGAAATTCCTCATAGGCAGGACGAATGTTAGATAAATCCAGCTTCATCATCTCTTCCTGGACAAGATTCTGATTTATTATTTCATGCATAATTTGATCTCGTAGAGAGAATAGCTTTAACATGTTATAACGGATAATGTAGCCCCGTTCTTTCATTGTCTGGATTTCCTCTTCCATTTTTTTTGAAGAAAGCTCATCAATAGCCCGCTTATATTCCGACAATGGAGCTTTAGAACTCTCTATCAAAGGGAAAAGACGGCTGTGAATTTCCTTTGCCCCTTCGTAGTGATCATTTTTATAGGTCTCCGCCTGTCCATAAGCTGCTGCCTCGTTATAAATTTCCATAGTCTTTAAGATTAAAGGAGCCAGGGTTTTCACCGGCTTATCCACCTCAGGGAAATGCGTCCCTCCATTCGCTTTTTTCATAACATGTCGGATAAAGTCAAACTCTTCCGGGGTAAAGCCTTCCTTAAGATACTCCTCCCCCTCCACCAAATGAAACTCCGGTTCATTACGAACTCCCTGAAAATAAAATACTGAAATGTAGTGATAACGAGCAGCCAGAAAATTACTGAAGTACATATAGGTATTGTACTCTCCATATTCCATTTTAAGATCTTCCTTTTTAAATACATCCATAGGTTGGTCTCCTAACTGCTCTGTGTTTCTTTTCTTCTCTTTCTGAAAAGAATTTTGTACCATCGTAATATCATCGCAGGCAGAAAGACTGAAAATTATAGTCAAGATACTGATACAAAGCATAGCTTTTTTCATATATGTTCCCCCAAAAAGGCATCCTCTACAGCGGCGTAGCACTCTCCTAAGCTTCCCTTTGGAAAATAGTAGAAAACACATGCTCCGCAAGAGACATTCAACGAGATATCGCACGCTCTGCGAGGGATACTCGTTATGAACAAGACGTCTCAGGCTTCGCCTGCGCCACTTGTTAAGAATAAAAAAGTTCTGTATTCTTCTATTTTTAAGAATGAATACAGAACTCATTATATAAGAAAATGCTGTTTTTACAAGTTTTACAAGAAGACTTTTTTATTACTTCTTCGCTTCCTCCAAGGCCTTCTCCACCGCATGGCAAATGCCCTCGCTACTGGTGGTGGCTCCTGCCACCGCATCCACGTCGGTACTCTGCTTTTCCAAAATTTCCGGAATCACCTTCTTCTGTGCGTCAAAGAAATATTCTTCATCGTCCTTAGTTTTCACAATGTCGATGGCAGTAATCTTTCCCCCGGAAATGGTGACCTTCACTTCCACATTGCCATTGTAGGCGGAAGCCTTTCCAAAGCATTCTCCGTCTTTATAAGCTCCGGATATGCTATCCTCATCAGCAGCTTGGGAATCAGAGGAAGCATCCGAAGAATTCGTAGAGGCTTTATCTCCGCTAGCTTCTGATGCTTTTTCGGAAGAATCGCTTTTATCCTCCCCTCTTCCGGTCGCTTCCGCGCTTTCCTTACTTTCCGCTACGGTTTCCTGCGCTCTGATTTTATCTACATTTGCCTCCAGTGCGGCGCGGTATTTCCCGGCACTGTAAAAGCCGCTTAGAAAAAGACAGACAATGGGCAAAATCCCCGCAGTACGAAGCAGGGGGAATGCCTTTTTCTCCTTGCTTTCCTTTTGCATTCTATACTGCCTGATCCGCAAGAAACCGTAGAATCCAAAAATGAAGCTGTAAAGCATCAGGGTGAAGAAATAGTCTCCCTTTCCCCGAATCAGCGCCCCTTGATAAATAAAGAAAATGTGTAAATACAAAAGCAGGTAAAAAAGATAGGACCAGTTTTGTAATTTTTTCCAGGTCTTTCCCTGCATTTTCCGCCGAACTGTCTGAAAGGAGGTAATGGTTAGCGGAATTAACAAAAGTATCATAAGACAAGACACGATAGCCGCATGAAGTTCCATCAGGCTGATATGCCCCTGTCCAAGGAATAAGGCACCAAAGTATTTTCCGCCAAAGGCCAGATTATGGGCTAGGGTAATCAGAGAGGCACAGATAGCCATTTCCCCTCGAAGGAGATAGATGGTCTTTCTTCCGGAAAAGCTCTTGGGAAGCACCGGCGCAAGCATCACCCAGATAAAGAGAGAGCCAGCCAGCACACCTCTTTGCATGATTTTCTTAAAAAAGAAGTCCAAAAAGGGAAGTCCTCCCTCCCTTGGATAAAAGATACTAACCAAGGAAAGGAGGATACAAATCCCATACAACACTGCCGGCTTCTTCTTTAATGCTTTTCCAAAGAAACGGAAAAATGCTAAACTGCATATTAAAGTAAGAGTCAAAATCATTGTACGACTACCTCGAACTGTACATCAGGATATCCGTCTGCCTTGATGGTTACAGGATAGGTTCCGGGGCCGTCAAAGTACTTTACTTCCGCATCATCCTTCTTATAGGTAGCCTCGGTATTTACGCTGCCGTCATCATTGAAAATGTTCTTTCCGAATCGTCTTCCGGCACCGCCCTTAAACTCCTGCTCTCCGATGCTTGCGGAGCTTGTAGAAGCAATGTAGTTTGCGATAGTCAGCTGATCTGCGTTTTCTGCAAGGCTTAACTTGTTATTTTCAAAATGGAAGTCCTCCGCCTTTAAGCTTGATTCTACCAGTACCTTAAAGGATACATCGGTGAGATTGTCATTAGAGAATACCAGCTGATACTTTCCGGGTGTCATCTCCTTAGGAAGTACCAAAACGCCGGCGGTGTCTGTATTAACCTCTCCCTTTACTTCACTCTTCCTACTGAGAACCTTGCTAAGAGCATAGCTGTCTTCTCCGGTGGAAAGCTGATAATTCACTTTGGTGCCTTCCGGACTGTAGCTTACCTTCTCATCTCCGCTAACCTTATATTCAGCAGGAGCAATCTTCTTCACATGAAGGTTTACGGGAACCTCCACATCATCCGCATCCATTAAGAAGTAGGTGATTTTTACAATGTCCTTGTCCTGAATATCTTCAAAACGCTTAAACTCTTTCTGAGCCTTATGGTTGGTGTCCTCGAAAGCCACAGCGGAAAATGCCAGCTCCTCCGGCTTTACCCAGATATTGTCCTCATGCTTTAAGCCGTACTTTGCGCCGTCTTTGGTTTCCAGAATCGCAGCCTGTACGATTTCAGAGTCAATATCCAAACCGCTGACTTCGATTTCATAATTTCCGTAGGAGGAAGTGGTGGTAATATCCGCTTCGGTGTCCTTCGCTTCATTTGTAGTTCCCTGCGTCTTGGAAAGAGTTCCGTCGGAGTTTAATACCTTATACTCCTTAGGCTCAGTGCTTACTTCACTTTCAATAGCTCCCATCAAAGTAAGAAGAGCATTCTTGCTTTCCTTCTTCTCCTCCAATGCCTTCTTGGCATCCTCGTACAAAGACTTGGGAATTGCCACATTTACATTCTTGATTCCCTTGTAAACGGAGCCTTCTCCCTCTACAGCGGTGTCCGCCATCACGAACTTCTCCACCTTTTCCTTAGTAGGAGAGCTGGCACTGTCATACATTCCTGTCTCCCGGAAGCCGTCTTTTGTTACCTTATCCTCCGCATCCAGCTGTGCCTTTAAATCCTTCCCCTCTTCCGGAGCAATATCCTTTAATTCTCCGTAGTAAAAGTCCGCATAGGGAACGGTCATCTTTACAAAGACATAATCAGACTTCTCTGCCTGGGCTGCAGTGCTTTCCGCAGCCTTCTCCGATCCTGCAGCTGTGGTGGCAGTATCCTGCTTCTTTCCGCAAGCCATTACGGAGGATGCTAAAATGATGGCGGAAGCGCCAAGAATCCAATGTTTTCTCATAATACCCCTTTCTGTCTACGCAATAGTACTTCACTTTGTACCCATCCTCACAGGATAAGACCATTGCCATACAGCAAGGCTCCCTTATCCGGGGGCGGTTGCTTAACACGCAAAAAGCACCCTCCTATTTGGAATAGGTCGATGCTTATGCTAACGCCATACCCTTTTTGACAGATACTACAAAGTATTTAGTTAGTTGTATCTATCTTTCAAGGCAGTATTATGACAGAGGAGAGGAAACTTGTCAATCCTCTTATATTAAACACTTATCATTCTTTATTTAATCTATTTTTCCCAGCTTTCGCAAAAAATCTGATTCTGTGGATTCCTGATAAAGGGGTGCTAAAAGCTCTTCAATCTTGGCTTTCTCTTCTTTGGAAAAATGAGAGAAGAGTACTCCTCTTTTACTTAATTTATTTCTTAGCTCCACCCGCATTTTTTTCACGTAAGCTCTTTCCTGTAAAGCCATGGAAAAAGACACATCCTTAAGCAAAGCCAGATCTTCTTCCGACAGATTCTCTCTTGCTCTGGAAGAAAGAATTTGCAAATCTAAAACGGGGCTGTGATCATCCTCTAAAAAATACTTGGCGGAAAGATTGTGTTCCTGCCGGGCAAATTCCTCTATGGTATTTTCACTGCCCTCTACAATTCCGCTTTGCAACGCCTTATAGATTTTATCTTGCGGAAGCTCTCTGGTTCTTGCGAAAAGAAGCTGCAAGGCTCTTCCCATGCGAGACTCATCCTCCACTCCTAAAATCAATCCGTCAAAATCCGCTGCAGAGGTCAGTGGCTTTTCCACGGTATAAAAATCCCGAAATCCAAGACAATGCCACACCAAAAGCTCCATTCCCTTGCTTTGAAAATCCTCTTTAAAAATAGCACCCTTATCTCCATCTAAAACATTCCACATTTCCTCTTCGCTGTCAAAAAGATAGGGAAGCTCCATGAGAGAGAGCTTTGCAGAAAGCTTCTTTGCAGAAGGTAGAGGCAATCTTACCATGTCCAGATTACCGGAGCGAAACCGTTCCAGCAAAGCCAGGTCGTTATCCTTGTCCTTGGGGCTAAGAATCTTAATCTCTATCCTCCCACGGCTTTTTTCCTTCACTTCTTTGGCAAAACGCTTGGTCATCTGAAAAGTGTAATCATCATTGTTCGCCAATAAGCCGTAAGTTAATACAGTCTTATTACTCTTGCTTTTAATAATGGCGGGATGTCCTGTACCGGAACATGCCGTCAAAAAGAAAAAGGAAAAAATCAAGAGCAAGGCCCAAAACGTTCGGCGAAAAAAGGGGGCTGAATCGCTGCCGGAGCCCCAGTCCTCTCTTTCCCAACTACTCTTTTTTATTTTTTCTATTTCTGTCCTATCCTTCTGAAAAGAACAGTTCCTATCCCATTTCATCCTTTACCCTCATTTCTCTATACTATTCAAATTCTTAAATCTAAAGAGTATTTCGTCAATGAGTGGATAAAAAATAAGTAGATGTGGGAGATAGGATTGAGTTACTTAAAACTATTTATGCAGTATAGGTCGAAAATTGGGGCACGCTCCCGCTAGCCTCGCCCTACAGGGGTTCTAAGCTTTTACAAAACAAAAGCTAAGAACCCGTGGGCTCAGACTGCCCCTTATTTCAGACCTATACTGCATAAATATATCTCGCAAAATCGATTCCTATCGCCCACATCTACTTATTAATTTATAGAGAGGTGAAAATACGTTTTTTCATCATAGGGAGTCGGAAATACGTCTCTTCATGTCTTCTACTTGGAGGGCAAATTCTTTGGAGGAATACACAATGGCGCCTTTTCCGGAAAAGCCTTGAATCTGCACGGCCTGGTCGGAGCTGACTACCACTACCGGGTAGCCGGATTGAGAAAAATCATTGGCCATTCTACTTAGGGCAAAGTCTGCCGATTCTCCTTCCTTCGTAAAGATTACCTGCATTCGGGAATCCAGCTGCAAAGTTTTTCCCGGATTGCTTTTCACCCGATAGGCATCAAAAATCAAATATAAATCCACGTCATGGTATGCCGCATATTCGGAAAGCAGGGGAAGAATCTGCTCTCTTCCCGCCATCAAATCCGTTTGGGCCAGCGCCTTCCATTCTTCCTTGGCAAAAAGAAAGTTATAGCCGTCCACCAAAAATTTTTTTCGCTTATTTTTCTTACCCTTCTTGGCATACTGGGCTCTGGCTTCCTCCAGACGAGCTTCCTTCTCCTTGGATAAAAACAATTTTTGCTCGGTGCGAATGGCTTCCTGCCCCCGATTTCTTAAAGGGCCGAAGGTTCTTTCAAAAATGGCATTCAGCTCCTCCTCTAAGGAAATGCCTTCTTCGACCTTTTTCTTTTTCTCCGATTGCTCCCCTGTGTTCTTAAGCTGTAAAGAAGCGGAACCATTAAGCTTCGAAGAGGAATCTCCTGATTTTCCACCGGAAGTATTTTCCGCCCATCCGTCCTGCCCTAAAGCTGCCTCGGAAACAAGCTCTTCCCCATAGTAAAGTTTTCCTGCAGTAGTGAGGGGAAGCTCCTCCGACGGAATCCCGAAACGTTCCTCCAACACTGCTAAGGCTTGTTCCTCTTCCATTTCCTGATAAGAGGAAAATGAGAAAGAAAAACTTTCTCCCTCTCCCTGCACAAAACTTTGCAGTTCCGAAAGGCTTATCCCGGGAATCTTTCCCAGTAGCTGATAGTTTTCTCCCTCGGAAAGCAGCTCCTCCTGCTTTCCCTTTTGTCTTTCAATCTCCTGCAAAATCTTTCCAAGCTTCTCCTGAAAGGCTGAGATTTCATAGGAAAAATACGGCATTAACAGCCGAACCCCTGCTGTAGCTTGGGCCATGCGAAAAGCCTGATACACCGCCTCCTGAAAGTCCACATAAAAGGCGGAGCCTCGAGAAAAGCTTAAGTTGGAAATTTCCAAAGCATAGTTCTCATAGGGGCCGGAAAGGAGGGGACCCGGAAAATGCTCCTCTACCCACTCGGTTTCCAAGCGGGAAACCCATTCCTCCGGCAGCTCTCCTCTCTTCTCTATAGAAAAAATGCTTTTCTTTTCCAGATTCCTGCTATTCTCACCATTCCTTTCGTCCTTTCCCGCCTCCCGCTGCTCCCCAAAGAATTCTAATTCCTTGGGAATTAAGCGAAGAAGCAGAGAAATCCTGTGACCGGGTTCCAGCACAGCTCCCCTTCCATAGGCTTCTCTACGGGGACTTTCCCCATAACGAAGCTTCGGCTTGGAAAAATGCAGTTTCTTCCCCAGCCTCTTGGCAAACAAATCCGTCAGGAGTTCTTTTTGCAGATTACCGGACAGCTGTGCCGTAACCTGCTTTTCCGCCAAAGAAATGGAAATCCCCCACTCCGGAAATTCCTTTTGTAGCTCTTCCAATTCTTTTCTATACTGAAGAATCTCCTCTCCCTCAAGAGATAAAAGGGTCGGAAAATAGCCTTCCTTCTCTTTCTTTCTATGGTCTTCCTCCGGAAAATACCCAAGACCCGCATTTTCCGAAATCGGCATGGTAAAAAGCATTCCCGGCTCTACGCTCTCAACAGCCTCCTCTTCTACTCCTTCCAAATGCAATGCCAAGGCCTTTTCGGAAGGCCGCCATTCCTGCCGTAAGGAAAGGCTTCCTCCTAGAAGCTTAGCCCTTCCGATTCTTCTTCCCTCCGGACTTTTGCTAATTTTATAAAGGATTCCCTTAAACTCCTCGCTGTAGGCCGGCATCTGACAAAGGGCGAATATCCAGGAAAGAAGCTCGGTGATTCCCTCCTGCTTCAAAGCAGAGGTGAAGAAAAGAGGAAAAAGCTTTCTCTCCTGTATGTTTTCCTGCAAAAAGCTAAGGGGAAGCCGCCCCTTTTCCAGATACTCCGCAGTTCCCTCTTCGGATAATAAGGCAAGGTTTTCCAGAAAATCCTGACAGTCCTCTGAAGGAACTGCCTTCTGCCCTATAGCCTCCTTCTTCTCCGGAGCTTTATTCTCTAGAGCTTTCTTCTCTAAAGCTTTATTCTCTAGAGCTTCCTTTTGTTCTAAAGCTGCGTTCTCCTTGGAAGCTACTGTCCGGGTAAAACCCTCTTCCTGTAAAAATCTTGCCAAGTCGGAAAAAGTATAGGGAGAAAAGTTGATAATCCCCTCACGGGAAAATGCCTCTTGGATTTCCCTTAGCAAAACTTCCCTATCCCCTTGGAAAAGGTCCATTTTATTTACCACCAAAAAAAGAGGAATTCCCTTCTCTCGCGCTCTTTCCCAGAGATGCAACTCTCGCTTTTGAATACCGTCATTTCCGTCAATCAGCAAGATACCGTAGTCCATGACCGCAAGACAACGCTCCATCTCCGAGGAAAACTCCTGATGTCCGGGAGTATCCAAAAGAAAAAAACGCTTATTTTCCTTGGTAAAATAAACGCTTTTTGCATAAATCGTAATTCCTTTTTTTCGTTCCAGACTGTCCCTGTCTAAAACACTATCTCCATGGTCTACCCTGCCCTTTTCCGAAATTCTTCCGCTTTCATAGAGAAGAGCCTCTGAAAGGCTGGTCTTTCCTCTATCCACATGAGCCAGTAAGCCAAGTACGATATTTTCCATACAAACCTCTGTTTCCGCCATTTCTTTTATATTCTTAGGCTTTTGGTCTTAGAAGCTTTCTGAACTTTTCGTCAAAGAAGCTTTCTGAACTTTTCGTCAAAGAATCTTTCTGCGCTTCTCCCAACAAGCTGTTTTATGAGGAATCTACTGTTTGTGTTTCTCGGCAATACGAACCAGTGCCTCTACACATTCCTCCGGATTTAAGCCCTCTTCATTCAGAATTTCATGGGCATATTGAAGGTAGAGGGCCTTTCTTTCGTTATATAGGTCTTTCAGGGTAAAGCCGTCGGGAATCGCCACCCCTCTTTTCACCGGGTCACCGATTCTTTTTTCCACCTCGGAAAAGGGCACATCCAAGAAAATCACCAAAGAAGTCTCCCGTAAATGCTCCATAGCTCTCTTTCCGTAGCAAATAGAGCCGCCCGGAGCAAGAACCGTATTGTTCATGGAAAGCTCTGCTCCTACTTCCTCTTCCAAAAGGAGAAAGCCCTCCCTTCCGCGCTCCGCAATGATTTCCCGAAGCAGCTGTCCGGTCTTTTCCTGAATCACCAAATCCATATCCAGAAAGGACATGCCTAATTTTTTCGCCAGCAATACCCCTAAGACGCTTTTCCCGCTGGAGGGCATTCCGATTAAACAAATATTCATAAGACTATCCTTTCCGCTTTCTGATGTTCCTACTTTAAGCCCACTTTTTCTACTCCGGTCTTCTTCCATAAAGTCCGGCTTTTCTCTTGCCTTCTTTCCGTTCTGAAAGTCCGGCTTTTCTCTTACATCTGCTCCCCATAAAGGCTAAGGGGCGGAATGAGCTGTTTCTTTCTGGAAACCACATTTTCCAGCACAGCGGTAAAGCCCTCTACCTCTTCTCCGGAAAAATCAAAACTTTCCTTCTTGGGCTCCAGCAAAAAGGCATTTTGAATCAGAGTGTCCGCTCTATGCCCAACCGCCAGAAGCAGAGTATCCTGTTTTAAAATGTTGGTGAGCATCACAAAGGACATGTCCAGATTTTCTTCTCCTAAAGCCTCCTTCGCAAAATGGAAGAGTCTGGGCTTTATGGAAAGAAGCTCTTCTTCATTTAAGGAGCTTACCTGACTGACGCCAAAATGAATATCCCCTGCAGTAAAGGTCTTAAAGTCCTGATAGAAAATCTCCCGATCCGTCTTCTGCTTTAAATCGGAGGCGGCGGAAAACATTTCCATGGCATACTTTTCAATATCCACTCCGGCAATCTCCGCCAACGCTCTTCCTGCCATCTCATCGGTCTTGGTACAGGTAGGAGAACGGAAAAGGAGGGTGTCGGAAATGATAGCGGACATCATCAAGCCTGCGGTTTGTGGATCGATTTCCACTTTATTTTCCTGATACATCAGGTACACAATTGTGCTGGTACAACCCAGAGGTTGATTTCTAAAATACACCGGCCCCAAGGTCTGAATGGTTCCCAGTCTGTGATGATCAATGATTTCCAGAATCTCCGCATTTTCCATGCCGTCCAATGCCTGTCCCAGCTCATTATGATCCACCATAATGACCTGTTTTCCACTGGCACCTAAAAGATTTCTACGGGAAAGCATACCCAGATATCGACCGTCCTTACTGATAACCGGGAAATCTCTGTGCCGCTTCTTCGCCATCACATCCTTAATTTCATCCACCGTATCCTCTTCTTCGAAGCTTAAAATGCCTTCCTTCGTCATAAAGAAGCTGATGGGGATGGACTGGTTAATCAGTCTTGCCGCCGTATAAGCATCATAGGAGGTTACCATGATAATCATGCCGTTTTGCTCCGCCAGGGCTTTAATCGTGGGGGAGGCATTGGCGCCTTCGCAAATGATGATACAATCCGCACCATTGTCCAAGGCGGAAAGCTGGCTCTCTGCTCTATTTCCCAGGATGACAATGTCATGGGGTTCAATATAGTAGTTCATCATTTCCGGATTGGCTGCCGCAATCAACACCTTTCCGTCCTGACAATTTCGGTTGGCATCTCCGGTAATCAGAGTTGCTTCCAAGGTTTCCAGGATGTTTTTAAAAGGAGTCTCTGCCGTGGAAATGATGGCAGAATCATATACATTCATATAGGACTTGGCAATATCGGACATGGTAATGAGACCTTCCAAAATGCCGTTTTGGTTTACCGCCGGAAGGGTGACCACATGACCGTCTCTCATCATCTGATAGGCCTGCTTTAAGGACATATTTTTAGAAACTCCGGGAGTCTTCCGATAGGCAATATCGGAAACCTGGGTTTTTACATTGTCCAATAAAAGAGGAGCGTCCACCTTAAAATGCTCTAAAACAAAGCTGGTTTCCGCATTGGGATTTCCGGCTCTACAAGGGATATACCGGTCTGTTTTGTTAATCTTATTCTTCAAACGGGAATAAGAAATTGCCGCACAAATGGAATCCGTATCCGGATTCTTGTGGCCTGTAATCAGAACCGGCCTTTCTGTATTGTGTGGAATCTTTGATTTTTTCTCTGCCATTTGCTTTCCTCTTTCTTCTAACAACATAGGAAAATCTTAGTGCAATAGGCAGGCGCTGTCAAGAAGGGGGATGAGGTGAAGAACTGAGAAAATGATAAGGATGCGCGACCACGCAGTATAGCATGAAATCGGGGCACGCTCCCGCTAACTTCGCCCCTGCGGGGTGAAGGACCGGAAAAGTTAAAAGAATACGCGCCTATGCAGTATAGGTATGAAATCGAGCACGCTCCCGCTAACCTCGCCCTGCAGCGGTACTAAGCGAAAAACTGCAGTACCTTTGTTTTTCGCAAGTACCGGCGGGCTCAGATTGCTCTCTTTCATACCTATACTGCATCTGTCGCTTCAGCTTATTGGCTTTTACAGTCCTTCGCTTCTCCGAGCTCGATAGTTCTTGCAAACTCAGATTATCCTCTTTCATGCCCATATTGCATATCGCTTACATTTATTATTTTCACAGTCCTTCACTTTTACTGAGAAAAAAATAAAGAAGGTACAGCTGAATTCAAAAAACCATAGTAGAACCGGCACTTTACCTGCTCTACTACGGTAATCATTTATTGCTGTTTTATATATTTTTCGGCTTGATATTTACTGCTGCTCTTTCTTTTTCAGAACTACAAAGCCTGCCAAGGATGCTAAGGAAATTCCGAAAAGGGAAGCCCAAAGTCCTGTGAAGTTATAATCTCCGGTTGCTACGGATGCACGGTTGGATACGCCCTTTACGCTTGGACGGGATTCTCCCAATACAGTTCCCTGCTTTTTCTCAACGGTTTCCGCTACGGGAGCGACACGGTTCTCTCCTAAAACTTCTCCAACAGGAGCTGTAGGAGTAGAAGTGGTAGGACGATTCTCTCCCAAAACGGTTCCGGGAGTAGTTGTTCTACTTGGTGTAGCAGGGGCAATTCCGGTTCTTCCGCCACCGCCGTTACTCGGAGCTACAGGAGTCACAGGCTGTACCGGCTGAACAGGTACTTCAGGTGTTTCCGGATTTACCGGTTCTGCAGGTTTTACCGGTTCCACAGGCTGTACAGGCTTTACCTTATTCTCTACCGTGGTCATCTTTACGGTAAGATCTACCTTATTATTTCCGTTATCATTTCCGGCTATTCTGTCACGGCCTGCTACAAAGTCACGGCCTTCCTCATTCTGAATAGCCCCCCAAACATAGGAGGCCTTACCTTTAATTCCAAGACTTACATCCGCTTTCATATAGCCTACTAAAGTTCCCCGAATGGTTCCCTCTGCAGTTGTGGTTTTCTCTGTAGCAGTTTCTGTTTCTTCTACATTGCCATGTGCCGCATTAAACTTAATGCCCTTCATGATTAACTGAATCTTCTTTGCAGACTTGTTAATCAAATTATTCAACTTACCAAAGGTACTAATCTCCGACTTTGGCTTATCATACTTACTTAAATCCAAGTCCATGACAATACTTACCTTATCCTTAGCAAAGGAGGAATTGGCATAATTAATACGGTACATCATAGGACTACCGTCTGCAGAACTTAGTTCATAGTGCTTCTTAGCATCCTCTAAGTCTGTAGGCAGGTGGAAGCTTCCTTCCAGATCTCTTCCCATTTCAAAGGTGGAGCGAAGACCGGTTTCCATAGTATCAATTTTTACACGACTCATCAAAAAATTCAGTTTTGCTGAAGCATTAATGGCATTGTTTACTGCGTTAACATCCAAGTCAGCCTTTAAGCTATAGCTATCCTCTTTATTGACTTCATGTGCAGCGTTACTGGTACTGTCAAAGTCTGTACTGCCATCCTTTGCAATAGAAAGGTCACCCTGCATTACCACGTCTTTGTTTTTCACATTGCCCAGTACAGCCGGTAAACCTTGAACTTTATCCCCAATAGTTCCTTCTCCCTTAGCCTCTTCCGGAGTAATAGATGCATCAACATCAATGATTGGGAAGGCTTTTGCAACAATATCCGTTCCCTGCTTATTATCGTCCGGTACTACGGTATCCACATTGTTGGGAACAGTGGTGGCAGGGTCTGCCGGTGCCTCTGCTACGGTAACCGGTGCTGCTACGGCTGCCGGGGCTGACGCTTCCGTTGTCGCTGTTGCTGCTGTTCCGGTGCTTGCCGTTGCACCTGTTCCGGCGGTAGCTGCTGTACTGGTTCCGGTGCTTGCTCCGCTTCCGGCACCGGTTGCCGTTGCACCTGTTCCGGCGGTGGTCGCTGCGCCTGTTGCAGGAGTGCTTGCTGTTGCTGTACTTGCTCCGCTAGCTGCTCCGCTTGCCGTAGGACTTGTCGCTGTACTTGCTGCAGGAGCTACGGCAGTGGCAGATGCTTCTGTACTGCTTGTGCTTGCAGTCGCCGGTGCTGCCGTGCTTGCTTCTTCCGCTCTTACGGTCAATGGTGCAGCTGCAATGGCTCCTGTCATGGCGAGTGCAGCTACTTGTACTTTCAGTTTCTTTTTCTTCATTTTTCATTCTCCCTTACTAGGTGATTTTTTTGTCCCATAGTAGCTACAACTCTCTTCCCTGATTTCTGCTATGGTACGGGTAGGCCGGACTAAATACAGGGAATCGTCTTCTCCCTCCGATTCCCATCCTGCCTACAGATGATTATTAAAATCCAAAGTAAATATACTCCATATCCTAAGAGAAAATCAATAAAAACTTAATTTTTAATTTATAAAAATTGTATAAAAAAGATTGACTGCCTCTTCCGAAGCAATCAATCCCTTTTATTCTCACTTGATTCTCATTATATTTTTATTTTACGGTAGGCTCAGGAGTGGTGCCGCCCTTCTTACCTCTAATGATTACAAAAACAAGGTAAATAGCAGCCACAATTACACCGCCCACATAAGCGATTGGCCAGCTTAAACCAAAGCCCAGCTTTGCATTTAAGATATAGCTTGCGCAGATGAAGGTGTAGAAGGTACCGGGAAGCAGTGGCATCCATGCCCATTTTGCTTTTCCGTTAATCATGAGATAAATACCTGCCGCAGCCAAGGGGAATAATGCCATAGTCTGGTTAGACCATGCGAAGTATCTCCAAAGAATCTGGAAGCCCTTAGGATCTACCTTTGCCCAAACTAAGATTCCTGCTACCAGGATAAAGATTGGAATGGCAAGGCTTAATCTTCTGAAATTGTTATCCTGCTTAATGTGGAAGGTATCTGCAATGGTAAGACGTAATGCACGAAGTGCAGTATCTCCGGAGGTAATAGGAAGAATAATAATACCGATAAGTGCTATTGCTCCGCCAATAGGTCCTAAAGCTCTTCTACAAACTACACCGACTACAGAGGTTGGAGAAATAGCAACCAACTCTCCCGCCTTCTGAATCATGTACTGGAAGGTTCCTGCCTTCTCATTAAATACCATGCTGATTCCGCCCTGGTCTGCAGTGAACTGAATCAATGCCATTGTTCCTGCCGCCCATACCATGGCGATGAAGCCTTCTACAGCCATCATGTTATAGAAGGTCATTCTTCCGTCCTTCTCACTCTTAATGGTTCTTGCTACAAGAGCAGTCTGGGAAGAGTGGAATCCGGAAAGAATTCCGCAGGCTACGGTTACGAAGAAAATCGGGAAAAAGTTCTGTGTCCAGAAATAATCTCCATAGTTAAAGGAAGGAGTATTCCAGTTTCCGAAAATCTCTACTAATGGGTAATGGGAAATTACCATTACAGCAAATACACCTACTGCGGAGAATACCAGGATTGCACCGAAGATAGGATAGATTCTTCCGATAATCTTATCGATGGGGAATACAGTAGCAATTAAATAGTATGCGAAAATAATACCGTAGATAATCCAGGTGGAAGCCTCTGTAGGCGCACCGCTGAATCCGAATACCTGGGTTGCGGTAATGTCTCCGGGGGTGTAAATGAAAACGGTTCCTACCAAAAGTAAGAGCACACATACAAATACATCATAAATCCAGAACACTGCCTTGTTGGTATAACGTCTTACCATCTCCGGCATCTGGGCTCCGCCGTCACGGGTACAAATCATTCCCGCAAAGTAGTCATGTACCGCTCCGCCAATAACATTTCCAATAGGAATGGTAAGCAGTGCAATCGGTCCGAACAAAATACCCTGAATCGGTCCAAGAATAGGTCCTGTTCCGGCAATGTTCAGTAAGTTAATTAAAGCATTTTTCCAAGTAGGCATCGGAACATAATCCACACCATCCTGCTTGGCGTAAGCCGGTGTCTCTCTGTCGTCCGGCTGGAATACATGATCGCAAAGGCGACCCATAGCCATTCCGCCGACGATGAGAATCACAAGGCCGATCATAAAGGTAACCATAAGTAATCCTCCCCTTCTTTCCTCAATTTTGTGCAAAACTAAAAATACACCTTGTTCACAGAAATTTCAATATTTCCCTTCTTCTCTAACAAAGGACGAAATACTCAACTATAGTTTATTTGCCTAAATTTCCCTTCTACCGACGTCAATCTGTTAAATAAATAGCGATTTTGTATTTTGTACACATGCATTATCCTCTAAAAAGCAAGGGTATTTCTTTCAATTTTTTGTGCTATCCGGATAAAAGAAGAGGAATTTTAAGATTTCTTCCCGAAACTGCGGTAAAATAGCCGACAGAAAAGATAATGCACCAAAGATAACAGATGTAGATAGGGGAAGAAAATGAAGGACATTTTAACATTTTTAGAAGAAGAAGGTATTTCAGAGAAGCTTTTAGAGGAGCTGCGCTCCTTCCGTTCCTTTTACAAGCTGGAAGAAGAGGATGAGAAGCGTTTGCCGAAAATGGAGTATTTGTACTACGGAAAGGAAATCTGGGAAGCTGCCATTGCCGCCCTGCTTTCCGGAGCGAACCTGCTTTTGGACGGTCCTAAGGCCACGGGAAAAAACGTTTTAGCCCAGGGACTGGCTCTGGCATTTTCCCGTCCGGAATGGGATATTTCCCTTTATGTCAATTCAGACGCCTCCTCCCTGGTGGGTAGCGATACCTTTTCCCAAGGAGAAGTGAAGCTTCGTAAGGGACCGATTCTGGAGTGTGCCCTTCGTGGGGGCTTCGGCATCTTAGACGAAATCAATATGGCGAAAAATGAGTCCTTGGCGGTACTGCACGCTACCCTGGACTTCCGTCACAGCATCGACCTGCCGGGCTACGGCCAGTTCCCCCTGCATGAAGCTACCCGCTTTATCGGCACCATGAATTACGGTTATGCAGGAACCAGAGAGGTAAATGAGGCCTTAGCTTCCCGTTTTCTGGTGCTCCACATGCCGGTAATCAGCGCGGAGAATCTGGATAAGCTTTTGCAGCAGCAATTTCCGAACTTATCGGAGGAATACAGAAAGCAGTTTGCCCTCCTCTTTTCTGAAATTCAGGAAAAGGTTTCCGGGGGTGAAATTTCCAGCAGAAGCTTAGACCTTAGAGGTTTAATTTCTTCTATTAAAGCAATGCAGAAGGGCTTATCCGTATCCAAGGCTTTGGAAATGGGACTGGTAAATAAGTCCTTTGACCTTTACGAAAGACAGTTGGTACAGGATTTACTGGATGCCAGAATTCCTAAAGAGCTTTCCGGAGAGCGTATTTTCCTATGATGCTGACAGAATTTGAAAAAAAACGGGCTGCCAATATGATTTGGAACGGCGCCCATAACTATAAGGTCTCTCCCGGCTACCGTATGTATGATTACGAAGGCAAGGCGGACCTTTATTGGAATACCATCATTGGCGCCAGCTATACCCATTTTGACTGGAAGAAGTTAACCGCATTCTACAGTACCTTCCACGAAACCCTGGGACAGGAAACCTACGAAACCCTCTTTTGGTTGGCTCTGGAAAATGCTACCTTCGAAAAGGAAAGCCCTCTCAGAGAAAGTCTGGCTCTCCTTCGTAGAGAATATTGCAAACGGAAGCTTCAGGAATTTATTCCCAGTATTGCGGAAAGCCGAGAAGGCTGGATCTTAGAAGGACATTATAAGACAGCCTTGGGAGAGGACTGCGGTCTGCCGGATCTGGTGGATCGAAAGCTTCTAAAAGAAGTGGAAATTTCCGGGGAGCTGAATACCGAAGAATGGATTCAAAGTTTATCCAAGACTTTACAAAAATATTTTACCTATCTCCCCGGTCTTCCGGCGGCCATGCAGAAGAAAAAGCGGGAATTCAAGATTCCCCACCTTTTCTTTTGGCTAAAGGACGAAAATGGAAGTTCCTCCGGAAGTCCAAAAAAGCTGGTTTTAGGACTTTTAGAGAGAAGCAAAGGAGGGGCGGACAGCCGGGATGTGGAAACTGCCTCCGAAAAATACCAAAAAATCACCGAGGAGGGCCTTCGAAAATACATCCAAAGCTATTTCGGACAACCACTCTTTGATAAGAAAAAATCCGAAGCTATGGAAAAAGCCTGCTGCACCGGAAATCATCAGGGGGCAAGGCTGTATTTTACCAACGGCAAGGAGGAAGAAAATCTGAAGGGCTTCGCGGCGAAGATGCGAAAGGAAATGGAAGCCCAGCGAAAGAAAAACGAACAGGCCTATGAAAAAGAAGAAAGCTATAACCAGACGCAGATTTTCAGACTAAGTCAGATGTTGAAAAATGCGCTTCTCAGCAGCTTGGAGCCAAGTCCTGTCCTTTCCAATCAGGGCAAATTGATTCCTTCTCTTTTGTGGAAGCCCCTATATCTAAAGGGCCACAATAAAATTTTCCAAAAAGAAATTGCGGACAGTCAAGGCTCTCTCACGGTGGATTTACTGCTGGATGCCTCTTCCTCCCAGATTCATCGGATGGAAACCGTTTCCCAACAGGGCTATATTCTGGCTAAGGCTTTGGATAACTGCCGAATTCCCGTCCGGGTTTTCGGTTACTCCTCCATGAGCGGCTATACGGTTTTGAATCGTTATCGGGATTATACGGAACGGAATAAGAACAAGGAAATTTTCCGTTACTTCACCACCGGTGCGAACCGGGACGGACTGGCGCTTTCCGCTGTTTTGGAGCAGTTAAAGGAAAATACTGCCTCCCATCGTCTGGTCATTTGGCTTACGGATTTAACGCCCAACGATCTTTTGGAGGTAAGAAACAAAGCCAGAAACTATTCCGGCAATCTGGCCATTTCCGACATTCAGGAAATGGTGCATAAAGCCCATATGGAGAACATCTATGTACTACTGGCCTACACCGGAAAGGACAAGGATGTTCCCAATGCCCAGAAGATTTTCGGCAGAAATTTTGCAAAGGTCCAGTCCTTAGAGCATTTTTCCGAGCTGATGGGAAAAATGATTCAGGCGGAAATTCAAAGAATGTAAATAAAGTTAAGATTCTGTCTATGGATAAAAGTAAAGATTTTGTCAGTGAATAAAAAACAAAAAGAGAGTAATCAAAGGCCGGAATCCGGCTATACCTTGACAGTACTCCGCATTGCCCTATAATGGATGTAGTATTGAAAACTACTTAGAAAGGGAAAACCCTATGAAATATCAGATTATTTGTGACAGCTGTGGAGATTTCACACCGGAAATGAAGGCGGATCCTCATTTTCGTATGGTTCCCCTAAGCTTGGAAATCGGAGAATATAGAATCATGGATGATGAAGCTTTTGATCAGGCAGATTTTGTCAAAAGAATGGCTGCATCTTCCATCGGAGCAAAGACCGCCTGTCCTTCTCCGGAGGCCTTTCAGAAGGCCATTGAGGAATCCGATGCGGATGAGGTATATATTGTAACCCTTTCCGACCAGCTTTCCGGAACCTATCAGGCAGCCAAAATCGGCATTGATCTCTATACGGAGTCCCATGAAGATTCTCCCAAGAAGATTCATTTGTTTAACTCCAAGTCCGCTTCCGCCGGTGAGTGCAAGCTTTGCCTGGATATTCGAGAATGTAAGGAAGCCGGTCTCGGTTTTGTGGAAGTAGTAGATATTATTGAGAAAAAATGTAACGACATCGTAACGGTTTTCGTACTGGAGTCCCTGGAAACCTTACGGAAGAACGGTAGACTTTCCGCCGTAAAATCCTTCTTGGCTTCCGCCTTAAACATCAAGCCCGTTATGGGTGCGGTAAACGGCACCATTGTGAAGCTGGACCAGCAAAGAGGTATACAGAAGGCCTTAAAGAGAATGGTGCAGTTGGCTGTTGAGCGTGCCGGCGGTGCGGAAGCGGTAAAAGAAAAGCGACTGGTAATCACCCATGTCAATGCTCCGGAGCGGGCTGAACAGGTAAAAGAAGACTTCCTAAAGGAAGCTAGTTTTAAAGAAATAGTAGTGACCAACGCTGGCGGTGTGGCCACCATCTATGCTAACGATCAGGGAATTGTTGCTGCACTTTAAAATATTTTAAATTTTAAAAACGGGATAGCTCCGGCTATCCCATTTTTAGTCCTATTTCGCCTCCGCCACCTTCTCCTGATAATAGGAAAAGAAGTAATCCGCAGTGCTTCCCTCATGACTATGAAGGTCGATTTCCTTCCAGAAGGGTTCCCGGAAGCGGACAATATGCTCTTTTTGATATGCCTCGTAGCTTTCCTGAAAATGCAGGGAGCGAATAGCGGTTTCCAACCTCTCCTTTCGTTCCTTGGTAGCCTCCTCATCATAGGAGCTGAGACATTTTAAAATGTAGTACTTTCCATCCTGAGAAAATACCGAGGAAATCTCATTGTCCTCTAAGGAAAAGGCCACCTTCGCGTATTCATCCTCCCTTTCTCCAAAGGCCAAGTTCTTCTGCAATTCCGGATCCTCGGAATACTGTCTGGCATAATAGGAGAAATTGGCTCCGGCAAGCTTTACCTTTTCTTCCAGCTCCTTCGCCAGATTTTCATCCTGTACCACAATCTGTTCCACAGAAATCACCTTGGCTTCCGCCGCACTTAATTCCGTATCCACATTGGCCAAAAGGGACTTTGCCGTCTTTTCCGCCACAAAGTAGGCCACATACATATCCACCACGTCCTTCAGACTGCAGTTTCCAAAGAAGGCCTTGTCCTCTTCGCTGAGACTTTGGTAAAAGGCATTGGCCGCAGTTCTAATGCTTTCCATCTCCGTGCCGTTGGCAATAATTCCCTTTTCCTCTGCCATTAGATTCAAAGTACGGATATCCTGCAGAAACTCTTTGGTTTTTGCCAAGAAATATTCTCCGTAAGTTTTTTCCACCTGTCCGGCTACAGGGAGATCCCAAACTTCCTTCCCCATCACATTTTGAATCCGATTTCGCTCAGAGCCCACCACAATCATGGCCTGTGCCTCAGTATAACCGGGGATATTCTCCGTTTTTCCGCTGATGGCAATTCCTTTACAGGAACTTAGAAGAAAAAGCAGGGAAAGGATAAGGCAGAAAAACCGCCTTATCCTTTTCTTCTTATCCAAAATAGCCATAGACATACCCCATTCCTACTGCAATGGCAAGACCTAAAATGGCTCCCATTAAAACCTGCAGGGGACTATGCCCCACATATTCCTTTAGCTTTTTTTCAAATTCCTTACCGGTCCAGGCAAAGGGATTATCCAGTAAGAGACGATTCAAAATCACTGCCTGCTTTCCGGTTTCTCTTCTGACGCCGGTGGCATCATACATTACCACAACAGCAAAAACCAGAGCCACCGCAAAAATAGCGCTATCCACTCCGTATGAAATCCCGGCCGCCGTGGCTAAAGCCACCACTGTAGAGGAATGGCTGGAGGGCATTCCTCCCGAACCGGTCATTCTCTCCCAATTTATTCCCTTATTAAAATAAGCATCAATCGCTGTCTTACAAACCTGGGCAACAAACCAGGATAGCAGAGCTGAGATCAATAAATAATTGTCTAAAAGTTGCTCTTGAAACGTCATGCTTTTTCTATGTTTCCTTTCTTCGGCTTTTCTTTTATCATTACAGCCTACTACGTTTTAATACCTTCTATATACTTTAGCTACAGCAGTTTCAGCTTTATTTTTAGTACTTTACCTTTCGCTGAAAGTATTTATCTCTCCACCAGCCAGTCATAAAGCTCCTGATACTGAAGAGCGGAACTCTTCCAAGAATAATCCTGTTCCATGCCCCTGGCAATCATTTCCTCCCAAGCCTCCCGATGGTCATAATACACCTGCTCCGCATAACGGATGCTTGCCATCATTTCATGGGCATTGTAATTGGCAAAGGAAAAACCTGTTCCCCTTCCTTCATATTCATTGTAGGGCTCTACCGTATCCTTCAAGCCTCCGGTTTCCCGGACAATGGGAACCGTGCCATAGCGAAGGGCAATCAACTGGGAAAGACCGCAGGGCTCAAACAGAGAGGGCATCAGCAAGGCATCACAGCCTGCATAGATTTTATGACTCTTCTCTTCGGAATAGTAAATCTGGGCAGAAACCTTCTTGGGATACTTCCATGCGTAATGACGGAAGAAATTCTCATAGCCGTCCTCGCCTGTACCCAAAACCACAAACTGAATCTTATCCTGGCAGATTTCATCAAAAACTCTTACTAAAAGATCCAGACCCTTTTGGTCCGTTAGTCGGCTAACCATTCCGATCAGCATACAACCCGGATCCACCTCCAAGCCCAGCTCCTCCTGCAAGCCCCGCTTCACCTCCGGCTTTCCCATCCTGAAGGAAGCAGAGTCGTAATGGGCAGGCAAGAAAGGATCTCGCTTCGGATTCCATTCCTCGTAGTCAATTCCGTTTACGATTCCCCGAAGGTCATGGTCTCTGGCCTGTAAAAGGCCTTCCAAGCCCTCCCCGAAGAAGGGATATTGAATCTCCCTGGCATAGGTTTTGCTGACGGTGGTAATGGCATCCGCATAAACCAAGCCTCCCTTTAAAAGATTTCCATTTTTGTCACATTCCAGCTTGTCCGGTGTGAAATAATAATCCGACAGCTCGGTAAAGCGTTTAATGGTCTTAATATCCCACACTCCTTGGAAGCGAAGATTGTGAATGGTAAATACGGAACGAATGGAACGGAAAAACTCACCTCCCGCAAAACGATCCTTTAACAAAACCGGTGCCAAACCGGTCTGCCAGTCATGGCAATGCAGCACATCCGGATGAAAGTCCAAAAGGGGAAGGGCGGACAAAGCCGCATAGCAAAAGAAACAGAACTTTTCCAAATCCCAGTACCAGTTTCCATAGGGTTTGTTTCCGGAAAAATAGTATTCATTGTCAATGAAGTAATATAAGATTCCATCCACTTCCTTCTCTAAAATTCCCACATAACGAGACTGTCCCAGATAATCCATATAGAAGTGGGTCTTATATTGCAATTCCCATCTTTTATCTTCCGGAATACACATGTATTTGGGAATCATCACCCTACAATCAAAGTAATTGGAATCCAGAGCTTTGGGCAAAGAACCGCACACATCCGCCAAACCTCCTGTTTTGATAAAGGGAACTGCCTCTGATGCAAGAAATAAAATGTTTTTCATCCTATCCTCCTTCCTAAATATCACATGCTTTTCCGATACTTTTCAACTACATTCTTATCGATAGCCGATACATGTATTTGCTTATTTTGCTATTCCAAAATCGCCACACTGCTTCCTCATTCTATGCATTCGAAGCCTTAGCCTTCTTCGCCTTGGACTTTGCCTTCAGCTCTCTTGCATTTTCCAAGGAAGCCTCCGAAAGCTCATCTCCCCCAAGAAGCCTTGCCAGCTCTTCTATGGATTCCTTCTCCGTTAAGGGATGAATCCCTGTATGGGTGACTCCATTCTCCACCGTCTTTTCAATGAGAAAATGATGGTCTGCCTTTGCCGCAATCTGGGGCAGGTGGGTTATCAAAATCACTTGGTGATTCTTCGCAATCTTCTGAAGCTTTTCTCCCACCTTCTCCGCGGTTCTTCCGGAAATTCCGCTGTCAATCTCATCAAAGATCAAAGTGGAAACGCCGTCTGTATCCGCCAGTACCGTCTTGATGGACAGCATAATTCGAGAAAGCTCTCCTCCTGAGCCTACCTCCCGAAGAGGGCGAAGAGGCTCTCCCGGGTTCAGACTCACATAGGCCTCCACCTCGTCCAAGCCCTTCTCCGTAGGCTCCTTCTTCTCCTGAAAATGGAATTCGAACTTGGTGTCCAGGAATCCCATTTCCTGCATTTCCCCTTGGATTTGCTTGGCTAAGACCTTGGCATCCTCCTGCCGTTCCTTGGAAAGCAGCACTGCCTTCTCTCGTAGGAGCTTTTCCTGTTCCACTATGGCCTTCTTTGCCTTCTCTTCGTCCTTCTCATAGTCTAAAAGAAAAGTTCTTCTTTCCTCTTTCTTGGCTAATGCCGAAAGAGCCTTAGCTTCCGTGCCTCCATGCTTCATCATGACTCTGCGAATCTGTTCCAGCCGTTCTCCCAAGGTAAAGAGCTTTTCCTCATCCACCTCCGCATGGTCCAGATAATGGTCTAAAGAGCGGAGACAATCCTCTCCCACCGCCTCCAAGTCATAAAGGCTGTCGGAAAGCCCCTTTAAGCTTTCATCAAAATCCTTGGCCTCTTCCACCGCCTGAATGGGACGGTGAAAATCCATTTCCTCCAGACTTTCCTTTGCGGAAAGAAGCAGGCTCTTCAGCCTGTCCATATTTTCATAAAGGCTGTATTCCTTAGTAAGTTCCGCCTCTTCCCCCTCGGAAAGATGGGCATCCGCAAGCTCCTGAATCTCAAAATCCAGAAAATCCAGCTCCCTTGTTCTTTCCACTTCCTTTAGGGAAAATTTCTGCAAGGCTCTCTTTTTTTCCTGTAGCAAATGGTAAGCATCCGCCACTTCCTCTAAAAGCTTTCCCCCCTGCTTTTTTCGAAAGCCGTCGATAATCTCCAAATGGGAGCCTTCCCGAAGCAGGCTTTGATGCTCATGCTGTCCATGCAAATCTAAAAGACCGCCGGTAATTTCCCGAAGCTTAGCCAGGGTAAGCCCTAAATCATTAACCCGAATATCGGACTTCTTTTCAGAAATCTTCCTGCGAATCAAGAGTCTTTCCTCTTCCAGCTCTAAATCCTCTTCCAAGGCTTGAATCCGGCGCAGTTCCTCCTCCGTTAAGGAGAAGTCCAGCTCCACAATGGCCTGTTCCTTTCCATGACGAATCAGGTCTTTATTGGCCTTTTGCCCCAGAGCCAGCTGAATGGAGCCAAGCAAAATAGACTTTCCTGCTCCGGTTTCTCCGGTTAAGACATTTAAGCCGCCGGAAAACTCTACAACGGATTTCTCTATTAAGGCCAAATCTTTTACCAGCAGTCGATCCAGCATGCCTTCCTCCTTATTTGCTAGCCTCTCATCAGGCTTTCAATGCTATCCTTTAAAGCCTGACTATCCTTCTCACCGGAAGTTACACAGAAGATGGTATCATCTCCCGCAAGACTTCCCACGATCTCCGAAAAATGATGCTGGTCAATGGCCATAGCCACTCCATTTGCCATACCGGAAAGGGTTTTGATGACCAAAATATTACCTGCCACCGCCATGGATACCGTGCCATCCCGCATAACCCGGACAAATTTTTCCAAATCTCTCTCCGGAGACTCCTTTAAAAGACTCTGGTAAACCATCTTGCCGTGCTTTTGCATTTTCGTAAGCTGCAAGGACTTGATGTCCCGGGACACCGTGGCCTGTGTTACGGAATACCCCTCCAGCTGTAGCTGTCTGGCCAGCTCCTCCTGGGTTTCAATATCCTGTTCTTCGATTAAAGAAAGAATTCTATCCTGTCTTGTCTTTTTCATCAAAAACCTCTCTTATAAGTTTGCCATCTTCTCTCGCAAAGTATGAAGAAAACTTTCCTTGGAAAATTTAATCAAAACCGTTTCTTCCTTGGCCTTCCTGATTCGCACCACATCTCCGGCCAAAAGTTCGATAGGAGCTTCTCCGTCAAAGGACAGCACCTGATCTCCCCCCTCCATCACAATCTCCAGGGTTCTCCGATTATCCAAAACCACTGCTCTGGCATTTAAGGAATGGGCGCAGATAGGATTCATGATATATACCGGCGCTTCCGGGGAAATGATGGGGCCTCCCGCAGAAAGATTATAGGCGGTGGAACCCGTAGGCGTGGAAATGATGATTCCGTCTGCGGAATAGTGAACCATTTCCATCCCATCGCAAAAGACCTGAAAATGATGTATGGACACCCCTCGCACTCTGGAGAGTAAAAGCTCATTCAAGGCAGACCTTGAAAAAATCTCCTTTCCCTGTCGGAAAATGCTGCCGGAAAGCATAGCTCTTCGATCCTCCACATAATCCCCGGCCACAAGCCGTTCTATAGCTTCCGCAATTCTTCTTCTCTGGCGAATTTCCGTAAGGTAACCAAGATGTCCCGCATTGATTCCTAAAATCGGAACCGGCATTCCCTGTAAAACTCCGGTGGTATGGAGAATCGTGCCGTCTCCTCCCAAGGTAATCAGGCAATCCATTCCCACAAAATCCTCTCTGGAAAAATCCTTATTCAAAAAAATCTTGGGACGAATGCCTTTCTTCGCTAATTCTTCTTCTATGATTTTCTGGAAGCTCTCTGCCTCTGGCTTTGTTTGATTCACAATGAGTGCCAAATTCATGGTTTTCTTTCCTCTCTAGTATAGCATATCTTCCTCTAGCTTGCTTAAACTATAAGTCTTGCGATGAATTTTTATTTCAGCTATAAACCTTGCTGTAAACTTTACGAAAACGATAGGTCTTAATTAGGACAGTGGTCAAAACTATAAATCCCGGTGGGAAGCTTCCGTAATTCGCATAAGCTCGGCTTCCCAGACTTCCGATAATGCCTCCTCGGCATTCCCCCTATCCTCCAAAAAGCAAAGGTACTCGATATTTCCCTCCGGTCCCTTAATAGGAGAAAAATCCAGTCCCTGTACCGAAAAGCCGATGGAAGAAGCAAAGGACAGCACCTTTCGAATCACTTCCTGATGCACGGCAATGTCCCGTACCACGCCCTTCTTTCCCACCTGCTCTCTTCCCGCCTCAAACTGAGGCTTAATCAGACAAACCACCTGAGAGGGAAGCTTACCCAGCTTCTTTACTACAGGAAGCACCAAGGTCAAACTGATAAAGGAAACATCTATGGAAAAGAAGGAGGGCTTTTCTCCCAAAGCTAAAATGTCCTCTTCCTCCACATAGCGAATATTACACTTTTCCATGGAATGCACTCTTTCATCGTTTCGTAACTTCCAATCCAGCTGTCCATGGCCCACATCTACGGCATAAACCTCCACCGCTCCGTTTTGAAGCATACAATCCGTAAAGCCTCCGGTGGAAGCACCGATATCCATACAAACTCTATTTTCCAAAGAAATAGGGAAAGACTTTAGGGCTTTCTCTAATTTTAAGCCCCCTCTGGACACATAGGGAAGAGCCTTTCCCTTCACAAGAATCTCCGCGTCCTCCGGAAAGCTGCTGCCGGCCTTATCTTCCTTTTCTCCATTGACAAAAACCAGCCCTGCCATAATGGCTCGCTTAGCCTTTTCCCGGCTTTCCATAAGCCCTCTTTCCACCAAAAGAACATCCAGCCGTTCCTTCTTTCCAGCCATGCTTTATCCTTTCTTAGATTTAAAGTTAATTTTTACTGCGCCCATATATTTCCGGAAGATACTGCCAAAGCCTTTAAAGAGAAGTTTTGGCAGACTATAACGAAATGCCTTAGAAAAAGCTTCGGAAGGTTTCGAAAGGTTTCGAAAGACTTAAGAGGCCTTCGGAAATTCCCTTTTAGTCTTTAAAAATTCCCTTCTCCTGCATTCTCCTGATAATGCTGTCAGAGTCAATGCCTAAGATTTCCCGAAGAGCGGAAACATTTCCATGCTCCACATAGGTATCCGGAAGAGTCACAGTTTCCACCCTTATCTCCGGATGACGGGCATTCATATATTCCAAGACAGCCTCACCGAAGCCGCCGTTTCGTACATTTTCCTCTAAAGTAATGATGCTGTGATGTCCCTCTTCCACAAGCCTGTCCAAAATCTCCGTATCAATGGGCTTGGCAAAGCGGGCATTCACAAGCGTTAAGTTGTATCCCTTCTTCTCCATCTTTTCCGCAATATGGGCTCCGGTGGACACCATGGAGCCAAGAGCCAAAAGGGCAATGCCCTCTCCCTTTTTCAAAATCTCCGCCTTCCCCAAAAGGATTTCCTCCTGCTGCTCGGAAAAGCCCTGATAAGCCACCCCTCTAGGATAGCGAAGACAGATCGGGCCGGAAAAGGCTAAGGCAAAACGGAGCATTTCCTGTAACTCCCGAGCATTTTTCGGTGCCATCACTGTCATGTTGGGCATGAGGCGAAGGTAAGACAGATCAAAAATCCCTTGATGAGTTTCTCCGTCCGCCCCAACCAGTCCTGCCCGGTCAACGGCGAAAACCACCGGCAACTTTTGCAGGCAAACATCATGCACCAGCTGGTCAAAGCCTCTTTGCAAAAAGCTGGAATATACCGCCATCACCGGCTTTAAGCCCATGCTGGCCATCCCTGCCGCAGAGGTTACCCCGTGGGCTTCCGCAATCCCCACATCAAAAAAGCGTCTGGGGAAGGCCTTTTCAAAGGCATCCAATCCGGTGCCGTCCGGCATAGCCGCGGTAATGGCTACAATATTCCGATTCTTCCGGCCCTCCTCCACCATGGTCTGAGAAAAGACCTTGGTATAGCTAAGTCCTGTACTTTCCGCCTTGTCCTTTCCGGTGGACAGATGGAAGGGACTTACCCCATGGTAATGGCTGGGGGACTGCTCCGCCGGCACATAGCCCTTTCCCTTTTTGGTGACCACATGAATCAAAACCGCATGATCCACCCTTTTCGCTTCCTGTAACACCGTTTCCAAGGCCTTAATATCATGTCCGTCCACAGGCCCCAGATAGGTGATGCCCATGTTTTCAAAAAACATGCCCCGGACAAAAAGCTGTTTAATAGAATTTTTGGTATTTTTCAAACGATCCACAAGACTTGGGCCAAGGATAGGCACCCTGGAAAGTCCTGCCGCAAAATTCTCTTTGAAATGGGTGTAATTCTCATGGGAACGAATGCCGTTTAGATAGGTGGAAATCCCCCCCACATTCTTGGCGATAGACATTTCATTATCGTTTAAAATGATAATGAAGTTCTTCTTCATTTTCGAAGCATTGTTTAAAGCTTCATAGGCCATGCCTCCGGTGAGGGCTCCATCACCAATGACCGCCACCACCGTTTCCTTTCCTCCCAAAATATCCCTAGCCTGGGCTATCCCCAGAGCTGCGGAAATGGAGGTGGAGCTGTGCCCGGTATTAAAGCAATCATAAGGACTTTCCTCTCGTTTAGGAAAACCGCTGATTCCTCCCAGCTGTCGAAGCCCGTCAAAGTCATCCTTTCTTCCGGAAAGAATCTTGTGGGTATAGCACTGGTGTCCCACGTCCCACACCAGCTTATCCTGTGGCAGATTTAAGCTATGAAAAAGAGCAATGGTAAGCTCCACCACCCCCAGGTTGGAGGCCAAGTGGCCACCATGCATGGAGGTTTTTTCCAAAATAAAGCGTCTCAGCTCCTTGGCCAAGACCTTTTGTTCGGAAAGGGACAGACGTTTTACATCCTCCGCCCCATGAATTGACTCTAATATCATGAAAAATCTCCTACTTCTTTCATCCTAAAGAGAACTTATTGCCTCTTCCCATAGACTTTCTCCATCGTGCCTTAAGAAAATCCATCATTTTAGAAGGCGCTTATGAAAGCAAAACAGCTTTTCTTCTAGCTCCTTCTGGAACAAAGATACTGACTAAAGGAAAGAAGAAAATCCAATGCTTCCCCATCTACCGCATTTCGATCCAAGCTTTGTAAGAGGCTTCTGCCCTCTTCCGTATACTGCTCCACCATAGCCTCCGCCTTCTCCATGCCATAAAGGCTGAGAGCCGTGGTTTTCTCCTGCTCCGCATCAGAGTGGATAGGCTTTCCCAGCTCGGAAAAGCTGGAAATCTCATCCAAAATATCATCCCGAATCTGAAAGGCCAGGCCGATTTTCTCTCCAAAGGAAGCCAGCTTCTCCTGTTCCGCCGGACTAGCTCCCCCCAGCAAAGCGCCGATTTCTAAAGAGGCGGAAAGGAGGGCTGCGGTTTTCTTTCTGTAAATAAAGAAAAGCTCTTCCTCCGTTAAGGGCTGTCCTGTCTTTTCAATATCCAGCACCTGTCCCCCAATCATGCCCTCGATGCCGGAAGCCTTCGCTAAAATCTTAAGCCCCTGCATGGTAGGGAGAAGCAGTTCTGAAAGATTTCCTTTTTTTCCTTCTCTCTCCAAAACTTCCAGTACCCATTGAAAGGCATATAGACTTAAGGAATCTCCTGCCAGTATCCCCTGGGCCTCCGTAAAACGGTACCAGGTAGCTTCCTTTCCTCTACGATACTTATCATTGTCCATGGCAGGCAGGTCATCATGACAGAGAGAAAAGCTATGGATCATTTCCATGGCCAGCATAAATGCCTCAGTTAAGGGCAGAAACAGCTTCCGCCTCTCCTCCCCGGCGAAAAGCAAAAAAGCCTCCCGAAGAAGGATGGGGCGAATCCTTTTTCCCCCCACCATAAGGCTGTAGTTCATGGCTTCTATTCCGGTCTTCGCAGGTCCCTTTTCCTCCGGTAAAAATGCGGTCAGAATGGCTTCCACTTCCTGTCTTCTCTTTTGAAATGCCACTTCCACGGAATGCGGATTTACAGCAGCATTAGCACCATTATCCATGGATTTTCTTCCCCACAAACCGACCTTTTCCGATTCTGCGCCATCTCTTGGAGCATTTCCTTCTTCATTTTCGAAAGCCTGATTCTCCTTAAGCATCCAAGCCACCCTTTTGCTCATTGTCTAAAAGCTTCACCTGCTTTTCAATCTGGTCAATGCTCTCGTTGGCTTCCTTCAGCAAAGAAACCGCCTTCTGGTAGATGGCGAAGCTTTTTTCCAAGCTATCCTCTCCCTCCATCTTCTCTAAAAGGCCATCCAAGTTTTCAAAAATCTCGTTTAAGTCCTTCTTTTCCTTCTGCTCTTTCTCCGCCTTTTTCAGCTTCTGCTCTTCGACTTTCTTTTCCTCTGTTCCCATACAGGCTCCTTTCTCTAGGCGTTTCTCCTATTCTATACCAAGCTGCTATTGCTCCGACTTCTCCGCCCCAAGCCGTTCTACCTTTTGCTTTTCCAAAACCTTGGCCTTGGCAGTACCGTCCGTGAAATGAATCTGTAAAATCTCTCCCATTTCCACCTGATCCACGCTGCTCATCCGCTTGCCGTCTTCCCTTTGCACATAGGAAAATCCCTTGGACAGTAGGCGCAGGGGGGATAGGGCATCGAATTGCTCGGAAAGGATGGCTAACTGATGCTTCTTCTTTTCCAGCTTCCCTTCCATGAGCCTTGGAAAATGTCGATATCGCTCCTCTTTGTTTTTCGCAAGAAGAATTTTTTCCTTCATCTTGTGGGGAAAGACTTGATACTCGCCCATCCTGTCCTTGGCATTTGTAAGCTTTCGTTCCATCCACTGGGGGAATACCCGGTAGGGAAGAAGAGCCGATTTATTTTCCTGAATGCATAGCTCCATCTGCCTTTGAAAACGACTTTCCAAATCCAAAATTCTATGCTGTTTTCCCTGTAAAATATTTCTGGGGTGAAGGACGGAAAAACGAAGCTCCTCCTCCTTAACCCTTTGCCGCATTTTCTGAATAATACGCTCCATCCTTTGATGAAAAGTATAGGTATAGCTTGCCAAATCATCCACAAACTGCATATAGTCGAAAACCGCAAGTTCCGCCGCCGCAGAGGGTGTGGGTGCTCGCAAGTCCGATACAAAGTCCGCAATGGTGGTATCCGTTTCATGTCCTACAGCGGAAATGATGGGGGTGTCCGCATTGAAAATAGCCTTTGCCACCGCCTCTTCGTTAAAGGCCCAAAGGTCCTCTATGGAACCGCCGCCTCGACCTACAATCAGCACATCCAAGCCCATCTGATCCAAACGGGCAATCCCCTTGCAAATGGAAGCCACAGCCCCCTCTCCCTGCACCAAAGCCGGATAGAGGAAAAGCTCCACAAAAGGATTTCTCCGCTTTGCGATTTGGATGATGTCTCTCACCGCTGCTCCAGAGCTTGCGGTAACAATACCAATTTTTCTGGCATACTTGGGAATCGGCTTTTTATACATAGCATCAAAAAGCCCCATTTCCTGTAATTCCTTCTTCAGAGCCTCAAAGCGAAGATAAAGATCTCCCTGTCCCGCTCTTTGAAAGGAATCCGCATAAATCTGGTAACTGCCTCCTGCCTCATAAACACCGATACGGCCGGAACACAGCACCTTCATTCCATTTTCCAACGGAAAAGCAAGCCCCGCCCTCTTTCCCGCAAACATAATGCCGGAAAGCTGCGAAGCCTGGTCCTTTAAGGTGAAGTAAATATGTCCCGAAGGATGCATTTTCAAGTTGGAAATTTCCCCACTGACGGTAATGTGGGAAAGGAAGAAGTCTTCCTGCATCATTCGTGCCAGATAGCGATTTACCTGACTAACCGTATATTCTTTATTTGCCATAGGCTACTGTTGATATCCCGTCACATTTCAAGGCAAAGTTCCCGCCCGAAGTGCACTTTCTCCGCAAAGCATGCGCTTCAGACGTTCTAAAGAGCGAAGGCTCTGCCCGGAAAACACTTTCCCCATAAATAAAGCAATCGCCTCAGTGAAATTGTGATTGGGGATGAATTCTATCCTCTCTTTGGCGCTTTACCATCTTTAGCTTTTGATTTTACGATATGGAAAGACTTTTTCTCCGCCTTTCCGGATTTGTCCTTAGAAGACTTACCCTTCTCCTCTCCATCCCCCTGCTTTCCGGTGATACGGGCCAGGACACCATTGACAAAAGAGCCGGAATCCGCTCCCCCGTACTTCTTCGCAATCTCCACCGCCTCGTTAAAAACTACCTTATCCGGGGTTTCTTCCTGATACTCCAGCTCGTACAAGGCCAAACGAAGAACGGTTAAGTCTGTTTTTGACATACGACTGGTGGTCCATCCCTCTGTTACCGCATTGATTCGCTCATCCAAATGAGGAAGCCGTTCCAAAATCTTCATGACTTCCTGAGACAAAAATGCCTCCTCCTCTTCAGAAAGATGTTCTTCTTCCTTCTCCGGAAGTAAAAAGTCCTCATCCTCTTCCTTGCTATAGGAATAATGGCTCAACTGCTCCTGTTTTCCCTCTTCCGGGTAAAATAAGGTGGAAAACAAGAGTTTAAATTTATGGTCTCTTTCTTCTCTCTTATTCATTCTCTTTATTCACCACTCCGGAAATCTTAACATTGACTTCTCTAACCGTTAAACCGGTCATACTGTTGATGCTGGAAACCACTCTCTCCTGTACTGCCTTGGAAACCTCGGGAATCGCATAACCGTAGCAAATGTTTAAGCGCAAATCCACAGCCACTTCCTCACCGGAAATCTCCACCTTAACGCCACGAGCCAGATCCTTAATTCCCATACGAGAAACCAGGGCTCCGGACCAGCCGCCATCCATGGAATCTACGCCATCCACCTCCGTTGCCGCAATGCCGGCAATGATGGAAATGACCTCATCCGCAATGATAACCTCTCCAAAACTATCCTGATCCTGTTCTTCTACTCTATATGCTCTTTGTTCTTCCATGAAGACCTCCCATAAATAACAACAATCTTTTGGAAATTTTACCATAAAAACGGAAAAAAGGAAAAGAAAAAAGGAGGCTGAAGAGAAAAGTAAGAATTAGCTTCGGTTATAGTGCGACAGGCAAGTCCCAACGGGCACGCTCCCGCTGGAGTCAAATAGGATATAAAAAATCAAAATGGTTTTCTGTACAATATAGGCCTGAAATCAGGGGCACGCTCCCTTCTTTCAGACCTATAGTATATAAGCTATTCATTTTTTATTTTTTATAGATACCCTGATTCAAACAGCTTCTTTATTTCGCTACATCCGCCTCTTCATCTACTTCCTCTTCTTCGTTGTCATTTTCGCCTTCGTCCTCCGGCTGTTCTTCATCCGGGACTTCAATGGGGTCTTCTTCTTTTAAGTCGTACTGCTCCATATCCACTTCCACCTTTTCCTGCCAGGGATTTACCGGACCGGGGACATAGATTCCCATCATGGTATTTCCGTAGTGAGCCTGAAAGGTTCCATTGGGAAGAGCCGTAATTCTGGGAACGGAATTTTCTTTGAGTTCCGCCTCTGCCTTAGCCAAAAGCTCATCCAGCACGATACTGGGCTTTGTTCTATAGGTGCTTTTGGAAAAATACGTAGGCTGACCATTTGATCCAAGGAACTGCCCCTGATCATTGACAGGATATTGGCCATCCACCTTGGTATTTACCGCCATACTGCCGTTTTCCGAAAAATAATAGGCGTAGCCGTCAATCACAGCCCATCCCTTCATCATTTTCCCAAGATTCTTCTCTCTGTTATTGAGAAAATACCACTGCTCCCCATCCTTTAACCAACCGATCAGCAGCTTTTCTCTTTGGGGACTGATGTAGTACCAGTCCTCCTTATCCGAAATCCAGCCGGTTAAAGGCGTGCCGGCTTTGGTGTGATAGCCCCACTCTTTGTTTTCATAAACCCAAACGCCCTGCTCTCTTTCCTCCGCATGAACCAAAATGCTGCAAAACAGACATAAAAACAAAAGAAACAGGCAGTCCAGACCACGTAAAGCAGGAACAGGGAGGAGATTGTCTCTACTTTTCAACTCTCCGTCTTTTCCATAAAATTCCGAATTTTTCTCATCAAAAATAGAGCGCGCCTTGCTGATGGCATAGGGCTTGTGGGCCTGCTGCATTTTCTCTGTCAAGAGTCTATATTCTTCTTCCCGTCTTTGATATGGATTCATCTTCATGATCTATTCTTTCCCCTATTCCTTGGATTATTGTTTCTATTCAAAGCATTTTTTCTATTAAAACATTGCTTCTATTTAGAGCATTTTTCCATTGGATTGTTGTCTCCGTTGGATTACTGCCTCTGTTGAATTGCTGCCTCTGTTGAATCATAGTTTCTATAGATTATCGGTTAGAATTAGGGAAAGAATAAAGGAGCAGTATAACAGCAGGCTTATGGAACTAAGTGTATTGATGGCTAACCCTTAGCTTTATAGCTGTGATTTCATAAAAAATAAGCATATAAAAAACGGAGCAGCAGACCATTACAGTCTACTGCCCAATTCAATAGGACAAACAAAATCCTGTCCCGACTCTATCTACATTTTTCAAAAACCGTTCTTAATCCTATAGTCCCTTTAACGCTTTTACCCCTGCGGAAATCTGCTCTGCCATATAGCTTAGCATTTCCTTGGTCATTCCGGGGTAAACACCAATCCAGAAGGTATGCTCCATAATATAGTCGGTTTCCGTTAAATCACCTACCACCCGATAAGCATCGGTGTTTCGAATCTGGTTAAAGCAGGGGTGCTTAATCAGGTTTCCGGAAAACAACAATCGAGTCTGGATATTTCTTTCCTCCAAATAGGCGGTCAAAGCATTTCTCTTTACCGGAGAATCCTTCTTCACGGAAATCAAGAAACCAAACCAGGAGGGATCCGCATTTTCCGCAGGCTCCGGAAGAATCAAGTCTTCAGAAAGAGAGCTTAACTGTTCCCGTAAGAAAGCCCAATTTTCCTTACGTCTTTCAATAAAGCTTGGGAATTTCTTCAGCTGCTCCACGCCAACCGCAGCCTGCATATCCGTAACTTTCAGATTATATCCGAAGTGGCTGTAAGTGTATTTGTGGTCATAGCCCTTGGGAAGCTCCCCGTACTGCCCAAGGAAGCGGTGCTTACAGAAGTTGTCCTGTCCTGAGGGGCAAATGCAGTCCCTTCCCCAATCTCTAAAGGACAAAATCAACTTGGACAGCTGGGCATTGTTGGTATATACTGCTCCACCCTCTCCCATGGTCATGTGATGAGGGGGATAGAAGGAGCTGGTTCCGATATCTCCCCAGGTTCCTGTAAACTTTGTTTCTCCGTTAATGGTATAGCGGCTGCCTAAAGCATCGCAGTTGTCCTCCACAAGCCAGAGAGAATGCTTGTCGCAAAATGCCTTTACCGCCGATAAATCAAAGGGATTTCCCAAGGTATGGGCAATCATCACCGCCTTGGTCTTCTCTGACAAAGCCTCCTCCAAACGGCGAACATCAATGTTGTACTGGGGCACGGTCACATCCACAAAGACAGGCACAGCCCCATACTGCAAAGCCGGCGTCACCGTGGTGGGGAAGCCGCAGGCTACGGTAATGATTTCGTCTCCCCGCTTAATCTGTCGATCTCCCAGCTCCGGTGCGGTCAAGGTCATAAAGGCCAGTAAATTGGCAGAGGATCCGGAATTTACCAAATAGGCATGCTTCACGCCAATCCACTCCGCAAATTTCTTCTCAAATTCATCCGCAAAACGTCCGGTGGTTAGCCAAAAGTCCAAAGTGGCATCCGTTAAGGACAGCATTTCCTTCTCATCAAATACACGAGAGGCATAGCTCACCCTGTCCCCCGGCTCAAAGGGCTTCTTCTGCTCCTTAAAGCTGTGGTAATACTCCGCCACCAATACCTTAATCTCTTCCCTGGCCTCCGCTTCATTTTTCCAATTCTTCATTTATAGTTAGTCTCCTTTATTTCTTGGTTTAAACTCAAACTTTTCTAATGATACTATACGTTTTATTTGCCTTAGTGCTTTTCTCGTCCTTTAGGCACCTTCACAGCCTATACAGAATGATGGAAAAGCTATCGTTAAGAGTAAAGGAGAATCCTTTCCTTTGCAAGGTATTTCCTCTGAAGAAATCTTATCTTTTCAGAAAAACCGGATTACAAAAATAGTTGAAAGCAGAAATTGGATATTAAAAATCAAATTTTTTGATATTTTTTCTTGTATTTAGTATTTCATGATGCTATTATCACCAAAGATGATCTATGGAGGTGGTCAATATGCTCATTGAATTTCGTTTTAAAAATTACCGTTCATTTCGAGACGAAACCGTATTATCTATGGAAGCAAGCGGCATTAATTCTTTAAAAAAGTCACTCATCCCTCTATCCTCTAAAGTAAAGTTACTTCCATCCTGTGCAATATATGGAAAAAATGGTGGCGGCAAAAGTAACGTCATTCGAGCTTTCTGGCTTGCGGTACAGTTTATCCGAAATGCACAGAGAACTCAGCATGATCGTGCCATCATCCCGGTTCGCCCATTTTCCTTAAATGATTATTCAAAAAATGACCCTACAGAATTTGAATTTGTTTACAGTTCTAACGGCGTTCGTTACTGGTATGGTTTTTCAGCAACAAGAGAAAAAATCTTTTCAGAATATCTATACCATGCTCCTAAAGGACAAAAAGCCCTCATTTTTGATAGAAAAGAGCAAAACTTTTCTTTCACAGAAGATAAATCCAAAAGAACTTTAATCGGGAAAATGGTTGCAGAAAATCAACTGTTTTTCTCAGTAGCATGTACTATGAATGACGCAGCATGCGTTTCAGCCATGCAGTGGTTTCGAAATGAAGTATATTTTTCTCGTGACTATTCTGATATTCCCGGTCAAATCTTAGAGTATGCAGAAGATAAGCTGATGCTAAAAGCAATTTCTGATTATGCCAAGGCTGCAGACTTAGGCATTTTGGATGTTCAATTCGAAATCAACAATAAGGAAGTTCGGTCAGATGGACCTCTTCCTACAGACATTCCGGAGGACTTCAAAACTGAATTATCACAATTTATACGTGCACTTTCTGAGACCTCCTCTGACGGCACTATTTTACTGCAGCTACAAGAAGTCTCTGCTCAAGCAAACCACCAAGGCGTTAAGAAAGACGGGAAAAAAGATAATTTTTACCTGGATCTTTCTGATGAATCTGACGGTAGCAGAAAGCTTATGGCTCTTGCACCTGCCATTGAATCAGCATTACGAACAGGTGGTATTTTACTGGTAGATGAATTGGAAAAGGAACTCCATCCCCAACTGGTCAACTTCGTTGTAGCAAAATTCCAAAGTAAAGACAGTAACAAAAATGGAGCCCAACTCATTTTTACCACTCATAACACAGAGCTTTTAAACCTGGAATACCTGCGAAAAGATCAGATCTATTTTGCAGACAAAACAAATAGCGACGGTTCTTCCGAACTTTATAGCATCAGTGAATTCTCCACCAGGACCAGTGACAATATCCGTAAGGCGTATCTGGTTGGAAAATATGGTGCCACCCCTAATATTGAAATCGAGGAGGTCGAATAATGCCTCACTTTTTCCAATGTGCATGAAGCCATTGAATATTTGCAGTCTTTAAAAAAAATAAATGATTTTCACTGAAAAAGAGGAGGGCTAATCCCCTCCTCTTCTAGTTCTTAACTTTGCTAAAGCTTCTTGTTAAAGCTTCTTTTTGATCAGGCTATTACTCTCTATATTTTTTTGTGATAAAATATGTAAACAGTAGAAAGCACAAGGAGAAAAGAATGGAAGAACGAAAAAATTTAGCATTTCTAAGCAATTCCGGTAACTATAGCATTTTCCAATTTCAGAACGATGTTATACGCTTTATGACCTCTCCTCGATTAGAAAAATATCAGAAAGTCCTAGAATGGGATGCCGGCTATTTGGTTGTAATTGCGAAATATAAGGACTTAGCAGAAATGGAAGAATATATTGATTTAGTTCCTATTCTGGAAGACCTTTCTTATGATGTCGATTCCTTTCTATCTCATATTAAGGAGGTGAAAATCCGTGAAGCTACAGGATAAAAAGAAAATTGCAGATGAAGCCGATATGATTATCAATGGCTATGCCTTCACAAAAAAAGAAGACAAGGTCTTCGTTGTCCACTTAGAATCCTTTCACCATGTTGCTGTAATTTTCCATGATAATATTATTGAAACGAATATGGATGAAATTGAATGTCAAATCGTTTTGGATTATTATCACAAAAACAAAGAATTTTTGGAGAAGAACTATGCCGAAGTATTATAGTTACAAAATTCATGGTTATTATCTCTATTACACAGCATCTTGCGTCATCGAAGCGATGCATGTTCATGCCAGTGATAAGCGACTTACAGAAGCAGGATCTGCAAAATTTTTTGTTAAAGAAAATGGAGATACCACAGTAGCACATAGCGGTCTCCTCTCCCAAAGAGACATCCGCCTTATTCAAAATTTCATAAAAAAGAATTACAAAGAAATGTATTTAACATGGCGTGAATTATCGGAACAAGATTTTTACGGAAAAGAGGAGGGCTAATCCCCTCCTCTTCTGGTTCTTAATGAGTACCGCTTGCAAAACTTGCGGTATCTCATTTCTCCTATTTCCTTTTAATCTTCCAAGTCTTCCTCACCGCCAAAGCGCAGATACTGCAAACTATTTATTCTCGCACCGTTCGCCTCTTCGCTGATGGCATTACTGAGAAAACTAAGATTTCCTTTGCCCTTTACGACATAGCGTTTCATGGCCACATCCGTTTCATTTCCGGTTTCATCCTGGTCGTCGGAGTCCGTTACATACACGGCACGAAGAAGACCGCTCTCATCATATTCTGCTCCCCATAGGGTAACCACATGATTATAGCTGAAAGTTGTATAAGACAGGCAAACAACGAAGTTATTTGACAGGTAATGCTGCAGACTGTTCCCTAAGTCACTCAAATTTTTTACTGACTGCATACCGGTTTGCGGTTTAGTTCCTATAATTCCATATAAAAATCCGCCCCTTGCATCCGGCTGCAAATTCTTATCCTCTATATTGGTTTTTCGGTCTTCCTTCGGGGTATAGCCGTTTAGGAAAAGATCCATAAGCGGAACCGTATAATAGCCCGTCTCATTATTGCCATACATTTCCTTAAAATACTGATAAATCAGGCTTCCCTGTTGCTCCACATCCTGATTCAGCATGTCCTTTAAGCTATATGTATTAGCGCCTACCATTCTGATAACATCCCCGTTATCTTTGATATAGTCCTGGATTTCTTTTTTATTCTGCTGCAAATACCAATGCAAGGTATTGCTGGCTGCTGCCGCAAAGCAAAGATTTCGATCAATCTTTTTATTCGTTCCAAAGGGAGCTTTGTTCACATCAAAATAGCCCTGTCCCTCCTCAAAGGGAGCTTTGTAATCAATGTAGCCATGATCCTCCGTCTTCCGAAAATCACCATTTTCTCCCAATTTTGGAGCTTTAACCCCTTTTACAAAAAGGACAGTCCGCTTATCTCCCTCCTCTGTTTCATATTCTACAGTATTGTTGTTTTGTCCATTTTCAATTTTTTCTAAAAGCTCTTTCTGCTTGGCATGCTCTTTTTCCGCCTGCTTTCTCTGCTTTTCAGCCCTTCTTGCCAACTCTTCTTCGGAAAATGTGTTTTCTTCATCCGTTGCTTCCGTGGTAAATCCTGTATTGGTTTCAGTATTGCTTACAGAATCGGATTGGCTATCACCGAAAAGCTTGCTTTGATTTGAGCCAGTCTCAACCGTACCGGAACTGTTGCCGGCACCAAAATGGAAGCCTCCGCCAACAGAACTTGAAGCAGAGCCTGAACCGCCGCTAAAGCCGCCTCCGCCGCCGGAACCACCGCTTCCACCGGAACCGCCGACGCCCTTAATCACAATATTTTGTGCTTCTCCATTTGCATTTATCTGCTGTCCCTCTGCAGCTCCTGCCTTGATTTCCTTTTCTACCTGCGCAGAGCGCCGGGAGGAAACGCCCTTTCCTTCTTCATGTACCGGCTTACCATCCTGAACCCACTGTCCATTTGCGGAAATGCTGTATCCGTCGGGAGTCTTCTCCTCAGTAGCCATTGTTCCGTTATCTTTTAAAAAATAACAATAGCCGTCCACCCAGGTCCAGCCCTGAGCCATCTTTCCCCAGTTCGCGGTATCCGTCTTCAAAAAATACCATTTTCCGTCTGTCAGAATCCAGCCATCCTGCATTTTCCCGGTAAGAGGATCAAAGTAATACCAGCTACCGGAAATCTCCTTCCAGCCCTTCTGATTCTGCCCTTCCACCTGGTAATGCCACTGTCCCTCTGATTGTATCCATCTTCCCTCTGCTTGGGCCGTTAGGGAAAAGAACGGAAGGGTCAGAGCCAGAGGAATGGACAGCATAAAGGAGCGAGAAAAAGCGGATAAGGGATGTCCCCCGTTCTTTCTTGCTCCAATAGTTTTATCACTATAATTTTGTGTATGTTTCCACACAAGCTTCTGTGAATGCTTTTCAGCTGTATGATACGCTCTATGTTCTGCCAAGCCGTCCTTGACTTGACTATCCTGATCCCATCCCATAATGCTTCTCCTTCTATAAGCGAGTCCATTATCCTAGGGTAGAAACTAACAATCTTCTTCCAATCATATTTCTTAGGAATAGGCATCGCTTAAATTAATTTTGCAAAAATGCAAAGTAAAAAACCGTACATAGTACAGAAGATTGAAGATATTCTATACTACATACAGTTTCGGAAAAATTGCAAAAATAATAAGCAGTTTTCATAAAATGAAACTTATTTAATTATTTATTCATAGTAATCATCACGAAGTCGAACACCTATCGTATGTGGTGCAAAAGCGGTCAACTTATCTCCCTGTATGCATTCAACGCTTGGAACTGCGACCTGTAAAATTTTTTTTGACAGCATATCACAATCCCATCCTTAAATGCGAAAATCAAGTCCCAGATATTGTTCCTCAATCTTTTTTGCAAGTTCTAACGATAACTCCGAATACCGATAAGAGTAATTTCTCTTCGAATCTTCTGCTATGTGATAGCTATTTCTACCTACACGATAAATATCCCCATTCTCCAATAACTTCTGAAAATTATATCTTCCTGAGTCTTTCCTTTTATTTTTATTTTCTTTCTGAAAGGCAGTAATAAAGTCTTCTCTGGAGAAGTTTTTTTGATGCGAAAGATTATGTACCATATTATTCTTTGTTCTACCTCTATGTTCTTTAAGTCGGCAAATTTTGTATTTTTTGCCGACTTGAAGATATCGATGCACTATAACAAGGAGTGCACCGGCTCTTTTTTTATTCATGAATGATTACTAATATAACCTTTGATAGAGAAAATTAAGATTTTAAGTATTTGTCCCAAAATCATAGAACTGTGTCCCTATTTGTGGTATGATTATAAAGAAAATAGGAGGTATGGCAATATGAAAAAACAAAATGTTTTAAATTTAATAAAATACCATGTGGAAAGGAATGAAAATTCCTTTAGAAATGAGGCGATAGCAATAGCAAGATATTTTGATAGCATAGGAGATTATCAGTTATCTGAATATATTATGGGGTTAATATCCGAATCAAATTTATATTCACCACAAAGTAGTGATTTTGAAAGTGAGTTTTTAAAACAAGTAGAAATAAGAAATTTAGAGGCTTTAAATTTACCACTTGAAATAACAGAAGACATAAAAGGTATTATTAACGCTGTAAACCATAATGTTGGTATTAATAAATTTTTATTTGAAGGATTACCGGGAAGCGGAAAAACAGAAGCAGCCAAAAATGTTGCAAGATTATTGGATAGATCTCTTTTTAGGGTGGATTTTGAAAACTTGATAGATAGCAAGTTGGGACAGACTAATAAAAACATAATAAAAGTATTTAGAGAAATAAATATGCTTCCAAATGCAAATAAGATTGTGGTTTTATTTGATGAAATTGATGTTATTGCTTTGGATAGAATTAATTCTAATGATATTAGAGAGATGGGAAGAGTAACATCTACAATTTTAAGAGAATTAGATAGACTGACAGACCTTAATAAAGAGATTGTACTTATTGCAACAACTAATCTATATTCAAATTTTGATAAAGCATTAATTAGGAGATTTGATGCTGTTATTAATTTCAATAGGTATAGTGATGAGGATTTAATAGAAGTTGCTGAATATTATTTTTCTTCATTTATCAAGAATTTTAAAGGAATATCCAAGGATACAAGATTATTTAAAAAAATATTAAAGACAGCAAAGAAAATACCTTATCCCGGGGAATTAAAAAACATTATAAAAACATCTCTTGCATTTAGCGATGTTGGTTCTGAGTATGATTATTTGAAAAGATTATACAATAGTTTGATAGGGAGTTTGGATCAAAAGGATATAAACCAACTTCATGAAGAAGGATTTACTGTAAGAGAAATAGAAAAATTAAAAGGTGAGTCTAAAAGTGCAGTATCAAGAAAGTTAAAGAGGGAGGAAGTAGATAGTGAATAATGTCGTGGAATTAAAAGGGAAACGCTTTGTGCAAGCCAGTAAAAATGGTATGCGTGGAGGCATAGCCATGAATGGGAAAGTAGAAGTCAGTACAGAGCATTTATTAAGATTAAGATCTCAGCTAATTCAGATTAAAGAATTCTGGGATAAAGAAACAAAGCCGTTTGAAGGTATTTTGCTTAGTGTTTATTATAATAAGATTGTTGCAAAAAGTAATCGGATTTCTGGACTTTTTAAAGGAACTGCTTCTAATGATGCAATTGTTGGAGCAAAATTTAATAGAGATAAGAGTAAACATATTATCACATATTTTCTTGATGAGTATGACTTGACTAAAAGCATAGAGTTGATTACAGATACTTCCGATATATTATCTCAAAAATTTGCAGGTAATATTAACAAAAACATGTTTGAGGATAAAAATATTGTTAACCAGGCAGTTTTTAAAAAACTTTCTGTAAGTATGTCTACATTCAAACAAGTGATTGCAGATGCATCATATATTGATTCCTTTGAAATAGAGTTACCTACAATGGATGTAAAGCAGAGTATTATAACTCTGTACGATGTAAGAAAAGATACAAAATTATTATTTGAAAGATTAGGGATAGATATTTTAAGTAGCAGAATTTTAGATAATCAAACTGTTTACTTAGATGAAAATCAGGTAGAAGTACTTTTTGAAAAAGCACCCTATCTTGTTTCAATGGCAACCGTTGATTTGTCAAGTTTATCACCCGATGATTTTATCAATAAGTATCAAACAAAAATGGTAACTATTCCATCCCCAACTATTGAACCAACGATTGGAGTGATAGATACCTTATTCGATGAAAGTGTTTATTTTAGCGATTGGGTTGAATATCATGATATGGTTTCAGAAGATATACCAAAAAATCCAAAAGATTATAATCATGGGACAGCAGTATCTTCTATTATTGTTGATGGAGCAAGATTAAATCCTTGGTTGGATGATGGCTGCGGAAGGTTTAAAGTTAGGCATTTTGGAGTAGCGGTAGGTGCTGAATTTTCTTCATTTTCAATAATAAAGAAAATAAAGAGTATCGTAGTAAATAATTCAGATATAAAAGTCTGGAATATTTCACTTGGAAGTAATCAGGAAATTAATGACAACTTCATTTCTGCTGAAGCTGCAACATTAGATAAAATTCAGTTTGAAAACAATGTAATATTTGTTGTAGCAGGAACAAATAAACCAAGTGCAGATATAGTAAAAATAGGATCTCCGGCAGATTCTGTTAATAGTATAGTTGTAAATTCAGTTAGTAAGAATGGTCTGTCTACTAAATATGCTCGTAAAGGATTAGTATTATCTTTCTTTGCAAAGCCTGATGTAAGTTATTATGGTGGCAGTGAAGAAGAGTACATTAGGGTTTGTGAACCTTTAGGGGCTGCAAGTGTTGCCGGTACTTCTTATGCTGCACCTTGGATTGCGAGGAAATTATCTTATTTAATTGATGTGTTAGGACTTAATAGAGAAATTGCAAAAGCCATGATTATTGATGCTGCAAGAGGTTGGGATGAAAAACCGACTCCTGAGGAAGTTGCTTTATATGGGCATGGAGTTGTACCAATTCATATAAACGATATTATTCAAACAAAAGATGATGAAATTAAATTTGTGGTATCAGACATTAGCGAAAAATGGAATACTTATAACTACGATTTTCCAGTTCCTCTAAAAGATAATAAGTATCCATATATTGCGAAGGCTACGATGTGTTATTTTCCATTGTGTGATAGATTGCAAGGTGTTGATTATACAAATACGGAATTGAATTTACATTTTGGGCGAATAGGGGATGATAAAAAAATCAAGGATATTAAGGGGGATAAACAGAATACAGAAGACATCTTAGAAGGAGAAAGAAATTATCTTTTGGAAGGTGAATCCAGAAAGCAGTTTAGAAAATGGGACAATGTAAAGTATATCGCAGAGAGTGCTACAAAAAGAATGATACCAAAAGACTCTTATAAAAATAAAAACTGGGGTATGGAAGTAAAGACAAATAACCGATTAGCTCCCCAAGATGGCGTAGGAGTTAGGTTTGGTGTTGTTGTAACACTCAAAGAAATGAATGGAGTTAATAGAATTGATGAATTTATCAGAAGTTGTACACTAAATGGTTGGCTGGTAAATGTAATCGATGTTGTTAATAGAGTGGATATTCACCAAAAAGTTAATGAAGAGATTGAGTTTGAATAGATGGTAAATGACGTAAAGGTAAATAACCTGTCGGAAACTGTTTCGTCAATTCTTCTTCCGTGCATGCATGACAAGCCGATTCCACTTCAATAGAATCAAGATTTGTAGCACGTTTTCCTATGGCGCGCTTCTTTCGGACAATGAATTCCTCTATCGTTGGTTCTTCCGGAAGGCTCTCTGCAACAGAAAGCTCCGCCTTATTTAGGATAGCCTAATCTCCAAAGTCTAGAGAAAGCTGTCTGGGAATCTGAGAAGAAGCCTCCGTCTTTCTACCACAACGGAGGTTTGTCAGTATGGCAAGCTGTTCCTTAAGGCTTTCAATTTGTTTAATCAACTGCTCATTCTGCTTTTGAATCACGCTGCTTTGAGCGGATAAAAGTTGGAAATTTTCCGACTGCTGAAGAAGAAGTAGAATGAGGGCATCCTTGGAAAGGTTATTCAATTTCGTTCTGTTTAAGGCGTCATTTTTCATGAGCTTATTATAGCATAAAAGCGGCTAAAAGTCTTGATTTTCAGCCTTTTTCTGGAAACAGTTTTAAGATGAGATCCGGCTCATCCATTAATTCTGCATCCATTTTTTTCATAAAATAAAGGAGTGTTTGGGTCATACTCAATATCCGCATCTACAGTAACAAATCTACAAGCCACGCCCTCTTTATTCACTTCATAAGCAAATGTATTAATCATATCCAAAATAAATGAGCCATACCCCCTTCGACTTGCTTCCGGGCTTAATTTTTTATTAATTGCAAGCTTACCAAGTTTAATAGCCGGAAGAGACATAAATACCACATCTGAAAGATTGCTCTCTTCTTTCTCTTCCATAGTTAGCCTTACTGCATCCGTCGATAGAGAAAAGTATCCAATCAGCTCTTTAGTCTTATTATGTTCGAGAACAAATGTTTTGCTTATAGATTTTTCTTCTAAATCAAGTGCCTTTTCCTTAAAAAAAGTAACATATTCTTCAGCTTTTCCACAACTAAAAGAATACTGTTTAATATCTTCTTTAACCGAAGTAATTGAGAATATACTCACAGTATCTGCAATCTCTATAACATCTTTCTCCGATAAATAACTCATTTCTTTAAAATATTCTTTCTTAACTTTAGTAATGCTTCATTTCTTTTAACCGCTTCCTTTGAAGGCTTTGTAGATACCTGAAGCATAATTCTTTTCGCATCTTCACCGGATAAACTGGGAGTAGATTGTATCGGCTTAACATTTACGCTCATCCTTTTACCTCCTTAATTTATAATACTTACGCAATATAATGAGTTTATGTTATCAAAACGTATCAAATAAAACAAGTCATGATACAGCAAGCATTAACGTAAATTCATTGTAAGATATGGATCCAAACATCAAAATGTCATTTGATTACGCATGGCTCCGCTGCTCGGATTGCACCAACAGAAGTGGATCTCGTCTACTCTCTATCTGTAAGTTCCTGATATGATCTTCTGTAAAATTATTTTTTGACAGCATATCACAATCCCATCCTTAAAACCGTTTTATCTATATGTAGCAGCACCTTGCTCTTTGCATTCCTCCTGCTTGCATATCGAAACAACTTACTCTCATCAATATAAAAATTCCGAAACGCCTGATGAAAAATATCATCATACTCCCCTCTACTGACACAGGATAAGAGAAGCTTATCTGCCACAAGATCTACCAGCATCTTTTCAAGCTTTGTTTCCCAGACAGCTCTTGCACCCTTCGGGGATTCAGAAACCAATTTTTTTATAATAATCATATCATCTGACCAATACTGATGAAATGTTTCCACGGAAGGATTCAAGAGAATCTTACCGGCATATCGTTCTTTCAAGGAATCAAAAACATAAGTTCCCAGTCCTGATTCCACTGAAACAAATATCACATTATGGGCAATCTGATGATTTACGAATTCATTTAACTGAACCAGTTCAAAAATGCGAAAATCAAGTTCCGGATATTGTTCCTCAATCTTTTTTGCAAGGTCTAACGATAACTCCGAATACCGATAAGAGTAATTTCTCTTCGAATCTTCTGCTATGTGATAGCTATTTCTACCTACACGATAAATATCCCCATTCTCCAATAACTTCTGAAAATTATATCTTCCTGAGTCTTTCCTTCCATTTTTATTTTTCTTCTGAAAGGCAGTAATAAAATCTTCTCTGGAGAAATTTTCTTGATGTGGAAAATTATGTACCATATTATTCTTTGTTCTACCTCTATATTCTTCAAGTCGGCAAAATTTTTATTTTTTGCCGACTTAAAGATATCGATGCTGTAGGACACAATTCCGGAAAAGTAAAAACCGCCTGCCCGGAATAGGAAACTGACGTATTGCTTTATTACAGGAGAGCTGTATGAAAAATAAACCCAGATAAGAAAAACCTGCTAGTCTGAGAGCTGGTAAACTCTCAATGGACAGGTTATTAACCAATTACTTATAGCATTATATCTCGTTTACACAGAATAATTTACACTCTCTGTAAAGTCTCATTTCATAACTTTGTTCCAACACCATTCTTTTTGACTCTCACATAAAAATAGTTTTTGATAGTTCTGTTTTTAAAAACTCACTTAAGTCTTCTGGTGTACCTAATCCATACATTTTTTCACCAACATCAAAATATGTTATTTTCATTCCGGCATCTATCATCTCATTGTAAACAGGGGCAACATAAAATTCATTATTTACACGGATATTTTTCCCTATCATCAAATGTGAATACTTCACAAAGTCTTTTCCATGCTTATAATTATAAACCCCCACTGTTGCCTCATTAGATATTACTTCTTTTTCTCTAACCATAGAAACTAGATTTTTCTCATCCACCTTAATAAAACTCCATTTTGGATCGTTAGCAGGCATGGTCATGATCAAACCATCATGATTCTTCATTTGTCTTAGATAATGATTAATATCTGTATCTATATATTGATCACTATTTGCAATCATCAGTGGATCATTCGAGTTAATATACTCTTCTGCCAGTAAAACTGTACATGCTGCCCCCTCCGTAATATGGTCAACAGTCACCACGACGCAGTTAGGAGCTATTTGCCTTAAATACTTTTCTAACTGATACTTTTCTAAATGCTCTTCTTGACAAATATAAATAAATCGATGTTCTATTTGAGGCGTCAGATTCTTCGTAACATATTCTATCATATAATGTCCATGAACATCGATTAATGGTTTAGGCATCTTATATCCCGCATTACTAAATCTGCTACCTCTACCTGCCATAGGTACAACAATATTAAGCATTTCCTATCCCTCCACTAAATATTTATCATTATTCACACCAGGTAATTTAACAACAACATTGATACTGTCTTCCAGCGCCTCGAAGCTTGTAGCGTCCCCTGGCTCCACAACAATAATATCTCCTTGCTGATAAATCTGGTTAAACATCTTGACTTTCCCCTTCACTATTGCTGTATATTCTGTCGCAATTTTATGGTAATGTGCAGACTCATAATCGCCTTTCTTATAATGCTTAATAGCAACTTCACAATTATTCGTCTTAAAAAGAGACGGCTCAAAATTACCAATAAACCATCCCCCTTTCATATCTGATAACTTTCCTACTTTCATCTGCTCACCTCCTCAAATTCTTTAATTTTTTGAGGAGAATAAAAAGACTTGTATTGCTCCTTTTCAATGTCATAAAATGACACCTTTTTCCCCATTAAAATCAATTCATTAACAGAAGAAGAAATATAATATCTTCCCTCTAAATTGCTGTTCTTTCTCAAAGCGTTCTTTGCGGATTCAATAAAGAATTCTCCTTTTTTGAAATAATAAAAACCAGCAATAGCATCCTTAGATAACGGTCTTTTTTCTGCTACTTCAACAACTTCTTTACCTTTTTTTCTTGCATAGCTCCAACGAGGATGTACATTAGGAAATGTAATAAGTCCAGCATCAGCCTCTATATTTTCAAAATAAGAAATTACTGAATTATAATTTACATCAATAACTTGATCACTATTAGCAATAATTAGCGGTTCATCTTTGTCAATATATTCAATCGCCATAAGACAGGTACAAAGAGCCCCTGAAGTCTGATTCCTCAATTTTATCACGTTAGACGTACTCGATAATATCTTAACAGAATCATCTAAATGAAACTTTTGACAGTCTTCTTCTGAAAAAACAAAAACATATTTTTTAAATTCTATAGAATCATAATCCTCTACCACCATTTCCAACATAGTTTTCCCATTTATTTCGTATAAAGGTTTTGGAAAAAAACTATCTTTGAAAAATGAAGATGTTCCCATAGCCGGTAACAGTATAGTTATCATTTTTTCTCACACTCCTCTATCATCCTATATATATTATCTTCATTAACATCATAAACCGTAGCTACTTCTAAAACATTTGCCCCACTAGCTCTTCCCGCTTGAATCCCATGGGGATTATCCTCAACAACTAAACATTCTTCCGGCTTAAATCCAAAAGTACTTATAGCCAGATTATATATCTCTGGATCCGGTTTGGATTTTTTTACCTCTTCATTGGACAATATCAAATCAATATATTGAGTCAATTTAGCTTTCTCCATCATTAATTCAATTGTTTTCCTTACTGAATTAGAGCATACAGCTATCTTAAATCCATCTTTATGCAATTTAGAAAGCGCGTATTCATGATGAAACATTGGATGGCATTTCTCATGAATAATATCAATTGTGTACTGCTGCTTTAATTCATTCACAAAGGCATGCAGTTCTTTAGGTAAATAAAATCTCTTACTAAGCATTTCCAATTTAACCTTAGTTGGTAAACCATCAAAAGTATTTAAATGATCATACCTACTTATTTCTACACCAAACAGTCCTAACGCTTTATTCAAAGCCTCATAATGCCAGTCTTTCGCATCAATAAGAACACCGTCCATATCAAATAAAATTGCCTTAATAGTCTTACTCATAAAAAAAGCTCCTTGCCTCTACCGGATAATCTGTACATAAAATAATCTGATCATTATTTTGAAACGCATATTCTTTATACTTTTTCCAAACTGCTCTGTATTCTCTCCCATGTAATTCAGGAGATACTATGCACACTTTTTTCCCTTTATTAATATGCCCTATTACTTTTTCCGAAGTTATCCAATCATCCGAAATAAATCCATCAAGCCAAACTCCCGCTGCCTTGTCATAAAAGGAAGGAACCGATTCATATTCACTTTCTCTTGTAAAAAAGTTCAACTCTTCTTTAATATAACCCAATGTATCTGGAACAGACATATCAAAGCAAAAATACTCTTTAATATTATATTCAAGGATTAGCTTTTTTAATGGTATTTGTATGCCATCTGCTTTAATATTTAAAGCTAGAGTAAATGGCGAATTCTTATAAAGTTTAAAGAATTCTTCTGCATCCAAACAGCTCTCTAAAGACATATTATGAGATACCTTGAGTTTTTCATCACGATCTCTAAAATCTGTTTCTACACCTAGTCTTTCTGCAAAAGCATTATTCATTGCTTTTATAGTATTTTTTTCCTCTATGCTTTTCCAATAACCTCTATGTGCAATTATTTCCATATACTAATCTCCTATTAACTTTATGATAGCCAACGTGTACTTCCTGCAATTCTATTCTCATTTCCCACGATGTAAATGATTTAGAATATAAAAACATCCATCTTTAAACTCTTCTCTCTTGTAAAAAAATAAAACAAAAATTATGTTTGAAGAAAGAAAACAGATAATTAAACGTATTAAAAGAAAAATCAGTTTATTTTTTACTTGAAAAACTGGTAAAGACACAAAAAAGTAAATAAAAGAACAGCTTAATAGTGCCGCAAGTAAGCTAACCCCTTGCATCTTATAATACAATGAAATCCTATAAGAAACAAAGTAGCATTTATAGAGGTAATAAATACGAAAAAAAATGTATGGAATAGCTAAGCTGATGATTGTAGCCATAATGATTCCGGAAATTCCCAACCACTTTCCTAAAATAATATCTAGTATTACATTTAATATAGCTGATACTAAAACTATAGTTTTAACTTTATCCCAAAGTCCATTTCCATCCATATATGGATTAATTGGAGTTGTAACGTTAAAAACATAACAATAGGCACAAATCATAAACATTATCTGGTCAGAAAATACATTCTTATCGCCTAACCATAAACCTATAAAGGGCTGAATTAAACCAAATAAACATGCCGTCGAAATTACATTAACCCAAGAAAATAAAAAATTGATTTTTATAAAATCATTATAATTCTTGTCTACTGACTCCCCAGCAATACTATCGCCTATACTAGCTTGTACTGCTTGCATTAAGTACAATAATGTACCATATACTCCTGAATACATAATATAATAGTAATTAGAATACTGAGCTAATACAGTTAGGCCAAAAAGTGAAGAAATAACTATATTATCTGTTGAATTACGAATTGCAACAGACACTCTATCAGCTAAAAGTCCCGAGACTTGAACTTTTAACTTTTTTTTCTCCTCATTCGATATATTTCCCTTAGGACTAAATTGCGGAAATTTTCGCTTTGCAATAAGTGAAACTACAAGATTATTGATTATAGTCCAAATGGGGCACATTATGGCATAAAAATAAAAATTTCTTGTACTCATAAGCATAATAACTTGTGTAAGTTGTTGTCCAACTAACGATAAAGTCTGAATACCGTTAACTAAATCAGCCCTTTGATGAGCACTTAAAAGAACACTTTTATATCCTACAACCCAAAAACTAGATATCGTTTGAAGTAAATAAATACAATATAAAACATAAATGTTAATATTGATTGGTACATCACCTTGAATCAAAAATGGCAAAAATGGAAGTAAAATTATACCAATAATAAAAATCACTGCTCCCACAAGCCCATATACTTTTTTATAAAAATTCAATAATGAACATATACCTTTTTCATCTTTAGCCACAATTAATCCATACATATTATAGACTACAGCAAAACCAATTCCTAATTCAGATAGATTCAGTACTGAAAGTATAGAAGTAAATAAACTACTTAGCCCAAGGTATTCGGTTCCTAAATACCATATAATAATCGTTCTATTTACAAACGGTAGTATTATTAAAATAATTCTGCTTAAAAACCCGACCATCATATTTTTCAGAGATCTTGCAGTTCTCGTTTCTTGCTTCATTTAAATCCCCATCTATAAGTATTCGATTAAATCATCAATATATACATGCCGTCTATCCAAAAAGTTACATAAATCATATCTCCATGCTGAACCATCCAAAGTATTAAGCAAGAAATTTGAAAGAAATATCGAAATTTTATTAAGTATAATATATCTTATATCCAGTTTATTTTGCTTCTGATTTTTTTGATTAACTTTTTCCTTCTCTTTAAAAGATAAATCATCGAAATATTTTTGTACCTCATTCTTATATATAGAGAAACGAGAATCTTCTGAAAAAACAGAGCGTAACTCATCCATAATGCCATAAATATAATTACTAGAATTTAATTCTAGTAGCTTTAATTTCTTAATCGTTTCCTCATCACAAAGTGCGGAATTCAAAAGACGATCTATAGCATAAAAATAATCTCCAGCCTGGATATTTTTTATCAATGCAAAACATTCCTTTAACGGAACATAATTCAACATTTTTTTTTCAGTGTAATCTCTATTTGAATGCTTCCAAACATCTTCTAAAACTGAAATGGATTTTTTTCCTATATCACTTGTATGAACTCCATTTCTTATGTAGTACGATAGCGGTTCATCAATATAACTCATTTGCTTTTCTAACCCCATTGCAACAAATGAGGTATATCGATCAGCAATTGCTCCATCAAATAATCGTTGATTCGAATTCACTTTGATTATTTTTTCAGCCAGTGTTCTAGAATAGAATGCATTTCCATAAATCAATCCTTTTTCAAATCCAAAAGGATCCTCAAATTGCATCTTCTCTTCTATTATATCCCATGTGTTTATAATTTTTATTTCTTTTGAACTTTTAATTTTATTGATATACCCCTTTGAGATATCCAAGTTCTTTCCATTATCAAAGGCAGAAAAGACCTCTCCTCTAAAAGTAATAATATTATTTCCTTGTTTTTCAATAGCTTCATATACACGTTCTAGAGTATTTCTCCTGAGCCTATGTTTATCTCCCAGTAGAATAAAATATTCGCCTCTGAAACCATTCTGTGCAAAATCATGGTTGTCACACGGTCCTAATAACTGAGATGGCCGTTTGTAAATTATCCTTTTATCATGTAATGATTCTACAACTTCTTTGCATAATTTTGTTGTACCATTATCCGAAATTAAAATTTCAAATCCTTGAAAACTTTGTTTTAATACTGATGCAATACAATCCCTAACGTATTCAGGGCGATTACTTGTCGGTATAATTATAGAAAAAAATGGTTTATCCATCACTTACTCCTTTTTATGTTTGCCAAAAGAATTTATATGGTACGATTAATTGTGAATTTTTCCATAATGAATAAAGAAAAATTATTGAAAATAAATATATTAATACCTGTATAATAATAAATTCATTTTTCTTATTAAATCTTGTATTGGTACATTCCACTGTCATTAAACTCCATAAATAAACATTCATTCTCGCAAAAATAGGCAAATTCAATGCTAAAACCTGTATTAATGTACACCAAACCATTATATCAAATAGTGTATCGCCTCGTATTTTACCCGCTTTTAAGTAGAAGAACAATAGAAGTAACACTATGCTTGTGTACAAAGCTAGTTGAAAATAACCAGCTCGCTTATTTATTTCATTTAAGTAAATCCCGCCCTGATATATAGAAATCAATCGTGGTAATATAAAATTTAATATAAGCAAACTTATTGGAATCACAAGTACTTTCGTCCATATTGATATCTTTTTAAATAATAGAAAAGATACGAAAACAGGTAAGAAAAAAATTGCTGTACTATGATTAATAAAAGCAAGGCCGAGAAAAATAAAAAATTTTATAATTTTCTTTTCCTCCATTGCTTTCCATGAACAAGACATTAAAGCAACCGCTAGTGCCTGCCTTAAAATCCCAAAATTAAATCCTATGAACATAAGAGCAACATATAGCGCAAAAGAAAAACCATAGTTATACGACTTTTTCTTAAGATAAATAGCATATACAGAAAGGGTTAAAGTATAAATTGCAGAGCGAACAAACACATAATCATCCTTAAATATTCTTAAGAATTTAATCAACAAATAAAATATAGGGTCCTGTCGAGTATGAAGTAATTTTTCAATTGGCCATGAACTAATTAAAAAGTAATCTTTGTAATACGTCTCTGTATCATATCCAATATCAGGAGAACGTAAAATTCCAATTAAAAGTAAAAATAAAAAAATGACCCAAAACGAAACCTTCTTTAATGAAATGAAATTTCTCTCTAATTTTATTCTTAACCCAAAATACTCACCATAACCAAGTAAAAGGCTTATTAAAAAAACAAAAATATATATACTCATTCATTTACCCGCTAAAAACTGGAGATATCTGTATCCAGATATTTCCCATCTCTATCCCGCTGCTTACACTTGGGGTATCTACCGAACAAAACATATAACCGCCACTTTATATTTCTTAGTAGAGTTTTTATACCTATAAAAGGAGAATGTTGATTTTTGTATCTTCCGTTGGACATAGATAAATACTTTCTTTTATTTCTTAATAAAATAATTGGCTTATAAGGAAAATAGTACTCTTCAAAATATAAAAAGTGCCATGATAATATCTGTACCTCTTTAAGATGCTGCTCAACGTACATATTCAGAAAAGATTCATCATGCCATATAGCTACTATCCCTTGTGACAAGTCTTTTTCAATTTTTTGATTAAGCTCTTTAGTCATTTCCAAAAAACAATCTGCTCTTCCACCATAAAAAGCCCCCTGAACATAATATTTACGTTTTTCTAAGGGAACATAAGCTAAACTCTCTTTCCTGTGTTCAAAAGGCTTATCTTTTTTATTTTTAAAATGAAACCCTGGATGCTCAACTGTTAGTAACTTTTTTTTGCCATTTAAAACGCTCACTGACAATGGAGCTTCAAAAACTGCATTTGCATTAGCAAAAAAAATATAATCGTACTGTAATAAAGCTTCCTTTATTTTTAAGAATAAAGAAAATCTTTTCATAGTATTATTAGGCCATCCCATATCCTCCTGGTATATAGTATTTACTTTATCTTTCAAGCTTTTAATTTCATCTATTTTATCAGTAAAAACATAGTAATTCTTCTTAGCTTCAGGAAATAAATTAATCTCAGCACTTTTAAAAAACTCTTGCCAGAAAACACTATATTCACCAATATTAATACTAATTATTGCAATTTTCAAATTTAGCTCTCCTTCTATTTACAGTTAGTTTTGTCTTCAAATTAGACAAACGAATTCTAAAATATTGCAAATTAAAGTACTTTTTTCTTACTGCAGAAAATTTGTTTTGAATATTATCCAAATCGACTTCTAATTGTTCAAATCGATTAGGTATAATTTTAAATGGTATATCTAAATTTAAATTTACATCCACTGTCATCTTTCTCTTTTGAAGATGTATATACATATATTCTTTCTTTTCAACTTTATTTTTATTTTTATAAAATCTTAATAACTCTCCCCTATTCCAAACAAATATAGACTTTTTTTTCCTCTCGGGTATGGCTCCAAAAACATCTAGTCTGAAATCACTAGATTTTGTATAAATATCTGCAATACAAGTTTTTTCATCATAAATTTCATGATTATATGCTTTAAAAATACTATTGATATTTTCTTTATTTTGAAAGTCTTCATCGAAATTATAATTACTCATATCATAAAATGCAGCTTTGTATAACGGCTCTTTATTACGTATAGGCTTTAAAAACATTTCGTTAAAAAGAGAATTATTTTTGATAATTGAAAAATGTCCCAATGTAAATAATTTAACATATTTAGACAATAATAAATCGTCAATAAAATGCGAAATTTTTCCAAATACTAAGTCTATATCACAATATCCCCAAAAATCATACCCTTCAACTAATTCCGGAAAGATATATGCATATGCCGGTTTATATTCACATAATTTATGGACAGAATCAATTGCACATTGTTCGCCAAACAATTTACGAATCCTTCCTTGAACTTCCTCAAAAGTTCCATATACTAAATGTACATTTGATGGATACTCAAATTGTAATTTACAATCCGAAACAATAGTCCAATCAAATTCTGGATTTTCTTTACATGAATTCAAAAAAATTTGAAAATAATTTGGAAATGTCCCATAATATGGAATAATAAAATTAACTTTGTATCTTGTTAACATATGTATATCCTAACCTTATAAATCTAAGCGAAAGCGAATAACCAAAAACTCGTATTAAGAACCTTAAAATTATCTCTCTTTTACATTTAGAGAACTTCAAAAAATAATAGTACTTTCTTGCAGTTCCTATATGTTTTTTTTGTATTTCTCTCGGCATCAAAGCTAAATTAACAAAATACATAAAGTAATACCTTGAAACAAAATATTTAAGTGCAAGCTTTTTTCGATAATCTTGAATCTCTGATATAATATTCTGAGTTTTTTTTATGTTTTGTTCCAAATCAAATAACTTTTTTTCCGAACATTTTTTTGTTATACTTCCCTGTCTTTGCCTGTAGATATAAGGTGAATCTTTCAATACTACACAATGCTCAGTTATTTTAGATAAGCGCACACACCAATCCATATCCTCACTAAGTACGCCAACTGTAAATTCTAAAGAGTTGTTCTTAAATAATTTAGTATTAATAATCTTTCCCCATGCACTCAGGACATATAAATCTCTTTGTAATACTTGTACCATAGTTAATTTTTCATAAGTCTTTTCTACATTTAAATTATACTCTTTCGTTTCAGCACTATCTTCATAGTACTTCTTATATCCAAAAAGCAATAAATCACAAGAGGTCTGTTTAATGATTTTGTAGCTTTTTTCCAAAAATAAAATATTCTCAATATAATCATCAGAGTCTATAAATATAGCATAACGCCCTGTCATGGCTCTAATTCCTACATTTCTTGCGTCTGATAAGCCTCCGTTTTGTTTATGAATAACCCGAACTTGTTCATACTTTGTCATAGATTCGCATATTAAAGATGATTTGTCAGTCGAGCCATCATCAATAAGAAGTATCTCAATATTTTTAAAAGATTGATTTAAAATACTATTAACACACTCCTCTATATACTGTTCCACATTGTATACTGGTATTATAATCGAAAAAAAAGGATCCCTCATTAAATATATAATCCAAGAATTTTAATGCCAAAATTCTCGACTCCTTTCTTAATTCTACAAAAATACATATTGTCTGCGCCTTACCCCATTAACCTATCTAATGTTTTATGTATTACTAATTGTCGGTCAAAATATCTTTCCATATGTTCACGCCCTAGCTCTCCCATTTTTTTTCTTTCTTCATATGTTAATTTCATCATTTTTTTCATGCAAAAATAAAGAGAACTACTATTTTTTGCTTCTGACAGGTATCCTGTTACTTCCTCAATAACCGCCTCTCTACATCCTGGTATATTGCTAGTAATAATAGGTCGCCCTGCCGCTGCACACTCTAAATTAGTATTAGACATTCCTTCGTGCCACGAAGGAAGTACTGCGCAATGAGATTTTTCGATAAAAGGCTTAACATCTGACTGAAAGCCATGATATCTAATCCAACTCTTCTTTTCAAATTTTTTTATTATACTCCTATGGTTCTCCTCCATCTCTCCAACTATATCCAGAAAGCATGGATTTCCTTCTTCATTAAGCCTCTTCACAACTAACAATAACTCATCTATTCCTTTTTCTTTCATTACCCTTCCCATAAATAAAAAATAGAATACTTGTTTATCTTCAGGATAAGGTAGTAAAACGTGTGAGCTCAAATTAACACCTGCTCCATTGAGCACGCACTGTTGTGATTTTCTCACAAGTTTTTCTTTCTTGAAAAAATCTCTATTATTTTTATTTTCAAAAAAAACAACTTTTGCCTTCTTTAAAGCCAATCTATACATTATTGAAACAAATTTTCGTACAAGTCCCCCTGTCTCGAAAGCAGTTCCCAATCCAGTTATATTGCAAGCATAATGAACTCCTCTAATCGAAGAAATGATTCCGCCATAAATATTGGGCTTAATAGTATATGTAACAACCAAATCTGGTTGAATTTTTTTTTCTAAAAAAAAGTATTTTGTCAATAATCCAAAATCTTTTATTGGATTCATACCTCTTCTATCCATAGAAGTATCATATAGCTTACAACTCATGTCTTTAAATTTAGTAATATAATCGCCAAAAGGAAGAGCAATATGTACCTCATTATACTTTAGTAACTCCGAAATAAGTTCTTTCCTAAATAAATATAGGCCTACATCCGAGTTAGTCAAAATTAGTATTTTCATTTATCCCCCAGTAAAGACCATTTTTATTTTCTTTCCACTCATATCTTATTCCCAGCTGTTTACAAGCTTGAAAATCTTTAGCCATATTATCACCAATATAAAGCGTCTCCGATGCTTGTATCCTCCACTTCGTTAGAAGGATACGAAAAGCAATATCGCAAGGTTTTCTAAATTGCTCCCCACCTAACTCGTCCGTTATTATTATATCATCTACCAAGTCTTCTAAATGCAAAGCTTTAATTTTTTGTCTTTGTCCTTCTGGTCGACCATCCGTTATAATTCCTATCTTCAAGCCTTGCTTCCTATAATTTTGAAGCCTTTCATACATATCATCATATAATTTTATAACCGGAATATTATTCCTGTAGATTTTTAAGCAGTTCTCTTTCAACTCCATCTTTCCAATGCTTAGTAAATACTCATCTATTGCTTGTTTTCCGCACAGAAAGCTGTTCCAAAGTTGAGAAAATGCTTCAGGTTGATCCAAATATTCAGCTACTGCTTTAAAACCACTACGAACATATTCTTTTTCACTATATAGAGTATCATCTAAATCAAAAATAACTCCCTTTAATTTGCCATTATATGCTTTTATATTTGTGCAAATGCTCTGGTCAAATCTACTAAAAATGGCACCGTCGGCAACTTCATCCAACTTGAAATTCGGCGTTTTACCAGATAATAACTGCAGAATAAAAATCGCACTATTTGCACCAGACTTCATACTTAAAGGAGCACCTCCCCCAAAACGAGGATTTATCTCAATATAATAATTGTCTCCTTTTTTTGTATCCTTTATTAGCTGCACAGTTATTGGCCCACATGGCTTAAAGCACTTGCAAAGGTGCTTCATTTCTTCATGCATCTTTTTGTCTAAAGCAATTTGTGTTTTTAGTACTTCTCCGGCACGGACAGAAAGCCTCTTTCTCGGCACTATACTTATCGGTTCTCCATTCCAATCACAAAAAATATCAATTGTGTACTCTATACCATCAATATATGGTTGTACAATATAATCTTCTATTTGCGCAGCATGTATTTTTAAATCTTCCTCATCCTTAATCTTAAATGCATTAATAGAACTACTACCATCCTTAGGCTTTATAAAAGCTGGATAGCCTCCATCATATTTTTTCCAGTCATTGGTTGGAATCGGAGCCTTTAACCCACAGTCCCAAAAAAATTGAGATGTCTTATTTTTATCCCTACAGATTCGAATCATGTTTGGATTAGATATCATGATCTTGGTATTCTTAAAAAGACTGGTATTTTCTGATAAAACAAGTAAGTCCGTATCAATAGTAGGTATGAGTAGGTCTATCTTATCTTCTTCACAAATTTTCAGTAGTTCCGAAATATAGTTGCTCTCTCTCATCCCACAAACTTTTCTTGTAAAATCGCAATATGCCAAAGAAGGAGCAGTCCCCGTCATATCTGCACCGAAAATTTTCAAAGGAATATTAAGGCATAACGCAGCTTGCTTAAAAGCTTGCACTAGTTCTACACGTCTTCCTACTCCAGTAAATAGTATCCTTATCTCCTTCATAATTATTCCTTCTATTTTTTACTCAATCCCTGTAAAAAATGGCATTGTCGCTTCACCTACAGCAGATATTCCCTCCGCATTTATTATGCCTCGTATAGTATCTATAATAATCTTCATATCTCCCAAAAATGTAATATGATCTACATACTCTACATCTAACTTGAATTTCTCTTCCCAGCTTAGAGAATTTCTCCCTTTTGATTGTGCTAAGCCGGTAAGTCCCGGTCTAACTTCGTGTCTTCTTGCTTGCTCTTGATTGTACAAAGGTAAATATTGTACCAACAACGGCCTTGGTCCAATTAAAGACATTTCCCCTTTTATAATATTAAGGAGTTCCGGCAACTCATCCAATGAACTAGCTCGGAGCATTTTCCCAAAAGCAGTTAAACGCAGTTCATCTGCTAATAACTGTCCGTTCTCATCTCTTTTGTCTGTCATGGTTCTAAATTTATATAATTTAAACACTTTTCCATTCTTCCCCGGCCTATCCTGTTCAAACAAGACGGGTGACCCGAGAAATATTCGAACAAAAATTGCAAGAATGAGCATAAGCGGAGAAAAAATCAATAGACACAAAGTAGCCAAAAAGCAATCCACAGGTCTTTTAATAAACTTCTCATATACGCCTTTGCATTTTTTATTATTTGTTTTTCTTTCTGCCAGTATTTCCATGACAAAAGCAACTCCACCGGCAAAAATTGAAATGGCCACAATTACTTTACATAGTTTTGTAAGGATCTTCATCTATTTTCCACCTCAGATACCACCATGAATCATTTATTGCTTATAAATCTTTATTGAAATGCTCTCTTCACAACTTCAATAATTCTCTCCTGCTCTTCTTCCGTCATTTTATTGTCCGAAGGCAAACAGAGCCCTCTTTGGAAAATATCCGCTCCGACATCCACAATCTCTCCCTCATCAATATAGGCATTGGTCCGTCCTCGTCCATTACCTTGCCGTGTTACAAAGGCATTCATTCGGTATATCGGTTGCATATGCATTGGTTTCCAGATGGGACGACTTTCTGCATTGATTGCAGAGAGCATTTCCATGATTTCTTGCGGATTTGTTTTTCCCTTTTGAGACTGATATAAATACTCCCTCTCCCCTCGTACAATCGGAGACATTGCCTCTTTATCAATCAAAAGACAACTGAGCCAGAAATTAGGCACGCTATTCTCTGCATCATAAGGATTCATCGTAATGGGTAAGTCCTTAAGCCCCTCTTGGTATCTTTGATAAATCTCTTTTTTTCTTGCAATATGCTCATCCAGATAAGGAATTTGTCCTCGTACTACTCCGGCAATGACATTAGACATCCGATAATTATATCCAATTTCTTCATGCTGGTACCATGGAGCATCTTCTCGAGACTGGGTACTCCATTTTCTTACCTTATCTGCATCTTCCTTGGAGTCTGTTAAAAACATCCCGCCTGAAGATCCGGTTATAATTTTGTTCCCATTAAAGCTAATAGCGTTATAGTTACCGAAGGCACCGGTTTCTTTTCCTTTATACTTTGCACCAAAAGATTCCGCTGCATCTTCTACAATAAGGGCACCATGTTTCTTTGCAATTTCCAAAATCTTATCTATCTTTGCCGGAGTTCCATAAAGATGCGCTAGTACGATTAGTTTTACATCCGGATAAATCGTGAAAGCTTTCTCCAACGCAATAGGATCCATGTTCCAAGTATCCTGTTCTGTATCAATAAATACAGCACCTCCATCCTCATAGGCCACAGGATTCACGGACGCATCAAAGGTTAAATCGGAACAGAACACTTTCTTTCCTGTCAAGCTTCCTTCATGCGGTCTAGCCTGACCGTAAAGCTTTTCTCCGGCAAGCTTTGTTGCAAGATGCAATGCTGCTGTTCCGGCAGAGAGTGCAACCGCATATCGGCATCCTATTCTTTCTGCAACCAGCCTCTCCACCTCATTGATGTTTTTCCCTACGGTAGACATCCAGTTGCTCTCAAAAGCCTCCTTCATAAACTCCAGCTCTTCTCCATGCATAGTAGGAGAACTTAGCCATACTTTCTTTTCAAAAGGCTTTATGCCATCCAATGACTTCATTCTTGAACACTCCTCTTTTCTATTTCCGCCGGCTTATAGGTTCCCACAATATCTTTCACCATTTCCCGGATATCGTCCTTATTCTTGTAAGCCGCTTCCATCAAATTATCCACCTTTCCAAGGAAGGCATCAATATCGAAACTTAGGGGTTTTCCGATATGAATACGCTCATTGGCAGTGTTCTGCAAGCCCTCCTCCGCCATCAGCTTTTCTTCGTATAGCTTTTCTCCCGGACGAAGTCCGCTGTACTGCACCTTGATATCGATATCCGGCTTAAATCCGGAAAGGCGAATCAGGTTTCTGGCCAGGGTATCGATCTTTACCGGACTTCCCATATCCAGCACAAAGATTTCCCCCCCCTTAGCAAAGGTTCCCGCCTCTAAGACAAGGCTTACCGCCTCCGGAATGGTCATAAAGTAACGAATGATATCCGGATGGGTTACCGTTACCGGACCTCCCTTTTCGATTTGCTTTTTGAAGATGGGAATGACGGAGCCGTTGGAGCCTAACACATTTCCGAAGCGTACCGCCACAAATTCCGTCTGAATATCCTGAAATATTGCCCCTGTACCATCCTTATCCGCATTTTCCATGCCCTTATGGGTAAAGAGCTGGGGAATATCCTGCACCCGTCCTGCCTTAATCTTATTGTCAAAGGCCTGGATAATCATTTCGCAAAGTCGTTTGCTTGCTCCCATGATATTGGCAGGGTTCACCGCCTTATCCGTGGAAATCAGCACAAAGCGCTTACAGCCGTTCACCATAGCCGCATAGGCGGTTTTGTAGGTTCCTAAGGCATTGTTCTTAATGCTTTCACAGGGGCTGTCCTCCATCAAGGGCACATGCTTATGAGCCGCCGCATGATAAACGATTTCCGGTCTGTACTCCTTGAAAATCTGGAACATTCTCCGGGAGTCTCTTACGGAGCCAATCAAGACCAGTAAATCCAGCTCCTGAAAGTTTTCCCGTAGCTCTAATTGGATATTGTAGGCATTGTTCTCATAGATATCGAAGATAATCAGTTTCTTAGGACTGTGGCCTGCAATCTGCCGGCAAAGCTCCGAGCCGATACTGCCTCCTCCGCCGGTAACCAATACCGTCTTTCCGTTAATAAAGGAGAACACTTCCCGAAGATCCACCTTAATCGGATCTCTTCCCAGTAAATCCTCCACGGAAACCTTCCGCATGGCGCTGGCACTGACCTGTCCGGTAACCAGCTGGTACATTCCGGGAAGATTCTTCAGTTCGCAGGTGGTTTCGTTGCAGATTTGCAGAATATCTCGTCTTTGGGAAACCGTAGCGGAAGGAATTGCTAAGAAGATTTTATCCACGGCAAATTTTTCTACCGCCTCCAAAATGCTTTCTCTTCCTCCCACCACGGGGATATTGTCAATAAGTCTTCCCCACTTATTTTTGTTGTCATCAATAATACAAACTACCGTTCCGTCCACTTCTCCGGAGCGTTGAATATCACGAATCAGCATTTGCCCTGCAGCTCCTGCGCCAATCACCATAATCCGATGATGGCTTTTCTTGTTATTGACCTTTCGGAGAAGCAGGATAAAGCGATAGGAAAAGCGAATGCCCAGTACCGCCAGATACTGTAAAATTGCCCCGATGACGTAGTAGGAAATGGGCATTCTTCCCCAAAAAAACGTGATGCCGATGATATGAAACATGGAGCAAATGACGGTGGCCATACTTACTCGAAGGAGCTCGGAGTAACTGGCAAAGCGCCAGATGCTTTTATAAAGCTTTAAAAACCAAAAAACCGCCAGTGACCCTAGAATGTAGAAGGGAAGAAACGCTTTCCAACGTTCTATATATATCGTGTCAATGGTACTGTAGCGCAAATCATAGCGAAGCCAAAGGGCAATCAAATAGGAAAAGCTGAGGGCAAGGGAATCATAAAGCATCAGTCCCAAAGCAATGATATGCCAATGCTCTAATCGAAAGCTCTGCCCTTTCTTTTCTCGTTGGGGAACTTTCCCCCCATCTTGATGATCTATATTCTCGCTAGACATCTTGTCCTTAGTATTTTCCATGAAGAATGATTTCTCCTATTGCTACAGTCCTTGTACTTGTTGTTAAAAAGTTCTGCCGCTCTTTTTTCTCGGGCGATGAAACGAAAACTCGTTTTTCCTGCACCGAGTGGCTGATTTTGTTATTCTTACGCAGTGAAGGGAAAGCTCTCTCCGGGCTGCACGGTAACATCCTCCACCGTCTCCTCTCCCTTGGTGATTACATAGTGTACGCCGTATTTTTGGAAGAAACTTCCATAGCTGTCGTCTGTGGACTTACTATAGCGGAAATCCTGTACCGCCGCCGCATTGGAAATCTCCCGCATCAGCTGATCCAGGAAAATGGTCAGTGCTTCATTGCTGACATTATCCACTATCTCTGCATGAACTTCCACCATATGGGTATCATTACTTCCGGAAATCGTCAAATTCTTTACAAAAGGGAAATCCTCAGGATCCATGCTCTCTATCACATCGTCGGAAATCTGAGCGAAATCGATAAGAATGACTTGATCTGCCGCCGCTGTAGTTAAATTGGGCGCTGAGTTTACCCCGTATTTCGGTTTACAGGATACCAGAAAAAATAATGCCAGAAGGCATAGTAAAAATCCTCTTGTTCTCAACATAATATCTCCTTAAAAATTAATTTTCCTATATATTCTCTCACTTCTTATATGCTAAAGCAGTATAGCATTGAACGGACTTTTTAGCAATTTTTTATGACTTAAGTTTTTCTTTTCCTCCGTAATAAAAAAGACGTATCCCTTAAAAGATACGCCTTTTCTGTATTTCATTCTTCGGAAAGTACAATCAGTCTTAACACTGTGTTGTACTGACTTTATCTAAGTCTTAAACCGAAAATCCGATTACCTTCTTGGATTCTTAATCTGCGCCTGTGCTGCAGCAAGACGTGCTACCGGCACACGGAATGGAGAACAGGAAACATAATCCAATCCGATATCGTGGCAGAACTCAACGGAAGAAGGATCTCCACCGTGCTCACCACAGATTCCTACGTGTAAGTGCGGATTTACAGGCTTTCCTAATTCGATAGCCATCTTCATCAGCTTTCCCACACCGACCTGATCAAGCTTAGCAAATGGGTCAGACTCAAAAATCTTATTGTCATAGTAAGCATTCAGGAACTTTCCTGCGTCATCTCTGGAGAAGCCGAAGGTCATCTGAGTTAAGTCATTGGTTCCGAAGCAGAAGAAGTCTGCATTCTTTGCAATCTCATCCGCAGTAAGGCAAGCTCTTGGAATCTCCACCATGGTTCCTACCTGGTATGCAAGATTTACGCCGGCCTTCTTGATTTCCTCCTCAGCAGTCTCTACAACCACCTTCTTAACAACATTGAACTCCTTCACTTCGGAAGTAAGAGGAATCATGATTTCCGGATTCATCTTCCAATCAGGATGCTTCTTCTGTACGTTGATTGCCGCACGGATAACTGCCTTGGTCTGCATAACGGCAATTTCAGGATAGGTAACAGCAAGACGAAGTCCTCTGTGTCCCATCATCGGGTTGAACTCGTGTAAGGAAGTGATGATATCCTTGATTTCCTGTACGCTCTTGTTCTTTGCCTTAGCCAGTTTCTCGATTTCCTCTTCCTCCTGTGGAACGAACTCGTGAAGAGGCGGGTCTAAGAAACGGATGGTAACAGGATTGCCCTCAAGTGCCTCATAGAGTGCCTCGAAGTCTCCCTGCTGGTAGGGAAGAATCTTCTCTAATGCTTCTTCTCTCTCTTCCTTGGTGTCGGATACAATCATCTCACGGAAAGCGAAGATTCTCTCGGGATCGAAGAACATATGCTCTGTACGGCAAAGTCCGATTCCCTCTGCACCAAGCTCTCTTGCCTTCTTAGCATCCTGTGGAGTATCTGCATTGGTACGAACGGCAAGCTTTCTGTACTTGTCTGCCCAAGCCATGATTCTTCCGAACTCACCGGCAATGGAAGCGTCCACGGTAGGAATAACGCCGTCATAAACATTTCCGGTAGAACCGTCTAAGGAAATGAAGTCTCCCTCGTGGAAGGTCTTTCCGCCTAAAGTGAACTTCTTATTTGCCTCGTCCATGACAATGTCTCCAAGTCCGGATACACAGCAGGTTCCCATTCCTCTTGCTACTACGGCAGCGTGAGAAGTCATACCGCCACGAACGGTCAGAATACCCTGCGCCACCTTCATTCCGGTGATATCCTCAGGAGATGTCTCCAAACGAACCAGGATCACCTTTTCTCCACGTGCTGCCCAAACTTCCGCATCGTCAGCAGTGAACACAACCTTACCGCAAGCAGCTCCGGGAGATGCGCCAAGTCCCTTTCCAAGAGGAGTAGCTGCCTTTAATGCCTTCTGGTCAAACTGTGGATGAAGAAGGGTATCCAGGTTACGAGGATCAATCATAGCAACTGCCTCTTCCTCGGTGCGCATTCCTTCATCTACCAAATCACAAGCAATCTTTAATGCGGCCTGAGCGGTTCTCTTACCGTTTCTGGTCTGGAGCATATACAGCTTTCCGTGCTCTACGGTAAACTCCATATCCTGCATATCTCTATAGTGCTTCTCTAAAATCTGACAAACTTCTGTAAACTGCTTGAAGGCCTCAGGGAACTTCTGCTCCATCTCATTGATGTGCATAGGAGTACGAACTCCGGCTACTACGTCCTCACCCTGTGCATTGGTTAAGAACTCACCAAACAATCCCTTTGCTCCTGTTCCGGGGTCTCTGGTAAATGCTACACCGGTTCCGCAATCGTCACCCATGTTTCCGAAAGCCATGGACTGAACGTTTACAGCGGTACCCCAAGAGTATGGGATGTCGTTGTCTCTACGGTAAACGTTGGCTCTTGGGTTATCCCAGCTTCTGAATACCGCCATAATAGCGCCATAGAGCTGCTCCTTAGGATCAGAGGGGAAATCGGAACCGATCTTGGACTTGTACTCTGCCTTAAACTGCTCAGCCAGCTCGTGTAAGTCCTCTGCAGTAAGATCAACGTCCTGAGTAACGCCCTTCTTTGCCTTCATCTCGTCGATAAGCTCTTCGAAGTACTTCTTTCCTACTTCCATAACTACATCGGAGTACATCTGGATAAATCTTCTGTAGCAGTCCCATGCCCATCTTGGGTTGTTGGACTTCTCAGCCAAAACTCTAACAACATCTTCATTTAAACCAAGGTTCAAGATGGTATCCATCATACCCGGCATGGAAGCTCTCGCTCCGGAACGAACGGACACTAACAATGGATTCTCATGATCTCCAAACTTCTTTCCTGTAATCTCTTCCATCTTCAGGATGTGTGCATCGATCTGCTCACGAATCTCGTCATTGATCGTCTTGCCATCCTCATAGTACTGTGTACAAGCCTCGGTAGTAATGGTAAATCCCTGAGGAACCGGTAAACCGATCTTGGTCATCTCCGCCAAGTTCGCTCCCTTACCACCCAAAAGCTCACGCATGCCTGCATCACCTTCTTTGAAAAGGTAAACCCATTTTCTTGCCATTTTGAATCCTCCTTAATAGATTAGGGAAAATGAAAAAAATTTTTTCCATCCCCGTCATTTGAAGTAGTTGTCAGATTGTTCGTGATAAAATACGAAAATCATACTCCGTCATTATAAACAAGAATAAAATGATAGTAAAGGGAGGAAACAGGTAAATTCAGCTAAATTCAGAGATTCCTCACAAACCACTACACAAAGACAAAAATCGCTTTAAAAGTATAGGAAATAAACAAGAAAAAAGACGTTAAATAAACACATCTCTAGAATTTCCAGCGCCTTTCCAACATAGTTATTTTGCAGTACAGGGTAGTCTGAGCCCGTCGGCACTTGCGAAAAACAAAGGTACTGCAGTTTTTCGCTTAGTGTCCGCTACGAGGCGAAGCTAGCGAAAGCGTGCCCTGTACGCAAAGTGACTATGTCGGAAAGGAAGTCTTGATTCTGAATGATTCTCTATTTAACGACTCTTTTTCTATTTCCTATGCTTTAAAACGATATCCCACGCCCCAGATTGTTTCAATGTATTGGGGTTTCACTGCATTTTCCATCTCAATCTTCTCTCGAAGCTTCTTGATATGTACGGTAACGGTGGCAATATCTCCGATGGACTCCATTTTCCAAATCTCCTGGAACAGCTCCTCCTTGGTATATACCCGGTTCGGATGAGCCGCAAGAAAGGCCAGAAGGTCAAACTCTCTGGAGGTAAAGGGTACCTCTTCACCGTTTACAAATACTCTTCTGGCGGTGGTATCAATCTTTAAGCCCCGGATTTCAATAATTTCATTTTCTTCCTTGCCGCTGTCCCGAAGTCTTGTGTATCTTGCCAAATGGGCCTTCACTCTGGCTACCAGCTCACTGGCGGAGAAGGGCTTGGTCATATAGTCATCCGCTCCCAGGCCTAAACCACGAATCTTATCAATATCATCTCTTCTTGCGGAAACCAGCAAAATAGGGATGTCCTTCTTGCTTCGTACTTCCTGGGTAATGGAGAAGCCATCCCTTCCCGGTAGCATCAAATCCAAAATCAAAAGGTCATAATTCCCTTCCAAAGCCTTCTTCAAGCCCTTTTCTCCGTCTCCCTCGGTCTCCACCTGAAAACCGGACAGCTCCAAGTAATCCTTTTCCAGCTCTGCAATGGAGGCCTCGTCCTCCACGATTAATATTTTCTTCTTCTCTTCCATAAACTTTCCTTTCTTTCTTCTCTATTTACTTTGTCTTAATGGATTCTTGCCTGGGGAAAGCATTTTCGTAAAACAAAATGGATACTCGTCCCCTCTCCCAGTTCGCTTTCCGCCCAGATTCTGCCGCCGCTGTCTTCGATAATCTTTTTTACGATAGACAGGCCGATGCCGGATCCGCCGGTTTCCGTATTTCTAGCGGCATCTGTTCGGAAAAATCGTTCAAAAATATTGGGTAAATCCTTTTTCTCGATTCCTTTTCCGTTATCGGAAATCTCCACCTCCACAAAATCTCCCGCATCGGAAAGTACGAAGCGAATCTTCGGATTCTTCTTGTCCATATATTTAATGGCATTGGAAATGATATTGTTCAGTACCTTTCTAAGCTGCTCCGGATCCGCAATCACCTCCACAGATTCTTCCAGCAGAAAATCCGTTTCAAACTGATAGCCCATGGCATCCAGGTCCATGGCCACCTCTACGCTGAAATCCTGAAAATATTCCAAGGCGGGCAACTGGCAAAAATGATAGGGAATCCTATTGGTTTCTATCTTGGCGTAGTAATTCAACTCATCAATCAGGCGATTCATCTCCACCGCCTTATGATAAATGGTTTGGATGTATTTTCGTTTTTTCTCCTCGGTGGAGGCTACCCCGTCCAGGATTCCCTCCGCATAGCCCTTGATAGAGGTAATGGGAGTCTTTAAGTCGTGGGCAATATTGGTGACAAGCTCCCGGTTTTCCTGCTCGTCCTTTAATTTTTCCTCCTGATTTTGCTTTAGGCGAATCCGCATTTTCTCAAAGGCCTGCGTCAGCTCTCCGAACTCATCGTGACTTTCCGCCTCCAAACTGAAGTCCAGGTCTCCGTCTCCGATACGCTTCGCCGCATTTTTCAGCTCATCCACAGGCTTTACAATACCGTTATAGATCCAAGCGATAAAAAACAATCCCGCAAAAATCAGGATAAAAATCCCCTGTCCTATACGAAGAATTCCCAGAAAGGAGAGATAAAACAAAAGAATAGGCAAAAGGGTTGTTACCACAAATCCTACCGCCACACGCCCCATAAGTCCGATGGGTTTCATAGCCTCCTCCTTTCCGATAATAGCTTTTATATTCTTGACTACTTGTGATACAGGCTACTTGTGATACAGGCTACTTGTGATATAAAGACTATTTATGCTTATATCCGATAATCTATTCTGCTCTTTTCCAAGCCTTATCTAATGAAACTTCGCAGAGCCGACACTCATCCTATATGCTTTTGGGAAAAGTCTAAGGCGGAAGCAATTACCATATCCATGTCGTAGTATTTGTACTCTCCCAATCGTCCGCCGAAAAGTACCTTCTCTTCCTTTTCGGAAAGCGCTTTGTACCGCTGATACAAAGCCTGGTTTTTCTCATCATTTACCGGATAATAGGGTTCCTCCCCCTTCTTCCACTCTGCACTGTATTCCTTGGAAATGATGGTGCTGGGAATATCTTTTCCTTCCATGTCCTTTCCGAAGGTAAACCACTTATGCTCGATAATGCGGGTATAGGGACTTTCTTCATCAGTGTAATTCACCGCGGCATTTCCCTGATAATTCTCTATAGGAAGCTCTTCCACCACGAAATCCACCTTCCTGTATTCCAACTCTCCCAAGGAGTACTCGTAAAAGGCATCAATAGGACCGGTAAATACAATCTTCTCCGCCTTTTCCATCCACATTTCCCTATTCTCAAAGAAGTTTTGAGACAGTTCCACGGAGATATCGGAAAGAATATTTTCCACCAGCTTGGTATAGCCTGCCTTGGGAATTCCCTGATATAGGGCGTTAAAGTAGTTGTTATCATAGGTTAGACGTACCGGAAGTCTTTTGATAATGGAGGCCGGAAGATCCTTACAATCCCTGCCCCACTGTTTTTTTGTATAGCCCTTAATCAATTTCTCATAGATTTCCCTTCCCACCAAGGAAATAGCCTGCTCTTCCAGATTCTTAGGCTCGCTAATCCCTGCAGCCTTCCGTTCTGCCTCAATTTTCTCCTTGGCCTCCTCAGGGCGGGTAACTCCCCACATCCGATTGAAGGTATACATATTAAAGGGAAGGGAATAGATTTCTCCCTTATAGTTGGCAATGGGGGCATTGGTAAATCGGTTAAATTCCGCAAAGCGATTCACATACTGCCAAACCTCTTCATTATTAGTATGGAAAATGTGGGCACCATAATGATGAACCATGATGCCATTTTTCTCGTAGCTGTAAACATTTCCCCCGATATGATTCCTCCGGTCAATGACCAGAACCTTCTTTCCCCGGTCCTTTGCCTCTCTTGCAAAAACTGCACCAAAAAGTCCCGCACCCACTACCAGATAATCAAACTCCGCCATCTTTCCTCCTATCTTGTCTCGACCATTTCACTGCTCCCTATTTTACCAAAGCTTTCAGAAGAACGATAGCGGAAAAACAAAAAGAAAGGAGGACCTTAGTCCTCCTCCAATCCCTCTAAGGTTCTATGCAATAATTTCTTCAATACCTGCATCTCCTCTTCGCTCAGAGATATGCAAGCCCGCATCCCCTCCGGAATTCTCAAGGCTTTTTGCTTTAGTGCCTCTCCCTCTGCACTAATGCGCACACAAAGGGCTCTCTCATCCTCCTGATTGCGAGAGCGTGTGAGTAATCCCTTCTGCTCCAATCTTTTCAAAAGGGGCGTCAAGGTTCCGGAATCCAGATATAGGGCTTCTCCCAAATCCTTTACCCGCACTTCTTTTTTCTCCCAAAGCACCATCATGGCGATATACTGGGTATAGGTCAAACCCAAGGGATCTAAAAACGGCTTATATTTTCTTGTTACCTCCTTTGCACATGCATAAAGAGGGAAACAAAGCTGGTTTTCCAGTCTCAAACTTAAGTCGTGATCTACTTTCATTTATAGTCCTTTTTCGTTGATATAGCTTACTGCTGCAAGTCCTGCCACTGCACCGTCGGAAGCTGCTGTTGCCAGCTGACGGATAGCCTTGGTTCTACAATCTCCTGCGGTGAAAATGCCTGGAGTCTTGGTCAAGGTACTTTCCCCTGCAGAAATGTATCCCTTACCGTCTAATTCCACCAGTTCAGAGAAGGCCTGATTGTCCGGCGCCTGTCCGATGGCCACAAATAAACCATCCACCTTCAGGGTTCTCTCTTCTCCATCCTTGTTCGCCACTACAACACCGGTCAAACCGGAGGCATCACTTTCCAGTCTCTTTACGGTGGAATTCAAAACCAGTTCCACATTGGGCTTTGCAACCAGACGATCTACTTCCGCCTTATCCGCTCTAAATTCATCTCTTCTGTGAATCACATAAACCTTCTGCACATAGTCGGAAAGGAAGGTAGCATCCTCCACTGCAGTGTTTCCGCCGCCGTTTACCGCTACCACCTTGCCACGGTAGAACATTCCGTCACAGGTTGCACAGTAGGAAATGCCCTTTCCCACCAGTTCCTCTTCCTTTTCCACGCCAAGGCTTCTGTTCTTGGCACCGGTAGCAAGTATTACGGTTTTTCCTTCGTAGCTCTTATCCTTAGTCTTTACTTCCTTGAACTGTCCCTTGTCTTCAATTCCCTCAACCTTCTCAAAAGCAAACTCTGCGCCCAGATTTTTTGCCTGATTATAAAGATTGGTAGCAAACTCAAAACCGGAAATCTTCTGGATGGCCGGATAGTTTTCAATCTCCGGCGTATTGATAATCTGTCCGCCGTAAGAAGCCTGTTCTAAAACCAATACGCTTTTTCCGGCCCTCAGTCCGTAAATAGCAGCGGATAATCCTGCTGTTCCCGCTCCTACAATGATAATATCATGCATCGTTTTTCTTTCCTTTCTATGACTCTGCTTTTCTACAAGAAAAGGGCGACCGCAGTCACCCTCTTCTTCCCCTCCTTATAGAGGATATATCTTATGACCCAAACTACTCATCTTCCCTAAAGAATAGACTGCTTTCCTTCTTTACAGAAAATATACTCCGTTAAATTACTTTAAAAGATCTAAAACCTGTTCCTTCTGAATAAATCCTGTATTCTGCTTGTAGACCTGGCCATCCTTAAATACGATTAAGGTTGGGATAGCACGAACACCGTAGCGAGCCATCAAGTCCTGCTCTTCATCGGCATTAACCGCGTATACCTTAAAGCCCTGTGCCTCAGCTGCAATCTCTCCGATAATTGGAGAAAGCATCTTACAAGGTCCACACCAGTCTGCCCAGAAATCCACTAATACCGGCTCCTTAGACTGTAGTACCTTCTCTTCAAACTCTGCTGCAGTAATATTTGGTGCTGACATATTCATTCCTCCTTGAACAATTATAAAAGTAATTATTGATTTTCTTTACAGGTTTGATTGTACGCAATTAAATAGGATATGTCAAGTTTCCATTTCTAAAGAGTTTATAAAGTGCAGGGTGTTCCTGTGTAACATTATATTTGTAAGTCTGCATTATTTAGTATTTCTTTAAATAAGCCATGATACATATCTCTTAAGGACTCTTCTATTTTGGATATTGTAGATATTTTATTTCCTGCGTCTTTTGAAGATGATCCGCAAAGATAAAAGGATTCATAATCTGTTCCATAATCAATAGCAATATATCGGTCATGATATATTTTCCCGGCATTTTTCAATTCCAATGGAATATTTGGATAATCGTGTCTGAAGTCATTTAAAATACTCTGTGTAAGCATATCCTTGTTTTTCAAATTATCGCTAAAGACTGTAATTTCAACATTATCTTTAGCAGCTCTCAATAATTCCAGTGTTTTTAGACCTATATAGTTATCAATTAAGTAAATGCGTTTCTTCGCAGACTTATATACTGTAGTATAGGCAAGATCAGCTTCAATCTTCTCTCCGTTCATCAGCAGAAAATGTTTATAGCTATTCGGATCTATAAAGTTATCCATTACTTTTTTAAAGTCTTCCCTTGATGCCAAAGTGCTCATCTTATTATTGAGTGTTGCTATATCTCTGGTATTCTGTGCCGTCTGCACTGCTACTTGTATAAACTCTTTAGTACCGATAAACTCACTGTTTTCAACAAGAAAATCCTTCATCTGCTTAAACATTCGTATCAATGCCTTGCTTTGTTTAGTGGCAAGTTCTCCCTTTAATACAGTCATTAGCATATAAATTCCTTGCTCTGTAAAAGCGTAAGGGAGATATCTTCTACCGCCTGGGGTTGAGGTGAAATTTTTGCACCTCAACTTCTCAAACTCTTCTCGAGTAAGTTGAAACATGAAATCTTCACCTTCGAATTTCTCAATATTGTTTTTTACCTGTCTATTAAAATATCTTGTCTCATAGCCATATATCTCAGCCAAATCTCCATCAATCATTACTTTTTGACCACGAACAAGATAGATTTTTTCTTTTAAAGCTGTACTCTCTACAATTTTAGTTTCTTTATTTTTCTCAGACATAATAACACCTCATATACCAGAATGATGTTTCATATTAAGCATCAATCATTGTTATTATCCTAAAAATTTTTATAGTTAAACTTTTAGATTTCTACTCCTCCTGCAGATATTCTTGAATCATACTGTAAGAAAAGCCCTTTCGCAGCAGGGAGGCTGTAAGCTTCTGCCTCTCCTTCCAATCCGATAAATCCATATTTCTGCTTTTCTTCTCCAGCCAACGCTTTAAAGCAATTCTTTCCGGATCAGTTTCTCTCTGCTCTTCAAAGGACTTCTCCTCCCCCTCGTCTCTATGTTTTCTTTGAAAATCCTCCAAGGCTTCTCGAATCACAGTACCATCAACGCCCCTACCATAGAGCTTACTCTGCATATCCTTTGCGGAACGGCGATGGGCATTTTCCTCCAAATATTGCATACAATAGCGGTAGTCGTTGATATAGTCGTATTCCTTTAGGAAAGAAAGAGTTCTTTCAATGATTTCTTCCGTATAATGTTCGGACTTTTGCAGTTTTTCCCGAAGTCTCCGTTCTGTCTTAGCCGCCCCTGTTAAGAGATAGAGGCTTCTTTCTTTACAACGCTGATAAAGCCTTTCTTCTTCGGAAAGACTTTCTCTTCGTAAGGGGTTCAGGACGATTTCAGCAGTCTCAGTATCCTTCAAAGAAAAAGTAACGGAAGTCGGCGCTCTGTTTTCCCCTTCCTTTTCTTCCCATCGTTCTTCTTCCGATTTCCTTTCCTTTCCTTCTTTTTTATCCTTTTGTTTCCTAGCTGCCTGTTCCCGAAGAAATTCCTCCGGATTCCATTCCTTCACCTTTTGCCTCCTACTACACAAGCCTCCACAGATGTTCTCTTTTCTTTTTATGGCACATCCTTTTACAAAATAACTTTTTATAGAATTTCTCTTTATAGAATAAAAATCTTTTGATAAAAAAGGGGACTGCCTAATGCACTCCCCCATAAAACAAATCCTATTCCTCAGTTTCCTCTGCCAGGCTAACCGTAAGATCCATATCCTCATCCTCCGGAACAAAGGCCAAAACCTCTTCCAAATAGGGGTCTTCCTTTAAACCGTATTCCTTACGAAGCTGAATTTCCAAGTCTGCCATAATTCTGGGATGACTCTTTAAAAAGGCCTTGGCATTCTCACGACCCTGTCCAATCTTATCTCCGTTGTAGGCAAACCATGCACCGCTCTTCTCAATCATCTTCTTTTCTACTGCCAGGTCCAGAATTTCTCCTTCCTTGGAAATTCCGGAACCGAAGCTAATATCAAACTCCGCATTCTTAAAGGGAGGGGCAATCTTATTCTTGGAAATCTTCACCTTGGTACGGGCTCCGCTGAAATCTCCGTCTCCGGTCTTAATGCTTTCTCCCTTTCTAATATCTACACGAACAGAGGCATAGAACTTCAAGGCACGTCCACCGGTAGTAGTTTCCGGATTCCCGAACATCACACCGACCTTTTCTCTTAACTGGTTGATGAAAATGAGGATACAGTTGGACTTGGCAATAATAGCGGTGAGCTTTCTTAAAGCCATGGACATCAAACGAGCCTGTAAGCCCACATGACTGTCTCCCATCTCTCCGTCAATCTCCGCCTTCGGTACCAGTGCCGCCACGGAGTCCACAACCAAAATGTCCATCGCTCCGGAACGAACCATGGTCTCTACAATATCTAAGGCCTGCTCTCCGGAATCCGGCTGTGCCACATAGAGGTTATCAATGTCCACACCGATAGCCTGGGCATAACGGGGATCCAAAGCATGCTCCGCATCAATAAAGGCAGCGATTCCTCCGCGCTTTTGTACTTCCGCCACTGCATGAAGGGCGAGAGTGGTCTTACCGGAGGATTCCGGTCCGTAGATCTCGATAATACGTCCCCTTGGGAAACCGCCTGCTCCAAGAGCAATATCCACAGATAAGGAACCGGTGGGCACTACAGAGATGTCCTTATTCACTCCGGAATCTCCCAGCTTCATTACGGAACCCTTTCCGCAGTCCTTTTCAATCTTGCTAAGAGCCGCATCCAATGCCTTTAACTTTTCATCCCTATCTTCCAATGCTACCACAGGAGCCTTGCTTACTTTGTTTGCCATGATTTTCTTCCTTTACTTTTTGTATTGTTACTTGTATCAGTTTTAGCTTCTTACCGACTACTGTTCTTTCCCTTTATTTCTTCGTTTTCTGCTTGCCGAGAGATTATATCATAGAACATACATTCTGGCTATTGGAATTTTTCTTCAGTTTCTTCCGTTATAACACAAAAGCATCTAATCTCCTATACTCCACATTCGGATAAGCTTTTCTTAAAAAATATGTTTCATCCCCCCTGAAATATAAGACCTTCTGCACATGAGGATTTTCATGAGATTCCTATATCTGATGTCCAACGAGATACCGCACGCTTTACGAGCGATACTCGTTATGAAAAAAAGAGAGGGATTACTCCCCTGTGGAAAGTATCCCTCTCTCGACTGCTTCTTCGTATTGGAAGACCGCCTGATTATAATCCAGTTTTGCCTGAGCTGCTGCATTTTCCTTGGATAAGGCTTCTAAGGATAAGCCTTGGAAATCTGCCCTTCCCAAAAGTCCCAAAGCATTCATCCGCTCTGCTTCTTCCTTTTGTAAACGGGAAAGCTCTGAAACGGATTCTGCCGCATTTAATGCCGCTTCCGCTTCGCTAATATTCCGTCTGAGCTCCTCCATAGAAACTCGAATCTGCTGCTCTTTTTCCTTTTGACTCTGTTTCTTCTCCGTCCAGCCGGTAATGTTATTATCCTTTACGCGGAGAATACTGCCCAGTTCACTGTTATGACTTAGGGCGGAATCAATGTCCTTTCCCCAGTCTCTTGTTGACAGATAATTTCTTGGATAGTCGGGAATGGCTTCGAACTGAATGGCAGAGTAGCTATTCATGCTCCAACCAAGGCTCAGCCCCATATTTCTCTTCATGCTTTCCAGACCGTCCTTAGCCTTTTGCAAATCTGACTGAGCACCGTCCAAAGCAAGCTTTGCCGCGCTCACATCATTTGCCGTAGCCTGTCCGAGGCGCGCCTGTCTTTCCGTCTTTTCTAAGCCTGCCTGTAACATGGCCACTCTTTTTTCCAGCATCGTCTTATTGTTTTCCAAGGAAATGGCACTGAAATAAAGATTTTGCATACCGTCACTTAAGAGCTTTTTTCCGGTATAAAATCCGGACTTCACAGCCTTTTCCGTCTTGGCTTCCGCCTTCTTCATGCTTTTTTCCGTCTCAGAAAGCTGCACCAGGCCTTGATTCACCTCTGCCAAACTGCTATCTATATCCGGTAAAATCTTCTTGCTGTTCTTTACCTTTTCTAACTGATTGATCTGGCTTTGCAAAAAGGCTTTGGTCGTAGGGTCTGTAGTATCCTGCTTCTGCTCCTTTAAGCTGTCAATGCTCTCCTGCAAATTCGCCAGTATATCAGCCTTTTCATCCTTTACCGCCTTCTGTACGGAAGCCATACCGCCGGTGCTTTGCGCCAAAGCATCCTGCTCCATCTTGGCCACGGTACTGAATTGGTCCACAAGATCCGGGATTTCTCTGAAGGAAATGATGTTGTCATTTACATCCCAAGGCTTCTCCTCTGCTAAGGCAGGGAAGCTTTGACAGAGAAGTCCTAGGCTTAAAGCCAGAGCAAATGCGGATTTTATCTTATTCTTTCTCTTCTCCATAAAAGATTAAATGAGTCCTTTCTCTTACTCTGCCGTCGCCAAACCGTTCTTTCCAGCCTGATAATCCAAATATTCTTCATAAAGCTTCAAATCCGCCTGCTGCTTTTGAAGGCTTGCGGTATCGGAAGCATTTTTCGCCTTTTCAAAATCCACACGGCTTACACTTCCCAGCTTATAGCCTCGTTCCGCTTTTTGATAAGCCTGCTGTGCATTGGACACCTGCAGTTCCGCCTGTCTTTTCGCCTCTTCTGCCTGCTTTAAGCTTTGGTAGCGAGAAAGCATATCGGACTGAATCTTCTCCTTTGCTGTGGAAATGCTTCTTGTCAGATTCTGTCGGTTGGCATCTCCTGTGGAAAGATTCAACTTTCTTTCTGAAATCCGAAGACTGTAGTTATTCTGTAAAGCTGTCTTACTGTCTTCCACTAAATTCACTGCCGTAAGCTGCTCTGCACTAAGGCTTGGAATTACGGGCATCTCCGGAGTATCACTTGCCTTCCAGCCCAGATTCACCCGTAAAAGCTCCGTCATCTTATCAAAGGCGGAATTGTTCTTTGTAAGGCTCAGATTCGCCTGGTCATAGGCTTCCTTAGCAGTCAGCACATCAATCTGTGTGGCCTTTCCGATAGCTTTTTTTCTCTCGGTGCTTTCCTGTGCGCTTTTCGCATCTGCTAAAGATAAGGCATCGATTTGCTTCTGAAGGCCTGTACTTTCTCTGCTAATGAAGGACTTTTTAATGGTCTCAATAGTATTCTGCTCCGTTTGTTCCACGGAAAGCTTGGCAATCTCCCGGTCTGCATTCTGCGCCACGGTATCTGCGGAAAAATTGCTGCTGTTGCTCTGGTACTGCATTTCTGCCAAAGCCTCCGCCACACTGTTTCCGTCTGCAGCGGACAATGCCTTTTCATAGGCTTCTTCCACCTGATTTCTGGCATCCTCTACATTGACATTATAGCTGCCCTTGCTGTCACTTTCCCGGAAGTTTCTCCAAAGACTGGATACTGTGGGGTTGTACTCATGGACCAAGTCCCCGATTTCCTCCCAGGAAATCACATTGTCCCGAAGCTTTGCCCACTCCTCCTCAGAACGCTGCCGTTCAAAGGAAGTCTGCATCTGATCCACGGAAACATTATCGGAAAAGCCCGGTACCTTCTGTGCCATGGCAGGCATGGTAAAGGACAGGCTCGCCAAAACAATCGCTATACTAATAGGATATCCCTTTTTTCTCATTTTCTTCTCCTTATAAAAAAGGCTCTGATTCTCTAAGCAAGGGGCTGTAAAGCACACAAAAGTTGATAGGTCTTATGCAGTATAGGTCTGAGATGGGGGCAATCTGAGCCCGCCGGTACTTGCGAAAAACAAAGGTACTGCAGTTTTTCGCTTAGTATCCGATGCGAAGGCGAAGTTAGCGGGAGCGTGCCCCAATTTCAGACCTATACTGCATAAGAGCTGTAATGTATCCTTACAGCCCCTACTAAGAGAAAAGGAGTCTTCTCTACTATAACATAATATTCCTCGGAATTTCTTAACGAAAATCGTCAATCCTGTGAACTTTTGGTGTTCTTTCTCCTAAATAAGTTTCAACTATCCTGCCAAATATCGCCTTACGCTATGCACCAAAGCCGCGTTGCCGGCTTTAAACTTTTATCATATGTTTTTTTCTGCCATAGATAATCATGTAGTATACCGGAAGCAAAAGTAGTGCCAGTAGGGTGGACGCTACCAAGCCTCCCACATTTACCAAAGCCAGTCCCTGCATCAGGGCACCGTTGTCTCCGAAGCCCATAGCCATAGGAATCATAGACAGTACTGTAGTCAGGGTGGTCATCAAAATCGGCCGAAGTCTGGTGGCACCGGACTCTGTCAAAGCCTTCTCCAAAGGCATTTCCTGACGGTACTGATTTACCGTATCCACATAGAGAATTCCGTTGTTTACCACCGTTCCCACCAGCATCAAAAATCCCAAAAGGGAGGTCATGGACAGAGTTGCGTCAAAGAGCCACAAGAGTCCGAAGGAACCGATTAAGGAGAAGGGGATGGTGGTCATCACCATAAAGCTGAAGCGTGTAGACTCAAACTGCGCAGCCATGACTACAAAGACCAGGAAGACCGCAATGGCGATGGCACGGAACAAATCCGCAAACTCCTCATTCATACTTTGAGTCTGAGAATTGGCCACAACGGAGATATTCTCTCCCAGATTCTTGCTGACCAGGTCGTCAATTTCCGCTTTGGTATTGTTGTTGGCCTGCTCCGTATAATTTGCCGTAATCGTCGCCTGATACTTTTTATCTTCTCTTTCAATGCTGGCAGGGGAGTCCGCATACTTTACAGTGGCCAGACTTTCCAAGGAAACCTGCGCTCCTGTAGGCGTGGTAAAACGGATGGACTTCACTTTTTCCAGGTTATCGAATTGATCCTTGGGATATTTCACCCACACATCTACCTTTTGCCCCTCCACCGTCATTTTCATCGCTTTTTTACCGGATAGATCGGTATTTAGGGACTGGGCAATCTGGATAGGACTTAAACCTTCCGCCGCCGCCTTAATGGGATCCACTTTAACCTGCAAAAGAGGGGCTGCATTTTCCAAACTGGAATGAATGCCGGTAAGGCTGCTCTGCTTTTGTAATAAGGAAAGAAGTTCATTACTCTTTCTTTGCAGTTCTTCCAAATCCGATCCCTGAATAATAATTTCATAGTTATTGCCGGAGCTGTAATCGCCACCGCTCATACTGGTATCACTTACGGACTTTATGCTTAAAACCTCTTGAGAACGGTTCTCCAAGGCCTTCTTCCATGCCCTTACCTTTTCCTTGGTTTTTATGGAACGATCCTTTTTCAGATATACCGTAATCGTAGGATCAGTGCTTCCTCCGTACAGGGCGGAAAGGGCGGATCCTCCTGCCGTTGCGGTATAACGGTCCGTATCCGGATCCTTCGCCACCAACTCCTCCAGCTCTTTTATTCCCCTTTCCTTTTCCTCTATGGAAAGACCGGGCTTTTGGGTAATGCCGATTTCAACGGTTCCTGTATCAATATCCGCCATTAACTCGGTTCGTAGCTGGGTCGCCAGGAAGAGAGAAAGCACCAAAATTCCCGCTGTGGCCACGAGTACTGATTTTTTATGCCGTAAAAACTTGCTGATGGTGCTTCTATAGGCATCCTGTAACAGTCGTACCCCCCGATAAGCTACAGCCTTACTGTTTTCCTTGGGTTTGTAAAGGGTAAAGCAAAGGGGAACGATGGTAACCGCGGAAATCAAAGAAGCCACCATACAAAAGACAATGGTAAAGCCCAGAGGCTTAAAGTATTGTCCGGAAATTCCCTGCAAAAATCCCAGGGGAAGGAATACTACACAGGTGGTAAGCGTACCTCCAAAAACTGAGGCGCCCACTACCCTTACGGAGTCAATAGCAGCTTCTTTAAGACTTCTTTGCCGCTCTCCGTAATCATCCATAGCTCGGAAACAGGCTTCCAACACAACGATGGAGTTGTCCACCATCATACCCACGCCCAAAACCAGGGCGGAAAGGGTCAGCAAATTCAGGCTATAGCCCATTGCCCCCATAAAGACAATGGCTCCTAAAATCGCCAAAGGAATGGAGGAACCTACGATAAGGGAGGCCTTAATATCTCCGAAGAAAAGGAAGATAATCAGCATGGAAATCACGATAGCCATAATCATGGTCTGAAATACGCTGGACAGGGAGCTCTTGATGCTGTCCGCAGAATCGGAAATCACGTGAATTTCCAGATTGGGATTCTTCCCTTCCAGCTTCTTGATTAAGGCATTCACATCCCTACTCATGGCAATGTCCGACTTACTCTGCAGCTTATTTAAGCTTAAGGTAATGGTCTCTTCGCCGTTATATCGTCCTATGCTGCTTTTATCCGACAGGGCGGAACCCACTGTAGCCAAATCCGAAAGAGTCAGGGTATTTCCTGTTCCGGTGGTAATGGGGAGCTTTCGCAATTCCTCAATGGTGGAATAGTCCTGGGAGGTACTGATGGATAATTCCTGGTCTCCCACCTTCGTACTTCCTGCCGGATAGGTAAACTTTGCAGCCTGCATCATTCCCACCACCTGTTCCATGGTCAAATGATACTGTTGCAGTTTTTCCGGGGAAAGCTCCACTCTTACATAGCTTTCCTGTCCTCCGGAAAGAGAAAGGGAAGCCACGGTGGATATTTTTTCAAACTCCGGCCTAATATTGTTTTCTACATAATTATAAAGCTGACTCTCATTTTTATTGTTGATGGAGAGAACCATACCCGGTCTGGCATTAATGTCCACTTCCATTATGCTGATATCCTTGGCGTCCTCCGGCAGAGAGGATTTGATGGCATCCATCTTTTTCTTCAGGCTGTCATAGGCCTTGCTCATGTTCGTACCGTAATTGTAACGAACAATAACCATGGAAAAGTTCTCATTGGACTGGGATCTGACCTGCTTTACATCGGAAAGCAGGGAAACCTCCTCCTCAACAGGCTTGGTTACCAGCTCGTCCACATCCTCCGGAGAGGCTCCGGGATAGGTGGTAGTCACGATGAGGTAGGGGAAGTTCATATTGGGGAGCAGCTCCATTTTCATGGTGGTGAATGTAACGAAACCAAAGAAAATAAGGGTGATTACCACAAGAAAGGTGGTAACTGGTCGTCTTAAGACGAATTTCGTCATGGAAAGCATCTTTAGCCCTCCTTTCCGGTTTCCGCAGCGGCAGAACTAACTGCCGCAGTACTGCTATCTATTTCTCCTGTCGTCTTTTCATCAGAAGAAGCCTCTGTTTCCGAGCTGTTCAGTCTTACCTTTGCACCGTCATACATCTCGTTATTCCAGGAGCTGACAACTAAATCCTTCTCCGAAAGACCGGAAAGTATCTCTACCTTTTCTTCTCCCTGCAGGCCAAGCTCCACAGATTGCTTTTTGATGGTTCCGTTCTCTCCCTCACCCTTTTCCAAAAGGTAAACGTAGGGAGAACCGTTGTCATAGTAAATTACGGATAGAGGAAGAAGATTTACCCCGGTTCTGCTGTCCTTGGTTACGGTTAATTTCACCCGGCTTCCCTCAGGAAGAGAGGAATTCTCCAGATTGGCTTTCACGATAAAGAGTCCGGTCTGGGCATTCATCACCCCGGAAATCTCGGTAATGGAGCCGCTATACTGCTCCTGTCCCTTCTCCACCTTCACTTCCTGGCCTAAAGACAGGTTCTTCATCAGTTCCTCTGTTGCGGAAAAGACAAGCTGCTGTTTTCCATTCCCCATAAGACTGGCTATCTGGGTGCCCTGGGGAATCATGGCATCCTTCACCAAAATGCTGTTTTGCAAAACCCCGTCTGCAGGAGCGGTAATGGTGGCAAACTCCACCTGGGTATCATAGTTCAGCTTTGCCGCCTTTACCTGAGCTTCCGCAGCTTTCGCCTGAGCATCCGCCGATTCAAAGTCCTGGGCGGAAATATCTCCGGAGGCTTGGAGGCTTGCCAAACGGTTTCTGGCATCTGACGCCGCCTTCGCCTGGGCCTCTGCCTGCTCCAAAGTATATTTTGCCGCATCAATCTGCTTTTGATTGTCTAAACGGGCAATCTTATCCCCTTTTTTCAGCTCTGCACCATTTTCCGCATAGATTTCCAAAACCTCTCCCGAAACCTTGGAAGCCAAAGCATACTGCTCACTGGCCTCAATGGTCCCTACCAAAGACTCTGTAATGGACAGGTCACCCTTTTCCACGGAAATACCGGTAGCCAAAGGAAGCTGCGTATGTTCCACTTCCTCTTTAGGCTTTAACACACGCCTTCCTACCAAAAATGCCACTCCTAAAAGGATAAGCAACACGATTACAATTTTTACCCCTTTTTTCATCTCTACTCTATTCCTCCTAACGCTTTCTCCAAAAGTTGAATCTGCTTTTGAAACACATAAAGAATCTTTTGCAGAAAAACTTCCCGCTCTTTAGTATCCTCCTCCTGCGATCCCTCTTTTCGCCCTTCTATGGAAAAGGCCTGTAAAAGGCTGAGGGAAGCCAGTGAAAATGCGGTTTGAATCCCGATGCCCTTTTCCTCCTCCGATAGTGTCTTCGGAAAATAATCTTTGGGTATCGCCTCTAAGACCACATCAATGTTGTCTCGTCTTCCCTGATTCATGTGACTTCTCATACTGGCCAAGGAAAGATTTTTTAAAAATCCGGAGCGATAAAACATGGCAAAACTGTCCTGCACAATCTGTTTTTTTCGAACCTTCACGATTTCGATGACCCATTCCTGAATACTTTGAAAAAAATCCCCTCGATTTCGCTGCATGATTTCCATGAAATACCGCACCGCCTTATCCTCTTCCGCCTCGAAGAGGTGCACCAGTAAATCATCCTTATCCAAGAAGTAGGTATAAAAAGCCCCTCTGGAAATATCACTTTCTTGAATAATCCGATTAATGGACACTTTGTCATAATCATAGGAAGAAAATTCTTTTTTTGCCGCTTCCAAAATCCGTCTTTTCTTCTCTTCTTCCAATTTTAGAAATCTCTGTGTGGGCATGCCCCCTCCTCCGCCAAAGTAGATGATAGTGACGAATCATCACTGTTTGTATCTCCTGTGTGGTGACATCACTATTGGTGTCTCCGGTGTAGTGACAAGTTGTCACCAGTTGCACCGACTCAGTATAGTGACAGCTTGTCACCCTGTCAAGAAGTTTTTTATTTTTATCTACTTTAGTAACACAAAGGATTGCACTTGCAAAAATGCAATTTAACCTTTACAATAAAGTGGCGTTTGTATACAGGATTTTTTTAAGAAGGAAGAAGCATGGAAGAACAGCGAATTCAGGCTTACGGAAAGATTAATCTTTCCCTGGATGTGCGAAGAAAAAGACCGGATGGCTATCATGATGTGTGCATGGTCATGCATACCGTGAAGCTTTGCGATGAAATTTCTCTGAAAAGGGAGAAGACTCCCGGCATTCGCTTAAGCAGTAATTTGGACTTTCTCCCCAGGGGAGAGGATAATCTGATGGTAAAGGCCGCAAAGCTTTTGGCTGACGAGTTCTCTATCCGGGAAGGCTTATCCTTTCACTTGGAAAAACGTATTCCGGTTTCCGGGGGAATGGCGGGAGGCTCCACAGATGCCGCCGCCGTGTTGCATTTAATGAATCGGGTATATGCTCTGGGTCTTAGTATAGAGGACCTGGAGAAAAGAGGCGTGAAGCTGGGGGCGGATGTTCCCTTCTGCTTACACAGGGGCTGTTATCTTTCGGAGGGTATAGGAGAAATTCTTACTCCCCTTCCCAACTTACCGGCTTGTATTCTTCTCTTGGCTAAACCGGCATTTTCCCTGTCTACAAAGGCTGTTTATGAAGCCCTGAACGTAAATGCCATTCCCAAAGAAGAGCATCCGGATGTGGAAAAATTTCTGTATTTTCTGAAAAAAGGAAATTTATCGGAAATTACTCCTCTTATGGGGAATATTTTGGAAAAAGTCAGTATTGCCATGCGACCGGAAATACAAGTTCTTAAGGAGCGTCTCCTGTCTTACGGAGCGGAGGTAGCCTTAATGAGCGGTTCGGGTCCCACGGTCTTCGCTCTTTTTCCTTTGGAGCATAAAGAGCGGGCGGAAAAAGCCTATCAGGCGCTTCGCTATGGCGAGGATCGACATTTAGCACAACAGGTATATCTTACAGAGCCATGGGCAGAAGAAGGAGGTATAGATGAGTAGTGATTTTACCATTAATATGAACGAGTATCTTCCCCTACGGGATTTGGTGTTCAACACCCTAAGACAGGCAATTCTAAAGGGAGAACTGAAGCCCGGCGAAAGGCTTATGGAGATTCAACTGGCTGAAAAACTTGGCGTTTCCAGAACCCCTATTCGTGAGGCAATCCGAAAGCTGGAGCTGGAAGGTTTGGTCCTGATGATTCCCAGACGGGGAGCAGAGGTAGCGAAGATTTCTCACAAGTCATTGCAGGATGTGCTGGAGGTTCGGGGTGCTTTGGAAGAGCTGGCTACAGACCTTGCCTGCCAGAGAATCGACGAAGAGCAGCTTGCAGCCTTACATAAGGCGGAGGATTGTTTTAAGAAGGCCGTAGCCACCGGCACGGAAATGGAAATTGCAGAGGCGGATGAGGCCTACCATGACATCATTTACAATGCCACCGGCAATAAACGTTTGATTCAGATGATTAACAATCTTCGGGAGCAGATGTACCGCTATCGTTTAGAATATATTAAAGATGAGGCTCAAAGAGGAACCCTCATCAACGAACATGAGAAGATTCTGGAAGCTATCCGTATTCGTGACATTATCCGTGCAAAGGCTTTGATGAAGGAGCATATCGATAATCAGGAAATGACGGTTTCCAAAAATCTGAATGAGCAGGAAGAAGCCGGTAAGAAATAAACGATAAAGTAAAACAGAACACTGTAGGCTACGCATAAAAAAACACCTTGGAAGGAGCCCCCTTACGCCTTTCGGCAAGCTCTTTTCCAAGGTGTTTTTCTTTAACCTTTCCCGTTCTTTCTCTCCTAAACCAAGAAAGGGAAAGGCTCTTTACTCTTCTGTTTCGGGATTTTCATCATCCTCACTACGCTTCTTCACCTGGTAGCTCCAAAAACCGAAGCTTCCCATGGCCAGCAGGGCTGATAGTCCATAGAATACCATATCGCTGTCATCTCCTGTGGCAATCTTTCTGGCCACACCCAATACGGCAGGTACCTGACTGATGATTCCCTCGATGGGTTTTAGGATTTCTCTGCCCACTCCCAAAACACCGGGATTCTTGGGCGGATTACCGGGAGGATTTTCATTTCCTCCTTTCGGCCTCGGTCCGGGAGACGGCATGGAGGGGTCTCGATAGTAGCTGTTTTTAAACAAAAGCTCACCGGACTTATCCTCTTCTCCTTCTTTCTCCGCAAGGACAATGGCATAAAGATAAGGAGATACTTCATTTCCATTGTAGTCCTTGTTCTTACTGTGTACTTCAATCACAACGGAATATACCGTGGTGTCATAGGTAAAGCCTTCATGATTTCGCTGTTCCTGACGAACACGATAATGATACTCTCCCTCACTTAAAAACTGCATCTTTCCAAAGCTGAACTGCTCTTCCCCGGAGTCCATGTGGAGATCCATAATGTAGGGGGTGGGTAGCGGCGCATTGGGGCTTTCCACAGCTCTTTCTATATAGACGCGGAACTCTGACTGGGGAACCTCTTCTCCTGAAACAGAGATGGCAAAGGGAATCTGCACTTCTGCAGGCTTCTCCAAGCCGAAATTTTTCTTCTGTTCACTGGCACTGGAGACCAGTACCGTGGACTTCCCCGTCCCCATTAAGAGGAGGGCGCATAGTCCCGCTAAGATTTTTTGACATTTTTTTCGAAACAAATTCCCTCACCCCCCTTATGGGTTTATTCTGGCAAAGACAATCATCCTACCGTTGGTGGATGCGGATACACAGGTGGATAAGCTGATTACCTGATCCGTGTCTTTCATCCCAATATCTCTATACTGCTGTGCATTATTTTTGATGTAATCCAGAAACTCCTGCATATTCCCCTGTTTATCCATAACATTATAGATATAGGGGTCATAAGCATCTCCCTCTATACAGGCAAAAACCTCTAACTGCCTTGCCTTTCCGGGCAAATACAAAGTTCCCGTCTTATGTTCTTCAAAATAACTGTTATCGATGAACTCCATCACATCTCCGTACATTCCGCCATTGTCCATATGATGTCCATAGGTCAGAATATAGGGGTCGGAAAAATCCGGCGCATTGTGATAGCTCATAAAAATGGATCCGGATAGGGAAAAGTTTCCCTCCACATCCTTATTGACGTATTCCATATCATCCTTTCCCTGTACCATAGGGTAGTCGATATTGGTTCCGTCCAGGGTAATCCAAGCTCTGGTATCTTTGTTTAAGGCTAAGAGTTCCTCAAAGCTCAGACTGCCATCCTCACTTACTACTGGTTTTAAGGACATTAAGTCATTGTTTAAAAATCCTTCTTGCATGGTCATATAGGTGTACCAAAGGGAAAATCCCCCGTAGCTCATGAGTAGAATCATTAGAATGGCAGCCAAGATGGTAATCATGCGATCTCCCAGCCTTGCCGCGCTCACCGCAATGTTCATATTTGCCTCTCTACTCTTGTATCCCGGGATACATGCAATACTTTTGTTCCCGAAAATCTCGCATCTATCCGGGATGACCGGGATGGATTGGGAAAAAGGGATGAGGAAGAATCCGGGGAAAAGAAAAACCCTAGAGCTTTCCTTTTCCCGTCTCCTCTATCCTAAGAAGGGATAGACGACTTATTCCTCTTCCTTCTTCCGGTTAAAGAACATGAAGCCCATGCTTCCTGCCACTGCCAACATCATGGCATAAGGAGCCACAGTCAGTACTACACCGGTTGGTGTGATTTCATCAATATGGTTGTGATAAGCCACGTGGCTGTTATTCAGTAACAAACTCTTATCTCCTCCTCTTGCTGTGGAGTCGTGTGTCGGTGCTACTGTTTCGGATGTTGGTGTTACCGAATCCGCAACCGGATTTGCTACGTCCTCGGAGAAGCGCACATCAGACTTAATGGTTAAAGAAGTATTGTTATTCTCCTTTACATTATAGGTAGTGGTTTTTGGCAAACCGATGATTTCTAAAGATTGATTATCCTTCAGCTTTGCTCCTAAGCCGGGGATCTCACTTACCTTCTTTACGGTATAAACACTTGCTCCCGGCAGTTTTACCTTAACCTGCAAATCCGCGTTGTCAAAGTTGGTTGATCCTGCTGCGTTATGAAAAAGGTTAACTGTGAAGGGAAATTGGTTATCCTTATTAATCATTCCGCTGATCTTCTTATCCACCTTCAGCTTTCTCGGGGTATAACGGGTATAACCCTGAGGGGTATCCTTCTTGCCATTCTTTACCTTATCGCCGTCAAATCCACTGTTCTTGTCTCCGGTGTGCTTGTTTCCGCTTTGATTGCTGGTAAGCTGGGTATCTCCACTGTGAAGAACATAACCGTAAATTTCCTTTTCCCCTGTGGTGCTGCCTTCCTTCATACGTACATACACATCCAGAAAACGCTGAGTCTGGTAGGACTTTTGCACACCATCTACTTCAACCTTCATAGCCTCTACGTCGTTTTTATTCTTTCCGTCTACAGGTCCTTCTGTGACTACGAAGCGATATACTCCGGGACCACCAAAGGCAGCCGGCTTAAAGGTGATTTTTACTCCGTCTTTAAAATCCTTTAATGTACTTCCTTCTGTACCGGCAAGGTCAAAGCTGTTCGCCTTAAATTCTGCCTTTAAATCACTATTTGCCGTATCAATCTGGGAATCTGATCCGGCTAAAACAATCATTGTTTGAGCACCATCGGAAATTGTAGTAGTTCCTGCTTGGAAAGGAGCTGACACTGCAGATGTAGCCGATCCATCATCATTAATCTTCTGGCCGTTTTGAACTCCTGTAACGGTGTAATTCCATACCACATCCGGCTGGTCTACCATTTCATTGTCACCGGTTTCCACACGAATCACCTTATCAAAGGAAACGGAATTTCCTAAAGCTTCAAGCTTTCCGCCGGCAACGCTCTTACCTACGTTTGCCTCATCCGCCCCAAAATACTTATTCAGATTAGGATTGCCCTTATCAATATTTATTGAGCCGGCTGCGAATACCGGTGCGGCGGTGGAAAGTACCATCATTCCGCTTAATGCCAATGTTGCTAATCTGTTCATGTTCTTCTTCATTAATTATCCCTCACTTTGCGTTCTTTATAAAAAATGTCTATGCAGACAATTTTTTCATACTCTTTTTGTTTTCGTTTGCTTTCGTTTATTTTCGTTTATTTTCTTACTAAGAAGAAATTCTTCTCTTTCTCCTTAGAAAAAGGAGCTATGCTTTTATAAAGTTTTAAGGGGACGGGGGAATCTCACCACGGGCTCTTCTTTTTCTCAGCGCCCTCGGTTCAGGCATAAATAGTGCTGAACTCTCTTTGCCGTATATTCTGTGCTCCCACGGGTGTTCCCCGGTCCTCTTACCGTATTTTCGAAAGAGTAGAGTGTATTGCAGCTACCCTCTTAAGCTCTTCCCGCCGGCGGTGCTTTTCCGCCTTTCTCTCCCCTCTTCGGGGGCTTTTCTCTAATTCCTCTATTTCTTATCTTCTTCATTTTTATAGCTCCTTTTTTCTTAAATTATTTTGCTATGTATGTATATCGCGTTATTTTTTTAATATATAAGCAAAAAATCAAAAAATATTCTACTTTTGCAAAATAATTTTTCTTTATAAGTTTTTTGCCTTAAAACACTGCATAAGGCGCTAAAAAAGACATAAAAAAAGCCGCTATCTTTCGATAACGACTTTCGCGAATACCTTATCGGAATAAAATGATGATAGAGAACTATTTGAATAATGATAGAGAGCTTCCCGGCATATCTATCTTAATCCCTAATCTTTCGTTCCTCGCTACAGGTAAAGTAAAAAATCTGACGACTCTTGGCAAGCTCCTCCAGCAAAGCTCTTGCTCTCGCTCCGTTTTTCTCATCCAAATGGCTAAAGGGATCATCCAGTAATAAGAAGGCTTTTTCCTCCCGAAACATGGCATCAAAGATAGCCAGCTTTTGACAGAAACGGCAAAGATCCTGCAATCCCTCACTTAGATAGCCCTGCTCCCGGCTTAATCCTCTGTCCACAAAGCTAAGCTCCAGGTCCTCACTCATCTGGAATTGTAGGGGCTCTGTGCAGATGCTCTGAAAATACTTCTGAAAAGCTTCCAGAATAGGCTCCTTATATTGTAGGGCAAAACGCTCCTTGGCCATTTCCAGATAGGCTTTTGTTTTTTGCAAAAGATTGTAGCGCTTTTCCAAGGCCTCCCGCTCTTCTTTTTTCTGTTCCAGAAGTCTTTCCTGTTCTTCCAAGAACTCCAAATCCCGAACCTTCGCTTCTCTTTCCGCCCGTTTCTTCCGAATCTCTTCCCTTCTTTCTTCTTCCTCTTTTCGGAACTCTTCCAGCTTTCTCCTACTCTCCTCTAAGGAAGGGCCTTCCTCCCATTCCTTCTGTTTCTCTTCCAATAAAGAAAAGGCCTGCTCTCCTCCTTCCTCTTCCACAAAGCGAAGGAATTCTTCTTTTCTATCTCCCTCTTCCCTTTCCAAGTCCTGCATATCTTCCAGCTTATGAAAACGGGAAAGAAGCTCTTCTAAGGAAGCAAAGCGTATTGCCTGTTGCTTTCTTTGTCTACTCTCTTCCTCTTCCTGCTTTTCTTTCCATGTTCGCCTCTTTTGTTCTCCATTCCACCAAAGGAAGAAGCAAAGACTAAGGGAAAGAATCCCCAGTAATAGGAATAGGGCTGAGGGAAGTCCCAATGGCATACCGAAAAGCTTTCCGAAGAAAAGAAGAACAAAGACTAGGCCAAGTCCTGCCAAAGCGAAAAGCACTGCCGGAGATGTGCCGGACAGCTCCCTTTCGATTCTAACTTCGGCACCGGTATTCTGCACACTATTATTCTCCCCGCCGATTTCCGATGCCTTTTCGATTTCCTTCTTTATAGAACGAATCTGTTCCTGAAGGGACTGCATTTCCTCCTTCCAAAGGAGTGCTTTCTTCTCCTCGGGAATTTCGGAAAAACGCTCCTGATAATACCACTTTAAAGCATTTTCATAACGATACTCTGCCTTTTCCCATTCTTCCTTTTTCTGGGCATAGGACATCCACTTCCCCAAAGAATCCTTTTCCGAAATCCTTTGGCTAAGTTCCTCTTCCAAGCGCTTCCCCTCTTCCTTACGATGGGCTTCCTTTTCCGTGAGGGAAAGCACCTCCTTCTCTATAGAAAGAACGGCATTTTCCAAAGCCTCTTTTCCGCAAAGGCCGGAGGACAGTTCCTCCTCCTGCATCTTTAGCTTGAAAATGTTTCCGGTGCGACGATTGGGAGACAGGGCATTGATACCATCCTTAAGGATATTTTGCACCTGCTGGAACTTCTTCATATCCTCCTGATCCTCCGCCACATTGCCAAGCTTGGCATGCATACGGGAGTTCATGGAAAAATGCAGGTCCTCGTGACTAATCATGCAAACTCTTTGGAAGGACTCTGCATCCAGAGAAAAAAGCTCCTCTCCGATATTTTCCGAGTAGTCCTTGGATTCCTTTCCGCTGTCCTCATCAAAAAGCCGAAAGCTGTCTTCAGACTTCTTTAAGCCGAAACTTCTTTCCAAGCGATAGCGCTTCTCCCCGATACGGAAAATGATCCGGCCTCCAAAGGACGCTCCCTGAAAAGGCATGTAGTGCTTTCGCTCATTTTCCTCTAAATCCTGTTTTCTATCCCCAGAAACCCCATAGAACATCAGCTTAAAGAAGTAGATAAAGCTGGTTTTTCCATAACCGTTGTCCCAGAGGAAGCTGTTCTTTCCGGGAGAAAAGGAAAAATCCGCATCCTTCCATTTTCCGAATTGGGCAATGTGGCATGCTTCTATAATCATAGTTCTCCTCCCTGCAAAAGCCCTATTCCTAAGGCAATGATTTCTTCCTGCTCTTCCTTGGAAAGATTATCCGCACCGGCCACCACCCGTAGAAACTCTCCCTTCAGGCTTTTCTCCTTCATCGCTTCTTCCCGATTCCAACTAAGCTCGCTCTCATCCTGTATTTCTAAGAAAAATACTCTGTCCTGAAGCTGTAATTGCAGGTAACGAAGATTTCTCTCCTGCTCCAAATCCTTTTTTCCCTTTAAAACAATGCGAAGGCTATCTTCTATGGAAATGCTTGCTTTTTCCATTTCCTCTTCTATCTTTTTCAGGCAAGACAAAGTTCCCTCATCTCCTAGAAGCTCAATCTCCAAGATGCGGAACTCCCCCTGCTTAATGGGGATAAATGCCTTTTGGATTTCCTTCTTCTCTTCCTCTACCTTCAGATACAGAAATCCCCTTTCTCCTTCCTCATCAAAGCCTCTTCCTTGCAGGCAACCGGGATAAGCCCAAAGGGCGCCATTATTTAACTTGCCTTCTCCCCCCTTATGGATGTGCCCTAGGGCGATATAGGATAGGGGAAGCTTTTCAAGATTTTTCAGGAAAATGCCTTCCTCCCCCTGAACAGCCTCTCCTTTGGGCGTTCCCTGATACAGGGCACCATGAAGCAGGAGAATATTGCAGTCCTCCTCTTTTAGCTTTAGGAACTTGGATTCTTCCTCCGACTCAGATCCGCTTTTACTTAGCGATTCCGCTCCATGTACATCTTCCTGTCCTACGCCTTGTTCGGCAGCTTGTCCGGCTCCCTGCGTAGCCCCTTCATTTTCACCAAAGGAAATATCCTTGGTGCCGTATTCCACCCCCGCCAAAAGTAATCTGTCGTTTAAACGGTATTTCTTCCCCTTTTCCGAAAAGAGAAAGAGATTCTTCGGCAGATTTTCCTGATAGCGGAAGGTATTTTCCGTATCATGGTTTCCTCTTAAATAGAAGAAGGAAATCTCCGGATGCTCCGAAATAGTGGATAGGAAAAAGTCCATTGTTCCATGAGAAACCACCGGACTGTCAAAAAGATCACCGGCAATCAAGATGCCCTGTACCTTTTTTTCTACAGCAAAGGATAGCAGCTCCTTCCAAGCCATGAGCTGCTTTTGTCTCCTATTTTCCGCCTCTTCCTTGGTGAAGCGGGAGCGAAATGCACTGTCCAAATGCAAATCTGCGGTATGAATGAGTTTAACCATAGGGGAATTCCTTCTTTCTTAAGTACTGCAATGCATCGATTATCGATATGAAGCTTATCGTTTATTTCTCTATTGACTTCGTTATTGACTTCTTTAGTGACTTCTTTAGTGATTTCTTTATTAATCTACTCGTCATGTCATCTATTATAACATCTCAATGGAGCGTTCCAAAATGCCTGTCATCTTCGCCATAGCCAGTCCGTAATTACAAATGGGAACCTTCTTTCGAAGAAAGTCCTGATAACGACTCTCCACTTCTTTTTCACTAAGCATGCAGGCTCCGCAGTGAATCATTATCTTCACCCGCTCCTGTTCCTCCTCCGGTAAAAATCCCTTGCCTTCCGAATACACAAACTGAAGCTTCTTTCCGGTATATTTTTCCAGCATCCGAGGGAGCTTTACCGTTCCGATATCTCCGCACTGCCGATGATGACTACAGCCCTCTGCAATGTAAACCCGGTCTCCATCTTCCAAGGTGGAAAGCACGGCACATCCCTCCAGGGCATAGCTTAGAAATCCCTTGTATCTTGCCATCAGAATGGAAAAGGAGGTCAACGGCATAGTCTTAGGAAGAATTTGATTCACTTTGGAAAATGCCTGAGAGTCCGTAACCACCAGCTTGATTTTATATCCCAAATTTTCCAGAATCTTTGGAAGCTCCTCCACCTGGCAGACCAGAGGAATTCCATTATAATCTAAAATATCTCGAATCGCCATTTGTTGCGGTAAAATCAGTCTTCCTTTCGGAGCGGATTCATCAATAGGGGTCACCAGTACCACAAAATCTCCCGGCTCCACCAGACCGTGAAAGAGACGTTTTTTCTCTTCCTGTAGACTTGCTAAGGGTGCAAAGGCATTCTTTACTGCTTCTACCCCCTCCTTGGTTTCGGAAGACACTAAAAATATCCCCTGAAAGGGCAGATCCTTTTTCCGAGAAATCCGGTCCTCTATCCACTCCTCTATCCGCCCTCTTTCTTCGGAAGAAAGTTTATCCGCCTGGCTTAATAAGAGGAATGCAGGAATTTTATTTTCCTGAAAAAGTCTAAGGTAGGAGGCCTCTTTCTCCGGCAAGAAAAGTACTTCACCCTGCTCTTTTTTCTCTGACAAGAAAAGACCTTCCTCCTGCCCCTCTATCTCTGACAAGAGAGGGCCTTTACCCTGCCCCTCTTTCCTTGCTAGCAGAAAGTCCTTGGCAGGAAGAAATAAGAGAGCAATATCCGTTTCCCGAAGCACTTCTTTGGTTCTTTCCACCCTCATGCTTCCCAGCTCTCCTTCATCGTCAAAGCCCGGGGTGTCAATCAAGAGTACCGGTCCCAAAGGCAAAATCTCCATGGATTTCCGCACCGGATCCGTAGTGGTTCCTAAGATTTCCGAAGTGAGAGACAGCTTCTGTCCGGCAATGGCATTAAAAAAACTGGATTTTCCCGCATTTCTCCTCCCGAAAAATGCGATGTGAATCCGCTCCCCCTGAGGGGTGTCCTGTAGACTCATCTTTTTCTCCTGTTATAAAAAGTCTTGGCTATAGCCCTACGCGCTGAAAGAACTTCCTCTACGTACAGACTGTGAAAAATCAAAAAAATTTTCTAAGCAATAAAGGTCTGAAATCGGGACACGCTCAAACTTCCCTGCATTCAGACCTTTATTGCCGAAGCTACTCCTAAATTATCTATAGCCTGTTATCACTTTAGAAATAAAAGTCCCTCTTATTGGACTCATAAATATTACTGATGTGATCCTTGGCAATGTCCCTTCTTTTCTCATTGGGAATGGTAAGGAGCTCTTTATCAATCAAGTCCTCTCCGCACTTCTTGGTACCCTCACTGGCATAGTCGGTGAGGAACTCCGCCAAAGTCATTAATGCATTGGGATGACAACAGTTTTGAATCTGTCCGGATTTACACAGCGCCATAAAGCGATCTCCGGTTCTTCCTTCCCGATAGCAGGCGGTACAGAAGGAAGGCAAATACCCAAGATCCATCAACCATTTTACCACCTCATCCAGGCTTCTCTGGTCGGAAACATCAAACTGCTCCGTATCATGGGGACGCTCCTCCTCGGAATAGCCTCCTACAGAGGTTCTGGATGCGCCGGAAATCTGAGAAATACCGATGGATAAAGCTCTTCCTCTAACCGCTTCGGACTCTCTGGTGGAGATAATCATGCCGGTATAGGGCACGGCAATCCGGATGCAGGCAATGATTTTCTCAAAAATCTCATCATCAATACCATTGTCAAACTGGCTGGGATCAATGTCGGAGGCTCTCTTCAGTCTGGGCACGGAAATGGTGTGGGGTCCTACACCGTGTACTGCTTCCAAATGCTCCGCATGCATCAGAAGTCCTGCAAACTCATAGCGATATTTGTCCAAACCGAAGAGCACGCCGATACCTACGTCATCGATACCGCCCTCCATGGCTCTGTCCATGGCTTCCGTATGGTAGCGGTAATCATGCTTCGGTCCGGTTGGGTGGAGCTGTTCATAGCTTTCCTTATGATAGGTTTCCTGGAACAGGATATAGGTACCGATACCGGCTTCCTTAAGCTTGCGGTAATTTTCCACGGTGGTTGCCGCAATGTTTACATTGACACGGCGGATATCTCCATTTTTATGATGGATACTGTAAATGGTTTTAATACTCTCCAAAATATACTCAATGGGGTTATTAACGGGATCCTCTCCCGCCTCTAAAGCCAGACGCTTGTGCCCCATATCCTGAAGGGCAATTACCTCTTTTCGAATCTCCTCCTGGCTGAGCTTTCTTCTGGCAATGTCCTTATTCTTCGCATGATAAGGACAGTAAACACAACCGTTTACGCAATAATTGGAAAGGTATAAGGGCGCGAAAAGCACGATACGATTTCCATAAAAAGCCAGCTTAATCTCCTCCGCCAGTTTAAACATTTTCTCGTTTAAATCCGGTAATTCGCAAGCCAATAAAACCGAGGCCTCCCGATGGCTCAAACCATCGCAATGGACTCTGCCCTTCTCATCATATACCGGCTTTGCCTTTTCCAAGATTGACTCTATATAAGCCCGGTCATTCTTATGCTCATCGGCAAATGCCAAAGTTTCCAGGATTTCTTCATGGGAAATAAATTCTTCTGCTTTAGTTGATTTTGGATTATAGATTGTACTCATAATACTCCCTTCTTCCGGTTCGAATTCCTCTTTAGGAAAATGTGTTTACGTTCCGTTCAGATTGGAAGGCATAAATGCTTTCACCTGATTAATAGACTATTTGATTTTCTTATGCTTCTTCTTTTGCTTTCTTCGCATCTCCTCTATCCACCAGAAGCTTGGCTCCTACAGACTCCATTCTTCGGCTTAAGCAGGCACGACACTGAGCCGCCTCATCTCCGGTACAGATTTTGTTGTCATAGAGAAGATATTTTTTTCGCACTGCCGTGGGAGACAGATTGGGCATTAAGACATTTGCCCCTGCTAAAATTCCCAGTTCTCTTCCTCGTTTATCGATGGTTCCCAGAGCTGTGGTGGCGGGAATCAAGAGATTCGGTTGAATCAAACGTAGCATGGAAAGAAGAAAGAGGGTGTCCTCCAAACTTCCCTGCTTTTCCTTTGCGAAAATGGTGCTGTGCTGGGGAATGAATGGGCCAATCCCGCACATATCCGGCTTGAATTCCTGTATAAAGTACAGGTCCTTTGCCAAGCTTTTACTGCTCTGTCCCGGAGAACCTACCATAAAACCGCAGCCTACCTGATAGCCGATGTCCTTTAGGTCCTGAAGACAACGCATCCTGTTTTGAAAGGATAATTCCTTAGGGTGAAGCTTCTGATAATGAGCTTCATCCGCAGTTTCATGCCGAAGAAGATAACGATCTGCTCCTGCCTGAAAATATTTTTCATAGGATTCTTTAGATTTTTCTCCAATGGAAAGGGTGATGGCGCAATCCGGAAATTCTTCTTTGATTGCCTTTACAATCTCTACGATCCGCTCATCCGTAAAGTAAGGATCCTCGCCTCCCTGTAAAACAAAGGTACGAAATCCCAGTTGATGCCCTTCCCGGCAACAGTCCAAGATTTCCTCCTTCGTCAGGCGATAGCGCTCCACCTCTTGGTTTTCCCTCTGAATCCCGCAGTAGTGACAGCCGTTCTTGCAATAGTTGGTGAACTCGATTAATCCTCTGGTATACACCCCATTGCCGTAATACTCTTCGGTACAGTCCTTCGCCAGGTTCTTCGCCAGCTCCTCATCCTCTTTCGTCCTATTCGAAAGAATCAGCTCATATTCTTCCAAAGACAAATGATGGGTTTTTTGCAGCTGACGAAGCAAATCCGCTACTTTACTTGCTGGCATAGGCAGTTTTTACACTGATTTCCGGGATGTTCCCAATCTTTCCCGCCAAAGCGGAAATCGTGTCGTTGGGGGCATCCAGAGCGATGGATACAATGTTTACTCCCTTCTTCTCATAGGGCAATCCCATTCTCCCTACGATATAGTCCCCATATTCATGAAGAAGATGATTCAGCGTATCCACGGACTCACGATTCTCAACAATAATCGCCATTACCGCAATTCTGCTTTCCTGTTCCATAATTGAACCTCCTTTAGATATAGTTCTGTCTGATTATTTTATCATAATGCCAGGGGAGAGGCTATAGGGGAGTTTATTTTTGGAGAATATTATAAAATCCCCCAGGAGTTGCCGCTCCTGGGGGATTTGCGTACTACATGAGTACTTCTGTCTTTTTTACGTTTCTAAGTATAGCATAAGCAGACAAAAAATCAAGAAATGGTGTGATGAAATAATGTAGCGTATGAAGATTATATAAAATTAGGTGGCATTGTGGACATTATTGGCGACATCCTTTGCTATTAGCAAAATCCACAACCAACTTCATGTACTGTATATCTTTTCGATGGAGAATATTATCCGCCCCAGAAGTTGCCGTTCCTGGGGGATTTGCGTACTGCATAAGTACTTCTATTTTGCATTTCCTTGTCCTATACATGAATCGCATCGGATGCATTTATAGAATAAATTGTGGCATGCTTCAAAGCATTCCCATATTTCTTATTTTGGCCTGCAAGCATTAGCACAGGAAGTATAAAAGCCTTAATGAAATACAGAATTGTCCAAATCACAGTGTTTTCGAATTGGTAAGATTTCGTTACAACTCCATAAAGTAAAGTAGAATTCAGAATCAAATTAAATGTTGTGGCCAAACTAGCAGTCATTAGATTCGTCCGTATTTCGGGATGATAAAATTTTACTGCATATAGGCCAAGTAAAGAAATGTTGTAAATACAAATCGGCTTATAATCTTTCCTATAAACTACCAGTGTTTTTCGATTATAAAACAAAAACTTTTTTCTTACATAATGGGCTTCATTAATCCATACATGGCTTACAGCAGTAATTTCCGTCCAGGGCACAAGTAAATCTATTTTACAAAGGTAAATCCCCTCCTCACCAATGCTACATTTCCAGCCTATAAAAGAAAATAATAAAATGAGAAAGAGACTGATTCCCGAAAGGATATAGTTTATCTCCTCCTGACCAATACTAACCATCCCTTGAAAAAGCTCCAGTTTCTCACCACTCTTCTCGGTAATAGTCCAAAGGAAAAGAAGAGGAAGGATCACAACGATAAACAAATAGTAGCGATAATAAATACTATGAAACTTAATTCCTTTTTTCATCCTAAACGAAACTCCAACACTATGCCTTAAACCTGTCAAAAAGATCATGCTTCAATCCGAAACTCCAAAAGATGCCCTAAAAGCTCCTCCGCAGGTACAGCAAATTCCTCAGCAAGTTCTTTTAAACGCTCATCAATCAAGTACTTACTTTGTCTTTGATAACGCATTAATCTCTCTCCGTGGAGAAAGCTTTCACTGATTCCATTGGGCTTTGCCCCTAATTTCCGCATCATGCCGATGGAAGCTTCATTGTCCGCATCTACCCGTCCTCTATAGACAGACTCTCCGGTACGACGCTTTAAGGCCTTCATCAACAGTCTTAAGCTTTCTGTGCCGATTCCCCGTCCTTGGTATTGTTTTTTCAAGGAAATGCACAATTCCCAAGGACTTGCCTGTAGATTTCGGATTCCACAGTAGCCTAAGAATAGTCCATTAAATGAAAATATACTGTAATAAGCTCTATTCCTATAGTGGAAGCTGTTCCAAAGATTCTTTAAAAATCTTTGATCGGAAAAGGCCGCCTTAAAGAAGGAAGCATCATATTCCACCTCCATATAACCTTCCCTATCTTCCTCTGCAATTCCCAGCAGACAAAGGCTTTCTCCCTCCGCCAGAAGTTCTCCTTCCTTCGGTAAAATGCTTTCGTCAAAGAGAGGATGTCTCTCCTCCAGAACTTCTTCCTCCGCGAAATGAAGTTCCTCCTCTAGTGCAGAAAAGAGGCTGCAAAATCGCTCTGCTGCCCCTTCCTTCTTGTCACCCTGTTCAATTTTTTCGATTTCTTTTAAACCTTCCAATATTTCCGAGAACAACATCTGTTCCTTCAAGTGAATATTTCTGTCCTCCTTCAGTACCTTCATAGCCACCCCTCTCTGTAGGTCGCCGTCCCACGCTCTATAATTCTCCAAGCCTTATTGCCGGAGAATATTTCTATACCGAAAAGGCTATCTTTCTAGCTTTAGGATACACCCAAGAGTATGGGATTTCTACACTTTAGAGCATAAAAGTTTTTTGCAATCTGACTAAAGACTTAAATTATTTTCATATTATCCAAAATTACATTTTCATGGGTTTTCCATGTCTATGAAATTTAATATGTGCCTTAATTGCAGACCTATGACGCATGAAAGAGTCCTTCTTATATTTACAATCTCTTCCTTTTTCTTTAGACATAGAAAATCCTTTGTCCCGCCGCCTTCTTCATACGGTTCATCAGTGCAAATCCCACTCCTTCTTCGGAATAGCACTCTCCCAAAATCAATTCCACATCCTCTTCATCTGCCTTCCGAAGCAGTCTAAACAAGTTATGGGTCATGGAAAGGGGTTCCTTGGGATTTCCTAAAACCTGAATAATAAAGCAATCATCCCCTTGGTAAAGGGCAGCAGTATCCTCTCCGCAAAGAATCCAAATCTTTTTCCCCGGAGATACAGAAAGCGCCTTCTCCCCGTATGAAAGAATTGCTTCCGCAACCAGTTTTTTCGCTTTCCACGCAAAGATATTGTCTTCTTTTATATTCTTTTCAGAGGCCGGTATTTTCTGCGCTTCACACTCCCCTTCCTTTTTCTTAAAGAGTATCATCTCCGCCTTAGGCGCATAATGCCGGTACTTCATGCCGGGAGCCTTTGGGGTAAAGCCCTCTGCCATACTCTTTCCCAATAAAGTCGGGTCAATGGCCACCTTTTCCCCTAAAACCTCTTCCAAATCCTCTATCGTAATAGCTCCCGGACGAAGCAGGGTGGGACAGTTTTCACTTAAATCCACAATGGTGGATTCCACCCCGATGCCTACTGCACCGTCCTCTAAGATGCCCTCAATCCTGCCTCCCAAATCCTCAAAAACGTGGGAAGCCTCTGTGGGGCTGGGGCGTCCGGAAAGATTTGCGGAAGGTCCTGCAATGGGAAAGCCGCAGGCGCGAATCAAGTCGAGGGTTAAGGCATTTTCCGGAGAACGTAGAGCTACGGTTTCCAGTCCTCCCGTACTTTCTTTGGGTACCAAGTCGGACTTTGGCAGTACCAGCGTCAAGGGTCCCGGCCAAAAGGCTTCCATCAGCTTCTTTGCCTTTTCCGGTAAAGCCTTCACCAAAGGATAGACCTCTTCTATAGAGGAAACGTGCAAAATCAAAGGATTGTCGGAGGGTCTACCTTTAGCGGCGTAAATCTTTTTTGCCGCCTCCTTATCCAAACCGTTCCCTCCTAAGCCGTATACGGTTTCCGTAGGGAAAGCCACTAAGCCTCCCCCCTTTAGAATCTCAGCGGCCTCTGAAATCCCTTCTTTTCCAAAGATTTTTGTCTTCATCCTGACGCCTCTAATTTAAGATGTTTCTATAATGCTTTTACGATATAATCACGCTTTGTTAAAAGCTGTTTTGATGCTGTTTTGATGCTGTTTTGATGCTGTTTTGATGCCGGTTAATCCTGTTGTTTTATGAAGCCTTTTTTTCTAAATTCAGAATAGACCAAAAGCCCTGAGGCTCCTGTCCCAGCTTCCAAGCCGCAACACCTTGAATACCCTTTTCCCGAAGCAGGCTCATCTTTGCTTCCATGGACTTTTCATCTTCCATCCAGATTTCCTTTTTCTCATTTCCATCCTGAATCACACCGTAGTATTGACCAATATCCTCTTTCCACTCTAAAGGAACATTTTTCTCTGTAATCCATTCCTTGGCCTTTGTGATGGAAAGAGCCTCGGAACGGAGCTTTCCGTTTGCATCGGTAATCCACACTCTGGTATAGAAAGGCAGGGCGATAATCACCCTGTTCTTATCCATCTTCGCAGCACTTTCATCAATTCCCCTCTCCACATAGCTTAGGGAAGAAACAGATCCTGCTTCCTCGGAGCCTGCATAGTGCTCGTCATAACACATAATCACTACATAATCGCATATCTCTCCCAGCTCCTTAATGTTGTAATAAGCATTGTAGGCAAAGGGAACATAGCAGTCCACACTCAGGAAAATATCCTCCGTACGACAGGCAATGGACAGCTCACGCATAAATTCCAAATAATCTCTGGCAGCAGCTTCCGGTAAAAGCTCAATGTCCACATTGATTCCGTCAATCTGCTTTTCCTTCAAGTCCTTCACCAGATTCTCAATCAAAGTTCTCCGATGTTTTGCCGCTGAGAACAGTGCCTTGGTGTCAATTTTTCCGGCATCAAAGTTGTTGATGGTGGCAAATACCTTCTTTCCTGCTGCGTGAGCCTTGGCCACATAGTTGGCATCACTATAAGAAATAAAGTTCCCGGCATTGTCGGAAAGCACATACCAGGTAGGCGCCACAATGTTTGCCTCTGCTGCATTGGGAAGCAAAGTATCTAAAGTATTATTGGCTTCCGGAGTGGTAATCTGATGGAAGGCCAAAGTCGGATGAACTCCATCCCCCATACTTTTATGAGAATAAACCGGGGCCTGGAAGTCGGAGCTCTTTTCGATCTCCACCTCATCCCCTAACCGACTGTTTCGTAGATAACCGATAAAGCCGTCCTTGGTTTCCACCTTGGACCACTTCTCCATTTTCTCCAAAACAAGAACCTTATCTCCCTTTTCCAAGTCAGTAAGGATAGGACTTTTCACTCCACCCTGCACACGAACCGCCTCTTTAGCCGTTAAAGTCGCCTGCTTTTCCTTACCAAAAGTATTGTAGAGGAAGACTCTCTTATGCTCCGTATCCGTAAAGTTCTCCACTTCCAAAGCGGTATGGGACTGAATCAGAGAGAGGCTGAGGAAAATGTTTTTCCCATCCACAAAATAGGGAAGCTTGCCGTCCTTTCCCTTTTCTCCCGGCTGATAGATTTCTACAGAATCCGGCAAAGCATAGCGAAGGGTTTTCTCATCATCGTCATAGTAAAAACGAATATTTAATTTCTTCACCACAAAGCCATAGGGAAGATACACCTCTCCGTCCTGCATTCTTCCCAGAGTCAGTACAGAATCTTCCACCTGCTTTTCATGGTTTAAATACAGCTCCACATTGTCTCCGGATACGGAAAAATAGCTGTTTAAATCCGCTCTGGCTTTGGTAGGCATATATTTCTTCACATAGTAAAAAAGCCCTGCCCCGGCAAAAAGCAAAATGAAGCAAAAAAAGATCAGAAAAAAAGGAAGCAGGCTCTTTCCCTCACTCTTCCCCCTTTTTCTGCTCTGTCTTTCTCTTTGTTCTTCCATTCCTTACCCCTTCTAAACTTTTATCGGTAAATGCACTATTCCAAGTCCTATGTCCCTTTTGTTTTGCATCTTAATCCTTTTCTTTTTTCTTATAACACCGTAGGAAAGACTTGAAAATTTCCTTAACACTCTATATGGAAACCATTTTATTATACAAAAATCCCCCCTTTTCCCCATTAAGAAAAGGAGGCATTTTCCTTAATTCTTCTCTTCCAAACGAGCCAGTTTCTCTGCCTGATCCTCGGTAATCAAAGGATCGATTAAAAGATCCAGATCCCCGGAAAGCACTGCATCAATATTGTAAAGAGTAAGCTTAATTCTATGATCTGTTACTCTTCCCTGAGGGAAGTTATAAGTTCGAATCTTCTCGGAACGGTCTCCTGTTCCCAGCTGAGAACGCTTTTCCGCCGCATTTTCCGACTGCTGCTTTTCCAACTCGATTTCATAAAGTCTTGCTCTCAAAAGTCTCATAGCCTTCTCTCGGTTTTGCACCTGAGAACGCTCCTCCTGACACTCTGCCACAAGGCCTGTAGGCTCATGAATCAGTCGAACCGCAGAAGAAGTCTTGTTGATATGCTGTCCACCGGCTCCGGAGGAACGGAAAACCTCCATGCGCACATCCGCAGGATTGATTTCCACCTGCACATCCTCTACCTCCGGCATAACCGCCACCGTTGCAGTGGAGGTATGAATTCTTCCGCCACTTTCCGTCTCCGGTACACGCTGTACTCTGTGTACCCCGGACTCATATTTTAAACGGGAGTAAGCGCCGTGACCGTCTACAATAAAGACTACTTCCTTTAAGCCCCCAAGGCCCGTTTCATTAAAGGAAACAAGCTCTGTCTTCCAGCCTCTTTTTTCCGCATAGCTGGTATACATTCTATAAAGAGATCCGGCAAATAAAGCCGCTTCCTCTCCTCCTGCACCGCCACGGATTTCCATTACGATGTTCTTATCATCATTTTCATCCTTTGGTAAGAGGAGAAGCTGAATCTCCTTGGTAAGTCTCTCCTGGTCTTCCTTGGCCTGCTGCAATTCTTCCTTGGCCATCTCCAGAATTTCCTTATCCTTTTCATTGTCCAAAAGGGAAAGAGCCTCCTCTTCACTTTGCTCCGCTTTTCGGAAAGCCAGATACGCCTTATAAATCGGCTCCAGGCTGGTCTGCTCCAAAATCAACTTTTTATACTGACTAATGTCGGAAACCACCTCCGGAATCGTCAGGTTATGCATAATTTCTTCGTAATGCTTTTTTACTTCTTCTAAATTTTCAAACATCCTTTACTCCTTGTAATGGAATTTTTCCCAAGAGGGGATTCAAGCTGTAAGACCTGCATGCCTAAAGGGACTGCCTTGGCTCTACACTATGCATTCGCAAAGGGAACGCCTCATCTCTACACTATGCACTTGCAAAGGGAACTATATAGCAAAAAGCCTCCCCCTGTCAAATGGGATTTCCCCTTGACTCTATGCCGAGTTTTTGTATAGTGATAAAGAAAAAGAAAGTCACTACAAAGGAGGAAATATGAAGGTTCAAATCGTTGGTAGTCATCTTTGTCCGGGATGCGTAGAAATTCTGGAAGAAATGAAGAAAAGAAATGTAGAGGTGGATTTTGTAAATATTTTTGAAGATTTTCACTCTCTGAAATATTATCTGATGTTACGGGAGCAGGAGGACTGCTATGCGGAGATTCGGAAGCAGGCCCTTCAGTCTGATTATCCGGAAAACGGTAGACTGGGCATTCCTTGCATGATTCTTCCGGACGGAAGAAAGTTCCTGGATATGGATGAGGCTTTGGAGGCTTTGGAAGCTTAATAGCTCCAAAGCCTCCTACATTCTGCCCTTTTCCACCTGCTCCTTCGCCAGCACCGCAGCACCCAAGGCTCCGGCATAACGGGCATTTTTATGGGAATGGACGGGCTTTCCGATTTTCTCTGATAAAATTTCTTGAAAATAGGCCGCTTCACAAAGTCCTCCAGTAAGATAGACCTCCGGGCTTTGGTCTCTGAGCCTTCCCAACATTTGCACTACCTTTCCTGCAACGGATTGCAGGATGCCGTAAGCAATATTGGCTCGTTCAATCCCCTGTCCCACCAGGGAAATTACCTCTGATTCCGCAAAAACCGTACACATAGAGCTGATTTTTACTTCTTCGGTATGCTCCTTGGCAAGAGAGTTTAAGTCCTCCATGGAAATATTTAAGCGGTTTGCCATAACCTCCAAAAACTTCCCGGTTCCTGCAGAGCATTTGTCATTCATAAAAAACTCTTCCACGGTTCTTCCCTTGCAGGTAATCACCTTGGTATCCTGACCGCCCACATCAATCACATTCATGGCTTCATTCCCAAAAAGAGCCATGGCCCCTTTGGCATGGCAGGTGATTTCCGTCATGGTTTTTCCCGCAAAGGCCACCGCGTTTCTACCGTAACCCGTGGCAATGCAGGCATAATGTTCTTCATCCATGGGTTCTTCCAATCTTTCCCCAATGGACTTTAAGGCCTCAAAGCTACTCCAGCCGGTAGGCACGGAAAAGGCTTGAAGAATCTCGCCTTTTCCGTCTAAAACCACCGCCTTTCCCGCTGTGGAACCTATATCAATTCCTAAATATTTTCTCTCCATCTTCCCTTCCCTACAAAAAGACCAAAAAGGAATTACAGCATCTCGATAAATGCTGCCACACGGGTATTTAACTGTCCCACATCGGACTGAGAGTAGTCAGTCTCTACGTTAAGATAAGGAATGCCCTTTTCTTCATTTACAAAGCGGCGAATCTTGTTGGTCTCAATAGCATAGGTATGGCAGGCCTGCAAGGTCATATCCAAAACACCATCCGCATGATACTCACTGATCATCTCTCCCAAAGTCTGGAAACGGTTGTTATTCGGTGTCATTACAGAGCAGCCGATAGCCAGGTATCTTCTGGAAATTGCCTCGTAGATATCTTCAGCATTTTCATCCACCTGAATACCGATAGCCTTTTCTCCTGTACAGTTTTCATATCCTACTACCACACCGCCATTTTCCTCTACGGCACGAATGACCTTCTCGGTAGCTCCTCCGATAGGACAGCCGGTAATTAAGATACGGGGGCGCTTCTCAAAATGCTTGCCTGCCTGATATTCCTCTTCTGTCTTCTGCTTTAAGGCGATGATCTCCTCCGCCAATGCCGCTCTATCAAACTTAAAGGTAGAGCCGTAGAGTACCTTAAAAACATCATAACCGGAAATCGGTGTAGGATCGTGCTTCATGAGTCCGTAGAAATCCTTTAATGCCTGATTGGCTCTATTGTTGATTCTGGTGGCTTCTCTAACCATGTCATCGGTAATATCCACCTGGAACTTCTCGGACAGATAGTCCTTTAAACGAATGATTTCGTTTCGGTACAGCTGAACAGCCAATTCTGTCTGCTCATGGGGCAGGCGCAGGAAGAAAACGTCCTTAAACTCACTCATCAGTTCGTACATCTTCTTTTTTCCGTCACAGGTGCTTTCTCCCACAACTACATCGGAAAAATAGAAGAAAGGACACTTGTCGGTTTTTGCAAAACCATAGCTTGACTTAATCAAAGGGCAGAGATTCTTGGGTAAATCCTTTTCCGCCTCTGCAATGGTTTCATCGGAAGTGGAGCAAAGAGAAACGCTGGCTGCTCCTGCCGCCATAGCGATTTCCTTCGGAAAATAAGTACAATAAGATCCTACAATGGGCTTTCCCTGGTCTTTCCATTCCTTCACCATCAGGAAGGACTTCTTTCTCTGCTCCGCAAAGCTCTCAAAAATCTCCGGCAAATCCTGTACAAGTTGCATGTTTGTCTCCTTTCCAAAATAGACGCAAGTAGAATATATTGTGCTACAGCTCCTCTTCCCTCCTGACAAAGGAGAGAAACTGTTGTAACCTTTCCTGTTTGGTATCGGAGAAAAACTCCTCCGGTGGGGCATCCACCTGAATCTTCCCTTCTTCCATAAATAAAATTCGGTTTGCCACCTGTCTGGCAAAGGAAATTTCATGGGTGACGATAAGCATGGTGCGCCCCTCTTTCGCTACCTCTTGTATGGTAGCCAAGACTTCCTTTACCCACTCCGGATCCAGAGCCGAGGTGGGTTCATCGAATAAAATCACCTCGGGGTTTACCGCCAATGCTCTGGCAATGCCCACTCTTTGCTGCTGCCCTCCGGACAGCTTGGACGGATAGAAGTCCATTCTATCCCCCATCCCTACTTGCTCTAATAAATGCTTGGAAATTTCTTCCGCCTCCGCTTTGGGCATCTTTTGCACCTTCGTTAAGGCTTCCATAACATTTTCCAAGGCAGTTTTGTTTTTAAACAGATTGAACTGCTGAAAAACCATGGAAGATTTCCGCCGTAAAGCATAAACTTCTTCCTTTGTGTGGGACTTTGCGTCCACTGTACATTCCCCGATGCGAATCTTTCCTTCGCTGGGTACCGTAAGATAATTTAAACAACGAAGCAGGGTGGACTTTCCCGTTCCGGAGGGACCAATGATGGCTACAATATCTCCTTTATGAATCTCCAAGGAAATATCCTTTAAAACCTCTGTTCCTCCCGGAAAGCTTTTGGACAAATGTTCAATTTCTATGAGCACTTCTTTTGCCACGGATTGTCCTCCCTACTTCTATGCATAATCCTTTACATACTTCTTTGTATGCTTCTTTGTATGCTTCTTTACATAATTCTTTGCATACTTCAATATGTACTGCTGTATGAATACTCTTCTTATACTCTTCCGCTTATTTCTTATTCCACGGTAAAACCAAGCTCACTGTAAGGAATAATATTCTTGGTCATATCGGAATACATATACTTCTCAACAATCTTTGCTACAGTTCCGTCCTCTAACATCTCGGAAAGAACCACATTTACCTCATCTCTTAATTTCTTGCCTTCCTCTGTCTTGGCAAAGTAGTACGCTACGTCGTTGGCATAGAGACGCTCGTCCAAGAAACGAAGCTTATTGTTGCTGGCACTTTCCCACTTATACACTGCGGAATCAGTGGAAGCAAAGGCATCCAGTCTTCCCAAAAGCACATCCTGATAACCGGCAGATCCATTCTCTCCCTCATACAGGGTTACGGTAAAGCCCTTTTCCTGTCCTATTTTTTCAATGGTCTGCTGGGCAGCCTGTCCGTTTAATACTCCAACCTTCTTATCCTTTAAATCATCGAAGGTCTTAATGGCACTGTCTTCCTTTACCACTACGCACTGCGCATCTCCGTAGTAAGGCACAGAAACCAGATACTTCTGTACTCTGTCTGCATTTACCGCATAGCAGTTTGCCGCCACATCCGCTCTTTTCGCATCCACCTGTCCGAAGGTTGCTCCGGAGCCGGTGGCCTGCATCACATCAATGGTCCAACCGGTTCTATTTCCTATTTCCTTCCAGATTTCCGCATCAATACCGGTCCAGTTGCCCTTATCGTCAATCAAGCTGTAGGGCTCTCCCCCACCACTAGTCGCCACATGGACGGTTCTTCCTTTTGTGATTTCCACCTTGGCACTATCACCTTCTGCCTTCTCTGTAACTTTCTCGCTTTCTCCCGCCTTCTCCTCGGCTTTCTCAGAAGCCGCCTCAGTAGCCTTCTCACTCGTCTTCTCTGTTCCTGCCGCAGTTGTTGCCGTCTTAGCTCCTCCGCAGGCATTCAGTGCCAATGCAGCCAAGGCCAAAGCAATCCATAAATTCTTTTTCTTCATTTTTCGTCCTCCCTATACAAAAGTTCCGCTTTTCTAAGCGATAGCCAAGTTTTCTTTGCATTTCCTTAAAGAAAAGCTCTTTTCCTTAGTAAGCTTCCTTCAAGCGCTTCTCCACTATTTTCCGGAAAAAATCAAAGAAACTGATAACAATCCAGTACACCAGCATCACTGCCCCGTAGACTTCAAAATAACGATAGCTTTGGGAACCTTCCGTCCTGGCTGCTCCCATGATATCTGGAACCCCCAGCATAAAGGCCAGGGAACTGGATTTGATGAGATTGATAAAGTCATTAAAGAGGGGTGGTATAGCCACACGAATTGCCTGAGGCAAAACAATGCGGTATACCACCTGAAAGTGAGTCATCCCTAAAGACAGAGCCGCTTCTTTCTGTCCTTCTTCCACAGACATAAGGGCTCCTCGGATGCTTTCTGACATAAATGCTCCAACATTGACGCTCAGCACGAAAGACACTGCGGAAATCGGTGTCATATCTCTTACCAAGACACTGTAAACCGCCAAGCCGAAATAAAAGAAATAAAGCTGGGCAACGATGGGGGTTCCCCGCATAAAGGAAACCAAAAATTTACATAAGGGATTTAAAATCGGAACCTGATAATAAGAAATAATGGCAATCAAAATGCCTAAAATCAGGGAGAAAAATGTTGCGATTAAAGCGATTTCCAGGGTTACAGGAACCTTTAGGAAAATCTTGGGAACCACAGAAAAAAAATAAGAAATATCAAACATTGTGCTATCCACTTTCCTCTATACAAGCCTTAAAACTCGCGTCAAAAAGAAAATTTTTCTTTTTATAGGATAAACGAAAATGCATAGCATGACAAATTCTGAAAACTTATAATTTCTCACATTTATAGAAAATTTAAATATGCGGTTTTTTTATGTTTCTCCGCAGCAAAAAGGAGAGTGCATCCACTCTCCTTTTTGCTGACATTTCTCTTCTATATAGCTTTATCTCTCTTCCCCTTATGCCTCCTCCGCCAGAGACCTTATGGACTGAGCATACTCCGAAGGAGACATATCACACTCTTTTTTAAACTGCCGGGAAAAATAATGAATGGAGGAGTAGCCCAGCTGGTCTGCAATCTGGGTAAAGTTTAACTGCCCCTCTCGAATCATCCGTTTTGCGGTATCAATCTTCATCTTATGGAAGAGCTCCATCACGCCCATGCTTCCCACTTCTTGAAAGAGCTTTTGCAAATGAGAACGTCCCAAGAGCATATCTCGACAGATTTCTTCAATCGTCAGCTTCTCCTGAATCCTTCTTTCCAGGTACTCCACCACACTGTTATAAAGCTCCCGTTTCCGATTTCCCTTTTCCACAAAATACTCCCTACTTCTCCCCGGTAAGGGCAAAGAAAAATACCGTCTGTATAGGGAAATCAAAAACTCCGCCAAATACTGCCGAATCAGCTGTTGCCCGCCGAAATTTTGCTCCGAAGAGAAAAGCAGCTTCTTTTGGTAGGGCTGATCCATTCTTCCGCTGAAAACATTGCTGCCTTCTTGAATGATTTTCGATAAGATCCGTTTTTCCTGCTCTGTAACGGAAAGACATTTTCTACGAAAATGCCAGAGGGCGGGACTGTGACAGTAAAAACTGATGACCACAAGGCTGGGCGCACTCTTTCCGTTGGTTAAGACATTATGAAACTCATTGGGTTCATGAAAGAGTATTTCTCCCTTTTTCAGGGGAATCTCCTTCTCTCCCGCAATAGCGGTGATTTCTCCGGAATCCACGCAGACAAATTCCCAAAAGGGATGAGCCTCTCCGGGAAAAGCAAAATCTTTATGATATTGAAAATAATGTAGAGAAACCAGTTCCAAAATCTCTATAGAATCCTGCAAATACACGCTTTCATAATCCATAAGTCCTCCTAGCACTGCACCTTCTTATCGTCTGTACTATTCGATTATACCAATTAAATCGCTAATCATGCAAATATATATTCCCATTTTTTATGCTTTTTGCACTAAAATACGGGGTAGATTTATTTTTACTTTTAACACCAATCATGGCTATAAAGCAAAACCGGTCTTAAATAGCAGTCATAGGAAATGGTCTCAGAGCAAAGCAAGAAATGCAGATGCATTTCGCAATAGGGAAAACAGAAAATACCAAGGAATAGAGAGGCAACAGTATGGGAAAAAGAACAGGACAATTAACTCTTCCCGGAGAAGAGAATTTTTTTGAAGAAACCAAGGAGCTGGTGGAGCGTTTGGGAGCGGATGCCATCAGAGACAGTGACGGCACCCATTTGGACCCAAAAAGCAAAACCCTGCCGGTAAAAATTTACAGCACCTATTTTGTAGCCAGAGGGCACAATGAGTTTGCCGAAAAGCATCCGGAGGAGTGTCAGCAATTTTACCTGATGTCAAAGCCTCTAACCGCCTATTCCTCCCACTTGGAAATCCCCTATATGGAAGGCTTCTTTCCAAAGCAGGTAAGCCCGGACTTTGACCATGATCCGAAAAAATGGTGGGAGCTTATAGACCGTAGTACAGGGGAAGTGGTAGAGCCCTCCCTTTGGAGCCTAAAAACGGAAAAGAAGGAGGAGAGAAACCATTATCTCCTGATTCTGGAAAATGCTCTTCCCTTCCATCGTTATACCCTGAGCTTTTTGGCCTATGCCCTTTGGGACCCCACAGAGCTTTATAACCACATTACCAACCAATGGGGGGATAAGCCCGGAGACATCCCTTTTGACATCCGGAAACCCCACAGTAATGCCTTTGCCAAATCCTGTCTCAGTCAGTGGCTGGCAGAACACCCGGATACGGATGTGGTGCGCTTCACCACATTTTTCTACCATTTTACCCTTCTCTTCAATCATGAAGAAAAGGAAAAATATGTGGACTGGTTCGGCTATGGAAATACCGTTTCCACAGATGCTTTAGAGGCCTTTGAAAAAGAATACGGCTATGCCCTTCGACCGGAGGATTTGGTGGATGAGGGATATTTTAACAGTACCTTCCGCATTCCCGGCAAGGCTTATCTGGATTACATGGATTTCATTCAACGCTTTGTGGCAAAGGAAGCCAAGGAACTGGTGGATCTTTGCCATAAGGAAGGCAGAGAAGCCATGATGTTCCTTGGGGATAACTGGATCGGTACAGAGCCCTACGGAAAATATTTTCCCTCCATCGGCTTAGACAGCGTGGTGGGAAGTGTGGGAGGAGGTGCCACTCTTCGTCTGATTTCCGACATTCCCGGAGTCCGTTATACCGAAGGCCGTTTCCTTCCCTACTTCTTCCCGGACAGCTTCTCCCCCGGTATGCATCCCGAAAAGGAAGCAATAGAAAACTGGATCAGTGCAAGGCGGGCAATTTTCAGAAGTCCCATTGACCGCATCGGTTACGGCGGATATTTAAGCCTGGCCTACAAATTTCCCGCCTTCTTGGACACCATGGAAAAGGTGGCGGAGGAATTTAGAGAAATTCATCAGGAAGTAAAGGGGCAGAAGGCCTACAACAAATGTAAAGTAGCCATCCTGAATGCCTGGGGAAAAATTCGCTCCTGGCAGGCTTATATGGTGGCTCACGCCCTGTATTATCAGCAGATTTACAGCTATTTCGGTATATTGGAAGCCCTGTCCGGTATGGCGGTGGAGGTGGAGTTCCTCTCCTTTACCGATCTTTTGGAAAATGGTATCCCAAAAGACATTGATGTCATCCTGAATGCGGGTGATGCAGGTACCTCCTGGTCCGGTGGAGAAATCTGGCAAAATGAAAGGCTTTGCACCATACTACGGCAATTCGTTTATGAGGGCGGCGGCTTTATCGGTGTGGGAGAACCCTGCGCTACTCAGTATCAAGGCAGCTTCTTCCAGCTTTCCGATGTCCTCGGTGTGGAGAAGGAGCTGGGCTTCAGCCTTTCTACAGACAAGTATTTTAAAACGGAAAAGACCGCTCACTTCCTATTGGAAGACTTCTCCAAGGAAGAGCTTTCCTTTGGGGAGAGTAAGAAAAACGTTTACGCAACGGACAAGGATACAGAGATTTTGGAATATAGCGACGGTTCTGTACACCTTTCTGCCCATGCATTCGGAAAGGGACGAGGCATCTATATGGCAGGACTTCCCTATTCTCCGAAAAACACCAGACTTCTTTTACGGGCACTTCTATACAGCTGCGGTAAGGAAAATGAATATGCTCTCTACCAGGCCACAAACCCCAACTGTGAAGTTCATGCCTATCCGGAAAAAGGACTGCTTGCAGTTTTAAACAATAGCCAAGTGCCTCAAGATACCGGCTATTATGACGGAAAGGGAAGGCTACAGGAAATCCATTTGGAAGCCGGGGAAATGCAGTGGCATAGGGCAGAAAAACTGTAAACGATATACGTAAAAGAAAGAATAAAAAAAGTATATGTCCTAATAAGTCAGAAGAGTATGAAATCAAAAAGATAAATGCTTTACACAATCGTATAAAGATTATTTAGGAAATTCTCCCTATACTTAGAAGAAAATAACAGATGTTTTTGTTTCTTCTATATAATTCATAAAAAATAAGAAGAAGCAGGACAAAGAGAGGAAATCCCCTACAGTAAGCAAGGGAATTTTCTGGAAAACGGAGGAAAATATGAAAAGAAAATTATTGTATCCCATCGCCGTAATGGCATCCTTAGCTCTTGCACTTACAGCATGCGGCGGTAGCCAGACAAAGGAAAGCGCAAAAGATGAGAAAAGCGAAAGCAAGGCAGAAGCAGGCAGCAAAGCGGAAAAGACTGATGCTTCCGCACAGAGTGGAGACGGATTAGTATACTGGTCCATGTGGGAGGCTACAGAGCCACAGGGACAGGCTTTGAAAGAAGCCATTGATGCTTTCACCAAGGATACCGGCATTGCCGTAGATGTGCAGTTTAAGGGAAGAACCGGAATTCGTGAAGGATTGCAGCCCGCACTGGATGCCGGAACCAATATTGATCTTTTCGATGAGGATATCGACCGTGTAAACAAGACCTGGTCCGACTATCTTTTGGATCTAGAGGAATTGGCAAAAGCCAATGACTACGAAAAGACTGCAAATGCCGGCCTTATCGCAGCTTGTAGAGAAGTTGGTGGAGGAACTTTAAAGTCTATTCCTTACCAGCCAAACGTATTTGCCTTCTTCTACAATAAGGCAATCTTCGAAGAAGCAGGCATTAAGGAAGTACCTAAGACCTGGGAAGAGTTGGATAAGGCTTGTGCATTAATCAAGGAGAAAGGCTATGCTCCTATCACCAGTGATGATGCTTATATCCTAAGCAGCTTCGGATATCACCTTTCCAGAATCAACGGTTATGAAAAGGCTTCCGAAATTGTAAAAGAAGGAAAGTGGGATGATCCTTCCGTTCTTGCAGTAGCTAAGGCTTATGAAGATTTTGCCAAGAAGGGCTATTTCTCCGAGAGCATTGCCTCCAATGTTTGGCCTGCAGGACAGAACCAGGAATTGGCTGCAGGAACCGCTGCAATCTACTTAAACGGTTCTTGGCTTCCAAACGAAGTGAAGGACATTGCCGGCGATGACTTCCAGTGGGGATGCTTTAGCTATCCTGCAGTAGAAAATGGAGTAGACGGCATTGAGGCAGCAAACTTCGGAGCACAAGTATTGGCAATCAACAAGAATTCCAAGCATGCTGAAGATGCATTCAAGTTAATTACCTACTTCACCAAGGGTAAGTACGATCAGAAGCTTTCCGAGATGTCTTTGGGAATTCCCGCAGACAGCGACAATAAGGAATGGCCTGAGATTTTATCCTCTGTAAAGCCTGTTATGGAGAGCTTAAAAACTCGTTATCCTTGGGCAGCTTCCGCAGAAGATAATGCAGATATGACTCCTATCTTAAAGGAGAACTTCACAAAGCTTTGCGGCGGCAGCATCACTGCTGAAGAGTTTGTAAAGAATTTACAGAAGTAATGAAATAGTAAAATGACATTTGACGCTGTGAAAAAAGGAAATCAAGGCCCTCCTCCAAGCCGGGGAGGGAAATCCCTTAAAACTTCTTTTTTTACAGCCAATTTTTTAGGAGGCTACAGTGAAAAAGAATTCTGCTATACTATTTGCCTTTGTCAGTCCTGCGGCAATTCTCTTTCTTTTGGTATTTCTTTATCCCATCCTGAGAACATTTTGTATGAGCTTCTTTAAGATTGACGGGGTAACGGATGCCTTTTCCAAATGGCAGTTTGTGGGATTGGAAAACTATCAAAAGCTATTAAGCACCACCCTTTTCCGGATTTCTATGGGAAATCTTTTCCGGATTTGGGCTTTGGGGGGAATCCTGGTGCTTAGCCTTTCCCTTCTTTTTGCAGTAATTATAACCTCCGGAATTCGTGGCAAAAGCTTTTTCCGTGCCATGATTTATCTCCCCAATATTGTTTCTGCAGTGGCCTTAGCCACCATGTGGCTCCAGTATGTTTACAGTCCGAAATTCGGCTTACTGAAGAGCATTTTCACCATGATGCATCTGGATAAGCTGGCCAGAATTCAATGGCTCAGCAATGACCATAAGTTTATGGCTCTTTTGATTGCCTATTGCTTCGGCATGGTGGGCTATCACATGTTGATTTTTGCCAGCGGCATCGAGAGAATCAGTGGTGATTATTTTGAAGCTGCCACCTTAGACGGCGCCAATAGACTCCAGCAATTCCGACATATTACCCTTCCTCTTTTAAAGGGAATGTTCCATACCAATATCACCATGTGGTCTGTCAGCAGTGTAGGCTTCTTCGTCTGGTCCCAGCTTTTCTCCACGGTAACGGCGGACACCCAGACCATCACCCCCATGGTCTATATGTATATGCAGATTTTCGGAGCAGGAAACAGTGTTACGGAACGAAATGCGGGAATCGGAGCCGCGGTAGGGGTTTGCTTAAGCCTTTGTGTAGTCCTAATCTTCCAGCTTTGCAATCGACTCTTCAAGGACAAGGATTTGGAGTTCTAGAATTGCTGAAAATACTATAGCTAAGATTCTAAAGTATTTTCCATTATGAAAAATCTTATTACTAAGTCTAGGATGGCTAAATCATTTTCTAAAAGTCCGTAAAGCCGGTCTGTATAAAAGATAGAATAGGAACATAAACAAGAAGGAGAAACAATATGTCATTCTTTTCCAAAGAAAAAACTTATAGAGATCCCATACGTTGGCAGAAGGAGTTGCGTTTAGCCCCTGCTTATCTGCTGCTTTTGATTTGGATTTTCTTCACAGTGGTTTTGCTGGGTTGGGTGGTTTTGGCCAGCTTTTCCACCACCAAGGAAATCTTTGCCAACAAGTTACTTTCCTCCGGTTTCCACTGGGAGAATTATGAAAAGGCCTGGGTAAATTCCGATGTATCCACCATCTTTTTTAACTCTCTCTTTTATTCCCTGAGCTCCGTTTTTCTTTTGGTTTTGGTCTGTGCCCCGGCAGCCTATGCCCTTTCCCGCTTTTCCTTTAGGGGAAATCAGCTCATGCAAAATGCCTTTGTGGCATCCATGGGTGTACCGGTGGTCATGATTGTTCTGCCCCTCTTTGCCATGGTGGCAGGACTGGACATTTTAAATCATGTAATCCCCAACAAGCTTACCCTGATTTTCCTCTATGTGGGCATCAATGTACCTTACACCACGATTTTCCTGATGGGATTTTTTGCCAATATTTCCAGAGCCTTTGAAGAGGCGGCCGCCATTGACGGTTGTCCTCCCGGAAAATGCTTTTGGCAGATTATGTTGCCCATGGCGCAACCGGGCATTATCACTGTCAGCATTTTTAACTTTATCAATGTCTGGAACGAGTACTTCATTTCCCTGATTTTCGGAAACTCCGACCAGGTCCGTTCTGTGGCGGTTGGACTCTACTCCATGATTAACTCCATGAAATATACCGGAGACTGGGCAGGGATGTTTGCCTCTGTCATCATTGTCTTCTTACCCACCTTTGTGCTCTACCTCTTCCTTTCCGAGCGAATTATTGCGGGAGTAACCGGAGGCGGTGTAAAGGGATAAAAAGCGTAAATCCTTGCAGTGCAAAGCTGCAGTTTTTTCCTCATGCTATTTTTTGAAAAGGAAGTCCTATGAAAAACAAATTAACAAACAAAGAATTGCAAAATGCCCTTTCCCGATTCACTTTGGAGGGAGAGATAAAATCCTGTACCCCCTATGGTTCCGGGCATATCAATGATACCTTTTTGGTGGAAGCCGGCAGAAACTATATTCTGCAACGAATCAACAGTGAAATCTTCACAAAACCCAGAGAGTTAATGGAAAATGTAGATCTGGTCTGCCGCTTTATGACGGAAGAAATCAAGAAACAGGGCGGAAATCCGGAACGGGAAAGCTTGCAGATTATCAAAACCAAGGACGGAAGCCTCTATTACGAAGATGAGAAGAAGAATTTTTTCCGAATGTATCTCTATATTACCGACTGTAAGGCCTTTGACCTTGTAGAAAAGCCGGAACACTTTTATGAAAGTGCCTATGCCTTTGGACATTTTCAAAAGCTGCTTTCCAACTTTCCCGCAGAAAAATTGCATGAAACCATCCCCCACTTCCATGACAGCCCACAGCGTTTTCAGCATTTTCTGAAGGCTGTAGAAGAGGATCAATTCGATAGAAAAAAAGATTGTGAAGAGGAAATTCAGTTTTTCCTCTCCCATGAGAAAGACTTGTCCTATGCTTTGGCGCTTTTAAAGAAGGGAGAATTGCCGCTAAGGGTAAGCCACAACGACACCAAGTTAAACAATGTACTCTTTGATGCCAATATGGAGAAGGCGCTTTGCATCATTGACTTGGATACTGTCATGCCCGGGCTTTCCATCTTTGATTTTGGAGATGCCATCCGCTTTGGTGCCAACACCGGAGCGGAGGACGAAGAGGATTTGAGCAAAATCTCTCTGTCCCTTCCCCTCTTTTCCCTCTATACCAAGGGCTTTTTAGAGGCCTGCGGAAGCTCTCTTTGGGAGAAAGAGATACTTTCCCTACCGGAAGG